>JANPBM010000049.1:0-83980 GCA_031430435.1 Acidobacteriota bacterium
TTTAGAATGTTGTCTTCGCCCGTTGCGGTTACGTCAACCAACGCCATTCTCGCCTCAACGCGGTTTTTCAAATTTATGTATTTATCAAGGTCTTTTGTCGCCCAAAAATTAACTAATTGTATCTTGTCGTTTGTGCTGCCAAGACGATCAATTCGCCCGAAACGTTGAATAATCCGCACCGGATTCCAATGAATATCGTAGTTGATAAGATAATCGCAATCTTGTAAATTTTGCCCTTCGGAAATACAATCGGTCGCAATCAAAATATCAATTTCGCCGGTTTGCGGCATTGATTTACTTTTCTCACGCTTTTTAGAACGCGGCGAGAAATTAGTCAAAAGATGGGCAAATTTGTTTGCTCCAAAAGTTGTTTTCGTGAAACTGCCGCAAACTAAACCGATATTTAAGCCCAATTCGGTGTTTACCCAATTTTTCAGATTATCGTAAAGATATTCTGCTGTATCGGAAAATGCGGTAAAAACAATCACCTTTTTGTTGTCGGGATTAAGCGGATTGTTTACCTTTGCCGCAATTAAATCTTTTAGTTGCTTGAGCTTTGCATCGCGTTCGGGCGTAATTGCCGAAGCGTTATTGTAAAGTGAAACCAAAGATTGCCTGTCGCCTTCCAAATCTTTGAGCCATTCATCAAGTTTCAAATCTTCAAAATCAAACTTTAACTTTTTGCCTGCTCGCCACGATTCTTTTACTTCGTCATTTTCTTCAAATTCGGCTTCATTCGGTTCTAAATCAAACAAACTCAACGTTTTGGCGGCATCTTTTGAACTTTGAAAATGTTTAATTCTTCTCATTAATTCTTCAATTTTTCGGGCGGTTCGGTCTAAAGAAATTTCAAACGATTCAATCGAGCTTTCCAAACGCTTGAGGAAATTCACCTTCATCATTCCGATCAAGAAATGTTCACGTTGACTTTGCTTGAAGCCGAATTCTTTGTTTGCTCCAAGTTCTTCGTATTTCTTGCGTTTGCTCGAACGCACATACGCCGACGGATTAAAAACCGCGAGTTTATATTTTGAAATTTGTTCGTTGATTGATTCATAAGTCAAAAATCTGTCTTGCAAATCAATTTCGGCATAAACAGAAATCGGCTTCAAACGCTCTGAAAATTTCCCGATTGCTTCAAGGTCGTAAAAACTTTTAATATGTTTGCGTGAACGAGCAATCGTAATTTCGTCAAGCATTTTGAAAAATGAAGAGTCTAATCTTTCGAGCAATTGTTTTACATTTCGATTCGGATTCTTTTCTTTATTTGCCCAAGCCGTGAACTGTTTCTGAGCGATTTCAAGCGTTGATTTGATATTCCTAATTCCGGTTTTTTCATATAACCCGTCGCTTTCGCCTTTGTTCATCAACAAAACTTGGTTTCGCAAATCTCGCAAATCGCTGTTTACGGGTGTTGCGGAAAGCAACAAAACCTTTGTGTGCAAGCCTTTTTTTATAATCTCGTCCAAAAGAAACTTTGCCCGATTGGGTTTTGTAGTTCCGTCGTCTTGCCTTTTATCAACCGGATTACCGCGAAAATTATGCGATTCATCAATCACAATCAAATCGAATTTTCCCCAATTAAAATTTTCAAACTCTATTCCTTCTGAAACCGATCTGCCCGAAGTTCTACCTAAATCCGTATGATAAAACACTTCATATCTGAAACTATCTTTCTCAAACGGACTTAATTCACTATTCTTTCGAGATTGATAAACTTCCCAATTTGACGAAAGATTTTTCGGGCATAAAACTAGAACGCGGTAATTCAGCCGTTCAAAATACTGAATTACGGCTAAGGCTTCAAAGGTTTTCCCAAGCCCGACGCTATCGGCAATAATGCAGCCGTTGTGTTTATTAAGTTTATTGATCGCACCTTTTACGCCGTCTTTTTGGAAATCGTAAAGCATATTCCAAATTTCGCTTTCAAGAAAATCGCCGCGATCGTCAAGCAAACGATTTTCTTCTTGTTCCTGCAAATAGTTCCCGAAGATGTGAAAAAGTGTTTTGTAATAGATAAATTGCGGCTCATTTTCGGCAGACAGCAAACTCAAATACTCTAAAACCTTTTCTTTTACGTCTTCAACTAAACCTGTATTATCGTTCCAAACATCATTGAACCAACCTTCCAAATCATCAAGATCGCGTCTGTCATTGACAATCAGATTAAGTTCCATATTAGGTCTGCCGCCTAAACCAAGCCCGTTAACGGTAAAATTTGAACTTCCCGCAACGGCTTCTTTCACGCCGTTTTTGCTTTCAATCAAATACAATTTGCCGTGAAGAAAATTAGGTTTAACCATCGAACGGATTTCGACTTTTTCCGCTAACCATTTAGCACACTCGATTGCCGCATTTTTTTGGGTAATTTGTTGTGTTAAAGAAATACTTTCGCTTTCATCCAAAATAGCTGTCTTTCGATTATTTGATTGTTCGTTTCCAAGCGAATTTATGAATGTCGGTTCACCAAAAAGGAATCGCAGATGTTCAATATTATCAAGTCTAGCCTTGAGTTTTTCATAAGCAAAAATCGTAAAATAAGCGGAAACAAACGAAAGATTTGAGCCGGTAGTGATTTTTTCAGATAAAAAATCTCCAACCAAACCACGTTTGCGATTATCAATAATTGAAGAAGTTAGAAATTTTGATTCATTTCTCATTGTTTAGGGAATAATCAGCGAAATTTCATCTTTGCCGTTTTTGCGGTAAATCCGAAAATCGCCGTCTAAAGTAAATACAAAGGAATTATCCGTCAATTCGCACATTCGGACAAGACACGCACCGGCTAAAGACATCGGCACATTGTCGTATTTGTTCATCAGAGTTTGAACGGCTTCGATTTCTGCGGACAAAGAAAAATCTATCGTCAATAAACCCGCCTTGAGCATTGCCAAAACATTATTTTTGCCGTTGTGAAGTCGGTTGAGCAGAAAACAACTTTCGGTGATGACAGCTTCACAAACCGCATACGGTGCGGGTAAAACCTTCATTTGTTCGATAGTCCAATCGTGCCGGTTGTCGCGTTTATCCAAATAAGCGACGATTACGCCCGTATCAGCGATTATTTTCATTACGTTTCAGTTAAGCCTTTTTTTCGGCTTTCTTTGTTCCGAAGCCTTCCATATATTTTTTGTTGGTTGATAAATCGCCCAAGCCGCTGTCGAGCGAACCCGCCAAAGAAATACCTTGTTCAAATTCAATGTCGAAAATCGTCTTAAACGGCTTTTCGGTAAGCGGTTGGGTTGCTTCGCCTTTCGGTCTTCCGGCTTTGCCGTAAGTTTTAACCGATTCAAGCGAACTTTCTTCGATAACATAATCACGCCCGACTTGTTGTGCCGTGATCTTTCCTTCACGAATCATTTGCCGCACTCTGATTGGTGTAACGTGTAACTTTTTCGCCGCTTCACTTGTAGTTATTAATCCTGTCATAGCAAGATTATGCCCGAAAAATCAATCTATCGCAAGAGATAGTTACAACTTGCAATAAACTATCGTATGCGATATAATAGTAGTTAGTTGGAAACAACTTAGATTAAAGACTTTTGGAGTAACTGCAATGATTAAATTAACAGCGGAAAACACCCAACGGGCAATCGAAAAATGCAAGAAATTAAAGCCGAAAGTGAAATTTATTAAAGATCGACTTTTTGTCGTTTATTCGTCAAATAACTCAAACGTTTATCACGTTCGGTTTGATGTTCAAAATGGCGAAAACTAGGCGTATGCGAGTGTCAAGCATCTGAAAAAGGTTTAGTTTGTTATCACTTAATCGCGGGAGCAACGGCAAACATTTATCGGCAAGGTTTGAAACAAGCCAAATAACAGCAGAAGGCTTTCCAAAACTGCGAATCTTGGAAAGCCTCTTTTCAAACCATAAATAATTTGATTACCGGTAAAAAAAGGATAAGAGAATGAAACCAACAAATCAAGACGAAACAGAAACTAAAATCAACCACGCGGAAAAAATCTTTTTTGCAAAAATCGGCGAACAGGAATGTTTGTTTTTGAAATGTGAAAGCAAAATTGAACCAAAATGCTACACATTGAAAAACGGAACTTTTGAGCAAATTAAACAGGAATTTTCTGCAAAGGTGTTAGTAAAGGTGTGAGTAAAAGAAAAAGGCGAGTCATTAAACTCGCCTAACTTGTTGTATTTATTTAAGCCGATGATGGGACTCAAACCCGCGACCTGATGATTACAAATCTCTTACAACGTTCTCTCTCAGTATCTGTCAGTAGCTGTGAGTCTTTTGTTTTTAAAGGTTTGCTTCGATTTTCAATAAAAACAATACTTACCGTTCCGCGTTGGTGTGTGTAGTATGCGTGTAGCGAAATTGTTATGACCGATAAGGGTTTTTAAGTTTGAATGTTAAAGCCCTTGTTGAATTCTCAATATCAGTGACAGCTATTTCCATTTGAGCATAATAAACATAAAAAACTTGTTCGATCACATCTTGCATTTCACTTGGAAATTTTTCTCCGTACTTTATTATTAAACCCCAAAGTGCAATTCTTTGTTTCGGGGTAATTTGACTGTCCCAATCGCCGCCGAAAACGAAATCTTTTTCAAAACCTTCTTCAAGCGACATCTTAGTTAGCTCGCTTCCGGCACGTTGTTCAAAATCGGTTGTGGGTGTTCTTTTCATATTTATCCCAGCAATGATTGCAGATTTTCGCTCGCGGATTTTTTCATCATCGGCGTAACGTGTGAATATGTGTCAGCTGTAACGGCAATCGAAGAATGCCCCAAATACTCCTGCACGACTTTAATATTTTCATTACTCATCAACATCAACGTAGCAAAAGTGTGCCGAATCGAGTACGGCGTGATCGTACTCGGAATATTTGCAAGTTTCAGGACTTTGTTGAAAACTCTATCACGAAAATTCTTTTGCTGAAGCGGCGTTCCGGCTTCCGATGCAAACACTAAATCCAGCCGCTCATGATTTGAGCCTTTAAGTAAAATATGTTCATTTTGTTTTCGCTTATACTCGCGGAGTCTGGTAATTATTTCGTTTGAAACCGGCAACATTCGATTCGATTTTTTCGTTTTGGTCGGATGAAATTCATAACCGCCGTCGCCGTTGCGTTTGTTCGTAACGCCACGCGTGATAGAAACAGTCCCGTTCGCAAAATCAAAATCCGACCATTTCAACGCCAAACATTCCGACGGACGCAAACCTGTAACAAGTAAAAATTCGCAGATCAGACCGTTTTTTACGGTTCGCGAATGTTCAATAAACCTCTTTGCCTGATCCAAAGTTAAAACTTCTTTTTCAGCTCTACTCAGTTTCGGCAGGTCGCATTTTAACGCGGGATTAGTGAGCAGTAAATCTTTTTTGACCGCATAGTTCAAGGCTCCGCGAAGGATTGAATGAACGTATTGAATTGTTCGCGGTGACAGGTTTGCCGACTCCATTTCGGTAATGATTTTTTGGATTTGAAACGATTTTAAATCTATCAACGGGGTTTTGCCGAGTCGCGGAACAATGTGCAGATTGATCATCGTTGCATAACTGTTTATCGTGGCGTTGCGGAGTTTTTTCGACATTACTTTGTCGAGCCAGTCTTCAAGAAAATCAATCAACTTTAAATTAATATCGGCAATTTCATTCAGGTCAAATGCGGTTTCCTGCAAATCAGCCCACTTTTTAGCGTCTCCGCGAGTGCCGCGAATAACTTTAGTTTTCTGCTGCCGAGCCGAACCGCCGCCTGATGAAACGCGGACAAAGTATTTGCGGTCGCCTGTTTTTGTGATGCTTGCCATATTAAACTACTCTGAGCGAAATTTTCCATTCTTGCCGCGATAACGACCAACATTTTTATCCCACTTTTTCTCTTCGCCGCCGGCTAAAAGTGCTACAACGCTCAAAATTGCCAAACCACCAAGCAGAAATTCGCCAAAAGAAGGTTGTAGAGAAGGTTGTAAAGTAGTTAGTTGTTTTGTAATCACTACTTTTGGAGCCGGGTTTGCGAGGTTTGTAAGAGCTTTAGCAATTTGTTGTAAACTCGGTCTGTGTTCCGGATTTAAAGAAACCATCTTATTTAAAAGGTCAGTTAAGGCTTTCGGCACTTTATTGGAATATTTCAAGTTAGTTTGAAGCGATCCTGTCAAAAACTTTATCATAGTTAAGCCAAGTGAGTAAATATCACATTTTTGCGTATAAACCGCATTTGGCATAAAAAGTTCGGGAGCTTTATAGGCTTCAGTTCCATGTGGCGACTGGGTTATTTCTGAGTTGTTTGAAGAATTCAACACCCTGGCTAAACCTAAATCAGATAATATGTAAAGTATTTTGTTATCTTCGTCTTTTTTGATCAAAATATTGTCGGGCTTTATATCACGATGGAAGCCTCCCGTTTTATGAATGCCATGCAAACCTTGAATGATATTCATCAAAACCTGTGCCGCCTTTTCCCATCCGTTGACTTCTTCACAGTATTTTTTAAGCGAACCGAATTCGCAATACTCCATTACAAAATATGGAGGGTTTTCATCTAAATTATGTTCAAAAATATAAATTACAAATTTATTATCGACTTTGTATAGATTTTTAACTTCTCTTGCAAAATTATCTCTATATTTCAAATCTAATAAGAATTTTATAGCCACTTGCTCTTTCTTGTCATTTTCCGCCAACAAAACTTGACCGAAGCCTCCCTTGCCTAATTCTTTTATTAATTCGTACCCTTTTGCTTTTAACATATTTATAATTGTCTTAAAATACCTCTATGCCCCGAACACGCTCCACGCCTGCCTTTTGAGTGTGAAATTGCACCGTCTCGGCAAAGAAAGTGTTTTCTTCTCTGCGAGTTCTTTTGCCATATATGGCGTTCACGCTTCTTTTTTCGCCTGCGTTGAGCTGAAGAAAACTTCCGAGCAGAAACCGCGTTTTTTCCGCCCATACCCAAATCGCCGGTGGCGAAAACAGGCACGGCAAAAGTGAAAATCAAGAGTAGTATTAGTTTTTTCATATAAGTTTATTTTAATTCATCAAGTTTTGTTTTAGCTGTTTGGATGATTGCGTAAATTTCATCTAATTTCACTAGCTCTGCAAATACTGTTTTAGCTCCAATCCTGCCAACCCGAACTGAGAGTGAAAGTGTATTTCCCGAATCATTAAAAACAGTTAAACCAAGACCGTCTTTGGTTTTATAGGTTGCCTCAAAATTTTCTAAAACGGTTATTGTTTTATCAACTTTTTTGATATATTCAATACCTTTCAAAAGTCCGTCAATTTCTTTGTATTCCAAGAAAATCCTAGATGACGAGGCATATTTATCGTTCGGCGTAAGTTCAATAAGAACGCCTTTAATTTTAAGAGAAGCCGCTGACGCATCTTTAAGTTCGGTAACAGAAAAGTCTAAAACGCCGCCTCTCATGGTTATACTGCCTGAGTTGTTGTAACTTTTAATAATTACAGAGCCGCTTCTTCCTTGGAACGTTTCAAGTTCACTTTGATTAGTGTCGTCTTTTTGAGTTTCCGGTTTAGGTTGTGGTTTTGCTTGCCCATAAATTCCCGCGAACAAAACAGGTAAGAAAGCTAAAGTTAATAATTGTTTTTTCATAAGTTTATTTTAATCGTCTGCGAAAATCATTTTCAAACCATTCCCGCAAACTGAATCTTGCTAAATTTCCCGATCGGCAATGAACGCAGAATTTCGGCGTGTAGAAAATAAAAAATGTAAGTTTTCGGCAATCACGGCATTTAGTCATAACAGTTCCACATTGATAAATTTACCGTTTTCCGTGCCGACTCCGATGACTTTGCCGAGAACTCGAAATTCATTGCCGAAAATTTTAGTAGTGCCGTTCGAGCATTCCAGAACCGTCAAACCTGTAATCGTTTTCATTATGCCGATCTCGACTAAGTTCGTATTTTTTTCCAAAATTGCAGTTAATTCGCCGGGTTCCGGCATTTGGTCGGAAATTACGACAATACTTCCTGAAAGCTCGCCGAAGTTTTGAACTTCATCACGCAAAGTTCTTGCACAAAAAAGATTCGACGAATTTTGAAAATCCTCTGAAAAACTTAAATATTTGTTTCCCATATCTTCAATTTCCAAAATACAGGAATTTTCCGTATATTGCTCGGAAAATAACATTTGACCGATTGATCGAACGTATTTATCTGTCCAAGTTTGTCCGCACCGGGCAAAGGCTAAACTGTAGGCTTGACCAAAAATATGCAGTAATTCTTCACTTTTTCGCAATCCGGAAAGAATCTTTATTTTTGTCGCATAACTGTCAAGTAAATAGAAAATATGCTCGTGTGTTTTCAGCAGGTCAATAGATTTATCTATCAATTCAAGAGCCTTTAAAGTATTTTTCTCGGCAAAATATATGGTTGCCTTTGTGTCGTAGGTTGAAGCCAAACGGGCAAAATTTTCATTTTTGAGGTGAATCGAAACGGCGTTATCTGCTTTAATATGAGCTTTTGTAAATTCTTTTTGGCGAAGATAGCATAAAGCTAAATTATTCTCTGCACTCGCCGAATAGTTTGAATGCTCGCACAAATCAAACAATTCTTTGGCAAACTCATAATTTTCAATTGCCGCAGTTAAGTTTCCGAGTTCAAAATATGCCCTGCCTAAATTATTATGATAATTTGCAGTAATATAAAAATCGGTATCTTGAATCGGCATCAGTTTGATAACTTCGGCAAAGCATTTCTCATCAAGTAAAATTATCTGTTCCACTATTAGCGAATAATTATTTTTGATTTTTTTTGCTCGTTTCAAATATATTTTGGCTTTTGCGAGTTCACCTGATCGCTGAAAGACGTTCGCTAATTCATTCAAACACTCGGCAGTTTTTTCTTGAATACTTTCTTTTTCAAATATCTCTAAAGCCTTGCAAATTAACACTTCAGCTTCTCTGTGGCGGAGCAGACAGCCTTTTATTGATCCGTGCCGCAACAAGTTATCCGCGTCCGATTCGTTAAAATCGGCGGTAAATACAGCGTCGCACTGCTCAAACAATCCTTTTTTGAAAAGCTCGTCAGTAAAGTTTTTTGGAAGATTCGTGGAAATATTCATTTAATTAAATATCGGCACAATTCAAGTTGCCGAGTAAAGGAACAACATAATATGAAAAAAACAACTTTAACAATCGGATTAACTTTGGTTCTGTCAACTTTCATTTTTGCCGATGGCGGACAGTCAACGGGAAATAAGAATTGCCCGCAAAATTCAAGTTGCTTTGCCGCCGAACAATCACAACCGACAGCGAAGCCGTTAATCGTTAAATTATTCGAGTTTTTAGGTCTGGTCTAAAAACTAATTTACAAAAATCATTTATATGTCTGCTTTGGCGGAAGGTTTGAAGTGTGTTTTCGAGTTGAGGCGAATTTAATTTTTAATAAGTCCAACAACTGCCGCATTTACCGCATACCCAAGAATTAAGCCATTGCTTTCTTGCCGTTAAATACTCCGCATCATCTTTTGCTGCTTGCTTGTTTATTTTCCTAAACAAATAAACCGCTAAACCTGTTCCCGTCAATAATCCGCTTAAAATTCCTACGGACGGAAAAACCGAACCGATAACCACGCTTGCCAATACACCGAAAATTATTGCCACACATAAAGCCATGAAAAACTTATCGTTATACTTCTTTTCAATCGGCGGTTTCAGTCTTTGAGCTAAAAGGCTTTGAGATGAAGTTTTTCCGCGACTCCCGATTACACCTGCATCAACGCCGACCGAAAACATTGAAACTTTGCCCGTCATTGTTCCGGATTCGTGTGCCATCGGGACACTCATCACGCTATCGGATTTACATTGTGGGCAAAATATCTCCATTTTTAAAAATTAAACCTAAGCGGCTTCTTTGTTCGGCAAAGCTACGTCTTCGGGTAAGTTCGGTTTTATCAGCGTTCCGATTTCCGGCTTATTATTTAAATCCCGCATCAAATTTTTCATCATTTCTTGCTGATGCAGCGGAAGATTACCAAACAATTCAAGCAAATCTTTTTCAGCCTCAGATAACGGTGTTTGATTTTCTGACCCGAACCCGTATTTCATTAATGCGGTTTCAATGTTGATTTTATACCCGTGTGAAAGTTTGTTCACGCCTTCAACAAGTTGTATTAACGTTGCCCTTTTTGTCCCGCTTTCGCCGCGTTCAATTCTTGAGACAGACTTAACATTTAAACCGATTTCATTGGCTAACGCCTCTTGTGTAATTCCTGTCTTTTCTCTTTCCGTTTGAAACCACAAACCAAAAGACTTTCTAATTTTTTCAGTATTTTCCACTTCGGAAAAGGTTACATAATTTGTCCTAAACATTTCAACCACCTTTTACTAGACATTTTACGTTGACAAGTAAAATGAAAAAAATTATGATAATCACAATGAACGCATCTGACTACGATAATAAGAAACTGCAAACCATAAGAGAGAAGTACTTTACGCAAACTGAACTTGCCGCAAGGTTAGAGGTTGCACCTGAAACGATTTCACGAGCGGAACGCGGAGTTTCAGCATCTTTTCAATTACTTTCCGCTATGACAAAAGAGTGCAAATCTTCAATAAAAGAAATTATTTTAGATAATTCTGCAAATATTGCCTTGCACTAGACATTTTACGTTGACAACTAGACAAAAAATGTCTATACTCGTTCTTAGATTGAACGAAATCAATCGGAAACCTTCTGAAAATAGATTCAAAGGCTAAAACAAAAAAGAGATTTCAACGATCAAAAGGAGCAAAAAGATGGCAAGAAATGTAGCGGCATTCAAACAATCAGAAAAAAGAAGAGCAAAGTTCGCGGCGTGGGAACAAGAAAGTGCGGATCGGTTAGCAAAAAGAGGTTCTGCAAAAGAAGGTGAATTAAAAGAAGTCGAAATCAAAGTTATCCGAACACCTTTTTTGAACACCGAAATCCTGCCGAGCGAAATTAACTGGTGGAACGCTCAATATGAGATGAGCAAATTCGCTCAAATATCGAATACGCAAGGAACGGATTTTGAAAAATACGAAGGAAAGCAAGTTCATTATTTAATCACCGTTGACGGATTGTTCTTCAAGCCAACTGTAGAAGGTGCATTAAAGGAATTGATTTCAGCAGGGATTACAGTTTCAACACGGCAGGCACATTACCGAATAAGTGAGCAAACTGCCTGACAAGTTTCGTGAGTGTTGTGAGGTGCATTCACGGGAAAACGGACGGTTGACGGTGTGGGAGACGTTGACCGTCCGGCAAATTTGAAAATTAAGATTCCGGAGTGGTTTTAATGTGCTTCTTGCCGCACCGGACGAGCCGATAAACCGCTATTTGTCGGCTCACCAAGTTTCGTTGAGGGGTGAGGACTCAATGGATGGCGAGTTTTGAGTGGGAGCAAAATTCGCCGAACGCGGACGGTTTGTGTAGTGGGAGACGCGAACTGTCCGCACTTTTAAAGATTACGCGACGGCGTAACAGTCGGCGGACTTTGACGCAACCGGGTTAATCCGTAAACTTTCGATTACGGTCAGTCTTAATGTTGAGAGTTTCTAATTTAATAAATCGGCTTGAGTTGGTAAGTAGTTTCTTAAGCCGATTTATACAAAGTTTTGATAATTGAGTTCAGTCGCCCATCCGCCGCATTATACGCCCGCCGATTGCGGCTGAACTGAGGTATCAAAATGAAAAAGGTCAAAAAGAAAATAAAAATCTTGTGTTGCAGAAAATGCGGGGCGAGATATGACATCAATCAACCCGATCTGCCGAAAACCAAGTGCATCTGCACGTCATCAGACGTTGTAATCACAACTATATGAGTTATTTAACTTTAAGCGAATTAAAAGACTGCACGAAGTCGCCGTCGAAAAAGGTTTAACCGAAGAAGCTGAAAAGTTGGCGGCAAGAATTTATTTTGAAGAACACCGTCCGCGTTTGACTTTTGAAGATATGAACAGATTTTACAGAGAACACGGCGAGTAAAAAAAACAGTCAGCTTCAGATTTAGATTTTGATCGGTGTAAATCTGAAGCCTAAACAAATCACAACCTAACAGGAGGCGTGAAATGCCTAAGCAAAATAATAGTTTCCGCGAGGATTTAGAGCAAATCAAAAACGCGGAAAATGAAGAATATCTCGAAGATATTAAAGCCATTCAAGCCGACGCGTCGAAATATGATGCCGATATTCAAGCCATCGCTACTGATACGACAGACGATAAAACCGAAAAGGAGTCCGAAAAATGACGAATACAAACGAATTTACCTATCCGGAAAAAATACGATTATCGCCGGAACAGGTTAAAGAAATCAGCAAGAAAATTCAGCAAAGGTTTCTCGGCAAAACCGCCGAAGAGCCGCAACCGGAAACTATGCCTGTGATTACAAATTTTAGATTTTGCTTGAATTGTCAGCAGAAAGAAGCTGTCGGCGAAACGCAATTTTGTTCGGCAAATTGTATGCGAATCCGGCAAACGGTTGAACGGCAACAAGTTGAAGCCGAAAAAGAAGAAATGATTCGCAAAATTTTGGCTTTTGTCGCCATCGCGGTATTGATTTTTATTTGCGGATTTGTTCTTTACTTCAAATTATTTACCGCAAATTTTGTTGATTGAAAATTTACGCGGACGGAATTGAGCGGCTGCTAACCGGCAAACTTTTACCAATCTTTTTGCAACGTCCGCACCAAGTTTCCCGCGAAAGGGAAAAAACGAGAGATGTCCATATCTCTCCTCCGATAGAAAAATCAAGACGGTGAACGAGTAGCCGTCTTGATTTTTATTAAAAACATTATGAGTTTTGACGACATCGCAAAATATATCGCCGATAAATTGTTAAGTCTGATTGAGCCGCGGTTAGAGGCTCAATCAAACCGGTTTTTGAAGCATAACGTCCGGCTGACCTTTTCAACGCCCGAAGCCGCGGCGATGCTCGGCGTGTGCCGTCAACGCTGGAAAGGTTTCGCAACGAAGGGCGGATCAACTTTTGCAAATACGAACGTTCGCCGCATTATCTTTTAGCCGATCTGCTGGACTTCGCCGAGCGGCACAAAACTCGCGGAAACGGTATGCCGATAATTCCGCCACAGTTTGCATTGAATGCAACAGAGTTCGGCATATCCGTTGAAAAAACGAACTGAGAAACGTATCTCAGAAATGAATTATTAAGTTTTCAAAGACCTGATAAATTGAGGTTAAAAGAATCAAGATAAAAAGAAAACTTGTTTTTTCTTTCAAATCACAAGCAAATGGAAGCATATCAAATTATTCACCAAATTTTAGAAGCCTTTAAAGGTTTGCCGGGCAAACTTCAGCGGATCACCGAAAAATCCGACGAATGGTTCAGATCGCACGGACGCGAACCTAAAACGGTAAACCCGCTTCAATCGGGCAACGTTTCGCCGCTAACTCATTATTTAAAGTTTGTCCGTTTGTATGAAGCCGCCGATAAAGGTGCAGGGAAAACGCTGAACCGCCGTGTTTACGAAGAACTCGAAAGCGAGTTTACCGAAAATCTGCTGAACACATCGCAGAAAGAGATTCAGAAAAACTTTTTAAAGGAAGCCTTTGAATTTCTGAAATGTTTAGCTGAAAGAGATTTTGAACACGCCACGTCCGGCGAACTGGCGGAAATCGAACAGGAATGTATGGAAGTCAGAGAAGTGGCAAACGATGCAATCGCCCATCTCCGAGCGATCAAAAGAATTCGAGAAAGTGAGAATTTTAAAATATGAATCACGACAGTTCACAAATGATTTTCAAAGGTTTTGAACAAATGATTGCCGATGCCGCTCAAGCGGTTGTCGAGCATTTGAAAAATCAAAACACGGTCAAACTTTGGTCGGCAAAACAACTCGCCGAGATGTTTGATATGGAAGAAAAAGCCGTTTACAAGCTCAACATTTCAAGAGTAAAACCTTACGGCGAAGACGGTGCTGCAGTGCGTTTTCACGACGCGGACGTGCAAATTTGGATCGAAGAAAACAAACATCAACCGAAACAGCCGCAAATCGGCAAAGCAAAAGAATATAAATTTATGAAACCGAGTGCAGTTAAAAAGGCAGCGTAAATTTATGAGTTTAGTCGAACAAATAAAAGTTTTAGAACATAAATCAGCGTTATGGGATAAGGTCGAATCTGCCTTGTCGGTTGTCGGTTCAAGTAAATCTCCGATCAGCAACGAACTCAAAAGATTACTGAGCGACATCCGTGGCGAAGCGGTAAATCTTCCGCAAAAAAATACCGAAGCCGATCTTGAACGCAAAGCCAAATCCTTAATTGCAATGAACTTAGTCAGTAAGTTTCAAGAAACATATATCGTTTTATCCGCAAGTTTAACGGACCGAACCTCTTCCGAAATCACTCTGAACCCGGTCGGAAAGATTGTCTGCACTTGCCGAATGTTTAACGAAAACTTCAAAACCGACAACGCATTCCGCTGCGAACATATCAGAGCCGTCAAAATCTACGCGAACGAGCATCAGCCGAACGCTAAACAATCCGATATGCCGTACCTTGAACCCGTGGCGAAGTTTGACGGCAATCCGATTGCGAAAAGTCTTAATGATTTGGTTACAAGAAAGCAACTCGGAATGATCCGAGCAATCGCCCGCGAGATCGGCGTTGACGAAGAACTTAAATCAGACGAGCTTTTCACCTGCAAACTCGACGAGCTTTCCAAAAAAGCGGCATCACACTTCATCGGGCATCTGCAACATCTGCAAAAAGAAACCGAAATCAATAATCCGAAATCGGCGAAAGTCTTGGTAACCGATCCGATTGAAAATGAACTGCGAAACAATTTAATCGGAATTACCGCAAATCTGAAATACAACGAAGCATCTGCGAACGCTGCATTAGCCAAATTCGATAATCTGCAAACAATCGAATTGAAACGAAATTATACGGCTGAAATGACCGGCAAACTTCGAGCGTACCGCATTAATTTAATCGAAGACTGCTATAAGCGAAACGATTGGAATGAGGCGATGCAAGCGGGTTTTGAACTTCGTAACGGCGAATTTGACTGCGGATTGGCACTGGCGACAAACGATGCGGTTGAGATGTATTTCAATTATTTAGTTAAAGCGAGAATGGTTTAAAAAAAAGCCGATTCGGCTGAAAAGATGATTTTACACAAGGAGAGTTTTACAAAATGGCACCGAAACCAAAACCGACAACGGCAAACAACGAAATCAACGAAATCAACGAAATTAAACAAATTGAGATCGGCTTAATTGTCCCGTCGCCTTTTCCGATCCAGGAACGCAGACGAAAACGGTTTGATATTAACAAAATGAACGAACTCGCGGACAGCATCGCCCGCAAAGGTGTTGTTCAGCCGATCACTGTTCGACCAATCCGGGAAATAAACGGCAAAAATAAAACAATTGATAAATGGCAAATTGTCGCCGGCGAACGCCGATGGTCTGCATCGGGCATTGCGGGTGAAACAACAGTTCCGTGTATCGTCCGCGAATTGAGCGATCAAGACGCTCTCGAAATTCAGCTGCTTGAAAATATCGAGCGTGAAGAATTGCACCCGATTGATGAAGCGGACGCTTACACTTTTTTCGCCGTAACTTATAATTTGAGCGTTCACGAAATCGCCTTGCGAGTCGGCAAAACTGACAGTTATATCGCCAACCGTTTAAAGTTAAAGGATTTAATTCCCGAAGTTTTAGAAGATTTCGAGGAAGGTTGTCTGCCGTTCGGCTCGGCGTTGGAAATTGCCAAGTATTCCAAAGAGCTTCAAATTTTAATACTGGAAAAAGCGTATAAATCCAATTATCATGGACGCGAATCCAGAGCAAAATCATTGAATGAGTTGCGAAATACTATCAATGAAAACATTTTGCTTGAACTCGCAAACGCACCGTTTTCCAAAAAATCAACCACACTTTTGCCGTCCGGTTTGGCGTGTAATAAATGCCCGCAGCGAACCGGAGCGGATGCAACCTTATTCGGCGAGCAAACCGCAAAATCAGACAGATGCTTAAACCGGACTTGCCACAATCAAAAAACTCATAATCACATCTTAGAACTTCAAGCCAAACTTTCAATTGATTTAGTGAAAGATTCAGGCGAATCGGACGCACGAATTCCGCTTGTCTATTGGCACAGCAGTAAACGTCAAGAAGAATTTCCCGACGCTTTGTGCGATAAGGAATTCAAAAAAATTCAGAACGACCGCAAATGCAAATCGGCTGAAACCGCGTTGCAGATTGACGGAAACGACAAACTGCAAACAATTTCTATCTGCCGCGATTTGAACTGCAAAAAGCACGGATCGCAGTCGGGAAATTCGACAATCAAAACGCTTGAAGCGGAGTCGGAAGATAAACTGATCCGCAAAGAAGAATTGTTTTGTATTCGCGTTGTCGAGGGCGAAGCAAACGAAGGCATCGGGACAGGTCTGAGAATGCGAATTTTGGAAGAGTGTTCGTTTAAATTTCGCGGTTTATTAAACGTCCCGGCAGATACTTTGATTGAATTAACGGTGCGTTTGTGGAACCTGGTTGACTCGTCAAAAGTCAGTCGGTTGCTGAAAATCTTCGATACTTGGACACCTGAAAAGGCTCCGAATTCGCAACTTGGAAATCGTAAAGCGTTTTTGCAAAAAATTGATATTGATATTGTCGAGCGGATTGCCTTTATGTTTTTACATTGCGAAAAAGGCGAAATTCTTTACAAAACCTACAATTCGCAATCTGACATAATCGCCATCGCCAAAGAGTTTGATATTGATTATCGGCTGCTTGACGCTCAAGAACGATTAAAACTGGCGACGGAAAAACATAAAAAGCACATTGATTTATTCAAAGAATATTTGATTGCTGTTGAAGCCGGAAAAACTCCGCCGATACCGCGTCCGTTCTCGGACAAATGGAACCCAGAAAAAGAAGGTGAAATATGAAAAACACAACGCGTAACTTTGATTACAACTTGGTCAAGCAACTTGCATCGAACGTAAAAACTAAGACCGAGATCGAAAAACTACTCGGACTGAAGCCGAGTGAGCTTAATTACGTTTTGAAAATTGATGAAAAATTCGCCGCGGCTTTTAACGAAGGTCGGGCGACATTCAAAGGCGTTTCCTGCTCCGCCGAACCGCTCGGTTACGAATAACCACACCGAACAAATTGCGATTACCAAAGCTCTTGAAGCAATGCCTGACGGATGGAGCGGAACGGTCTGCTCGGATTCGATGATTGCACTCGGTCGAGTTTTCAAGGGTTGGCGGGAAAAGAATCTGCCGCAGAACATTTCTGACCGCACCAAAGCCGCAGTCGCTCGTTTGGGAGTAATTGAAACTATTTTGCTCCAAGGTCATCCGACCAAAGCCGACTTAGAGTGCGGAATCGGCAAGAAACGAAACTTGCCGGTCTCGGTACACAATGTTTGGTGCGATAAAGCCTGTGGATCGGAAGCAAAGAAATTTTTAGAAAATTTGGAGCAAGCGTAAATGAGTAAATATATCGAATTAGCCAAAAAATTAAAAATTCTTTCCGAACAGGGAAGCTATGAAGGTGAGAGAATTTCGGCTGAAAACCTGCTGAAAAACTTGATGCAAAAATGCGGATTTTCCTTTTCAGATATTGAAACCGAAGAAACGGAAAACTTCTTTTTTACGCTTAAAACCGAAGACGCACCGCTCTGGATGCAAGTCGTTGTCAGCGTAAACGGTAAAATCCAAGGTTACGGAAAATTCTCCGAAGCCGACATTGAAAGACTATCTTTGCCGGGTAATTTTTCAATAGATTGCACAAAAGCCGAGTATGTCGAGATTGTTGCCAAGTTCGAATATTATAACCGTTTGTATAAAGAAGAATCGCAGATTTTCTACGAAGCATTTGTTCAACGAAATCGCCTATTTTCAAATAAAGAATCAGACATGACAGATACCAAAGAACTGTCGCCGGCAGAACTTGAAAAAGCGATTCGAGTTATGGAATTAAGCCGCAGCTTGAAACGCGGAGATTACCGCAAACAACTTAGAGCGTAGAATTTATGAGTGAAATTACAGATATTTCGTGGTGTGATGCGACGGTAAATTTTTGGCAAGGTTGCCGCAAAGTAAGTCCCGGATGCAAGTTTTGTTATATGTTTCGGGATAAAGAAACTCGATTCGGTCAAGACGGCAATAATATCGCCAAAGTTTCGGATAAAACCGTCAACAAAACCTTGAAGGCATTAACACAGCCGTCCAAGATTTTCACTTGCTCATGGTCGGATTTCTTTATCGAAGAAGCCGACGAGTGGCGTGATGACGCTTGGAAAATAATTCGTGATAATCCGCAGCATCAATGGCAGATTTTAACCAAACGACCCGAAAACATTTCCTTACGTCTGCCCGCAGATTGGGGTTACGGTTACGAAAATGTGTGGCTCGGCGTTTCAATCGAAGACGATGCACGCAAGCATCGCCTGAAAGAACTTGACGATTTGAAATTGAAAAAATCTAAATTCAAAACTTTCGTGTCTGCCGAACCGCTTCTCGGCGAGATAGACTTTCTGAACGACGGCATGATTACGTCTGCGAGTTTTGAGAATTTAGATTGGTTGATAATCGGCGGAGAGAGCGGAAACGAAAACGGTAAGTATAAATATCGCCCGTGTGAAGCGGGTTGGATTGAAAGCCTTATCAAACAAGCTAATGAAGCCGGTGTACCTGTTTGGATGAAACAATACGGCACTTGGTTGGCTAAACAACTTCATCTGAAAAACCGCCACGGAGCGGACATGTCGGAATGGAGCGAGTTTTATCAACGCCAAGAATTTCCGAAATAATTATGAAACGAAAATTAATAAGACAAGGTTTTACTTTGGACTCCGCGACGTGCGACAAGTGCAATTTCGGACGCTACGGACTGGGCAAACTTGCCGTTTTTCATCGACTTAAAACAGGTGTATTTACTGAAATGCAGGATTTACATAAAGAACTTCAACCTAACTGCACGGGCGATTTAACTATCGCCGTCAACACGGCAGGTCGAGAATATGATGAGAAACATCTTTCAAATTAACATTCCGCAGAAAGTTGGATTTGAAGAGTACGCCGAAAATCTTAGAAATCGGCTTATTTCGATGTCGGACGATGCCGCTGATTTTTTGCCGTTGATTTTGGTTGAAAAACGAAACGAACTGCTCGGCAGAACTTCGGAGATAAAAAAGGCAGATATTGTAGAAAACGCGAGTGAAACACCGAAAAGAAAATTCGTTAAATCATTTTTCGGCAATTCGGATCAGCCGAGTTTATTTACAGCGGAACATTATAAATAAAGTTATATGAACAACAATCCGACATTATTTGAAGACGCAAGGTTGAACTTAGAGCAGGCACAAGAATTGTCGCTCCAATCAATGGCGGCATATACGGAAAAATACGAGCATTTAGCACTCGCGTTTTCGGGCGGAAAAGATTCGTCGGCAACTCTGACGTTCATCGCCTCCGCTATTGCTAAAGGTTTAATCAAAAAACCAAAATCGTTTATCGTATTTTACGCCGACACACGGCTTGAACTGACACCACTGCATCATTCGGCAATGAATATTATCGAATCTTTGAAAGGAAAAGGAATCGAGACGGAAATAGTTTTGCCTGAACTTAACGACAGATATTTTGTTTACATCTTAGGTCGCGGAGTTCCGCCGCCGTCAAATACTTTCCGATGGTGTACTTCGCAACTGAAAATTGAGCCGATGCAAAAAGCGTTGGAAAAACGAGCGGTCAAATTAGGTTTCGGCGAAATGGTTTGGTCGGAACGTTGGCAGAAGTTCGTTTATCAAGGTTTCGGAAAAGATAAGATTTTGATGATTACCGGCGTTCGTCTTGGAGAGTCGGCGGTCAGAGATTCAAGGATTGCTTTTTCCTGCTCAAAAGACGGTGCCGAATGCGGACAAGGTTGGTTACAGCAGTCCGCGAAAGAAGGATTGAACGATACACTTGCACCGCTTCTACACTGGCGAGTTTGCCACGTTTGGGATTGGCTGAACTTCTTTGCTCCCGATGAAGGCTTTCCGACGCAGATGATCGCAGAAAGCTACGGCGGAGATGAGGCAACGGAAATTAACGCTCGGACTGGTTGTGTCGGTTGTAATCTCGCGTCAAGAGATTTGGCACTCGAAACTATTTTGAAAAAGTTTCCGCAAAATTGGGGTTATTTGTCGCCGCTAATGAAACTTAGAGGTATTTACGCGGAAATGAAACGCCCGGAAAACAGGTTGCGAAAGTTTGGGGAAATAAATAAAAGCGGAAAATTGGCGGCTAATCAAGGGCGTTTAGGTCCGCTCACGCTGGATGCGAGACGGAAGTTTTTGGCACAAATTCAGATTCTTCAAGAAGAAATCAATTCCGTTGCCGAAAAAACAAACAGACCTTCAATATCTTTAATCAATTTTCAAGAACTGACACGAATCGTTCAATTAATCGAAAACGAAACTTACCCGAACGGTTGGAGCGGACTTGAGATGCGTGGCGATGAAATGACCGACAAGATTTTGAGGGACGGCACGATTCAGCCGTATATATTCGCGTATTAAATTTATGGGCTTAAAACTGCAAAATTTAGTTTGGCAAAACCGCGAGTTGAAAAATTCGCTGCGGACAATGATGTTGGCAATCGCCGATAAACACTTTGATAACGCGGAATGTCTGGAAAGCGATATTGAAACTTTATCCGGTTTAGCCAACGTTTGTTCAAAGCAAGGCAAGCGGATTTTACACCGCTTGCACGATGAAAGATTTATCAATTTTCAATCGGGACGCGGTCGCGGAAACAGGTCAAAAGTTTTCATCAACAAAGAAAAATTATCCGAAATAAAAGGGGACATTTCGGGCGATAAAAGGGGACATTTTGAGCCAAAACAGGAAATAAAAGGGGACATTTTGAACCAATCCGAAAATAAAAGGGGACATTTTGAACCAATAAAAGGGGACATTTCGGGCGATAAAAGGGGACATTTCTCACGTACGCGGGCGGCTAGGGAAATATTACCGAGTACCGAACAGATAACCGAGAGAGAGGTTGCGGATACTACTGCGGAAAATCCTCTCTCTCCCGAAAAAGAAAATTTAAGTTTTGAAAACTGCAAAGCCGTCAACCTGTTTCGGAGAATTTACAAAGCCGAGCCAACCGCAATTTTTGCCGAACAAGTTTGTAAAAACGTGAAGGATTTTGCGATTTGGGAGTGCGTGTTGGTCGAAAAATCCGGATACGTTCCCGAAAGGGTTGAGAAGTTCGCTTTAACCGCCTACCGTGAGCTTTTGAATAACCAAAAAACCGTTATTCCACCGCATCAAGTCGGCAAATTTATTCCGTCTGAAGATGAAGACTTTGAAGGATTTGAGCAGCCGACTTACGAAAAATTCATTAACAAAAAAGCCGACGGTTATGCCGATTGGTTGAAACTGATTGCGGAAATCAAAAAGGTTCTGAACGAGCAAGTTTTTAAGAGTTGGTTTGATTCGCTGAGTTTTTACGACGTTGACCGCGAAAAGCAAACTTTCATCGTCGGCGGAACGGACATAAACCGGCGATGGATCGAGCGGAATTATGTTGAATTGATTGAAAAATCGGCTGTCAAAATCGGCTTGGAAAATTGGAGTTTTGAATGGAAAAAGTAAACCAAAACAAACATTCAGAAACTTCAATCATCAGTCTTTTAGACAGTAAATACAACGGAAATTGTAAATATAAATTGGCGAATAAATTTATATTTCTTTGGGAAAGCGATTTCTTTGTGTTGAAACAAAATGGTTACAGTTACGAATTTGAAATAAAAATCAGCCGATCCGATTATTTTGCGGATAAAAAGAAAATCGAGAAACATTCGATTTTACAAACCGGCACATATAAAAAAACAACGGGCAAGTGGGTTTTTGACAAAGAATCGGGAACGCGTAAACGAATCGAAATGACTGAAACCAAAGAAGCAAAATTCAGACCGAATAAGATATTTTACGTTGTACCTGAAAATCTAATTTCAATTGATGAGTGTCCGCCTTACGCGGGTCTGATGTATGTAAAAAGTTATTTTATCGAAACTGTCAAACAAGCTCCGTTTATACACAAAGAAAAGTTGGAATACGCTGATATTCTTTGCGACAAATTTTATTGGAATTGGCGTGAATCTTTGGTAAAAATTAACGAATTAAACGCTAAGGTTTCACGTTTGGAATCAGGAAAAATATGAAGTTTTATCACGGCGGAGTCAAAAGACTAAAAATAGGCGATGTTATTTTACCGCCTTCCGTTACGGGCAAAAGAAATATCGGAAAAAACGTTTCTGCGGGCGACATAACCGACGGGCATTGCAAACCCGACAAGGTTTACATCACAACCGATCTGAATTCTGCCAAAGTCTATGCTTCATCAATGCCGTTTGGTGATGTTTATGTGGTCGAGCCGAATGGATTGATTGAACCTGATATTGATGCACTCGGTATTAGTTTTATATGCGATTCAGCAAAAGTCGTGTCAATAGTGCAAAAGTCTTGAAATTCAAAATTTCAAGACTTTTGGCAATGCAAAACGGCTAAAAATCAGAGGAGAAAGTTATGGGTTATTCAGTCGGATTTGATGAAAATTGGAAGAGGGATGTCGGTTACAGCGTTCCCGCAGTCTGCGACCATCCCCGGTGCGATGAAGAAATTGACAGAGGTTTTTCTTTCGTTTGCGGCAGTCAAATGTTTGGCGGTGAAATCGGATGCGGGTTATATTTCTGCGGAAAACACCGATCAATGCGTCCGACAGAAAAAGATTCGCCGATGCTTTGCCTTAAATGTTGCAGATACGAAAAAAAGCCGTATAAACCGAAGCCCGACACTTTTGAATGGAAAATGTGGAAATTAACACACGAAAGCTGGAAAGATTGGCGGGAAGAAAACACCGAAACTGTGGCGGAGTTTACGGAGTTGAAAAACCAATACTCAGCTGAATTTGAGCGGTTAAAACTTAAATGGACAGGGAATGGAGACTTATGAACAACGAAAAATCGCCGATTAATTGGAGCAACGATGACCGTGACAAACTGACAGCGGGCATTCGCAAAAGGATGTTCGACAACTATGTCAAAAAGAATCCCGACGTTATGCGGTTGCCGATTGACATTGACACTAAAGCTAAAATTCTTTCCGACAGGCTTCAAAAACTCAGCACCGCGGAATATGAAAAACTTGAAAAACAAGCCTTTATTGACGAGTTTGAAGAGGCGATGGCAGCCGCTCCCGATGAATTCGAGAAGCTGCCCGACGGTAAATGGAAAATAAAGCCGAATGTGTTGAACAGCGAATTTATCAACACTTAACTATATGAGTCTGATAACGAAACTTAATCAAAATTGAGCAAAATTGCTCGTAAAAACAGGCAAAAACAATGAGTTTAGAGAAAAAATCAATAAAAATCATCGCATCGAACGGTACCGAGTGGTACAAGAATCTAATCGGCGAAATTTACGAAGTTGAAGACTATCGTTACCGCGACGGAACGTACGAGGTCGTAATCCCGAATTGGAACCGAGCAAACGGCGGTTTCCTGATTCACGAAAACCATTTTGAATTTCTAGAACTGAACGCATAGAACTGAACAAGTGAAAAAAACTCAAAACCAAACAACCGCTTTATCTGATGCCGTAGCTGCCGGAAGAATTACGCCTGAAAAAGCCGCTGAAATCGCTAAACTGCCGGCAACTTCGCAGATGCGGATAATCCGCAACCATCGGCAAATCCGTAACAGGCTGGCGACTGAAATTCGCGTGGCGGCAATAGAAAATTCGGACGAACTGAAAGGCGGAACTTGTATGCTTTGCAATCCGAAACGCAACATTACGGACGATGAGGCATTGCGTAATCATTTGCAAGCGTTAGGTTCGGCTTATCCAAAATTGGAGCGATATTTTGAAGCAATTCTGGAAGAAATGGATGAAACTCTTCTGGCGGATAAAATTTTAACTGCTTCAAAACGGGTTCTTTTGGCGGTTGATACGGGCATTTGCGATTTTCGGTCAATTAAACAAAAAACCAAACTTTCCGCTGACGAGCTTGAGTTGACAATTGCAAACCTGCTTGAATACGGCGATCTGGAAATTGCCAAACAAGGCAAAATTTTCAACGACGGTGCGACAATTCAATTTTATAAACGACCGAAAATTAAAGATGAAAAACTCAAAAAACTTTGTACTGATTGTGAATTACCTGTTGGCAAAGGCTATGCGGAGATTGATTTAGGTTACGTTTGCAAAAGTTGTCAAGCAAACGAAAAACGGCTTGGCAAAGCTGAGAAAAGCTAGTCGCAACAATCGCAAAGTTTTATTTGGTAAAGTCTCAAACAATCTCGTAAGAGGAATTTTATGAACTTTGACCGAAACACATTTTTTGAACAGTATCGCAGTAAATTTGGCAGTTTGAACAACTATCAAGTACAAGGTCTTAGTCGTTTGCTCCGCCTTTACGAGAAATATGACGGCTGGTGGGACAGTATTCCGCAGATCGCAAACTCGGTTGCTCAAATTAAACACGAAACAAACCGGACATTTAATCCGGTTGTGGAAGCCTATTATTTAGGCAATCCGAATGCCGAAAACCCGAAAGATTTTTACCAAGGCAACAATGACCTAGTTCGTCGGACGCAAAAAACATTTCGATATTATCCGTATTTCGGGATGGGCGACATTCAGCTTACTTGGCTTGATAATTTCGCAAAGCACGATAAATTACTTCGCACTTATTTTCCTGAAATTGTTGCTGAATTTGAAACTCGTTCCAAAGAGGTCTTGGATTTAGTAAAACATCCGAGACAAGTTTTAGACGGCGACATTTCGTTTGCGGTGATGACAATCGGAATGCACAGAGGGACATTTCGCGGCAATAGGAAATTAGACGATTACAAAACGGCAAAAGGTTTTGATCACTTCAATGCTCGCGGAATTGTAAACGGCGATAAGAATTACGATGTCAAAGGTTCGCCTTTGAGCGTAGGAAGACATATCGAAAAAGATGCTCTTGAATTTGAAAAGATTCTTAAAAAATCGTTGGTTGTGAATGCTGAAAATATTTCTAATGTAATTGACCAACTGCAAGAATCGCAAATCGAGCCGGTTGAAGGTCAAACGGAAGGCGTAGGCGAAGCAATTCAATTAAATAACGATTTACCGCCTGTTGTTGCCAAAGAATTTACTGAAGGCGAACGTCCTGCCGAAGATCAAGCAAACATTCCAACTCAAATTGAAGGCACAAAACCAAGCAACTTTTTAACCAAACTTTGGACAAGTATTGTCGGCGTGATTACGGGAGCGGTTGCGGTTCCGAGTTTTTTGACGGCGTGGCTGTCGGACGGAACGGCAAAGGAGATATTCTTATCGGTTTTTCAAGCGGTTGCCGGTATTTTACGCGAACATTTTCAAACGATTTTAATTGTAACTATCGCAAGCTATGTGGTTTATCACATTGTAAAAAAAGTGAACGCATATTTTATTTCAAAACTGAAAGTTGAAAACAACGTCAAAATCGTGCCGGCTCCGGAACAGCCGAAAACGTTGAAATCAACCATACTTTCGATATTTTTATAACGCCATTATATGGAAGGAGAACAAATGAGAAAATTATTTTCTTTACTGATTGCAATGATGATCTTTGCTTTCAGTCTTACTATTTTCGCTGATGTCGGGAAATCAAATACCGAATCGGCATCACCGACAAAAACGGTCGCGGCACTCGCACCGTTTACACAAGCAGTAATTGAAGTTTATTCCGTTGCCGAGAGCCGGAGAATTCGTGAACCGCTTATACCTGAAATTTCGCTATTAAACTTTGAAGCGAATCCGGGGTCAATTACAAAATCAACAATTTTTGACAATTCAATTTATCATCTGCCGCCGAAACGGGTTTCGTTGAAGCGGAATAAGGCAAACATCAGATCGCCTGATGCCGAGCGGACAGAGTAAAGAGTTTAAGACAAAGATTTCAGAGCTTAAGGCGGATTGAAAAGTTCGCCTTTTTACCAAATAAATATGACCGATTTGACCAAAGAAAAAATTAAAGAATTTATTGACCGACGGTTCGGGTTACCAAACGCAGACAGCAGTTTGCACATCGAAGATTCCGATAAATGGTGTGAAATTCTGACCGAGTTTACAGATTTTGTAAATAATTTTCATGGCGGAAACCGTGTGGAGTTGAGGTATCGCATCGGCAGCCAAGAAGAAACTCGAACGATTATTCAATGCGTCGGCGGTCAAGATGATGTAAAGGATAACCGATTCGACGGCAAAACATCAACTGAAGGCGAAGCGTGGAATATGTTCGAGAAAGCAAACCCGAATGCAATGGTGATCGAGGCGAATTTATTATGAAACCAAAACTGATTTATTTCTTGCTGATTGATTATTGGTATATTTCCGCCGGAGCAATTGCCGCTTTTTTGTTAATTGTTTTTGTCTCGATTTCTGTTAATTCGTGCCAAACCAAACGCGAGCAAAACAAAATTGATGAAGCAAAAACTAAGATAATTGAAAACTCTTCGGAAATAAATGTCGCGGCAAATTCAAAAATTGAAATTCAAAAGGAAGTTAAAAATGCACAATCTAACACGAATATCGCTAACAATAATTTTACTGATTCTAAGCTCCGCGACAGCAGTTTTTTCACAAGCACAGAAGCCGGCGACAAATTCTGCGAACGCTACCGGAACGATTCAAGCTGCACCGAATGGCGTAAATATAACTTCGGACGATGATTTAGTTGTTTGCAATCAAAGACTTACAAAGGTTTTGGAAGAACTTGAATCAGCTGAAAAACTAATTGCGAATCTGAAAGAATTATCGGCGAAACAAACCGAATTGAATACTGCCAACAATCAAATTATCGCCACTCAAAACGGCGTTATTGCTGCACAAAAAGACTTAATAAAAATTTACGAGGCTCGTCCGCGAAAGAAAACTAAAATTCTTTGGGGATTAATTTCTTTCGCTACCAACTAAACCAATGGAAATAACGCTCGGACATATTATTACAGTCGGTATTTTTGTTGCGGGATTGGCAGTCACTTATTTTGTGATTACGATTCGCAACGATCAGAAACTCCTGAACACAGATGAGAAACTGAAAGCTCTTGAATCAGATATTAAAATTCTCGCCGCCTCGCTTGAACAGCATAAGTTGAACGCGGAAATACATTTCAGTTTGGCGGTCAGCAATCAAGTGCAAAAAAGAACAGACGAAAAGTTTGCCGAATTTGAAAAACAGTTGACCAAAATGGAAAACAATATCGGCGACAAATTTAAAGAATTTAAGGAAATAATCAAGCAGATTTCCGACAAGAAATAATGAGTTTTGCAACTTACAATTTAGACAATAATCCAATCGTTGCGGGCGGCGTTTGGATTTTGAAGTTTGATTATTTGCAAGTTGTCAATAATGAAGATGTGCCGGTTAATTTATCAACAAGCACTGCGAATTTTAAGATTCGCTGGGATAACGGGAAGGACTGGACTCCGCCGAATTTGACAATAAATATCAATGTACCGACCGCTGAAGTTACGATTACCGTCAACGATGAAGATACCGCGTTGCTTAAACCCGCAACAGGCAGATATTTCATAAACATAGTCAACGCATTAGGAGTGCCGACTCCGCTTTTGATCGGGAGAATTCGAGTTATATGAACACAATTCGAGTAATAGAAAACGAATTTAAAGTGGCTATCAAAGAGCCTGAAATCAAAACGGTTTTGGTAAAAGAGCAATCAATCAGCGTGATTTCAGTCAAAGAACAAGGTCCCGAAGGTTTAAGAGGCGAAACAGGTTTAAAAGGTGAAACAGGCGAAACAGGTGCCAAGGGCGACAAAGGCGAACAAGGAACATTTGACGGAATAATTTTAGACGGAGGAAATTTTTAGATATGGCAGTATCACGAACAAGACAACGCAGACGAGCAAACGGCGGAGCCGCCGGAGCTCCTGCCGAATTGCTGACAACCGAACTTTCGTATAATGAAACAGACGATACTTTGTATATCGGCTACGGCGATGACGGAAACGGAAATGCAACATCTATCAGAGCAGTTGCCGGAGCCGGAGCGTTTATGCGGCTCGTAACAGATCAATTGGTGGCAGGAATCAAAACATTTTCAGCGTCCCCGATTGTTCCAACGCCAAATCCCGGCGATAACACCACAAAAGCGGCATCTACCGCATTTGTAACTGCCGCAATTGCCGCACTTAGTGCGGGAGGAACGTGGGGGAATATCGACGGAACAATTACAAATCAGCCGGATTTGGTTAATTATGTTTCGGCTCAAATTGCTGCGGTTGTTAATTCTGCACCGGGCGTTTTGGATACGTTGAACGAGCTGGCAGCAGCTTTGGGCAACGATGCAAATTTTGCGACAAGTATGTCCAATGCTTTAGCCGCAAAAGCAAGTTTAACGCTTTCAAATTTATCCGATTTAACTGTCGCAAGGGCAAATTTAGGGCTTGGCTCGATGGCAGTTCAAGCGTCAAATGCAGTGAACATCACAGGCGGAACAGTTTCAGGCGTAATTTTGGATAATGTTGTGCTTGACGGCGGGACATTTTAGATATGCCGGTACCGGTCAAACCAAAGCGTGGAGCAACAGCCGATTATGTGCCGACACCATCTGATTTACAGGACGGCGAAATTGGCGTTAATACGTCTGATCGAATTATTTATCAAAAAGTTGGCGACAACGTAATTCCGGTGGCAAATTACAAGAAACTTACCGTTTCAAATACGGCACCGTCATCGCCTGAAATAGGTGATTTATGGGTGGATACAAACTAAATGATTGCAAACAGAGACCAGTTAATAAATGCGTTAGCCAATAATTCAAGCCGTTTGATTATTGATAAAGCCTCGATTGCCAACACGGCGGCGGCTCAATTTCATTCACTTTGGAGAGCAACCGGACAACCCGGTCAAGGTGCAATTCCTGCCGCCGTTGCAGTTTGCAATAATACGCTGATCGGAGCATTTCAATTTACTCAGCAAACATCGCCCGCAACGTCTTACTTTGGTTATTATGACGGCACAACCGCAAACGGTGCAGTTACGTTGGAATTGCACGACAGATTAGCTCACGTCGGCGGATTGGTCGGCAATCTGATAACTGCTCAAACAGTCAATCTGGATTTATCGGCTTTGTTGGCAACAAATAATTTAGATGCTCGCAAAGGCGATGCTAATTATTCGGATGTTCAATGGTGGCTTGAATACTACACGGATACAGGTGCAACCGTTGCAGTTGCGACCGTAAATGTAACTTACAACGACGGCACGAGTGGTAATTTGACCACACTATCATTAGCGGCAACTCGCCGAGCGTCTTTTATGCAACCTCTGAACGGTTTAATTCCTGCCGCCGCTTCAGGCAAATTTATTAGAAGCGTAAATACGGTAACTTTATCAATTTCAACCGGAACAGCCGGAAGTTTTGGAGTGACTGCGACCAGAAAACGCTCGTCAATGCCGCAAAATCTGGCAAATTTATCGTTTATTTACAACTGGGCAGATTTGGGGTTGCCTGAAATCGCCAACGAATCTTGTTTGTTTTTAATCATGCTTTGCTCTACAACGTCAACCGGTACGGTCAGAGGAAGCGGAAAACTGGCACACGGATAATGGCAATCAAAAGTCCGGAATCAGATATTTTTCGGAGCAGTAAATCAGGCGTTTACGGCTCAGAGATTTTTGATGATGAATATTTCGTTGAAATTCAACTATCAAGCGGAAAAATCAAAGTTTGGCTGAACTCAAATCAAGCAAAACCGCTAAAGGTTTGGAACGGCACGAGTTGGGACATTAAACCTGTAAAGTTCTGGAACGGCACGAGTTGGCAGGTAACAAGTTATTGAATTTTAGTAGTGGAGAAAATTCCGCGGCAACCGCATTGCAAATCATTCGCGGAAAAACCAAGGTTCACGGATATTTTATTTAAAATCAGGAGAATTTAATTTATGAACGCAGAAGAATTTTTAATGTTGCTCGCCGAGAAAGGCGGAAGAATCGTATCATCAAACAATTGCAGTCATCTTGAGATTGTCGAAGCTCAGGCAGACGAAAAACGCTGGTTCGTCAATGGCGAAAGTTTTGGTTTTATTTGGTTTCCTAAAAATGATTAAAATTTCCGCATTAATAAGAAACACAGAAAATCCGCGAATTATTAAAGACGAAAACTTTAAAACGCTCTGTGAAAATTTGCGGACATATCCGAAGTTTTTAGAAAAACGTCCGATTATTATTAAGTCGTTTGCCGATCCGGTAATAATAGCCGGCGACAAGCGTTTTGAAGCGTTAAAGTTTCTCGGTTACAAGGAAATTGACGATTCTTGGGTAAAAACCGCCGAAGATTTCACCGAAGACGAAATAAAGGCATTTATCTTGATTGACAATACTCATCAAGGCGAATGGGATTTTCATTTGTTGGCAAAGCATTTCGGCGACGTTGACCTATCCGCCATCGGCATAGATTTCCCCGAAAATTGGCAGGATATTCTTTCAAACGATATACCTGAAGCCGAACGAAGTAACGAAGAAGAATTTGCTCGAATAGACGAACAGACTGAAACGGTCTTAAACTCGCTCGACGAAATTCAAGCTAAATGGAAAACCGCTGAAGGGGAAATTTGGGTTCTTGGCAGCCACAGAATTATTTGCGGTGATTCAACCGATAAAGCAATTATTGATAAATTAATGAAAACCGAATCTGCGGAATTGCTTTTCACGTCTCCGCCTTATTTGGATCAACGGACGTACGAAACCAAGACGGATTTGTCGGCGGCTAAAATTACAAAATTTATCGAACATTTTTCAACCATTGCAGAATTTCAAGTCGTCAATCTCGGAATCGTCAGGAAGAACTCCGAGGTCGTAACATATTGGGACGACTTTATTATTGAAGCCCGAAATTGCGGATTAAAATTAATCAGTTGGAACGTTTGGGACAAAATGACTCCGGGCGGAATTGCTCAACAAACGGCAATGTTCGGAATTGAACACGAGTTTATTTTTATATTCGGAAACAAACCGAAAAAATTAAATTTGACCGTGCCGAATGATTCGGCGGGAAAAATCAAAAAAACATTATGCAAACGCGAACAAAACGGCGACATTTCACGCGAAGAAGTGAATTACGTTACCCGCGACAAGCGACAAATCGGCACCGTTTATCGCGGCTCGAGGATGACGGTTTCACAAAATATGTTTGACCATCCGGCACCGTTTTCAGTTGAATTTCCTTATTCGTATATTGAAGCAATGACAAGCAAAAATGGCATAGTTTGCGAGCCGTTCTTAGGCAGCGGAACAACGCTGATTGCATGCGAGATGCTCAACAGACAATGTCGCGGCATTGAATTATCGCCGAAATATCTTGCCGGAACGCTGGAGCGTTGGTATTTATTAACAGGTAAAACACCTGTATTAGTTTAATATGGCAAATCAGACAACTCCCGGACAAAAAGAAATTATTGCTGAACGCCGGCAACGCGTTTGGGCTTTTCGCGTTGCCGGAGCGACTGTGCGGCAGATTGTTAAATTGCTGGAAAAACAAGGTACAACGGTTTCGATCGGGACCATCTCAAGCGATTTAAAAGCGGAATTGAAACGAGTTCAAAAAGAAACGTCGGACGATGTGAATTTATACAAAACTATTGCAAACGAACGCATTGAAGCAATTGCTTTGGGTGCGTTAGTCAAAGCCAAAACAGGCAATAAAGCCGCTGCGGAAATTATTTACGGCGGCATTGACAGACAAATTAAAATGGGTTTCATTGTTGAAGCTCCAAAAGTAATAAACGTCAATCCGAAACAAGCTCTGGCTGAAATGCTCGGAATGAACGAGGAAGACTTGCCTGCGGAATTATTGTAAAAAACGGGCTGATATATGGCTGTTTCGTATGAAGAATTTATTGCCTTAATCAATAAAAGAGTTCCGCCGCATCTTCGCGGTGCGGCATACGCCCACGCATTAGAAATTTACGGTCCCAAACCACAGACGGAAAGGTTCGCCTCTTATAAATTTAATCCGACAAATTATTTCAAAAACTTTCTCGGCTGGTCAGCGTGGGACGGTATTGATGATGAACATCCGGGTCAGTCTGAAATTATCAACGCCTGCTCAATTGCTGTTGAACAGCAAATAGAGAAAAGAGATTTTGAAAAAGGGATTCTTCAGGAACACGAATTAAAATACTGGAAATTCGGCGACACGATCAAGAATTGGATCAGAGTGGAATCCGGCAACGGAATCGGCAAAACAAAATTACTGTCAGGTGCCGTGCAATGGTTTTTCGATTGTTTTGATTCCGTTGTTTATACATTCCACACTAACGCGACGCAAGATTTGGTAACGACGTGGGCGGAAATCGGGCAAGACCGCGAAGGCAAAGGCTTGCCGGGGAAACTTAACAAAACTCAAATTTATTTATCGCCTAACCGTTTTGCAACCACACGAACAACCTCAAACGCAGGCGGTGCAGGCGAAGAAGGCATCAAAGGCAAACACAAACCGTTTTTGCTGTTCGTGGTTGACGAAGCGGACGGCATCGAAGATTGGAAATTTAAAGCAATCGAAACAATGGCTTCAGGCGGTGTGGTAATCGTTTTAATGACCGCAAACCCGCGTTCACGGTCAAGTTATTTTCACAAAATAAAACGATTTTCGTATTCAAAAACTTTCAGGATTTCATCTCTTTATCATCCGAACGTTGTTCAAGGTCGGGAAGTAATTGCGGGTGCCGTGATGCGTGATTTTATCGAAAAATCTATCGAAAACGGTTGCGAAGTTTTGGATGCTCACGATGAAGATTTATTCACCTTCGAGCTGCCTTACGCTGTCAAAGTTGCGGATATTATTCATCCTGCGGGAACGGTTTTCAAACCCGACGCGGATTTTATGACGCGGATTTTAGGTATTGCTCCACCGACGTTGGCAGATAAAACCATTATCCCGACGGCACGATATGAAGCAGCTTGCGAGCGAAAGCCGACCGGCTTAGAAAGTACCGACAAACTCCGCATCGGCGTTGATGCGGCTCGCTGGGGTTCGGATGTCGGCACCGTATATTTTCACTGGCAAAACAAAATTTGGCGGGAATGCGAACTTTATCAGCAAGAAACTTACGAGTATAAAGATGCGATTAAAGCGGCGGTGTTGAAATTTGTTGATAAAGGCGTTACGTCATGCCATATTCGCATTGACGCGGGTTATGGTCAAGGCGTGATTGATATGCTCCGCAAAGACGATGAATTAATCAAAGCCTTTCACGATTTTCAAGTTTTAGAAGTTCCGTTCGGCGGAAGTGCAAACGATAATCAGTATTATAATTTGGTTACGGAAATGTATTATCAAGCCGCCGAAACGATCAAAACTTTGTGCGTTGTCAATCCGCCTGAATCGCTCGAAGCTGATTTGTGCGAACGCGAGTATGATTGGCGAAACCGTTCCGGTGTTGACCAAAAAATCTTGGAACCGAAAAAAGATTTCAAAAAACGCAAACATCGTTCGCCCGATGACGGAGACGGCTTTGTTCTCGCTGCGGCACCTGATTTTATTTTTCAACAAAAACTTACGGTTGCTCCGATGGGCATCTCGAAGGACAGTATTTGGCTGACCTAATCCTTCAGTTTTGAAAGTACGAAGTATTGGTCGTATCGTTAAAAACCAGGAAACCCGATAACTGTAAACATTCGCTTTTCGGTAATTCGTCAACCGCATTTGCGTACGGATTAAAACCTAGCTGCCGACAAATTTCAATTGCTTCAGTTGGAGTTTTGAGAAAACAACATTCTCTAATGAACTCCCAAAGCGGCACGTCAATGTATTGATCTTTAAGTTTGTGGTGAGCAAACCGAATAACTCTTTCAATGCTTAAGTTTTTCAGTTTAATAATAGGCTGGTGTCTATCGTATTCAAAATTAGTTACAACCTTCGCGGCATTCTCGGCTACTGGTACAATTGTTAGTGTTGTTTGATTCATATTATACTCTTAGTCCGGAAGTTCGTTTGTGGTAATCTTCGCAGCTTTCATTTGGTGGCGTGGCTAGTGGACAACCTTCGTTCAGCCAATCTTTCTGTAATGTTGGCTCGGTTGCTTTAATTACTCGTTGCTTATATGAATCCTCAGAAATCCACGTTGGTTTGCATAAATTGTGAACGGCATTCTCAAGAGTTATCTGAGCAAGTCTGATAAAAGTATCTCCAAAATGATTAAATATAAATTCCGGTTTCACGGCTTGGGTAAAAGCAGCCGGTTTCAAATCAACGACTCCGACTTGAAACGGAACAGACTTTATTAAATCAAAATCAAGTGAAACCGCTCGAAGCGGATTCACGGTTCGGTATTCTAATCTCTGACTTACGCCTTTCGGATAAACAGACCAAGTAACCAAATAAAACAAAGGTTTAAATTTAAAGTTGACAAACATTATTTGCATTTTAAAACGGTGAGCATCTTGTTGGTTCGACAAATCCACACGGCTAAATACCGACATTCCATCGAGTTTTGAAAAACCTTTCTTTTTGCAATTTGTATTTATAACTGCTTTGTTTACTAAGCCTTGCAGTACCTTTCGTTCTTTACGAATCGGTGAAGAACAAACTGCAACAATACTGCAAGTCGGTTTATCGTAATGTTCTAATAAATTTAAGCTCATATTATACTCTTTGTTTCAAAATGAATTTCGGTAAATTTCAATGCTTTTTTAATCTCCGTTTCAGAGACGTTATTTGACTCTAACCTCTTTCGTAAAACTTCAATAAAATTTCGCTCTATAATTTTACGGATCAGTCTTTTTGAAATAAGACCTGCAAACTTGAAAAACTGAACGTGGGAATCATAATTTGGAAAAATGTTATTTTGCATATTGGTTTTTATCGTAAATTATAACTCAAAATTACCGGTGCAACAATCAAAATCAATTTTCGCATAAACTTCTTTGCAGATGGCGAAACCGAAAACCCAAATATTAGACGAAATCGGCGTATCAGGTCTGCCGATGTATGCAGGCAGAGTGTTCAACGAACCGTTGACCAAATTGTCGGGCGACAGATGGCGAAAAGTTGTCCGCGATATGCAGACCAATGATTCTTCGATAAATGCGATGCTTTTCGTTATTGAAATGCTTGCCCGACAAGTTTCGTGGACAGTTGAGGCGTTTGAAACAGGCAATGCAAAAGATGAAGAAATTGCGGAGTTTTACCGCGGAGCTTTATTCAAAGATTTGTCGGACACATGGCAAGAAACTTTGTCGGAAATTCTTTCAATGATTCCTTGGGGCTGGTCGTATCTCGAAATTGTTTATCTTCGTCGCTCCGGTGAAAATGATGATGCAAAACTGTCATCGAACTTTGCGGACGGCAAAATCGGTTGGCGAAAATTCGCTTTGCGGTCGCAGGAAACTTTGTTCAAATGGGAAACGGACGATAACGGAAACGTAACCGGACTGACGCAGACGGCACCGCCCGATTTTCGGCAACGGACAATTCCGTTGATTAAAGCTCTGCATTTTCGCACATCGTCGCACAAAAACAATCCTGAAGGTAAATCTATCTTACGCGGCGGTTATCGTGATTGGTACTTCAAGGCGAATATTGAAAACATTGAAGGCGTTGGAATTGAACGCGATTTGGCAGGGCTGCCCGTAATGTATGTGCCTGCTGAAATTCTCAGCCCAAACGCGAACGAAAACGACACGTCTTTGCGAAATGAACTGCTTAAAATGCTTCGCGGAGTGAAACGCGACGAGCAAGAAGGAATGCTTTTACCGATTGCTTACGACTCGAAGGGTAATCAGCTTTATAAATTTGAATTACTTTCCACAGGTGGAAAACGCGAGTTTGACACGTCGAAAGTAATTGATCGACACGATCAGCGAATGATGATGTCTGTCATGGCTGATTTCCTTTTACTCGGCTCAAAAGAAACCGGTTCCTACGCATTATCCGATAATAAATCGAAACTTTTTTGTAACGCATTATCTGCGTGGCTTGATTCGATTTGTGATGTTTTTAATCGCCAAGCAATCCCGCGACTCCAAAAATTAAACGGTTGGGATACAGCGAGAATGCCGAAATTAACGCACGGAGCCGTCGAGCAAATCAGCCTTGAAGCTCTCGGCACATATTTGCAGCATTGTTCGCAATCGGGAATCGAGTTTGACGAAAAACAACAAAATTGGATAACTCAGCAAATCGGAATGCCGGCTAAAGCAGCGACAAACACGCCGAAAAAAGAAACAAAACCAACCAAGACGGTTAAAAAAGAAAAAATTTAATTTTATGAAAAAATTTGAAGCATCATTTCTACACGCTCTCTGGGCAATCGAACCGGATTGGCTTAAACGTGCTTATTCGGTTATTCGGCAAAATCCGAGTTTAAATACAAAGTACGAACAAGATGAAGAGCCGATGTCGGCAGCCGTTGCGGGTGAGCGTCCGCAAGGAACTCGGTACACCGTTATCCCTGAAAACAGCAAAATCGCCGTCATCGAAATTTGGGGTGCGATATTCCCAAGGGCAAATATGATGACCTATTATTCGGGCGGAACTTCGTGCGAGTTATTGACTAACGATATTAAATCGGCATTGGCAGACGTTCGTATCGAGTCAATTTTATTTTTGATTCATTCGCCCGGCGGCGAAGCCACAGGCATTTCGGAATTGGCGGACTTAATTTATAAATCCCGAAGCAAAAAACGTATGACGGCATATATTTACGGTTACGGTTGCTCTGCGGCGTATTGGATTGCATCAGCTTGCGGCAACGTGGTTGTCAACAAAACCGCCACAGTCGGAAGCGTCGGCGTGTATTCTTGCTACACAGACGATACGGAACAGCTAAAACTTCGCGGCTTGAAAGAAATCGAATTCAGAAACGAGCAATCGCCAAATAAAAACTTATCGCCGACAACCGACGAAGGCAGTAACTTAATTCAAACGCGAATTAACGATTTAGGTGCAGTTTTTTATTCCGATATTGCCCGCAATCGCGGAATAAAAGTTGAATTCGCCATAAAAAACTTTGGCGGCGGTGACAGCTTCATCGGAGCAAAAGCAGTCAAACAAGGCTTGGCTGATCGCGTGGGAAACTTTGATTACGCTTTCGGTATTTTGAACGGCGAAAATCTTTTGCCTGACGATGCAGAAGATTTTGACGACGGGAATAACGACGACAACGAAGCGAAAAATACATCTGAAACAATCCAAAATCAAAATAATGTAAATTCTTTTCAGAATCAAAAAAACGAGAAATTCTCGGAAGAAAAAAACAACGGAGATTTTATGGCAAAAGAAGACGAAAAAACGGAAGCATTACCGGCAAAAACCGAAACGACGGAAGCAACCGCGACCGAAACGGCAAAAGTTGAAACCGTAACAAAAGACGCACCTGTAAGTCCCGAAGCGTTCAAAGCGATGGAAGCTCAACTTAACGAAATGAAATCGGCAAATAAACTTCGTGATTTGAAGGATAAATTCAGCGTCAAAGCCGAAAAGTTTGAAGGTGACAAAACCGCTAAAACTAACTTTTTGGTGTCTCTTGCCGAGAAATTCGGAGAAGATTCCGAACAGGTTGCGTCGTATATTACCGACCAAAACGCAATGGCGGAGCAGGTGCGGAAAGGCGGATTGTTCGGCGAACTCGGATCATCGGCTAAGTCTGAAAACGGCGGAGCTACAGAACAGTTGAACATTCTCGCAAAAAATATTGCGGAAAAACGAAATTTAACGATTGAAAACGCATATACAATCGCTTGTGATGAAAATCCTGAGCTTTACGCGGCATTACGTCAACAATAATTTAGAAAAACAGGAGAAAAAAGATGGCAACAAGTCAAACACAATTTTCACTCGGCGACCGTTTAGCGGCAGCAAATATGACCGGAAAGCAATTTTATGCCGTAAAGACAGCAACGGGCGGTAAATTTGCAGTTGCCGGGAGCGGCGAGGCAACTCTTGGTATTTTGCAGGACGATCCGTTGATAAATAAAGTCGGATGTATTATGGTTCACGGCGTTTCAAAAGCCGTAATCGGAGCGGCTGTGGCTGAAGGAGCCGGTCTTGAATCCAACGCAAGCGGTAAACTTATTACCAAAACGACAGGCGTTGAAGTCGCCATAGCATTAGAAGCAGGTTCTGCGGCAGATACAATCATTTCGGTTTTATTAAAATAGCCGCAAAAATCATTTAAAGAAAATCAGGAGAATTCACAATGCAACCAACCGTAAATAAAGTGCATATAGACGCACCATTAACGAATATGAGCGTCGCTTATATTCAAAACGCAATGGCATTTATTGCTTTAAATGTATTTCCGATTATCAATGTAACGAAAGCATCGGATAAATATTATGTTTTTCCAAAGGATGCTTGGTATCGGGACGAAGCAAAACCGCGTGCGGTTGGCACTAAAGCAGCACGAAGCGGTTATGAGCTTTCACAGGATAATTACTCCTGCACTGAATACGCTTTTGCTCACCCGGTTTATGATCGAGTCCGTCAGAACTCCGATTCAATTCTAAACTTAGACCGTAATGCGGTGGGTTTGGTAACTCAGAAGGGGTTAATCAGGCTTGAGCGATTGTTTGTTGATACATTTTTTAAGACGGGAGTTTGGGGAACTGACATTGCAGGAAATGCTTCGCCGGGTGCAGGTCAAACCCATTTTTGGGACGATGATGCAGCCGGAACGCCGGTTAAAGATTGTGACGACGGGAAAGCCGCTGTTTTAAAAACAACAGGTTTTGAGCCAAACACAATGATTCTTGGACTTGAAGCGTTCAACGGTTTGAAAGAGTCGGCAATTATGACCGATAAAATCAAATATACGCAACGCGGTGTAGTAACAGCGGACATTATGGCTCAGGTCTTCGGAGTTGAAAGATTATTTGTTGCTAAATCTATCGTCAACACTGCAAAAGAAGGTGAAACGGCTTCGATGGCTTTCAACTTCGGGAAAAGTGCTTGGATTGGGTACGTTAATCCAACACCGGCACCGGAAATGCCAAGTGCCGGTTATACTTTTGCGGATGTAAACGTTTCTGAAGGCTTAGGCAAAGCGGTCGGCGTTCGTCAATACCGCGAGGAAGCTGAAAGAGCAGATATTTACGAAATGGAATTGTCTGTTGATATGAAAAAAGTTGGAGCGGATTTAGGTTATTTTTGGAACGGCATCGTTCAATAAGCGTTATGAAAACTCATAGAGTTAAAAGATTGTTTGCTTCAGTCATCACGATAAAAGTCGGGATGACTGTTGATGCAAGTAATTGGAATAACTGCGTTTTTCTCGAAAGAAACGGCTATCTCGAAAAAATTGAAACCGGTAATGCGAACGAAATTAAAGTTGATTCTGAAGTTGAAATAATTGAACAGGCTGAACAAACAGAAATCTTAGCGGAGTCAAGTTCTGCATCTGAAATTGAACCGGTTGAACAAGTTTTGGATAAAGTTGAAAAACCCAAACCATTTAACCGAACGCCAAAAAAACGTTCCACGAGAGCAAAGGCTACCTAAATTTTAAAATGGCTTTTTCATACGATGCGGCACAAATAGCAAATTCCAAAAAACACCAACTGCGGTTTTTGGTTCAAGATACAGACAAAGATTGTCATTTTTTGGAAGATGAAGAAATTGAGTTTACTGCCGAGATTGAGCCGAATTTATACAGAGCCGCATCAACGCTTTGTTCGGTTATCGCCAACAGATTGAATTTGGAAACGGATTATAACATCGGCGGTTTGAGTTTCAGCGGCAAGGAAAAAGCAGATATGCTACTGAAATTGATTGAAAATTACACGCGAAAAGCCGAGCAAAACACGGTTATATCAGCTGATATTTTTACGCTGAATCAATCGGAAGCGGCATTTTCAACGAAATTGCATTTCACGGAAGATAAATGAGTTTAGTTTGCGGAGTCAGTAAAATAAACCAACGGTTAACCAAAGTTTTCGCAAAAACTGCGGTTGATCTAGTTTCAATTTTAAGGTCAAACACGTTTTCGGACGGCAAAGGCGGAACTGTTAAAGAAGAAGATTCGGCAACGAACTCAACACCGATTCCGTGTACGATTCAGAAAAAAGACCGCAACGGCGAGAAAGACTCGCAATCGGGAACGTGGATCAGCAAATCAAAATATGTGATTACTTTTCCCGTTATTTTTGACAATGAAACGCTGCAATTATTGCCGTCGGACAGGCTAAGAATTGAAGCCCGCGAAACTTTTCCGGCAACGGTTTATAAGATCGTTGCAATGCGAAATATTCTCGGCGTTTATTACGAAGTAGATTGCAGTCTTGAAAATTAAATGAGCAAATTTTCCGAAAATGTCCGCAAGTATATTTATCAAACGCTGTCTGCGGACAGTGATAATTTGATATTACTCGTAACAGATATTTGCCATTTAGCGGCTCCGCCGAAAGTTAAACCGCCGCTGATAATTTTTAACCGTATTCCGGGAGCGATCGGTTACGCCGCCGCAAATAATTTAGTTTTTGAAAAAGATCTGTGGCTGATTAAAACAGCAGTTTCAGATGATGATTCAAAAACCGATTCGCCTGACACGCTGGCTGAAAAGATTTTGAGTCGAGTTGACGAGCTTTTGAACGGCACAAGTTTTTCGGCGGCGAATTCAGAAATTTTACTGATTCGGCGAAAGTCTGAGATGCCCGCATACGTCGAGAATTTAACCGACGGTGACGTGAGACATTTCGGAGCATTTTACGAGGTAACAAGTGGGTAAAAAAGTTATAGAAAAAATACCGTATTCGGTCGTTAAAGAATTTAAGCTGAACGACGGCACAAAGTTTGAAGTAAAACAAACCGTTGCCGAAGCCGATTTCAGTCAAGAATATTGGACGGTTTTGGTTGAAATGGAAGCGGTGCAAAAGGTTGAAGAGGTAAAAGCAGATGGCGAAAACAGCTAAAAATATACTTGTTATTGTCGGAGGTTATAACCTTTCGTGCTATCTGCGTGACGTGAAAATCTCGCACGACGTTGAGATGAAGGACAATACGGCTTTATGCACGACAGGTGCTAAAACGTTCCTTCCCGGTTTGCGAGACGTAAAACTTTCTGCTGAAGGCTTTTGGGATGCAGACGATTTTCCCGATACTGGTCAGAATATTGACGAATTATTTACCGCTGCACTTGGCGACAGCGTGCCAACATATTGGATGGTCGGCAAAGAAGAATTTGCAGTCGGCGGTCCGGTTGACATTCTTGAAAACGTTGAAAGTAAATATGAGGTCAGCGAAAAAGTCGGCGATCTAATTATGGCAACAGTTGACGGAGTTGCTAACGCTTCTGAGTCGGTTTATTCTCAACTTCGGGGTCAATGGTTAATAAACTCCTCAATTAACGAGGCTACCGACCTGGTTTTTGATTTAGGTTCTGCATCACTTAAAGGTATTGTAACTCAGACTGCAATTACAAATAATGATGATAATTGCCAAGTTGCTTTCGCTCATTCGACATTACCGAGCGGTCCTTGGATAGTTCTAGGTGACAGTGAAGTATCGGCAAACACATCAGAACGGCAGGTTTTTACCGGTATGGTCGCAAGGTATCTGCAAATAGCGGTAAAACCGTTGGCGAATTTTAATACAGTTGTATCGGCAGTGGCAAAAATAAGTTAAGGAGAAATAAGTAATATGGCAGGCAAAGTAGCAAAACTTTTAGATTTCAGACTCGGATCAAACGGAACTCCGACAACCTTAGTTGATGTTTCAAATAAAGTTTCGGACATCAAGACCAATCGCGGAGCAGATACGCCCGAAGTTACGGCGTTTAACGGCAGCGGAGCAAAGGATTATGCCGCAGGGTTGACTGAAGGTTCTTTGTCGGTCGAATTTTTCTATGATGCAACGCTTGATACGCATTTGAACGGAGTACTCGGTTATGATACACCGATTAATTTCCAACTCGGTGGACTCGGACCGGCAACGGGCAATCCGAAGAAAACCGGGACTTGTATTTTAAAAAAACTTGATGATCCGCGAAAGGTCGGCGATGTGATGAAATTATCGGCTGAATTCCAAGTTTCGGGACCGATTACAAGCGGTACTTACTAAAGTTGGCGGATAGGTTTAAGCGGATTAAATCAAAATAATATGATTGAAATTAACGAAATAGTCGAAAAAATTACATCGCTCGAATTTGATTACGAAGGGCAAAAAATTGAATGCAAACTGGCAATAAATGCAGTTTCGGGCAAGTTCTTAAAAAGCATCGAAGACGATGACAACATTGACGCTTTATGCAAATCCGCCGCACAAGTTTTACGCAGTATTAATCTTTCCAAAGGCGGAAAACAGATCGAACCGAACGCAGACTCATTGAGCGATTTGCCGTTTCCGTTTGTTGTTCGGCTTAATCAGGAAATTGCCGATATACTCGCGGAAGAGAAAAAAAAATAATCAAATCTAACGCCCAATATTTAGCAACAGGCGGAGAGGTTGGAACGATGTCGCCCTTTTATTACCGGCTCAAAGCAGAGACATATCTCGGCGTTGAGCCTTTATCGTTATTAACTCACGAGTTTGGAGAAGAACTAATGGGGCAAGCGTGGATGGCGATGGAGATTGAAAATCTAGCTGAAGTAATGGCGTATGAAATCGCACAACAGCGAAACCGATAATGGCACAATTTACCGACAATTTTAATGCTGTCAAAGCAAAAATAAGAAAAGTTTGTGATTCGGCGGTCAGCGAAACGGCATCAAATATTGCAGAAACTGCCGCAATTCTCGCTCCGAAAGAAACCGGTTATTTAGCAAGCCATATTGAAACGCAAAAAACCGGCTTTGCCGAAGAAGTTGTCGGTACTAATACGCCGTATGCGAGTTATCAGGAATTCGGGACAATTTACCAATCGGGAACTCCATTTTTATTGCCCGCATTTTTGCGACATAAGGACGATTTACCAAGCAAAATTAGCGAAAAAGTTTAAATTATATGATTGAGGTTTTTGATTTATTCGGCACATTAGGATTAAATACAGACGATTTCGACCGCGATTTGTCGAAATCCCGCTTGTCCGTCAAAGCCTTCAAAAAAGAACTCGAAAAACTTGAAGCTCAAGAACTCAATTTCAATAAAGCCAAAAAGGACTTATCAAATTTAAACAGCGAACTTAAAAAATTCAAAGCCTTCGATTTAACCAAAGAAGTAAAATTCACAGGTCTCGGAAACGCCAAAACCGATGTTGCGGGATTAAACGCAGAACTCAAAAAAACAACAACGGTCGCAAGCGGATTTAAGAATCTGGGTAAAGATTTCAGCCTTGACCAAATTACAAGATCCTCTCACGAACTTTCAAAAACTTTTGCGGAATCGCAACGAGCAGGAAATTCTTATCAGGAAACTCTCCGTAGGTTTACGCCCGAAGTGAACCGGCTTGCTTCTGCCGTAAAACGCGGTTCAGCCGATCAAGCGGATTATAACCGTCGGATTTCGCAGCTCTCGCCGGATATGCAAAAAGCAATCGGCGAAACACGCAGATTTGGGAAGGAAATTAACGAACTCGGTGCGAAAACAAAGTCTGCATCGGGCGGCGGCGGTTGGCTTAAAACCGCAATTGTCGGCGGAGCGGCGGGCGGAGCGGGCGGAGCGGTCATTTCAACGGTTGCCAGCCAGCTTAAAAGTTTAGCTGAAGACGGCGTTAAGGCGTACGGTTCACTCGACAAACTCACTCGTTTCACGGCAACGCTCGACAAAAACTTTCAGACTCCGGAAGGCTTAAAACAGTTTCGTAATGATATTGCCAAACTTTCAACTCAAATTCCGCACGATGCCGATAAGATTGCTCAAGCGAGTTTTACGGTCAAATCGGCGTATCAAAACTTAAGCGAGCCTGAACTGATTTCTTATCTTCGTGAGTTCGGGCAAGCCGCGTCCGCGTCAAATACTGACATCGCAACTCACACTCAAAATGTAGTTGCACTTGCCAAACAATACGGCATCACGGCGGCACAACTTCCGCAATTCAATGCTTTGATTGCGTCCGGTTTCGGTCAAGCTCTCGCTGCTGACGCACAAGTAGCCGCCGGCTTTAATCAGGTTTTAAATTCTGCAAAATCAACCAAACAAGAGTTAAATTCTTTGGTTGCGGCAATGTCTGTCCTTCAAGGTGCGTCAAACGATGCCGAAGGGAACACAACTTTACTCAAAAATGCTCTTGAAAAACTTTCAGACCCGAAATATATCGAAGGTTTCAAACAGATCGGCATCAGTGTTTTTGATTCAAGCGGAAATTTCAAACAAATCGGAGAAGTTATCAATGAAGTTTCAGACGCGATGAACGGTCTGAGCGATCAGGATATTGCCAAAAAATTTGACTTTTTGAAAGATCAGCAAGCCCGTCAAGGGTTTCTGACACTTGCTCGAAACGCAAAAGCATTCAACGAAGAAATTACCCGCGGCGGTGATGCAGCGGCATTCAACGCTAAAACAAATACAATGTTGAACGCTGACGAAAACCGTTGGAAACTCTTTTGGAATACAATTGAAAACGGACAGCGTGCGTTCGGCGGACGGGTCAGTTTTGCGTTTTCGACGACATTTTCACAGCAAACCGGAACCGGCACGATTCGTGCCCTATTTGTCAATATGGGTGCCGAAATTATGAACGGCTTCACTTATTTATCTGAATCCGTTGCCCGCGGCGGGGTTGGTTTAGCTCACAGTTTTTTAATTACGGTTGCGGAAGCGTTCGGCGGAAACTCATCGGGTTGGATGAGTGCGGCAAAAGCACAGCAAGATAAAGACATCGGCGATTGGTTTTCCGGGTTTTATACAAATATTGAAGAAAACCGCTCTAAATATCTCGGCGATATAAAAGAATCGCAAATTAAGTATTTTAAAGATATTTTGGCTAGTCCGATTGCGTCCGAGCAGGTAAAAACAGAAGCTAAAAATTCGCTTGCCGCACTTTCGCAAACCATCGCGGAAGGCGGGAATTCGCTCAAAGATTCGCTTTCGTCTTTGGCGAATAATTCTAATCTTTCGCAAGGCTTGCGAGATAAATTAAAAGAAGAGTTGAAAGGCATCGGCGATGGAGCAAAGGAAGGAATCGTCGCATCAAAACAAAAAATTGCCGAAGGCGGAGCGGATTTAAAAGTAACTTTAAATAACCTTTTGTCGGACGCTCGACTTTCAACAGGTTTAAAAGAACAAATTCGGAAAGAAATTGCCGGTATCGGTGACGGTGCAAAAGAAGGTGCTGCTCAAGCAGCACCTGAGGTGAAATCCGCTTCAACCTCAATCGCCGATGTATTTAAAGATAATTTATTTGTTCAAATCGCAAACAGTCGCGGCGGGTTTTTATCGGCTCAGTCTAACCTGTTTTCGCCAAACACTAGTGCGGCAAACACGACAGGTCAAACGGTCGCCACGGCATTCGGAAATTCAACGGTTCAAGGCGTAAACAGTCAAAAACCGAACATTCAATCGGCACAGCAAAACGCGGTAACGAACAATATCAATGCCCAAAGTTTGGGGCAAACGATTGGTAGTGATTGGGGAGCAGGTGTGTTTCTCGGTGTCAGCAGTTGGGCTGCACGAATCGCGGCGAAAACGGCATCAATAGTCAGCTCAATGATTAAATCTGCTCAAGAAGCTCAGGATTCGCACTCGCCGTCGCGTCGTGCCGCTCGTGAGATCGGTATGCCGTTCGTGCAAGGAATTGTTGAAGGAATAAAAGCCGGAGCAGGGTTATTGGACAGCACTGCAGACGGTTTAATCGGCGGATTATTCAACGGCAAAGACAAAACAACCGTCAAAGGAAAAGGAAGAGGAAGCTCAAAAAGAAAAAGTTCGGGCGGCGGAAATAACGATAAAACTTTGGAAGCAACGATTGACCGTCTCGGCGATTTAAACAGTTGGATTGATTTGGAGTTGGAAAAATCAAACAACGCGGTCGAGCGTTTTTACGCGGGAATTTTAGGCGACCGCACGTCGGAACTCAACAAACAGTACAACGATATTTTCACCTATTATTCAAAGCTGCAAACGAATGAGGCAGATGCTTACAACAAACGTTTGGCGAATATTGCGGATCGTGAAAACGCAATTCGTCAGCTGAAGAAAATGTCGGCGGAACAGCGAAACCGCGAACTTGCCAAACTCGATCTGGAACGTCAAAAAGAAGTTGAAAGTTTTAACGAAAAAGGTTTCAGGTTAGAACAAACAAACGGCGAAACGGCTTACAAAGCCTTGCTTGATTCAATCGCAAAACAATCTCGGGCGACAATTAGAATTGACCGTGCGACCGAAGCAAGTACTCCGTTCACGGATTCGTTTAAGACTAAAGAGCAGATCAATTTCAGCGACTACACCAAGAAGTTTGCTTTGATCGATGAGGAAATGCGACGGCTGAAAGATGCTCGTGAAGATTACAAGGTCGGCACTAAAGCCAGAATCGATCTTGAAAACGAAATCGAAAAGAAGATCGAAGAACGTTCCGAGTTGGAAGTTTCCGAAATCGAAGATGCCAAAAAGGCACGGCACAACGATCTTGAAGACCGAAGAAGTTTCGTCTTGCAGTTGAGGGAATTCGGGGCGGAAACCGTCAACGCCCGGCTTGATGCAGATCGTCAAGAAATTGATATGCTCGTCGCGTTTGGTGCGAAAAAATCAGTTATCCGCCAAAAAGAGTTTGAGCTTGCCAAAAAAGAGGAAGAACAAAAACATCTCGCCCGGCTCGCCGATTTAGCGGCAAAACGCGATGAACTGACAAAACTGACAGCATTTGAAGATGAAAAGTTACGCATCATTCGTGATTACAATATTCTCGAAGAAGAAGAAAATCGCCGACACGCGAATGCTCAAGCTATAAACGCCCAAAACGGCAAGGAAGAAAGTTGGATTGATCGGCTGAAAAAACAATCCGCCGAATTGCCGACTTTGAAAGAGAACTTTACCAATTTTGCCGGCGGGATCGGCGAATCTGTCGGCAATATTTTCGCCAACGCAGTCACGAATTGGGATGGCACATTTAAAGGTTTTTTCAAATCTATCGGCAGAGGTTTCGCCGATTTAGCTAAAGAGTTGATTGCTCAAATGATTAAGATCTTAGTTTATAAAGCTATTTTTGCCTTGATCGGAGCATTCGCAGGCGGAGCATCGGGTGGAACGGGGACACTGAACCAAACAGGAGGTCTCGGCGGTTTCGGGCTTCCCGCCGGCGGTTTTGCTTACGGTGGTTTTGTGTCGGGACCGGGAACCGGAACGAGTGATTCAATTCACGCCAAATTATCAAACGGCGAATTCGTTCAACAAGAAAAAGCTGTTCGGCATTACGGCGTTCCGTTTATGAACGCGATCAATAATTTGAGTTTGCCGCGAATTCAAAGCCATCGCACACCGGCTTTTGCGGGCGGCGGTTCGGTTTCGGGAAATTCAAGCAGTAGTTCGATGTCGTCCGGCAATATTTCGAATTCTTCTTCGGTCATCAATCAGGTTACGATGCACGTCCACACGCCGGACGCGAACAGTTTCAGACGTTCGGACAGTCAAATCCGGCGTGAAATGACCGCAAAACTGAACACGGAAAATTTGAAGCGAGGTTTATAAATGTTGAATGAAGTTTGTCCGCTTCCGGTCGGCAATTGGAAGTCGGGACGCAGATTTATGACGACTGTGACGGTCGGCAAAAACGGTCGAGAGCAACGCAACCGCGAGTGGCAGGATCCGCTTCGCGTGTTTAATGCTATATTTACGGTAAAAAAAGAAGCCGATGCAGTGGCGTTATTTGATTTTCACCAACGCGTCGGCGGTCGTCACGAATCGTTTTTGGTCAAAGATTATTTTGATTTTGATACGGAATGGCTGACCTTTCCGGGAACACACCCGGGAGGAACATTCAGCCGGCAATTATTCAAAACTTACCACGAAGGCTCAAACTCTTTCAATCGAAATTTAAAGCACATAAAACCAAATTCGGTGCATTTGCGAGAGGACGGCGGTGATATTTCACCGGCAAGTATGTCTGTGGATAATTTGACGGGAATCGTTACCTATTCCGCTGCCGAAGACGCAATCATAACGTTTAAGGTTGACGAATATTACATTCCGGCACGGTTTGACGTTGACGAAATCAATTTGCAAATGCTTTATTTTTGGATTGACGCAACAAAAAAACGCATGGGTATTCAGTTTCCCGAGATTCCGATAATTGAGGTCAGAGAAGGATGATTACAGTTAGAAATTTTTCATTGCCGTATGGTGCTAATTCGTTATTGAATCATCTCGATTCAACTGAAACCAATTTAACTATGTTCGGCAAAATTACGCCATCAGCACATTGGGGCGGAAGTGCGAACGCGGTCGGTTTTACGGCGAATACACGCGATATTTATCTTGCGATTCACGGTATAACTTTTCAGTCTGCACCGGGAATTTTGCCGTCCGTAATTGAAAGTTCTACCGGATCGGAAAGTTCGAATTTGGAAAATACCATCTTTTTCGATCACGCGGGAATTACCGAAGAAGGTTTAGAAGCAGGAAAGTGGGATTATGCGGCGTGTGAATTGTGGTTGATGAATTGGAAAGCCTTGGCGATGGGTGAACTCGTGATATTTTCGGGCAATTTCGGCGAGATGCACAATTTGCAAACCTTTTTCAAAGTTCAGGCAGAAGGTAAACATTCCGCTTTGCAAAATTCCTTCGGCGAAATTACGTCTCGTTTATGCCGCGTCAAGGAATTCCGCGATGCACAATGCGGTCACACGGCAGCAATTACGACCGACGGTTTTTCAGTCAGCAATACGCTGACTGTTTCGAGCGTAACCGATAAATATAATTTGAAATTTACACGCTCAAGCGAAAACATCCCCGATGATTTTTACACAAACGGGAAAATTACGGCATTATCGGGTGCGAATTCGGGTTTGTCGCGTGAAATTTCGGTTGGCACAGGTGCCGGCACAGCTTTTGTAAATATCGCTTTGAAACGAGCATTTCCGTTTCCGATTTCCGCCGCTCAAACTTTCACGCTCGTTGCCGGTTGCGACCGAACCTTGGACCGATGCAAGTATTTTGAAAACGCGGTCAATCGCCGAGCCGAAGATTTTATTCCGGGTCTTGAAAACGCTTATCGTGTTCCGCCGGCATCAAACTGATTTTGGCGGAAGAAAACGACAAGTATTATCGGTATTCTTCCATTTTGCCTGTAAAGCATTGTATTTAGTGCATTTGCAAACGGAAGAAAAATATTGAATTTATGATTTCACGCGAAAACATTATTTCCGCCGCTCGTGAACTAATCGGCGTTCCGTATCTGCACCAAGGGCGAAACGTGCGGACGGGAATCGATTGCGTCGGTTTGTTGGTTCTGATCGGACAGATAATCGGTTATGAAGAAATTCACGATCTTGCCGATTATCGCCGCGTTCCGTCAAGTTCGACATTGCTTGAATTTCTGAAAAGGAATTTAGACGAAATTTCGCTCGAGCAAATTCAAGCGGGCGATTTTGTGTTAATGACCTTGGGCGGACGGAAAGCCCGGCATACGGCAGTAATTTCATCGTTGGAGACCGATCTGGTAAAGGGAAAAGAACCGATGCTGATCCACGCTCTGAATGACGGAAATATAACCCGCGTCATCGAACAGCCGGTCAAGCGATGGCAGCATTTATTCGTTAAAGGATTTCAAGCGAAAGGTTTAATCTGATTCTCCGATTTACGGTTATATTATAACCAAACATAACTATATGGCTTCAATTGCAATTCAAGTCGGCATCATGGCAGGTTCAATGCTTGTGCAGTATCTGACGGCACGGCGTGTAAAACGACCGCCGACCGATAAAGGTCGTTATGACGATATTCGTATTCAAGGAAGCGATTACGGAGCATATATTCCGCGAATTTGGGGCAAGGTCAGGTTCGCTCCGCAAATTGTTTTCTCAAACGGAATTCAACATTATACCGTTGATTCGGGCGGCGGAAGCGGCGGAAAAGGCGGCGGCGGAAACGGCAACGGTTCGGGCGGAACCGTCCGCGAACACGTTTATCAAACCTCAGTCGCGTTGCTGGCTTGCCACGGTCCGATTGTTGATTTTGTAAAAATTTGGGCGGACGCAGATGTTTTAAGCGGTTCGACAGTTCCCGTCAACCAAACCGGCTTTGAAGCCGAAAATGCAACGCTTGCCGGCGGAGCAAATGCGGTTGCCGATGCGGACTGCTCGAACGGTCAAAAAGTTGTCGGAGTCGGTAACGGCGGAACAGTTTCATTTGATTTTGCATCTTTCGCACCAACTTTTTTTCCCGAAGATCCGCCGGAACTGGTTTTGCATACTCAATTCACCTTTTACTATAAATCAATTGGCAACAAAACCGCTTATCTGAGTTTCGACGGCAATACACCCGAACCGTATTTGTTTTTAGATACTGCAGACGCTTTGGCTACGCGGACAATTTTAATCGAAGGCGAGGTTGCAACGTGTGTTGTTTCAAATCCTTCGGCGGATGCCCCTGATCTGGACAGAATATCTTTCAGATATGTATTTATTCACCAAATCGGTACAACCGGCGGCAACGGAAATTTCAGCGTTTCAGGTTTTCATAATCCAAAAATCCTTTATCCGAGCAATCCTGATGATCCAAGCGATTATTACGATTATTATCCGCCAAAAAATATCTCAACAGGTGAAATTGTCGCCGGCACTCCGATTCCGAGTCAAAGTATCAGATTTTACACAGGCACGGAAACACAAACACCCGATTCGGCGATTGTCGCGTATTTAGATCAGCGTTTCGGAGTCGGCGAAGGCGTAAAACGGGCATCGGCAATGCGTGGTTTGGCGTATGTGATGCTCGAAAACATCACAATCCCGAACGGTCGTCTGCAAAATTTTACGATGGAAGTAAATCAAGGCACTACGTCCGTCGGACAGATTATCAAAGATTTATATGCTGAAGCAAGAATTCCCGAAACTGATGTTGATGTGTCAGACTTGTCGGGTTTGACGCTGACGGGATTAATCGTGTATCAGTCAACACCCGCAGCGGAAATTATTAAAAAATTGGAGATGTGGTTTGATTTTGAGATGGTCGAAAATAACGGCAAATTTGTCGCTGTGCGTGAAGATTCCGCGATTGTCGCTACGTTGACGGCACAAGATTTACGCGGTCATAATTTCGGCGATACTTTTCCCGACTTTGATGATGATATTATGTACGCCGACGAGGTTTCATTGCCGCGTGAAGTCCACGTTACACATCTTAATCCCGCGTTGGATTATCACAACGAAACTCAAACTGCTCAATTATTCGCTGCGACGAATGCGAATGAAAAAGTAGAGCTGAACTTTCCGTTTGTTTCGACACCCGATGAAGCCCGCAAAGTTGCCGAAAAATATTTGCTGAAAACACACATCGAACGAACAAAGCATTCGTTTTCAACGCTGCCGAAACATCAAAAATTACAGGTCGGCGACCGTGTAACGCTTCAACTCGCAACTCGAAATTATGATGTGAAATTGAAGAAAAAAGCGGCGGCAATTCCGAGCGGCAGAATAGACTATCAAGCAGTCGCATCGGACGCAAGCATTTACAGCCAAATTCAGAGCAAAACCAACACCGAATCTCCGCACGGATTTATGTTCAAAGACGCAGCACAGCCGAATTTTCCGGCAAATTCAAAATTGGTGATTTTTGAATCAACACCGCTCATTGGTCAGCACGGCACGGACTTCGGTGTTTATATGGCGGTTTGCGGACGCGGATTAGGAACGTGGAACGGAGCGACAGTTTTCCGTGAAACCCTGCCTGAACAGTTCGAGTCAATTTCGCAGATCGAAATACAAGCAAATATCGGCGTTGCTCAAAATACACTTGGCAATTTCACGCCGAGCGGAGAGACCTTAGACGAAACCGACGAAACAAACGGATTGACGATATTTTTTCATAATACGACAAATTTGGAATCAATTACTTTGGCTGAAGCTGAAGCAAATCCGCAATCGAATTTAATCCGAATCGGAGATGAGTGGCTTCAATTTTTGACCGCAACCGCAGAAGTATTTGAGAAGTTTTCTTATTTTCGATCAGCCTGGACGATCAGTAATTTGCGACGCGGAAAATTCGGCACAGGTCAAACGCTTGGCAGCCATCTAGCCGACGAAAACTGCATCGTAGCGACAGGTTCACTGAAATGGCGAAAATACGAACCGCAGGAAATCGGCTTGAGCCAAAATTTCAAGGTCGTCACGGTCGGGCAAGATTCGGAAGTCGGGCAGATTACCGCTCATGCGTTTGAACCGCAAAATTTATATCTGAATAATAAATTTGATTTAAACTTAAAATATTCCGACAGCGGGCGATTATTCGGGAATAAAAATGCAGACGTCTTAGTTATTTTTCAACTTCCGCTTGTAAAAGAAAAACTGATTTACAGATTTGTATGTATTGAAAAAGACGGAATGCAAATTCAAGCGGATGCGTCAGAAACGATAATTTTTGATGCAACGGAAGGCAGTCCGGGCGGAAATATCAATACATCGTCTGCCGGTTCGTACGCCGAAATCGAAGGAATCAACGGGAAATGGGTCTGCCGAACATATACGGGTGTTTGGTTTAGAGTTTAAAAACAAAAGTCTGTCTTTGTCGGCAGACTTTTGTTTTCAGGTTTGGTTAGGGCAATCGTTTTTGATTTTTGCGTAAATATAATCTTTCAAGTTGTCGGACAGACTAATCAGTCCGACTCCGATAATTCCGTTTAATTCGATAACCGCGTCAGTTACTTGCTCGAGGTTAAACCTTTTTCGACAATAAGTTGTTTAATTTCTTGCTTTTCCATAATTCTCCTCAATGATTTTTTTGATCGTAAAGATATAAACCGAGTCCGAATTTAGCGGCGGCTCGTCTGAGTGCCATACTTTCGGAATTACTGGACGAATTACCGTATGAATCTAAATCCTCGTCCTCTTGACCGCTTGCGTCGCGGAAAACAATTCCTTCCAAACACGGGATTGAAATTCTAACCGTCATAATCAGCTTTCCGGCGATGGATTCGATTGAACGAATCTCGTAACACCAACCGCTTGCGTAATGGTCAAGATATTTAATTGCATCGTGCCACGCGATATAAACGATTTCTTTGCCGCCTTGTTTGCGTTTGCGTAAATGCCGGTTTGCCACAGGTTTTGATAAATCTTTGCCAATATCGCGGATTGAACGCAATTCGTTCGTGATTTCGGTTGTAATTTCTTCGGTAATGTTTTCTTTGTTCATAATTTTATTTTCTTAATATCTGTCAAACGCAATAAATAAACATTCAACTACATCGTCCGCATCATTAAATCCTGCGTCAAAAGGATTCACCATTCGGTGTTTATCTGTACTAACTTTCAGTTTTTCCAACGTGATTTCTTCGGCATATTCGCCGTGGTCGTAACCGCAAATCGGCATATTCGGCGGATATTCTGCCAGAAGTTTGTCGGCTAATTCTTTTACGGTTGTAAATTTTGGTTTCATAATTCTATTTCAATCTCCAATTCAGGCGGAAAGCCTACCTTAAAACGTCGTTCTTCTACAAAATCAATGTCAGTAACTCTGACGTTGTTTTCCATTTCAAATTTACTGATTAAACTTTGAATCTCTTGCTCAAGTAATCCTTTATTGATGTGAATCTGTTCTTTATCCATATTTATTTACTTCCTGTTTGCGTGTTCGGGTAATTATCTTGTAACCAAATAAACCATTTTTTACTTGGGTTAAGCCGAATAAACTTTTCAAGAGCTTCTTTCAAACCGCCTAGAAAATATTCACCTTCTGCTTTGAAAGTTGATTTGCTTAATTGCTCACATTTGGAACTTTCAATGATATTCATTTTTGCGGTTGCACAGTTATCACAATCATCGAAAAAAGCGTCGGCTTGACCGTAACAGTACCCGAAAGTTTTGCCGCAAGTTCCGCAATCAAAAGAGTTATTTTCTTTATTGCATTCGCCGCATTGACATTTAATTTTAGTATTTTCGTTGCTCATATTTTTATTGAAAATTCATCTTAATTCCCTGCTCCGTAAAATCTTCTTCCGTGTAACTTGTTTGGCATTTGTCGCAATCAATTGACTCGATGCCATTGTTTTTGTTTTTCAACACCAATTCGTTTTCCTCGACCGAACCTTTCCATCCGAGCAGTTCGCTCAATGTAAAATCGGTTGAACCGCATTTTCCGCACTTTCCTTTTTTGGTTATTTTGCTCATATTATTCTGCTCCGAATTCGCACAAATACTTCAGATTGATTTGTGCCGTTTCATACACGATGCACTCGTGATTCATAACTCCGCAGTTTCCGGCTTCAACCCACGTCGAGTTAGTGCCGGCTTTCGGGAAACTGCCGTTTTTTGTTTTCGGTTTGTTAGTTTTCCCAAGGGCGACTTCCGTTAAAAACATAAAAGTTCTTTGATTTCGGTTTCCGCTTTTATTCCAATAATCGGTCGCATAATTTAACGCTTTTGTGCTTTGATTTGAAGTGTAAATTCCGTCGCCGAACATTCTGCCCGTGCAATGCGAATCGCTTGATTTTGGAATTTGCAAACCGCTTTTCAAAATACTTAAAAGGTTTGAAGCCTTTGTTCCGTGCCATAAATTAGTTTCCACATTTCCGATTTTTGCGGAAATCTTATCAAAATCGGTTTTCATATTTTCAATCTCGATTTCGTAAAGTCTGACTAATTTCAAACCAGATGTTTGGTGTGACGAATTACGCGATTTTTCAAACAAACTCTTTACTTCGCGGAAGGCTTTTTTGCCTTCTTCCGTCCAGTGCGGAACTTTGGTTAATTTACAGCGAAACATTTTATCTGCTTCCATTTGCGGCGACTGCAAAGTTATTGCCGAATCAAGTGCATCAAGAATTGCCGATTGCTCGCCGATTGCTTTTTTATCTGCAAGAAGTTCGCTCGCCGGCGGAATTTTAACGCCAAAATCTTTCGGGACTAATTGAAAATAATCTCGAATTTTTTCATTGCGAGAATTAATTATCGAGTTTGCCGATTGAATTTTATTCAGTTTTGAAATTTGAGTCAGTAATCCGCGAGCTTCGGCAACTGCATTCGGTGTCAAAACTCCGAGCGGTGTTTTAAATGTCGCATTGGCGGCATCGTATTTAATATTTGTAGCGTGGGTAATATTATGAATGTTTACTTCTGCCAGATATTTGATTAATTCGGCGGTGGTTTTGTCGGTCGTTCCGGTGATTTGTTCAACCGCGATTTTCGACAATTCCTGCGGCTTTGTGCTTGAGCTGAAAATCTGCGTTTCAACGTTTCCGACAACGGATGTTTCGCGGTAGCCTTTTTTCACTTTTTCGCTATATTTCTTTTCCAACTCGCTAATCGCCGCCATTGATGACGAAAACTGTTTAATCTTTCCCATCATTCCGGCTCCGCTGTCGCGGACTCGACCGAATTTCACTTCAAATTTCCCGTCGTCAAACGCTTTCCCGATCCAAACTTTATTGGAATTTTCCGTCGGGTCAAATTTATTTAATTGATAACTTTTTACTTCAACTGACATTTTATTCTCCAAAACTTTCAAACTAATTATATTTTACTTTAGAGTAAGAATTAAGTCAAGTTAATGCTTACTCTAAAAAAAGTATTTTACAAATTAGTTTTACTAAAGTAATAATTTTATGCTATAAAATGAAAGTGGATAAAATTTCAACAATTAAAGCAGCGGAAATATTAGGCGTAACCAGAGTCAGAGTTCAGCAACTTATTGAAGAAGGGAAGTTGCCGGCGGAAAAGATCGGACGTGATTGGTTTATGGAGGTTTCGGACGTTGAAGCGATTAAGAACCGTCCGGGACGCGGGCGACCGAGTAAAACTGAAAAATGAATAAGCCGGTTTTGGAATGAAATCGGGAAGGTGTGTGTAGTATGCGTGTAGTAAATAAAAAAGACAAGTTTTTAAGGCTTGTCTTTTTGCTTGTAAATCGTTGCATTTACTATGTTTATATGAAAGCCGATGATGGGACTCAAACCCGCGACCTGATGATTACAAATCAACTGCTCTATCAACTGAGCTACATCGGCATTTTGCTGTTTTTCAACCGCAAACGAAAATCCTACAAAAATTACGAAGGTTTTGCAAGTCTCGAAAATAACTTTTTTTGTTTAACGAAAAAAATAATTGTTGACGATTGTTGTGCAAAAGATTAAACTAAAGTTTGCCGTGTCAGTCGGCAATAAATCTTGCAAAGTTGTTAGAAGCCTCATTTCAACATTAAAAAATTCAGTTGTAAAAAAAAGGAGATTGTTGTGACAGTAAAAATTTTTGGATTAAAAACTCTTAGTCTGAGTTTATTCGCGTTGGTCATCTGCGCATCGTTTGTTTCGGCTCAAAAACCAAACCCGACGCCGAAAACCCTTCTGCCCGACGAAAAAATGTCGATGTCGGTTGCGGCGGGAAATAATTTGTATTGTGCAGGTTATATTCAGGCAAGTTCAATCAGCACGAATCTTGAAGTCGTCGGGAATAACGACGAACCCGAAAAACATCAGTTTACACTCGGCAATTATGTTTATATCAACGCGGGTGCCAGCCAAGGAATGAAGGTCGGCGACGAGTTTTCAGTAATTCGTCCGCGCGGAAAGGTTACTTCAAAATTCTCGAAAAAAGGGAATTTAGGGATTTATGTCCAAGAAGTCGGCGGCTTGGAAATTGTTAAAGTCAGAAGCGATGTCTCGGTTGCGTTGATTAAATCGGCGTGTGATTTGATGATGCCGGGCGATTTATTGCAACCGATGCAACGCCGCAACAGTCCTCTGACACGGAAGTTAAAGCCGCTTGATTTATTTACGGAAGCGAACGGCAAAAGCGTCGGCAGAATTGTTTTGGCTCGCGACGGGCAAGAAATGCTTTCACGCGATCAAATTATTTATATCGATTTAGGCGATGAAGACAACGTCAAAGTCGGTGATTATTTAACTGTTTTTCGACCGCTCGGCAAAGGCGGAATTATCGGCAAAGAACAAGGCGAAGTTAATCAGTCGAGCGATAAAGATTTTCAAAGCCAAGTTTACCAAGGCGGCATATTTTCAAACCAATCGGCTCGAAAATCAGGTGAAAATGCCAACGGTCAAAAGGTTTTAGGCAACGAAGCGCGAAGCCGTCGTCCGAATGATTTACGCAAAATTGTCGGCGAAATCGTTATTTTGAACGTCAAAGAAAAGACTGCAACCGCTGTCATCATTCGAACCGCAACCGAAGTTCACACCGGCGATATGGTCGAGCTTCAGTAGAAAAATTAACAATTAAGAATTAAAAAAAGAGACTGCCGATAAATTTCGCGGTTTCTTTTTTTTATTGTCGGCATTGAAGTAATTCTTAATTCTTAATTCTTAATTTCTTATCTTCGCGGATAAAAACCATAATGTATTGATAAAGCGACCAAAGCGAAGTCAGAACTGCCACCCAAAGTCCGAAACGCCCGATTAAATAGCCGAAAACACGCCAATCCTCACTCGTTAAAGCCAATGCGGCGAGATGCGTAAACGCCGTTTGCACTTCGGGAACTTCCCAAAATCTGAATGTCGGCAACACCCAACCGAAATTTGAAACAGGCGGATTGATGTTTGCCCCGACTACCAACAGCGCGACAACCGCGACACATTGAGCCCACATTTTTATTTTCCCGACCATTTGCGCCGAAATAATTATGCCTTCTGCCGCCGCGACCGCCCGCAATCCCGTGACCGCAAATTCGCGTCCGAGAATGACGACAACCGCCCACGACGGAGCCAGATGTTTTTCTACCAAAACGATTAACGCCGCCGAAATCAATAATTTATCGGCAACCGGATCGAGTAATGCTCCGATTCTCGAAACCTGATTTCGTTTGCGGGCAATGTGTCCGTCCAAAATATCGGTTATCGCCGCGATTAAAAAAATGACAATCGCCAATGAATACTGCCCGATTCCAAACCAATCCTGCGAATACGGCGTGAGCAAAACGACCACCAACAACGGCACGAAAAAAATGCGGAACAAGGTTAAATAATTCGGTAAATTCACAACTTAAAGTGTAGGTTTGCAAGCGATATGTGTCAAGATGTTTACTGAAATTTAACGTTTACCGGTCAAATTCCAATGTGATGCGGAGAAAGGCTCAACAGTTTTCGCAAGCCTTTTTATTTCGCCTGTTTTCGTGTTAGCATCAAACAATTATTATGCTCTTTCGTCTTATTTTTATTGTCATAATTTTTGTTGTTGTTGCCGGCGGACAGCAAACAAATCCTGTTGAACGGCAAGTTTCAAATCCTTTGACCGATACGCCGAACGTTAATCCGATTGCCGAAGAAACTCCGCCGCCGTCAAAGCCGAAGAAAAAAAGCGCCAAGGATTTCGTTGTCGAAGGCGGCGACGGCGAAGTTGTCGTGTATTCTAAAAATACTTCGGGCGGCGGCGAAGAAGGCAAACGAATTCTGGTGCATACCGGAAATGTCGATGCGCGGTACGGAATTTATCGGTTGCAAGCCGATAAAATTACGATTGTCGAAGCCACGAATATGATGCTTGCCGAAGGAAATGTCATTTTTGACCAAGGCGATATTCAACGTATCACAGGTTCGAAAGCCGAGTGGAATTACAACACTAAACTCGGTTATTTTGTTGACACCACAGGGTTTACCAATCAGACGAACGACGGCACGGTGATTTATTTTACGGCTGACCGCGTTGACCGAATCTCGCTCGATGAAATAAATATCCGCAACGGCGAATTTACGGCGTGCGAAGATTCGGTGCCGAAATGGAGTTTTACCGCCGCCCAAGCCAACATCAAAACCAACGACCGCATTAAACTGAAAAACCCGAAGTTTCGCGTCAAAAACATTCCCGTCGCCGCGTTTCCGTTTATCACGATTCCGCTCCGCAAAGATGACCGCAAATCGGGTTTTCTCACGCCGACGGTCGGTTATTCGGGCAATAAGGGCGGACGTATTTCGGGCGCGTATTATCAAACTTTGGGCAGAAGCGCGGACATTACTTTTCGCGGCGATATTTTTACGAAACGCGGTTTCGGGTTCGGAGCAGATTTGCGGACGCGGGCAAATTCGCGTTCATACTTCAACGCCGGAGTTTACATTGTCAAAGATCAACTGTTTAATAAAAAGTTTCCCGATCAAGGCGGCACGGCGATTTATGCGGACGGCATACAGTATTTCGGTAACGGATTTGTGGCGGCGGCGGATATTCGGTTGACTTCGAATCTTGCGTTTCGACAAGTTTTTTCCGACGGAATTCAGCAGGTTATTTCGCCGATCGAAGTTTCTAAAGTCTTTATCAACAAAAGTTGGAACGATTACACGCTCAATGTTTTAACTAAATCCGAAGTTATTTCGATTCCGAACGTGCGCATTAAAACAAAGAATCTGCCGAGCATAAATTTCGAGAAACGCTTTTCTGCGCTCAAATTTTTCGACAAAGTTTATTTCGGGTTCAAGACAAGTTTGGAAGGTGTCAGTCGGCGTGAATCGGTTGACGATTTAGACCTTTATCGCAGTATTGCGGGACAAGACCCGATTGTTACGCCCGCGCTTGGGCAACGGTTCGACATAAATCCGCAAATTGCCGTTCCGTTGACGACAAAATTCGGCACGTTGACGGTGACGGCGGGTTTGCGTTCGACTTATTATTCCAATTCGCTGGATGGTTTTCGGCGAGTTGTCGGCAGAGATATTTTGCGGAATTACGGCGAACTTGAACTGGATTTGCGACCTGTCGCGTTCGCCAAAAACTTTTATCGCGGCAACGGTTCGTTTCGTTTTCGCCACGTTATTGAACCGTATCTGACGTATCGTTTGACAAAGGGCGTTAATAATTTCAACCGCATTATCCGCTTTGATTACACAGACACGCCGACGGACACGAACGAGGTCGAATTCGGGGTTACGAATCGGATTTTTACGCGGCGGTACACCGAAGCCGTCACGGACGAAGCCCAAAAATTATTGCAAGAAAGCCCGGCGAAAAAAGGCGAGCTTTCAATTCAACCATACGAATTATTTACGTTTACGGTACGCCAAAAACATTTTTTCGACCCGTATTTCGGCGGTGCTTTGAATCCTTCGCGGCGTAACCAAATTCCTTCGATTACGAATTTAACGGCGTTTACTTTCGGCGGAGTTCCGCGTCGTTGGTCGCCGATAAACGTTGATTTCACCTATCGCCCCGAACGGACGATTTTTATCAACACTCGCGCCGATATTGGTGTGCAAGGCGACGGTTTGCGCGACATTTCGGCGACCGTCGGTTACGACACCAAACTTTTGAAGATATTTCAGACTTTTTATTACACGCGGGCGGTTGATTTAATTCCGTCTTTGCAACAATTTAACGATCCGTATCGCAAAGAAGCGGGAACTTTGCGCGGTTCGCAATGGTCGCCGTCGCTATTTGTCGGCAACCGCGAACGCGGAGTTTTTGGCGGCGTGTCGCTGTTTTTCGATTTCCAAAACAGACGCGAAACTAAAAACTCGCCGTTGATAAGTTCACTCGGAACAATCGGTTATGCGTATGATTGTTGTTCGCTGGTGGCACAGTATTACAGATTTAACGTCGGTGTGCGACGAGAAAATCGTTGGGTTTTCAGTTTCAGACTAAACGGCATCGGAGCTTTCGGGACCGAACAATTCGGGCAAGGTTTACGGTAAAAACACAGGCGAGATTTCAAGCAAATTCAACCGGATCGAGCAAAGCAGTTCGGCGTTTGGCGGAACTGCTTTATTTAAGTATTCTTGCTCCGGATTGAAACCCATATTTCTACTCACCTGTTTTTTTATTTAATTTCCGCATTCAACATAAAATCCAACATTCGCACAATCGTTTCTTTCATCTCGCGTCTGTCCGTGACAATATCAACCATTCCGTGTTCGAGCAGAAATTCCGAGCGTTGAAAGCCTTTCGGCAGTTTTTGGCGGATAGTTTGTTCGATTACACGCGGACCCGCAAAGCCGATCAAGGCTTTCGGTTCGGCTATAATTACATCGCCGAGCATCGCAAAACTTGCGGTTACGCCGCCGGTTGTCGGATCGGTGAGGACTGAAATATAAGGAAGTTTTGCGTCGTGAAGTTGGGCTAACGCGGCGGAAATTTTCGCCATTTGCATCAGCGAAAGCGTTCCTTCTTGCATTCGCGCACCACCCGAAGCCGAAAATATAACGACTGCGCCGCGAGATTTTATTGCCCGTTCAATGATTCGCGTGATTTTTTCGCCGACCGCCGAACCCATCGAACCGCCGATGAACGACATATCCATCGCACCCGCATAAACTTTGTGTCCGCCGACTTCGCCGCGACCGGTCATGATTGCTTCGGGCAAATTGGTTGACTTCATCGCTTGTTCAATGCGTTGTTTGTATGGTTTTGAATCGATAAAATCGAGCGGATCGCCCGATGTAACTTCTTGATCGAGCAATTCATATTCGCCGTCGAACAATAAATCGAGCCGTGCGATTGCCCCGATCCGGAAATGATGCGCGCAGGTTGTGCAAACTTGCAATGATTCTTCCAAATCGCGGTTGTAAAGCGCCGTTTCGCATTCGGGACATTTCGTGAACACGCCTTCGGTTTGCACCGTGCGTTTTTCGTCTGTTTTGTCTTCTAATTTAGGTTTATTTCTTCGGAACCAAGCCATAACGAAAAGGTTAGCACAAGCGAGTTTAACCGAAAAGCGAGGCGTTATGGTTTTACCGGTTTTAAGCGTGTTTTGCCGCCGAGTTCGCAGAGGAAATTCGGTTGAACGGTTTAATTATTGTCGGCTGTTAAAATTAAAGATTGCAATAATCCGCCGAAAGACTCGTATATTCCGCCGAACTATTACTACATTCCCGCGAATTATCAGCTTGCTCCGCAGTTTGAAGGCTTTCGATTTAGTTCAGAGTCCACGCTTGAGCGTGCTGCTCTCACGGGAAATCTACGCAAAGTACAACAAACTTCAGTTTGTTGATAACCCGCAACATCATTCAAGCTAAAGTTTATCGACAAGCTGAAGCGTGTCGTACTTTCTTTCGCAAACCAAGTTGTTTCGGGTATATCAATCTTTATCTTCAACAGCTTCGTCAACAATTCCTTTTTGCTTTTTATATTTCGCAAGTTTCTGCTGCCTGCTTTCAAAGGCTGATTGCCTGTTGCCGATAGTTCTACTTACGCGGACGGCTAAACTTTTTCGATCCGCAGTCGGATTTGTCGGTTCAATTGCTTTAAGAGGCTTTGACTGAGAACTAACTGCTTTTGATTTAATTGCATCATCTACATCTTTGAGGAATTCGCCGAGTGTTTTTTCCATCAATTGTGATTCAGAAGATTCTTTAACCAGTATTTTGATTTTAGTATGCTCTTGAGCATATAAATCCATATATAAATTAAAATCACAAGGCTTCATTTTAGCTTTTGTGTTATTCCAATGATCTTTGAGCTCTTGATAAGATTTACTAAACAAAATAAAAATTCCTAGACAATATCCATTCTTCGTCATCAGACTTAAACTTTTAAAGTCTTTAAATATACCGTGTTCTTTCAAATTGCCTTTAACTTCAATTGAAACTAAATTTAGATGGTCTTTTTCGCTCTGTTTTCGATATGGCTTATGAATTAGAAAGTCAGGAATGATATCAGGCAAAGAACGGTACTTCTGTTTAGGAAGTTCTCCGTGTATGAAAATTATTTCTTTTGCTAAGTCTAAGTCAGACTCTTTTATAAGTTGTCGTAAGCAAGAATAAAATTCGTAGCAAAAGACTCGCTCACGGATATTATCTTCAATTTCAGGATTTCCCTCATGTATGATTGGAACTTTAAAATAGTCAGATGGAATTTCGTTTAGAGCGGTTGAAATCAAAGTTTCGTAGTTTTTTACTAATTTGTCTGCCGATGGAAGTTTTTCAGTCATATTATTTTTTGTAGTCTCTATAGTTAAGAATTATTTTTACAGTCTAAATTATGATTAAACATTACTAAATTCTAAATGAATCAGCAACACTTTCAAACTTTACTTCTTCTCGAAAACAGCTCATCAGCCAACAAATTAACTTTCGTTGCTTGCTCTAATCAGTGCGGTTTGGTTGAATAAGTTTTTATGCACAAAAATCTGCGAACATTTATCGAAGCGTTGCGGCTGCAAAACGAAATTACGGTTATCGAAGCCGAAGTTGATCCATATCTGGAGATTGCCGAAATTCATCGCCGAGTTATCGAAGAACAAGGTAAAGCGTTGTTGTTTACCCGCGTCAAAGGCTCGCCGTTTCCCGTCATTACCAATATGTTCGGGACGATTAAACGTATCGAACTTGCCTTCAGCAAAAAACCGCAAGAGTTCGTCAAACGTGCGGTTTCAATGATTGATATTCTGTTGCCGCCGAAGCCGAAAGAACTTTGGCAATACCGCGATATGGCGTTGACGGCGTTGAAACTCGGCACGAAAAAGGTTAAAAACGCACCTGTTTTGGAAGCGAGACAAAGCACGGTTGATTTAGAGAAAATTCCGCTTCTGCAACTGTGGCACGAAGACGGCGGACATTTTGTTACGCTTCCGCTTGTCTATACGGAAAGCCCGACGAACGGCAAACACAACCTCGGAATGTACCGCATTCAGCGTTATGATAAAACGACCACGGGAATCCATTGGCAGATCGGCAAAGGCGGCGGTTTTCATCATCACGAAGCTGAAAAGATGAATAAAGCGTTGCCTGTTTCGCTAATACTCGGCGGTTCGCCCGCGATGATTTTGGCGGCGATTGCACCTCTGCCCGAAGACGTTCCCGAATTGATGCTCGCGTCGCTTTTAGCCGACGGAAAGATTGAAACGGCTGAAAATCCTTTGCAAAATCATCACCGACTGATTGCCGAAGCCGAGTTTGCGATTTGCGGAAACGTGCCGCCCAATATTCGCCGTCCCGAAGGTCCGTTCGGCGATCATTACGGTTATTATTCGCTCGTTCACGATTATCCCGTTTTTCAAGCCGAAGCTGTTTTTCATCGAAAAGATGCGATTTATCCGGCAACTGTGGTTGGCAAACCTCGCCAAGAAGATTATTTTATCGGCGATTATCTGCAAGAACTTTTGTCGCCTTTGTTTCCGCTGGTGATGCCTGCGGTGCGTGATTTGTGGAGCTACGGCGAAACAGGTTTTCACTCGTTGGCGGCGGCGGTGGTGCGTGAACGCTACGCCCGCGAGGCTCTCGGTTCGGCGTTCAGAATACTCGGTGAAGGTCAGCTTTCATTGACCAAATTCTTACTTTTAACCGACAAACCGCAAGACTTACGCGACTTTAAATCGTTGTTCGAGCATATCTTGGCTCGCGTCGATTGGCGGACAGATTTCTTTATTTTTAATAAAACTTCGTTTGATACGCTCGATTATGCGTCGGGCAAAATCAACCAAGGCAGCAAAGCCGTGTTGATGGGCTTAGGCGATGCGAAAAGGGAATTGACGGTTTCATTTCGCGGCGAATTACCGAACTTTATCAACCAAGCCGAACCGTTTTGCAAAGGTTGTTTGGTCGTCGAAGCGGCAGATTATGAATCGGATAAAGATTTGGGCGAACGGATTGCAAAGTGCGGTGCGTTTGACGATTGGCAGGTTGTCGTTATTCATGATTCAATCGAATTCGCAAATTCAGCCGACAAATTTCTGTGGGCAACCTGGACGCGGTTTAATCCCGCGACAGATATTTCAACCAAACAAATCACGGTCGAAAATCATCATCTTTCGTATCAAAACCCGATTGTGATTGACGCGAGAATGAAGCCTTGGTATCCGAAAGTTGTTGAAGTCCGCGATGACATCAAAGCGTTGGTTGACAAGCGTTGGAAAGAGTATTTTAAGTAGAGTGTTTTGCAAATCGACGTTTGTTTTCGATAATTCGGGTAATCAATGAAAAACGACAGGGGAAATTACAGATTCGACGAATTTCGCTTGGATACTGCCGGCAAAATTTTATTTCAAGCGAATAAATCTATCGAGCTTACCGAAAAATCGTTGGGCTTGCTTTTGTATTTGGTCAAAAATGCAAATGTTTTAGTTCCGAAAGAGTCAATCATCTCTGAAGTTTGGGGAAGCAATTACACGGACAAATCCGTCTTGTTGGTAAATATTTCAACGCTTAGAAGTATTTTAGGTAAAAACCCGCAAGGCATCGATTATATAACGAATAAATACGGCAAAGGCTATCTTTTTAATGCCGAAGTCAAAGTCATTGCCGATATAAACGCCGATGATGACATTAAAAATACGGGAATTTTGACTGCTCCCGATTCATCTTTGCGGTTTAATCGGTTTGTCGGACGCAAAAATGAACTGAACATATTGCTGGCAGAGTATGAAAAGATTAAAACCGGCGAAGGTTCGGCTGTCTTTATAAAAGGTGAAACAGGCATTGGTAAAACTTCGCTTTCAAGAGAATTTATAAGCCTTTTGAAAGACCGTGGCGCAAACGTTTTCAAAGCCCGATTTAATTTCTCCGACTCTGCTCTGCACACGCCGTTTGAAATATATTTTGAGATGCTCTGGTATATCTTGAATGAAGATAGTTCTCGAAATTATTCTTACCGTTTATTAAAAGAAAAACTGGAGTCAGCCTTCGGTATTTTTCTGCCCGACGAGTTCGATTTTGAATTAAACAAATCAAAAAATATCTCGGCATCTGCGGTGGACTATACTAATTTGGTTCGTCTGATTTGTAGATCATTTGCTTTTATCGGCAAATATAAACCGTTAGTTTTAATCTTTGATGACATTCATTTTGCCGACGGCATCGATTTAGAGATTTTGGCAGGCTTAATTCAAACTGCCAAAAACGAGCAAATTTTAATAGTTTCATTGGCGCGAACGGCAAACGAAACCGCAGAGTTTACCGATTACGAAAATTGGTTGTCGAACCAAGAAAAAGTTCAATCGGCAGGTTTTACTCTGGATAAAATGGATGACACCGCTTTTGAAGAGCTGATTGTCCGAATTTTCGGCGATAAAAATGTCGCTCCACAAATTCCTAAAAAAGATTTTGATTTCCTGTTGGCAAATGCCGGCGGTAATCCGTATTTTCTCAGCGAAATTATCCGCTGGCATCTGACAAAGCAAAATTTATTTTTTGATGCAAACGACGAAAAACGCTGGAAATGGCGGAGTTCCGATGTTACTCCGATGCCGACTTCATTGGTCGGAATGATTCAGGCAAGATCAAAATTACTTGGTTCTGAGGTAACAAATATTTTGGAAGCCGCAGGTATTTATCGAGCCGGTTTTTTTCTCGACGAATTATCCGAAATAATCGAAATCAATTCTGAAACCGTCTTTGGTTTGTTGAACGAAGCCGCAAGATTCGGGTTTTTGCTGAAAACCGACGGACAGACAAACGATTTTGAATTTCGACATATGGTTCAACAGCAAGTTATTTACAATAATGCCGATTTACGAAAAAAAAGGGTTTTACATCAAAAAGTTGCCTTTCAATTTGTTGAAAAATATAAAGAGAACCAAAATATTTTACTGCTTAAAGAAGTTTGCTATCATTTTGAAAAAGCAAACGACGCAGAGAATTTATGGTATTGGTATTTTCAAGCGGGGGTGAGCTGCCAACAAAGAAGTTTGTTCAAAGACGGCATCGAGTACCTTGAAAAAGCTCTGAACTTTTTGAAAGTCAATTATCCTTGCAACAAAATTAAACCCGAAATAAAGTTTCAATTATTGCTTACGCTGATTGATTGCTACACAATGACGCAAGAATTGAACAACGTTTATCCGTTATTGCAAGCCTTGATCGAGTTTGCCAAAAATCAGCAAAATAAACTTTATTACGCACACTCATTACTTTCAACGGCAAGGTCTTTATCGTTTAAGTCAAACTTTGAAAAATTACTCGAAAAAAGTTACGAAGCGTTGAAGTTATTTGAGGAAATGGGTGATACGGACGGGCAGAACTCAACTTTATTCACCATCGCGGTTGGTTTACTTCGGTTAGGCAAATACACAAAAACAATCGAGTTATTGGAAAAGCGATTAAGTTCAGAAAAGTCGGAAACATTTTTAATCGCTCGAATGAGAAATCTTCTTGCTCATTCATATATTTACATAGGCAAAAATGATGTGGCTAGAAAACTGGCGAAAAAAAATATTGTCTACGCCGAAGGCTCGGCAAATCTGACTTTGCAAACATACAGCCTTTCCGTCATGGGCAGATTATCTGTTTACAGCGGAAACTTTGAAGAAGCAATAGAATACGCGGAACTGCAAAAAAATAATTATGATAAAACAAAAATGCTGATGGCACTTTTTGACTCGCACATTGTTATCAGTCAAGCGTTAATCGGGCAAGGTTGTTATCAAAAAGCCAAAGAAGTTCTTGAATTTGTAAAAGACGATTTTCGCGAAGGCAAGTATCCGCAAGGTGAAGGAGAGTTTTTATTGTATTTAGGGATGGCGGAAAGAGGTTTGAAAAGAAACACAATCGTAAAAAGATATTTGAAACGAGCCTTAAAATCGTCTAAAAAACTCGGTGATAAAGAAGACGTATCATTTGTTTTAATTGAAATGGCAAGAATACATTTTGACGAAAATAAAATTATTGAAGCCCAAAAATTTGCCCGTGAATCTTTTCAAATTGCCACCGAATCAGGCATTTTTCGCGGCGAAATACTTTCCTTGATCGAATTGGCGTGGGCATCTGCCAAACAAAATGATTATGAGCAAGCGTTAAAGTACATCGGACAGTCGGAAGAATCGGTGAAAAATATCGAATTTGGCGAGAGTTGGCGTATCTTTTGGACTTTAGGAAAGATATTGGTTTTATATTATCCGACCAAACAATTCAATAAACATAAAATACTAAAACAAGCCGAGACTGCTTTTATCAAAGCTGTTGAAATTTTAGACGGATTCCGTGAAGACTTAGATTTAGACTTATCCGAAAACGAAATAAAATATGTAATTATGACCAAAAGTCTTTCTGAACCTGCGAAAGATTTGGTGCGTTTACTAAAATCTCAAGGCAGATACAAAGAAGCCGATGTTTACGCTAAAGAATGGATGATTATGTAATTTAGACCTTCAAATAAAAACTCCCGAACTGCAACTTTCCCGAAACCTTCTGAAATATAAAATTTGTCACGAAATATAAAATCTTGCGTGTTTTTGTAAGTTTTACAGAAACTATTTCTGTCTTTGTTCGAAAATTTTACTGAATACAAATAAAAATAAAAAGAACGATTTCAGTAATCTCGTTCCGCTTAAAGTATTTGTCTGAATCAATAAAACTGAGGAGAAACGAGTATGGGAAGAATAGGAGACGTAAGCAGCGGCGGAGTCGGTTTTTCGGATAATTTTTCGGCGGGCGTAACCGTTGAGAAAAAAACCGGAACCGTCAGTGTCACGGCAGCGACAGTAGACGGATTTATTAATAGTCTTAATCGAAATGATGGCGAACAACCTGCGTTTTCACGTCAATCAGTCAAAGCGGCAGTTGATAATCTTAAAGTTCAACAGGCTCAACAGGGCGGAGCAAAAACGGCAGTTTATCAAACAATCAAAGGCGAAAACGGCAAAGAAAAGTTTGTCGGACTAGATAAAGACGGTAATTTGACAATGCAGGATGTCGGCAAATCAAGCCGTCCGGGACCAAAAGGACCTGTTCAAACTCAAATTGTTTTAAGCGAAAAAGCAAAAGAATTAATACTGCAATCGGAATCGGCGAAATTTACCCAAGAGCAAACAGGGAAAGCCGAAGCGGCGCTAAAAGAAGTTACGGTCGGAGGAAAACAGTTCTTACTTGCGGTCGATAAAGAAGGAAATTCGTATAAATCCGAAGTGCAAATGTCGGCACCGAAAAAAGGCAAATCATTTTCAGCCGGAGCGTTCTTAAAATCACCGCCGAAATTGGATGAAAAGTTTCAAAGTGTTGTCATCGAAGCCTCGATAAACAAATTACAAGAACAAAGAGCAGGCGGAGCAACGGGAGATTTAGTCAAAGCGTTGGAATACAACGGAATGAATAAACTAGTCGCGTTGCGTGCGAACGGGGATGCGGAGGTAGTAAATTTCAGTGATTATAAAGCGAAGAACGGAGCAGAAGCAATTGCGGTCGATAAAGCAATTCAAGAACTGAGAGAATGGCAGGCAGCGAATCCGGGACAAGAAGCCTCGAAAAAGATAAAAATCAACAAAAAGATTTCGTTCAATATCACATTGAATGCAGACGGAAGCATCAAGGACATCAAACGCAAGAAGAAAAAACCGCAGGGATTTTTTGCGAAGATAGGAAGTTTCTTCAAAAAAGCGTTGCAAGTTTTGTCGATTGCGACAATGTTTATTCCCGGACTGCAACCGATTGCCTTAGGTTTACGAATTGCAAATGCGGTTGTCGGAGTAGTTGACGCGGTCAAAAACAAAAACTGGCTGGGCGTACTCGGAAGTGCTGCGGGAGCGTTTGGCGGAAGTCTGGCAAACACGATTACAAAAGGAATTAACACAATCGGCACGGTGGTAAATGTAGCCAAAAACGGACTCGGAAGTGCGTGGGATGCAATCTCTACGGTTGCAGGGACAGTATCAAGTTGGGCAGGCGGGGCAATCGGCAGAGCAGCCGGATACATTTCGCAAGGAGCATCGGCAGTCAGCAGTTTCGCCAGAGGAGACGGCTGGAACGGAGCAATCGCGTTAGGTAACTTGGCAGGCTCGGTTTATCAAGATTCAAGAGCAGCAAATCAAAGACAGCAAGCGTCATCAAATAATCGAGATACGCAGAATGACCAATTGATGATTAGTCTTAATGAACCGTTACCCGGAACCGCACCTGTTGACAGAGTGCAACAAGCATACGAGCAAATTTACGGCAGAATGAACGACCGTCAAAACGCCGCTCTTCAATTAGCCGTTCAAAACGCGAACAGAAGAGGAATAACCGATACTGTCGGAGTTCAGAATTATGTCAATCAAACGCTGAATTTACTCAGCGACAACAGAAATTTGTCTAATTCTATAGCTGCTAATGGTAATAGAAATACAACATCTTGGGTAAATCAACTCAGTAGTGCCTTGGACAATCGGAATAATCCTGTTTTAATTTCCGGGAATCCTAGCAATCTTAGAGGGTTGAATATTGTTACAGGAATTCCTACATCAAGAAATGAGAATACGCTTGAGTCAATCAGAAAAAAATTAGGCAACAATATTAGCTTTTATACTTTGCTTGACTACGCAGATACAAGTAGATACAGAAGTACTGACTCAAAAGTACAGTTAGCAAACAGGCTTGCCAAAGAGGCAGGTTACCGTAGCATATATGAGCTTGTCCGTATGTATAAGTTTGAGAAAGTAAATAGTATTATTGAACAATTTAATTCTTTGCCATCGAGATTACCAGTTGGTGATGGGTCAGTAATTACAAGTTCATCAGGAAGAAGAGATGCCCTAGAATTAAGAGGTATGAAGGGAGATGTATTAAATGATGCAGAAAGATTTTTCCATGTAAATGATAGAGGTGTTATATACGTGCCGCAAGATGAAGATTCCGGTTACAAGTTTGCTCTGTTAGCTGCACAGAGAGACCCTACAGTTAAATATTTGTTACCGCCCCCAGAAGGGGTAAGTCCTGAATTTTTAGCGGGTTACCAAAAAGGATCAATCGCTTTATTTGGAGGACAACTACAAGAAATTTTGCCATCAGCGAGTATCTTGTTCAAAAGCTGGCGAGGAGCAACAAGTTCACCAACAATAATGGAAATTCCGAATGCGTCCCGACTAAATCTTTCTAATCAAGTCAAAGTCGCTCGTGAACTTGTCTTTCAAAATCCATATTCTAATAGCAGTTTAGGCAGAAATTTAGCAATAAGTGAAGAGACTGTTGGTGGACAGTCAACTCGCAAAGCTGTTGCTGTAAGCGGACAAAATTCACTAGAAACAACTGTAAAACTTCCTGAAAGAACCTATTTCATTCCTTCTATTGCAGGTGGTTCGGCTCTGCCGGGAATAGAATTTTTTGAAGGAAAACCTAACCCCTCAGGTGGTCCTCCAAGAACTAACCCTTCAGGTCATCCCAGAAATAAAGATACTGAGACAGTAATCATGGAAGACTTTGCTAACAGAAATGCCACAGGTAGAGTTGTGCCGGTTAGTATAAGGGTTAGGATTCCTGACCAATTTGGACTCATGAGGACTGAATTTAGAACTATTAATACTTATCCTGATGTAGTGGGTAACTTGAACATTACTACTGAACGACCTCCTTGTTTATCTTGTTTTGTAGTCGGTGAACAGTTCAAAACTATGTTTCCAAATGTTCCTTTAACTATGACACATCTTGGAGTAAGGTAATCATTAAGTTTGTTTCAAGAAATAAATTTTGGTAGCTACATATTAAGTTTTTTTATCCAACAACCCGTTCAATCAAAAAGCGAGGTTATTGACAAAAGGCAAAATATAATTTGCGGTAAACAATAACAACTGATAACCCGAAGCGGTTTGATTGCAACAAAAATTACAACTGAATATAGAAAAAGGGGGCAATCGCAAGATTGGTCTTTTTTTTGCCTCAAATCTAAGTTTTTCAAGTTTACCGAAAACCGGCATTCAAACCTTGCAGTACCTCATTTCCGGGGCATAAAACATCTTGCGGCAACGCATTTAACGGCGTTTCGCTGGTGTCTAAAAGTTCGTGCAGTTCGCGTCCTTCGGTGTTCATATAGAGTAAACCTGTCAAGATTTCGCCTTTCGATTTCGCTTTCTGCACCGCGTTCATAGCAGACATTTTGTCGCTCGGATTCCAATCTTTTTCAAGTTTTCTGAGATTTATAAGCGAACCGTCGTGCATCGCAATACTTTCAATACTTCCGGCTTCGTATTCCGTCTTGATCGTTTTCATAATCGGGACAAAATCCATTGCGGCGGTCATTTCAACATGTTCGCGGACGTAATCATACGATTTGGTCGAACCGACATTGTTGTTAAAAGTAACGCACGGCGAAATAACGTTGATAAAGGCGAAACCTTGATGCGACATGGCGGCTTTGATAATAGGAATAAGCTGATCTTTATCGCCCGAAAAACTTTGGGCGACAAAAGTTGCACCAAGTTCAATCGCCAAACTCGCCAAATCTATTGATTCAAATTCGTTAATATGTCCGGTTTTGTTCTTTGAACCTGCGTCTGCGGTTGCAGAATCCTGCCCTTTCGTCAAACCGTAACAGCCGTTGTTCATAACCATATAAACCATATTCAGGTTCCGGCGGACGACGTGAACAAACTGTCCCATTCCGATCGAAGCCGTATCGCCATCGCCCGAAACGCCGAGATAAAGCAGGTCTTTATTCGCCAGATTCGCACCTGTCGCAACCGACGGCATTCGACCGTGAACGCTGTTAAATCCGTGCGAATTCGACAAAAAATAAGCCGGGGTTTTAGATGAACAACCGATGCCCGACATCTTGGCGACCTTGTGCGGTTCGATGTTCATCTGAAAACACGCTTCGGCAATCGCGGCGGAAATGGAATCGTGTCCGCAACCCGCACAAAGCGTCGAAAGCGAACCTTCATAGTAATCAACCGTGTAACCCAAATCGTTTTTGGGCAGGTTCGGATGACGAAATTTAGAACGTAAATATGACATAAAATAATGGTTAATGGTTAATGGTTAATTGTAAATGGTTAATTGATTGTTATCACTTGCATTTCATTCAAAAAGTCAGTCGGATTTAATATTTTGATGCGGCGATAAGAACGACGGAATTCTTTTGCTTCATCGGTGAAATCGGTCATCAAATCAAGTAAATCTTTATCTCGGCTGACCAGAAAAACTGCGTCGGTTTCGATAGCAAGGTTAAGATACGGCTCATCGTTCGCATCGCGTGAATAACTGAAATGCAACGGCACATTTTCAACAAATTCGGCTTTTTCCAAAATTAAGTCAATCAGGTTTTCAACTTTTTCATCGGTTAAATTCGGATAGCGTTCCCGAAGATAAGGACGCGAAAGCACATCTTTAATTTCCGTCAAAACCGCTTCGCTCATAACAAGGCGAATCCGCTCTTGTTCAATCAACTCAACACAAGCCGCCGCCGGACCTGATTTTGACATTAAACCTTGCAGAAAAACGCCGCAATCAAAAACTGTCACAGGAATTTCACTCACTTTTTACGTTTTGCTTCGCGGGATTCGGCAATCGCGGCATCAATTTCTTTTTCCAAATCTTCATCGCCGATTGCGATATTTTCGCGGACATCGGCAAAAAGTTCGCGGAATGTCGGGCGTTTAATTTGGGCGGCAATCATTGTTTCAACATATTCAGCCAAACCTTTTTTGTTCGTTTTCGCCCTATATTCCAAAGCGGCTCGAAGTTCTTTCGGCAAATTAATTGTCAGAGTCATTGTTTCCATAACATTGGATTTTAACATAAAGTTTTTGGTTGAGACGAGGTTTCTCAAGTTCAATCAACCGTGTAACCCAAATCGTTTTTGGGTAGGTTCGGATGGCGAAATTTAGAACGTAAATATGACATAGTTTAATGAAACAAGCTTTTTTTAGTTTTTAGTTGCATTTAGAATTTGTAATGCTTCCATAAATGTATTCGCTGGACGACCACTCCTAAAATAATCTTCGGTTATCACAGATGGCGAACAGGTTATGTCAGCATCCTCGTGAGCTACTTGAACCCAGCCGCCAACACCCCATTTGCAATCATCGTCTTCCCAAGTAAGAGCAGATTTGAAGCCATCACGAAACTCAAGAACAAAAAATGAAAGAGTTTGATTTTGCATAGGCAAATCAAGCCAGGTTACTTGGTAGAAAAATTCAGAAACGAATTCATACTTTTCATGTGTTTGGATAAAAGTCATATACCTCTTTACTTGTTCCGGCAAAGTTTCTGTTTCAATTGGCGTTTCTTCTCTCATACATTTGTCATTATCGGCATTCGATTGTAATTCAAACCAGAAAACTAGATCTCAATAATTTCCATATCTTTTTTCAAAAGCATATTAACAATTCGGCTTCGGTCAACGTCCTTTTCCGTTGCGAGTTTTTGCACAAACTCGGCAATCTCAGGTTCAAGATAAATCGGTAAATTAAGTTCGGCATTCGGATAATAAAACTTACCTCTGATGCCTTTTGAAAAATCATATTCAGCTTTCATAGCATCTACTTTGAAGTTTGCAATTTTTCAGCTAACCACAAATTTATCAAAGTTTCAGGCACGACTCCGCGAATACGGGCTTCAATTTCCAAATTTTTATAAACTTGCGGCTCAAGAGTTACACGCCGCCTTTGTTTTGCTCTAACCTCAAATTCCACTTCTCGGGTTTCGTCCCAATGGTCGTCTAAACTATGTGTGTCCCAAAACTCGCCGATTTCTTCTAATGTCTGCGAATTTGAAACATTTGTTGTTTTTCTATTTTTATTTTCGCTCATAACGCTTGCGTTCCTTTCTGTCCATATCACGAACACTCAAAATTAGAGCAGTGTTGGACGATTTGTAAATAAAAAATGCGATTAAATACCGCCCTGCATCAGTTTGTCCGCTTGCCGCATAAACGTCTTCGCCTTTTTGATGCCCTGATTCGACAAAACGAAATCTAGGTTTGTTAAAGAAAATTTCTTCGGCTTCGTCTTGCGAAACTTGATGCTTCACTTCCACTTTATCAAGAATGCTCGGAAGCCATATAAAATCATCAATAAACATAAAATTTAAAACTTCCGCCTCTATTTTAGCACGATTTCTCTCAGCGTTTACGCTAAATTTCCCTTGATTTGCTTCAAAATATTATCCGCCGTGATCGGCATTCCGTCGTAATTCAACACAGAAATAAGTTTGTCGGCATTAACGCCTAACTCAATCATCATCAAAGACTTAAACTGTGCGTCACGGTTTTGTTCGATGACAAAAACTTTTTTGTGTGTGGCGACAAAATCTTCAAATTCCTTACCAAACGGGAACGCTTTCGGACGCATTGCATCGAGCGTGATTCCTTCGTTTTTCAATAATTCGACCGCTTCTTCTGCCGCGTAAGTTGATGTGCCGAAAAAGATTACGCCGAAAACGGATTGATTTTTTTCTTGATAAAATTCGGGCTGCGGAACAAGTTCTTTTGCCGTCTCGAACTTTTTCACCAAGCGATCCATATTTCGCTGATACGTTGCACTATCTTCGGTGTAAACGGCGTATTCGTCACGCGAACTTCCGCGGGTAACGTTCGCACCTTTGGTCGGATGCGTCGCGGGAATTGTCCGATACGGAATGCCGTCGTTATCGGTGTCCAGATATCGTCCGTAGCGTTCAATTTTTTCGAGTTCGTCTGCCGACAACACTTTTCCGCGGTCGTATTGACGCGAATCGTCCCAAACAAGCGGTGCGGAAATATGGTCGTTCATTCCCAAATCGAGATCGGTCATCAAAATAATCGGCGTTTGCAAGCGTTCCGCTAAATCGAAAGAATCCGCCGTCATTTCAAAACATTCTTTCGGCGACGCAGGAAATAAAAGGACGTGTTTCGTGTCGCCGTGAGCGGCATATGCGGCTTCGAGAATGTCGGATTGTTGAGTTCTGGTAGGCATTCCGGTCGAAGGTCCGGTTCGTTGAACGTCAATTAAAACGGTCGGAATTTCGGCGAAATATGCGAGTCCTAAAAATTCGTTCATCAACGAAACGCCGGGACCGCTGGTTGCCGTAAACGATCTGGCACCGTTCCAATTCGCACCGATGACCATTCCGATTGCCGCAAGTTCGTCTTCGGCTTGAACAATCGCAAAATTCTTTTTGCCTGTTTCTTTATCGATCCGCAACTTTTCGGCGTATTTGGTAAAATAATCAACCACAGAAGTTGAAGGCGTAATCGGATACCACGCGGCAACGGTCGCACCGCCATAAACCGCACCCAAACCGCACGCCGTATTTCCGCCGATTAAAATTTTCTCGCCGATTAAATCACGCCGTTCAACGCGAATATCAAGCGGATATTCAAAGTTTTCTTTAACGTAATCAACGCCCATTTTCAACGCTTTGATGTTCGGTTCAATCAGACGTTCTTTGCCTTTGAACTGATCGCCGAGCAAGCCTTCCAAAACTTCAAATTCAATATCAAAAAGTGCGATTAACGCACCGATGTAGATGATATTTTTGAAAAGCTGACGTTGCCTTGCATCTGTAAACGCGTTGTTTGCGAGCGTCATCAGCGGAATGCCGAGATAATTGATGTCATCGCGGATGTATTGCGAATGCAATGGTTTTGAACTGTCGTAAAGAAAATATCCGCCTTTTTTCACGCTCTGCACATCTTTCAGCATACTTTGCGGATTAACGCAGACGACAAAATCAACGCCTTCACGTCTGCCGAGATAGCCTTTTTCGCTGACGCGGACTTCATACCACGTCGGCAAACCTTGAATGTTCGACGGAAAGATATTCTTCGGCGTAACGGGAATTCCCATGCGGAAAATCGCCTTGGTAAAAAGTGCATTCGCACTCGCCGAACCTGTGCCGTTGACATTGGCAAATCTGATTACAAAATCGTTTATTTTTAGATCTTCCATTTAAAAATTCTCAATATGACCATCCAAACGTATCAAGTAAAGTCTCCGCATCGATTTTAGAATTCAGAACTTTTCCTAACTGTTCCTTCGCTGAAATTATGTAACTCTCGTTAATATCACTGTTTTCATTCGTAAATTCTTCACCTGCATTGACTACAATTTTACCTAAAACTAATAAAGAAGTTACCATCGAAGATAGGTCCGAAAATAATTGGCTTGGATTCCATCTTCCTTGACCATGATAATCAAATAAAATGCTTCCGCTTTTACGCGAAAAAATTAACGGGTCAGCACCCGCATCCGCGATAACAATCCAATCATCGTCCCAACCTTCCAATGGTTCGTTAGTTATTCCGTGAAAACGATAGCCGCTTTGGTAGCTCCAAAGTTTCTCTAATCTAGGCAGAAAGAATGGATTGCCGTAACCTTCGATGTTAAGGTCAAAAACACCTAAATCTCTGTAATATTCGGCAAGTTCGTCAGGCAAAGAAAAATTACCTTGCCACAAATCTGACGATTGAGATACTAATTTAGCATCTTTAAAAGTGCGGCTAATAATTTCTTTCGCTAAATTATATTTATTTCCCACAACCGGTATAAGTTTTCGTTACATTGTAAAAAAACTTTTGCATATCCCACGCTGCCGTTGGGCAACGTTCCGCACATAAACCGCAATGCAGACAAACGTCTTCGTCTTTGACCATCACGCGGGTTGTCGGCAAAACATCGGAAACATATAGGTCTTGCGACATATTCAACGCCGGGACTTTCAATTTCGCACGCAAGTCTTTTTCCGTTTCTTCGTTACCTGTAAACGTGATGCAAGCGGTCGGGCAAACATCCACGCAAGCATCGCATTCGATACATTTTGTTTCCGTGAAAACCGTTTGGACATCGCAGTTTAAGCAACGTTGAGCTTCTTTGAATCCTGCCAGCGGATCGAAGCCGAGTTCGACTTCTTTTTTGCGGTCTTTGAGCGTGATGGATTTATCGGCTTGCGGCACAACATATCGCAAATCGGGTGCGACTTCGCTGTCGAACGCCCATTCGTGGATGCCCATTTTTTGGCTGATTAAATTGACATACGGCGATAAACGATTCGTAATCGGTTCATCTTTGCACAGTAAATCGATTGAAACCGCCGCTTGATGTCCGTGAGCAACGGCGGTAATTACATTTTCAGGTCCGAACGCCGCATCGCCGCCGAAAAATACTTTCGGATGTGTCGATTGAAACGTGGTTTTATCGACAATCGGCATTTCCCATTCGCCGAATTCTACGCCGATGTCGCGTTCAATCCAAGGGAATGCGTTGTCTTGTCCGATTGCCAAAATTACGTCGTCGGCTTCAAAGAAAACGTCGGGTTCGCCTGTTGGGACGAGTTTGCGTCTGCCGTTTTCGTCGTATTTCGGCTCAACCTTTTCAAACGTCATTCCTTTCAGTTTGCCGTTTTCCACCACAAAAGATTTCGGTGTGTGATTATCGATAATCGGAATATCTTCGTGCTGTGCGTCTTCTTTTTCCCACGGCGAGGCTTTCATATCGGCAAAAGGCGACCGCACAACAACCTTGACATCATCGCCGCCGATTCTGCGTGAAGTCCGGCAACAATCCATCGCCGTATTTCCGCCGCCGATTACCAAAACTTTTTTCCCGACTTTTGCCGTGTGTTCAAACGCGACGCTCGAAAGCCAATTAATTCCGATGTGAATATTTTCTTTCGCTTCCCAACGACCTTCCATTTTCGGTAAATCTTTTCCACGCGGCGCGCCTGTGCCGACAAAAATTGCATCGTAATCTTTTTCCAAAACTTCCTTTAAGCTTGAAACGTAATGTTTGAAATGCGTGTGGATTCCCAAATCTAAAATGTAATTAACTTCTTCATCGAGAACAGTTACAGGCAAACGAAACGAAGGAATTTGGCTGACCATAAATCCGCCGCCTTTAATTTGTTCGTCGAATAAATGAATTTCATAACCGAGCGGAGCTAAATCTCTCGCCACCGTAAGCGAAGCAGGTCCGGCACCAATCAACGCGATTTTCTTTCCGTTCGGTTTAAATGGACCTTGCGGCATCAACGATTTCACATCGCCTTTATTGTCTGCCGCCACGCGTTTCAAACGGCAAATTGCGACGGGTGCTTCTTCTACCCGACCGCGACGGCACGCAGGTTCGCACGGACGGTCGCACGTTCTGCCTAAAATGCCGGGGAAAACGTTGGAATCCCAGTTAATCATATAGGCTTCCGTGTATTTTCCCTCGGCAATCAAGCGAATGTATTCAGGCACAGGCGTATGTGCGGGGCAAGCGTGTTGGCAGTCCACAACTTTGTGGAAATATTCGGGATTTGATATATCAGTTGGTTTCAAGTGATTTTATTCCTCGTTGTTTGGATTTGACCTAAGTTAAAAATAATATGTTTTTCACTCAACTTCAATGTGTGCATAGAAAAATGATGAGAATTTGCGGTACATTTCTTAAAAAAATGTTTTATGAAACACAAAAACCGAGCAACAATAAGGCTCAACCGATTAAATAACTTAAGAAAGCGAGTTAAAACATAGGCAAGGCGAGTTAAAATACGGATAAAGCGAGTTCGGAACTAAGCGAAGCAAGTTAAAATACAGGAAAAGCGAGTTCGGAACTAAGCAAAGCAAGTTAAAAAACAGATAAATTTAGTTTGGGACTCGATAAAGCTAGTTAAAATATCAATCAGGCTTGTTCAAAAACCGGTAAGCCGGAGTTTGAACAGGTTTTACAGGCAGAATATTTCAGAATGTCAAAATAGACGAATAAGTAAAAGTCTTGCTAAACTTAATAGCGTCAAAAAATGTATCGAAAAAGGTAAAAAATAATGCGTGTAGCCGTTTTATCGTCTGAAGCAGTTCCATATTCAAAAACCGGCGGATTAGCCGATGTTGCCGGAGCGTTGCCGAAGGCGTTAAAGCAAGTCGGCGTTGATTCTGTATTGATAACGCCGTGTTATCTGCAAACAAAAGGTGACCATTTGTGGCACGTTGCGTTTGATGATTTATGGATAAATTGGCGTGGTACGATGTATTGTGCAAAGGCTTTTTACAGCGAAGCAAACGGGTCGCCAACCTTTTTGATTGACGCTCCCGAATTTTTTCATCGCAGTTCAATTTACGGATTTTACGAAGATTACGAGCGTTTCGCGTTCTTTTGTCGAGCGGCGTTGGCGTTGCTTCGGCGATTGGATAAGCCTGTCGATATTGTTCATTTGAACGATTGGCATTGCGGATTCGCTGCGGTTGAGGTCGCAAATTCACGTCGTTGGGATTCGTTTTGGCGAAACACTCGAACGGTTTTTTCGATTCATAATCTTGCGTATCAAGGTGCTTTCAGTTCAAACGAACTTTGGGAAATGGGTTTTGGCGACGAATTATCACGCAGCGCCTTTTCGTCAAACGGACACGCAAACTCTTTAAAGGCAGGACTCAGCGTTTCAGACATGCTTTCGACCGTTTCACGCCGATATTCTTACGAAATTCAATCGAGCGAAAACGGTTACGGTTTAGATTGGCTGTTGCGTGAACGCAGTCATTCGCTCATCGGAATTACAAACGGCGTTGATTACGACGAATGGAATCCTGCCACCGACAAAGTTTTGCCCGCACATTTCAGTATCGATAATCTCGACGGCAAACGCGAATGCAAACGTCAACTTTTGCAACGATTCGACTTGCCCGAAGAATTAGATCGTCCGATAATTGCGTCGGTTACACGACTTACATCGCAAAAAGGCATTGATTTAATCAGACAAATTGCGGGCGAAATTACGGCAAGCGGAGCATTTTTTATCTCGCTCGGTTCGGGCGAAAGTCAGTACGAAGATTTTTTCCAAAGCTGGCGAAACTTTGCACCAAATCGAGTCGGTTTTTATCGCGGTTACAACGAGGATTTGGCACACTTGATCGAAGCCGGAGCCGATATGTTTGTGATGCCGAGTTTGTTTGAACCGTGCGGGCTGAATCAAATGTATTCACTGCGTTACGGCACAATTCCGATTGTTCGGGCAGTCGGCGGATTGGACGATACGGTCGAAAATTTCAACGCGGTTTACGGCACGGGCAACGGCTTTAAGTTCAAAGAATTTCAAGCCGATAAATTGCTCGAAAGTATTTACGAAGCCTTATTTGCTTACGCAGACACGGAAACACGCCGAAAGATTCAGCGAAACGGAATGCAAGTCGATAATTCGTGGGAAAATGCGGCGAGAAAATATGTGGAACTTTATTTGAAGACTTTGAACGACTGAACCGGAAAACAATTTGGAGAACTGAGTGAAATATGATGTTCATTTTCCGGCAACCAATAATCCGGAAAATGAAATATACTTTCAAATTGTCGGTGTCAAAGGCGACGGTAAAACTTTTCGGCTTTATCGAAATAATTAAAATTGATAAAATCCCGACACCGAAAGAAACCGAATTGTGTTTAATTTGATATTACTTAAAAGAATAATTTATGTTTTTTAGCTACAAAGTTGACGATGAAATAAAATTGCACGTTCCGCAAGGATTTTATGCCGAAGAAGTTTATCCTGTTATCATGGAAAACTACGATCACCTGCGTAAATGGGTGCCTTGGTTGCCCGACGGATATAATATTGAATCAACCCGCAGTACTTACGAAGACAGTTTTAACGCGGCTAGAGATTCGAGGTATTTGTGGCTTTTAATTCGCTATAACAAAAAAATTGTGGGCGGAATCGGGCTTAATAAGTTTGATTTTCAAAACAGAACAACTGAAATCGGATATTGGCTGTCGGCTGAATACGAAGGGAAAGGCATTGTTTCAAGATCGTGCAAAGCCTTGATAGAATACGCTTTTGATGATTTGGGCTTTAATCGAATCGAGATAAAATGCGCGGTTGAAAATAAAAGAAGCCGTGCTGTTCCCGAAAAATTAGGCTTTACCGAAGACGGTGTTTTCCGCGAATCCGAATGGCTGTACGATCACTTTGTTGACCGGATAATTTATTCGCTGTTGGCAAAAGATTGGAAAGAACAGGAGAAAATTGCTTGCTCAAAGAAACTGTAAAAAAACTTATTCCTTCGTCCGTTTTGAATCGTTGGCGGCGGAAAGTTGCCGAAAAACAGCAAAGCGAATTCGCAAGTAAAACTGCGGCGGAAACTTTCAGCGAGATTTACGAAAAAAATCTGTGGGGCGGCGAAAAAGGCGAATTTTATTCCGGCACAGGTTCCGAAGGGAAATACGCGGAAACATATATCGCCACGATTAGAAAGTTTTTGTCGGAAAATAATATAGAATCGGCAGTTGATCTGGGTTGCGGAGATTTTCGCGTCGGTTCGCAATTTGTTTCAAACGATTTAAACTATGTCGGCGTTGATGTTGTGCCGAAATTGGTCGAACATTTGAACAAAATAAAAGCGACCGAACGCATAAGTTTTCAATGTTTGAACATCGCCGAAGACGAATTGCCGAAAGGCGAAGTTTGCTTGATTCGGGAAGTTTTGCAGCATCTTTCAAACGATGAAATCGGCAAAGTTCTGCGTAACTGCAAAGATTTCAAGTATCTAATCATCACCGAATATCAACCGCCGCCGCGTGAAAATATCGTTCCGAATCTCGATATTCCGCACGGTCCGCAGATTCGTCTGCACTTTAATTCGGGCGTTTATTTGGACAAACCGCCGTTTAATCTGAAAATATCGAAAATACTTGCGGAAGTTGAAGCGGCGGAAGGGAATTTAATCAGAACATTTTTAATCGAACAATAATATTTATGGTAATTGTAATCATCGGTTCGCAATGGGGCGACGAAGGAAAGGGAAAAGTTGTTGATTTATTGGCAGACAAATTCGATTTGGTTGCCCGTTATCAAGGCGGACACAACGCCGGACACTCGGTTTACGTTGGCGATAAAGCCTTTGTTTTAAGGCTTTTACCGTCGGGAATTATTCACGAAGACAAAACTTGCATTCTCGGAAACGGAATGGTGATTGATCCGAAAGCGTTTTTTGAAGAAGTTGACCAAATGATTGGTTTGGGCATTTCAATCACGCCCGAACGCTTGAAAGTTTCGAGCCGCGCGCATTTAATTATGCCGTATCATCGGGCGTTGGATCACACGACGGAAGAACGTTTGGGCAACGAAAAAATCGGCACGACACTTCGCGGAATCGGTCCGTGTTACGAAGATAAAATCGGCAGACGCGGAATCCGTGTCGCGGACGCGCTTGTACCGGAAGTTTTGAAACATCGAATCGAACGAAATCTTGCCGAAGCAAATCGAACAATAGTTTTATACGGACGCGAACCTTTGCGAAGTGATGAAATTTTCGCGGAAATCTCGGCGTTGGCGGAAAGATTACGACCGTTCGTTACCGAAACCACGCACTTTTTGAGCAAGGAAATCAAAGCAAACAAACGACTTTTGCTCGAAGGAGCTCAAGCCACTTTGCTTGATGTCGATCACGGAACTTATCCGTACGTTACATCGTCGAACCCAACTGCCGGCGGTGCGGCTGTCGGGTTGGGAATTCCGCCGCATTCGATTACAGGCGTTTTGGGCATCGTCCGCACATACGCAACCCGTGTCGGCGAAGGTCCGTTTCCGACCGAAATGCTTGACACCGAAGAAGATATGGCGAACTTGATTCGCAAACGCGGCAACGAATACGGTTCGGTAACAAAACGACCAAGGCGTTGCGGTTGGTTCGATGCGGTGGCGACCAGATACGCATCCGAAATCAACGGATTTAATTCATTGGCGTTGACAAAATTAGACGTTTTAGACGCGTTGGACGAAATAAAAGTTTGTGTCGGCTATAAATTACACGGCGAAATAATCGAAACTTTTCCGTCCGTTTCGCAAGATTTAGAAAAAATCGAGCCGATTTATGAAACGTTGGAAGGCTGGAAATCAGAGACTTTGGGAATTACAAAACTCGAAGATTTGCCGACAAAAGCAAGGGAATATGTTGATTTTCTCTCAAATTCGATTGGTGTGGAAATCGGTTTGGTTTCCACCGGACCCGAACGCAATCAAACAATTGTCGTGAAAGATTCGGTCATGGAAAATTGGCTGAAATAAAAGATTTTTTCGGTCGGCTCAATTAAAACAAAATAAATAGTTTCCGGACTTGATTTATCAAAAACTTTTTTCTACAATCTAAAGTTTCGTTGGTAGTAATTTTTCGACGAAGTTGGTCTGATAGCTCAGTCGGTAGAGCAAATGGCTTTTAACCATTGGGTCGAAGGTTCGAGTCCTTCTCAGATCATCAATTAAAAAGAAAGCCTGTCGAAATTCGGCGGGCTTTTTGTTTCTGATAATTTTGAAAGTAATCGAACTTCGGCTTTGTACCTGAAAGAAATTGATTTGCGAAAGTACGACACGCTTCAGCTTGTCGATAAACTTTAGCTTGAATGTTATTTGAGACAACAACAAACTTGTATGTTGAAAGTTGACTACTTAACGATTATCTTGGACGCTTGATAATTGTTGGAAGAGATGAGTCTGTGAGACAAACTGAGACT
>JANPBM010000050.1:0-30127 GCA_031430435.1 Acidobacteriota bacterium
AATTTCAAACAAATATGAATCGGAGTTTCTCGGCATCAGAGCATTGCAAGATTATCGCGTCATCAATTTATGGGAAGTCAACGCCGAAGATATTTTGGCAAAAAACCTTTCTGCACTAATTCCGTTTATTCCGACAATGAAGGGCGGAAAAGATGTAAAATTATTGCAAAAAGCCCAAATGCAGTTAGAATTAGATGAAGATTTGCAAGGCTCAACCAAACTCGGCGATTTAGAAGTAGCTTTGAGAATTTTCGCCAAACTGGTTTTAGGCGACAAAGCCAATGACATTTTGAGGTGGACTATGATCGATTTAATTAAAGAATCTCCGTATTACCAAGAACTTATTGAACAAGGTTTATCGGAAGGACGACAACAAGGATTGCAACAAGGCTTACAACAAGGCTTACAGCAAGGTCAAAAAGATGAATCGGCTAAACTTGTTGCCCGACAACTGATCAAGAGATTCGGCGATATTGGCGAGCCGCTGGAAACACGCTTGCGGCAATTATCACTTGAACAAACCGAAGATTTAGCTGTTTCAATTTTTGATTTCAACAATCTTGACGATGTACAAAGTTGGCTTACAAATGTCGGGCTTGGGTTAGAAAAATAGAGAAAAGGAAAATTGGTTTGAGATTGAAAGCCAAGATATTCAGTTTGAAGATGAAGACAAGGATTTGATTTTTTGAGATGCGAAATTTATTTTTCAAATTTGTAATTTTGACGATACTCGCCTGCACTCAATTAGCGTGCGGGCAGTCGAATGTCCCGAATTCTGAAAATAAATCACAACCTAAAATAAGCGCTAGTTCGAAAATTGAGGATTCCAAAGAATATCCGAATCTAAGGAAACAGGCACAGGAATTTTGTGATGCAGTTGTAGTTAACGACCATGAGAAAGTATTTAACTTAACCCACCGAAGTATTTCGGCGGCTTATGCTGCGAAATACGGATCAAGAGAGAAAGCGATTGAATTTGTTAAAAAAGATGCTGAAAAATATGAAGCTGATGGTTATAAGATAACGAAAATTTCAATTAGCGAGATTGGCAAGGTTGAAAAAATTGATGGAGAATATTACTCAATAATCACAATCATTGTTGAAAACAATTCTCCAAGCGGAAAAACAATTAGTGAGATGCCATTGTTTGCTAACTCAAATCTAGGCGGTGACTATTGGACATTTATTGATGGCTTAACCCAAGAGAAGTTTAAGCGTTTTTTTCCGAAGGCATCTGAAAAAATACAAATTCCTAATCCAAAGAGAATTAGTTAGACAATTTTGAAATGACCGAAAATAATTTATTAAGCATAATAATTTTTGCCCCGCTGCTTGGTGCGGTAATTAACTGGCTGATTGGCGGTAAGTTGCGGAACGAACTGTTCAGCGGTGTGGTCGCGTGCGGGACGATTGCCGTTTCTTGCATCGTCGCGTTTTACATCGCGTTTATCGCCGACGGCGGGGCGATGTTTGCCGCGAAACCGACGTTTGACCAGCTTTGGACTTGGATTCAAGTCGGAAACTTTCGGGCAGACTTTGGGTTGGCGATGGATCATTTGTCGGCGATATACGTTTGTTTTATTACGTTTGTCGGCTTGCTGATTCATATTTTTGCCACCGGATATATGAAGGGCGATCCGGGTTTTTACCGATTTTTCGCGTATCTCAATCTGTTTATGTTCGCGATGCTGACGCTGATTTTGGCGGATAATTTCCTTTTGATGTTTGTCGGTTGGGAAGGCGTCGGGTTGTGTTCGTATCTTTTAATCGGTTATTACACGGACAAAGATGAAGCCCGTGTTGCCGCGAAAAAAGCGTTTGTCGCTAATAGAATCGGCGATTGGGGCGTGATTATGGGCGTGTTTTTAATTTACACGCTAACAGGTTCAATCTCGTTTTACGATAAAACAATCGGCGGTGAAACAGTAAATTCTTCATTGCGAATGCTATCCGAAATGTCTGTCGATCCGTTCACTTGGGGAGCAATTGCCGCAGGTGGCTTGACTTCGGCGGCAGTTCTTTTATTTATCGGTGCGACCGGAAAATCTGCCCAAATCCCGTTGTTCGTGTGGTTGCCCGATGCGATGGCTGGTCCGACACCTGTTTCGGCGTTAATCCATGCGGCGACAATGGTTACAGCCGGCGTTTATATGGTCGTACGGTGCAACGGACTTTATCAAAATGCACCGACGGCAATGTTTATAATTGCGATAATCGGTGCGGCGACGGCGATTTTTGCGGCAACAATCGGGCTTGCCCAAAACGACATCAAAAAAGTTCTCGCATATTCAACCGTTTCGCAGCTTGGTTATATGTTTTTGGCGTGCGGAGTCGGTGCGTTCGGAGCGGCGATTTTCCACGTTATGACACACGCATTTTTCAAAGCGTTGTTGTTTTTGGGTTCCGGTTCGGTCATTCACGGAATGCACCACGAACAAGATATGCGGCGAATGGGCAACTTGAAAAAGTATATGCCGATCACGCATTTGACGATGATGCTCGGTTGGTTGGCGATTTGCGGAATTGCTCCGTGGGCAGGATTTTTCTCGAAAGACGAGATTTTATACAAAACTTTTGCCAACCACGATATGGGAAATTGGAATATCGCGTTGTGGATTGTTGGCGTTGTAACCGCTTTGTTGACAGCAATTTATATGACGCGATTGATGGTTATGACCTTTTGGAGCGAAGAACGCATTAACGATAATCAACACGATTTATCGGACGGACACGATAACGATTCGCACGATGATGCACACGCACATCACGGCAAACTTCATCCGCACGAATCGCCTTGGGCAATGACCGTTCCGCTGATTGTGTTGGCGTTTCTTTCAACTGTCGGCGGTTTGGTCGGTGTGCCGTATGCGATTAGTTCGCTGGTCGGATTAAAAGATGTAAATGTTTTTGAGCATATTTTAGAACCTGTTACCAAGCCTGTTGCCGAAATAAGAGAAGCCGCAGCTAAAAAAGTTGAGCATAAAGAAGGTTCACACGCGACCGATGCGAAAGGTGGTGAACACGCTGTACATTCGCCTGAAGCAATTTCAACGGAAAGAATATTGGCTGTGTTTTCGCTCGGAATTGCGATTTTAGGAATTGTCATCGGATTTGTCGGATTCAAAAGCAATCCGTTGCGACAAATGCCGAAACTGTTTGAAAACAAATGGTTTATTGACGAAATTTATAACAAAGGAATTATTGATCCGCTCACAAACCTTTCACGAAACGGTTTGTGGAAAGGTTTTGACGTTGGGTTTATTGACGGAATGGTCAACGGAATCGGTTCGTTCATTTCAGAATTGGGCGGGATTTTGAAAGGCATTCAAGTCGGATTTGTCCGCAGTTACGCGGCGATTATTTTGTTCGGGGCATTGATTGTCATCGGTTATTTCGTTTATTTCGGTTTGAAATTGTTGAGCTAAAATGAGTTATTCAAGATTTACAAGTGAAGAGTTAAATGAAAAATTTGGAATCGAACAATCGTTTCAAACCTCATTATTCGCATCTGTAAAACCGCGTGAAGTAAGCGATTGGTTGAAGCAGACAATTGAACTGAATCTTGATTTCGCACTTGAGCAAGGTACGGAAAAAGCTCGTTCCGAATATATAATTGCTCCGGTTTTTTCGGAACTGCGGCAAAAATCGAAAAAGCAAATCAGCATATTTTCGGGTATCGAATTTAATGTTGACAGACAAAATAAACTGACGGGCGAGTGTGATTTTTTAATTTCCCGTTCGCATATTCAAACTTTTTTGAAAGAACCCGTTGTTGTTGCAGTTGAGGCAAAACGCCAAGATTTTGAAAAAGGCTACGTTCAATGCACCGCCGAAATGATTGCCGCCGGAATGTTCAATGAGCAAAAAGGCAATAAAATTCATAAGATTTACGGCTGTGTAACAACCGGAAATGTTTGGCAATTTTTAGTTTTGGACGGAAAAAATGTTGTCATCGATACAACCGCATTTGATATAAACGAAGATTTAGAACGTATTTTCGGGATACTTTGGGCAATGAGTTTTGGCGAAATAGACAGTTAAAATAATGGAACTTATCACAGATAATTTATTAACAATATTGATTTTCCTTCCGACAGTCGGAGCGATTTTGCTTTATTTTCACGACCTGTTTTGGAAAAAAAGTGACCAGTTAAAATGGGTTACGCTCTTTCTGACACTCGTGAATTTCGTCGTTTCGCTGTTACTTTTCGGCGGGAGCAAAGTTTCGGCAAACGGTTTCAGTTTTGAAAAAAATGTGCCGTGGATAAAGGCAATCGGCTCAAATTATCACGTCGGCGTTGACGGTTTATCGTTTTGGCTGGTTGTTTTGACAACCTTTATAATGCCGATTGCGATTGTTTCAACGTGGAATGCAGTCGAGAAAAAACCGCTTGCGTTCTACATATTTTTACTGCTTTTAGAATCGGCGATGATCGGCGTTTTTTGCTCGCTTGATTTGCTTGTGTTCTACGTTTTCTTTGAAGCGTCATTGATTCCGATGTTGTTTTTAATCGGCATTTGGGGCGGAAGCAATCGAATTTACGCGGCTGTCAAATTTTTTATTTTCACCGCGTTAGGCAGTTTGCTGATGCTGGTGGCGATTGTTTCGTTGTACTTTTTGTATGCAAAAGTAAACGGCGGAGTCGGTTCCTTTGACTATGTGGTGTTATTAAACGCTCTAAAATCGGGAACATTGGCTTTTCCGAGTAAAACAATCGGGACACTTTTATTCTTCGCATTTGCACTCGCGTTTGCCATCAAAGTTCCCTTGTTTCCGCTTCATACTTGGTTGCCCGACGCACATACCGAAGCTCCGACCGCAGGTTCTGTAATTCTTGCCGCCGTACTTTTGAAGATGGGAACTTACGGGTTGATGAGGTTTAATTTCACTTTATTTCCCGAAGCGTCCCGCGAATTTGCTTGGTTATTTATCGCCTTAGCGGTCATCGGAATTATTTACGGTGCGTTGGTCGCAATGGTTCAGCCGGACGTAAAGCGTTTAGTTGCATATAGTTCCGTATCACACATGGGCTTTGTAATTCTCGGAATGTTTTCGTTCACGGAATTCGGGATGCAAGGCGCGTTGTATCAAATGCTTGGTCACGGCATCACGACCGGAGCATTATTTTTGCTCGTCGGATTTATTTACGAACGCAGACACACGCGAGCAATCACCGATTTTGGCGGACTTTCAACGCCGATGCCGCTTTACACAACACTTTTTGTTTTTACTTCGATGGCATCAATCGGACTGCCGTTTTTGAACGGATTTGTCGGCGAATTTTTGATTATGCTCGGAATGTGGAATTCGAACGCGTTGCCGGGAAGCGGAAATTGGATTGCGACAATGCTCGCGGGAACGGGCGTAGTTTTCGCCGCCGTTTATCTGTTATGGATGATTCAACGAGTATTTTTCGGCAAAATCACAAATGAAAAGAACCGCAATTTGGTCGATTTAAACTGGCGTGAAATCGGACTGCTTGCACCGCTTTTATTCTTGATGGTGTTTATGGGCGTTTACCCGAAACCGTTTTTGGAGAAATCGAAAAGTACAATTATCGCCATTCAGCAACGAGTTGTCGGGGCGGATAACGGCGGAAGTTTTGATGCCGCCGACATAAAAGTCGAAACTCATAAAACCGAACATTAGATGTTATAATAATTTTATGGGTGAAGTAAGAGTAAAAATCAAAATTATTAACGCAGGTGATGAAGCATTATTTCGTCGAAAAAGAATTGAAAAACACGAAATTCGCTTTTATGAAACAGATGCTTTGGTTGATACAGGTGCAGTTCCGTCTGTTTTGCCAATCGAAATTGTACAGAAAATCGGGCTTGAGATAATTCGCAAAGAGCGAGCAGTTTACGCTAATAATTCAAGTGAAAATGTTGACGTAACCGAACCTGTAACGTTTGAAATTTTAGGTCGCAGAGTTACCGAAGAAGCGTTGGTTTTGGGCGATGAAGTTTTAATCGGACAAATTGCGTTAGAGAGAACAGATCTTTTAGTTGATTGCCCGAATCAACGATTGATAAAAAATCCTGCTCATCCCGATCAAATTGTGATGCGTGTGAAATAGAAAAATTTTGAAACCGAATGTTGAAGCAGGCGAGAAGCAGTTTTTTTTGCCGAGCAGAAAACACAATCATTAACACAATGTATTTAGCAGAATTAGTAAATCCAAACCCGAATTTAGTTTCGGTTTTGCCTGAATTTATCGTAGCGATTACGGCGACTTTCGTCATGCTTTACGATTGTTTTTTTCCGAAAGAATCTAAACTTTCAACCGTAATTTCGCTCTTCGGACTCGCACTCGCGGGCGTAATTTTGGCGGTTATTTGGACGCAAGATTTCCCTGCCGGAGCTTGGGGCGGAATGATTATTCACGATACTTTGCGAACTTCGTTTTCGCTCGTGTTTTTGTTCGTCTCGTTCGTAACCATTTTAATTTCAAGCATTTGGATTGAACGCGAAGACGTTCCGGCGGGCGAATACCATGCACTTTTGCTGTTCGCCACGTTCGGCATGATGCTGATGGCTTCGGGCAATGATTTGGTCGTAATTTTCCTCGGACTCGAAACCCTTTCAATCGCCACTTACGTTATGTGCGGATTGCGAAAATCCGATTTGAAATCAAACGAATCGGCGATGAAATACTTCATTCTCGGCTCGTTTGCGTCGGCGTTTTTGCTCTACGGAATGGCGTTAATTTACGGTGCGACAGGTTCAACGAACATTACACAAATCGCCGAAAAAATCACAACACCGACGTTTCCGGCACTTTTATTGATTGGCGGAGCAATGATGTTAATCGGTTTCGGCTTCAAAATTGCGACAGTCCCGTTTCATATTTGGACACCTGACGTTTACGAAGGAGCGCCGACACCCGTTACCGCATTTATGGCGGCAGGACCGAAAGCCGCAGGTTTTGCATCGTTTCTACGCGTTTTTGTCATCGGATTTCCGTTTGTCGCGGGAGCAAATGCCGCCGGATATTTACACGAAAGCTGGATTACCGCACTCGCAATTATGGCGATGTTGACAATGACGGTCGGAAACGTGGCGGCAATCGTGCAGAACAATGTCAAACGAATGTTGGCTTATTCATCAATTTCGCACGCGGGTTACGCTCTTGTCGGATTTTTGGGTGCAGGAATGGCGACAACGTTGGCGAAACGTGATGAAGCGATTGCGTCCGTCGCGTTTTATATGTTGACATACGCAATTACAAATCTCGGAGCATTTGCGATTGTGACGCTGTTGGCTCAGAAAAATGACCGCCGAACCGAATTTGAAGATTATAACGGTATCGGATTCAAATCGCCTGTCTTGGCATTTTCGCTGTCGTTGTTTATGTTAAGTTTGCTCGGCTTGCCATTGACGGCTGGTTTTATGGGCAAAATCATGGTTTTCCGTCCGGCGTTGGAAGCCGGAGATACGCTATTGACAGTTTTAGTAATCGTTGCCGTAATCAACTCCGCAATCTCCGCATATTATTATTTGCGACTGATTGTAATGATGTTTTTCAAGGAACGTACGACTGATTGGGCAGAGCCGAAAATTCCCGCGATGATTTCCGCCGTCTTGATAATTACGGTTTTAGGCGTATTTTACTTAGGAATGTTCAGCGACGGAATTTTAGATAAATTCAAACAATCACCGGCAAAAATTGTCGAAAAAGTCGAGAAGTAAAAGCCGAAAATACTTAGTCATTCGTAATTTGTTCTAGTTAGCCTGAGATTTATGTTAATCTTTTGTTGGGGCAATTTATGAATATCGCCGATTCAATCAGAGAAATTTTACAGGAAACCTGGCTTCCGGTTATTTATCGGGACAAAGTTCGGACGCAACGAACGCGTGCTTTTCGTCTGAATATCGAGCCGCGTGAACATAAAGTCGAAATTCAGCACACACTTCTCGGCATTGAATTAAAAGTTGGAAATAAACGAATCAGTTGCCCCGATTTGTCAACCGCCAGATATTTACAAGTTTTTGCCCGTTTCGGTTGCAACGAAATCGCGATTCCGTACGACATCACGAAGATTTCGACGCTGGCAGACGAACTTGAATCTTCTTGGCAGAGAATTTTATTGATTTTCGATGAACAAACCGAAGAAAAAAATGCTTCGGGACGCGGAAAAGTCAGAGCAAATTTACTGAAAGATATTAGACAAGAATTAGAAATAATCGGTGCGGGCGAGTTAATGCCGGAATTTAAGCAATCAACCACGCAACGAATTTAAGAATAATGCAAAATTAAAAGTGTAAAATTAAGGGTTGATATTACAAAAGCCGGCTTAATTTTTAACTTTTAATTTTTAATTTAATTATGAGTGAATCAGCAGCTTCAACCAGTTACGAATACGAGCCGATGCCGTTTCCGTTCAACAAAACGACATTTTGCCGTTATGAACCGATCGAGAAAAAAATCGATGCCGCAAGAGTTTTAATCGTCAATGATTTGTTGCGTTACGAAACAGATTTGTCGGAACTTGCAGTACAAGAATGGCGTGGAACAGCGGAACAAAAGTTGCGATTTGAGCGCAAAATTTCGGGAATGGCGTGCGATAACATCGCTAAAAATGTCCAACGTTTAGTCAAAAATCCGAAAGTTTTGACTGTTCATTTATCGGAAATCGTCGGTGCGGTCGAACAATTTCGCCCCGATGCGATTGTGATGAGCGGAACTTTATCCGATTTTGATTATTACAACCCCGAACAGCTCGAAAAGTTTGCCGAATTTATAAAAACCACAACACTTCCCGTTCTCGGAATCTGCGGAGCGCATCAGCTTATTTCAATGGCGTTCGGCGGAAATTTGACTACGCTCGATGACTTTTCGCCGGCGGAAAAACGCAGCGGTCGCATCAACGAACATCAATATCGTTTCGTCAAAGTGCTTGACACCAAAGATAAAATCTTCGATGGAATCGCCGATAAAGATTCGGGTAAATGGCAAGATTATTCAACGCAGGACGATATTTTGCGAGTTTGGCAGAATCACGGTTTGCAGGTTGACGGCATCCCGAACGGCTTCAAATTATTGGCAACTTCGTATCTTTGCAAAAACCAAATGATGGTCAAACGCACCGAAAATCAGTTGATTTACACGGTGCAATTTCACCTTGAAAAATCGTTTGAAGATTGGTCAAAAAACCCGACACGCTGGCAGCATCCGAACGAATCGCGCGACGGTCGAGTTTTATTCGAGAACTTTTTGAAATTAGCGTTAAAGCATAAAGTATAGACACAAAAAAGCCGTGAGCAGCAAATTGTTCACGGCTTTTTTAATTAAGCGGCTGATTTATGTTTGAATTCATCCAATACATCAAAAACCTGTAACGCATATTTCACATTGCCGAAAGGTGCGGAAACTTGCACGCCGGCAATCACATCCCGGACTTCCGACAACGATTCGCGAGCAATTTTAATTCCCTCGTCGCGGGCTTCTTCTTTCGATTTATCCGAAGCAACTTTCATTCGTTCCAAAATTTCCTGCGTGACGCGAACGCCGGGAACTTCGTTGTGCAAAAACTCGGCATTTTTATAACTCACGAGAGGCCAGATTCCCGCGATAATCGGAATGCGAACGTGAGCGATTTTGTCGAGAAATTCTCGCAGTTGTTCGGTGTCAAAAACCGGTTGCGTAATTGCATATTCCGCTCCTGCTTCAACTTTCCATTCAAAGCGTTTTATTTCTTCGTCAAGGTTTACGGCACCCGGATTTACGCCGACACCGATTGAAAACGCGGTCGGTTTACCAATCGGGTTATTGCCTAAGTCTAAGCCGTGATTGAGTTTATTGACCATATTCGTCAAGCCGATTGCGTCAATATCAAAAACGGCGGTGGCATCGGGATACGGTCCCATTTTCGGCGGATCGCCCGTAATAATCAATAAATTGTGTAAATCCAACGCTGCCGCGCCGAGCAGATCGGACATCATTCCAAGCAAATTCCGATCGCGGCAGCAATAATGCAGAACGGCTTCGATGCCGATTTCGCGTTCGACCAAAACCGCCGTTGCCTGTGCAGACATTCGAGTTTGAGCGCGCGGACCATCGGGAATATTTACTGCGTCAACGCCGTAATCTTTCAAAAGTCTGATTGATTCGAGCGTTTTTACGGCATCGCAACCTTTCGGCGGCAACACTTCAACCGATGTTACAAACTCGCCTCTCGCAACTTTTCGAGACCAATTCGAGCGAGCTTCGGGCGAGACAACTTCGACATCGTTTGGCGTTAAATCTTCGACGCTGATTGGTTGTTCTTTGGTGAAAACTTGTTGATGACGCGGTGAAATCGAGCGAATTCCATCGGCTAAAAGTTTAATGTGCGTCGGTGTTGTGCCGCAGCAACCGCCGATAAAACTTGCTCCGACTTGGATAAATCGGCGGGCAAACGTCGCCATATATTCCGGCGAACACATATACATTTGCCGTCCTTGCACGTCTCGCGGAAGTCCGGCGTTCGGTTGGGCGGAAAGTTTTTTGCTCGTAACTTCACGCATTTTTTCGAGTGCGGTTAAAACCAATGCAGGTCCGACACCGCAATTCAAGCCGATAATATCCGCTCCCCATTCGTCCAAACGCTGTGTAAACGCTTCGGGCGTGGTACCGAAACTCGTATTGCCGTCCATTTGAATCGTCATTTGGGCGACAATCGGCAGGTCGCAAAGTTCCTTGACCGCCGCGATTGCTTGCTTTATTTCCGACAAATCAGAGAAAGTTTCCAACACAAAAAGATCAACGCCACCTTCGAGAAGCGCCGCAACTTGTTGTTTAAAAAGCCCTTTCGCTTCGTCAAACGATGTCGGTCCATACGGCTCGATTCGCAATCCGAGCGTGCCGATCGAACCCGCGACATAAACTCGGTCGCCGGCGGCTTCACGGGCAATTTTCGCGGCTTTGACGTTTATTTCGTGTAAACTTGCCTGCAAACCAAATTGCTGAAGTTTTTGAAATGTCGCCCCAAACGTATTTGTCTGGATAATTTCCGCACCTGCCCGAACGTATTCTTCGTGGACTTCTTTGACCAAATCAGCCGCGGTTAAATTCAGTTCATCGTAACTGCGATTGATGTAAATGCCTTTATCGTAAAGCCTTGTGCCGATTGCTCCGTCAAAAACGTGAATCGTATCTTGTTCCAGTAATTCTCGAAAGTTCTTCATAAACAAAAAAATCTCGGCTATCACAGCACGAGATTTGGAAACTTGTCGGCTGTTTAGCAGTTTATTTAACGTGGTCGCAAGTCGCTTAACTCACCACAAATATAGTCTAACCAAGTAGTTTAAGGTTGTCGAGTCATTTAACGGCTAACCGGCAATTAAAAAGCGTAAAATTACTCTAACCTGTGCGTATGATTGAATTTACAGGTTTTCTAATAAATCCGATAAACTGAAATAGTTTTGCCGACCTGCTTATTTTTACTTTTCAACTGTCCGGTTTGCCGGTATTTTCCGTTTCGGGCGAACATAATAAACTACGCCGCGATTGTCGTCGCTGAATAAAAATGAATCGGGCGAGAGTTTGAAAATATCGCACGGACGACCGAAAACATCATCGCCTTTCAAAAATCCGGTCATAAAATTTTGATTTTTTTTGCCTTTGCGGGCGATTACAATTTTGTAACCGTGTCCGATTTCTTTATCGGTCGAGCCGTGAAGCGAGACCAGAAACGAATTTTTGAGCGTTGCGTCCGGGGAACTTGCATCGAAATAATCAAAGCCTAACGCGGACGAATGCGCAGGGAAAAAACTATAACTTCTCGGCACGTTCGCACAACCTTTTTGACGCGGAAAGCCTTTATCTGCAAACACTTTACCGTCTGCTTGGTAACACGAAGCCCAACCGTAATCGGCACCGCTTTTGAGTGCATAAAACGTGTCGTCGGGTTTATCGTTACCGAGATGGTCGGAGCCTTGATTAGTGGCAAAGAGAGTTTTGCCGATTTGTTTGAGACCGACCGCGTTTCGTAAACCTTTCGCAAAAACGCGAAGATTACTTCCGTTAGGATTCATTTCCAAAACCGTCGCCCGCACGTTTTCTTTTTCGAGACAAGCGTTGCAGCTCGAACCGACGGACACATAAATTTTGCCGTTTCCGCCGACTGCAATCGTCCGCGTCAGATGCCAACCGCCGTATTTATAACTCAAACCGTAATCGGGAAAAGTTGCGATTGTTTCAGCTTTTCCACTTGGTTTTGTTTCACCTTTGACAAATTTTCGACGAGTAAGTTTGTCGGTTTCAGCCAAATAGAACCAATCTTGTCCTGTTTTATCGGTATAAAATGCGACCGAGTTCGGGTTTTTCAACTTCGCCAGATAAGTTATGACATTGCCGAATTTACCTGTTTCCGCGTTCCAATCGTCCAAAATATAAACTTTGCCGAGGTCATTATCGGTCAAATCGCGCATATCGGTTACGAAAATTCTGCCGTCGGGAGATTTGGCAAAAAATCGGACACGCTTTAAGCCTTCAACCGCCGGAATAATTTCGTATTTTGCGGGTAAATTCAGCGTAAAAGGCTTGCCCGATTTGAGCGTAACCGTTTGCGGCACAAGTTTTGGTTGAGCAAAAATTGCGGCGGAAAACAGACAAATTGTAAAAAGGAGCAGTTTTTTCATAATCGGTATTCTTTCAACTCAAACGCCTTTGCAGATATTCTTTCAAATCCGTAATCTTTACCCGTTCCTGTTCCCAAGCGTCTTTATCGCTAAAAATTATTCGGGTTCGTACTTGCTCAAGTAAATTTTACCTTCTTGGTCAACCAAACCGAAAACTAAATTATCAAGCCAAGTAATTCTGCCCAGAACATTTTTACTGAAACTTTCGTTTTCCGCAAAGAAAATCATCGAATCAAGTTCAATTTCTGCAACATTCAGAGTTACGCGAAAACCGTAGGCGTAAAAATTTCCCGTTGCTGTGCCAAATCGCTGACGCATTCCGCTTTCAATTTCCAAACCTAACTTTTCGCCAAAACGTCTTTCAAAAATCGAATATGCCGCACCCGTATCAATTTTCGCGTTTATTTTGATGTTTGAATCTGCATATTTTATTTCAACATCAAGACAAATTCCATCTTGATTAATGTCAAACATTACTAATTTTTCAAACTTAAGTTGATAAGGCATATTTATAAACCTGCCGAAATAATTGTTTCTTCGGCAAAAACCTTGACGATAAAAAGATTACTTTTGCCTTTTGTTTGTCGGCGAACTTCTTGCAAAGTTCCGGCGTGTGCGACCAAAACGTCGCCGTCTAAAGCCACATATTTTCCTGCATATTTATCCCGATTCGCTTTCAGCCAATCAAGTTGCGGATTAGTGTCAACCTTTGAATTTCCGTTAATTGGTTTCGCTTGATTTATCGGCGTGTCGTCATCAGCAAAGTGATAATGACGCGGCTCTTTTTTGAAATTTTCAACGGTTCAAAAAATTTAACTTTTCCGTTTACATCAATTTCGGCTTCGATTGTGGTCAGCATAATAATTTCACCTTAACCTGTGTTTGAAAAAATGAATTGCAATTTTCCAATTCATTTATATTCTAATGCAAAGACTTTGGATAGTTAAATGTTCTTCTTGCCAAAGTTTATACGGGTTAGGAAATCTAACCAAATGAACATTTTTGGAGTAAATATCGTCAGACACAATCTTAAGAAGACTATTCATAGTCTTTATATTTTCAGGACTCGTTTCACTTTTGCCTCTACGAATGTTTTCAATTATCTCTTTTTGTGAGGTCATAACAAACTATGCTCCTTAACCTAAACGCTTTTGCAGATATTCTTTCAAATCCGCAACCTTTACACGCTCTTGTTCCCAAGTGTCTCTGTCGCGGACAGTTACGGCGTTATCTTCCAAAGATTCGTGGTCAACTGTAACGCAAAAAGGCGTGCCGATTTCGTCTTGTCTCGCATAAAGTTTACCGATTCCGCCGGTATCGTCGTAAACAGTTCGCATCGCCGGCAACAAATCTTTTTTGAGTTGTTTTGCCAACGCAACAATTTCGGGTTTGTTTTTCGCCAACGGCAAGACCGCAACTTTAATCGGTGCAAGGTTCGGCTTTAATTTTAAGATAACGCGGACTTCGCCTTTGTCGTTGGTGCGTTCGGTGTATGCGTCCATCAAAATCGCCAGTAAAGTTCGATTAACTCCGACGGCAGGTTCGATGACATACGGATAAAAACGCTCGTTCGTGGTCGGATCGAAATATGAAAGGTCTTCGGTCGAATCTTGGTTAAGTCGTTTCCCTTCCGCATCTTCGGGCTTTTTGGAATGCGTTTTTAAATCGAAATCCGTGCGATTTGCAATTCCCATCAACTCATCGAACTGTGCATCTTCGTCTTCGCGTTCGGGAAAAAAGCGATACAAAATATCAACGGTGCGGACGGCATAATGAGCCAATTCTTTTGCGTTTTGCTCGTATAATTTGAGGTTTTCGGGCTTTATTCCGAGAGATGCGAACCACGTTTGAAAGCCGTCGATAAATTCTTGATGAATGCGCGGAGCATCTTCGGGACGACAGAAATACTCCATTTCCATCTGCTCGAATTCGCGCGTGCGGAAAATGAAGTTTCCGGGCGTAACTTCGTTGCGAAAGGCTTTCCCGATTTGGGCAATTCCGAAAGGAAGTTTGCGACGCGACGTATCCAAAACATTTTTGAAGTTGATAAAGATTCCCTGTGCGGTTTCGGGTCGAAGATATGCCGTTGCCAAATAATCGTCATCAGCCGATGTTGCGCCAACGGTCGTTTTGAACATCAAATTAAACTGTCGCGGTTCGGTCAAACTGCATTCTTTGCCGCTTCCTGCACACGATTTCGCGTCTTTCGGACAAGTTACATCTTGCAGTTTGTCTTGGCGATAACGACCTTTGCACGTTCGGCAATCGACCAGCGGATCGGAAAAAGTCGTTTCGTGTCCGCTGTGTTTCCACGTCAAACGATTTTGGATAATCGACGAATCCAATCCTTCGACATCATCGCGTTCGTGAACAAGCCATCGCCACCACGATTGTTTGATATTATTTGCCAGTTCCACGCCGAGCGAGCCGTAATCCCAGCTTGAGCCGAGTCCGCCGTAAATATCCGACGCGGGAAAAACAAAACCTCTGCGTTTTGAAAGTGATACGATTGTTTCGATATTCATAAATAATTTTGGATACTGAATTATAAGTCAGACAGCAATTTTACAACGGATAAAGCGCAAACGACAAAGGACTTATGCAAAAAAAAGGACAGCCGAAGCCGTCCTTAATTTTTAATTGTCGCTGATTATTATTTTATGCCGCTTGGGTTTTGCATTGTCGGCGAGGCAACCGGCGTATTTGCTCCCGGCGGAATAATCCAAAATTCGTAGGTTGTTCGTTCGCGGAATCCGCCGTTGGTCGTAACAACTCTTTGCGGTGGAACGCCACGATTTTGCACCAAATAATTTAACGATTTTTGAGCAAGTTTATCGGCTTGTTTGCGAGTCATATCAGATTTCGCAGTTCCTTGATAAACAATAATATAGCCTTGAGCATCGGGACGGTTTTGCAATTCTATCGCAAAATTATCCAGTCGAGCTTTGTCGTCGTCAAACGATTTTGAGCCGAATTCATCGTATTTGTAAGGAGTAACCGGTTTAGCAGGTTCCAAAACTTTAACTTCGTTAACCACCATTTGACGGCACTCTTTGTCATATTGTCCGTCGGTAACTTCGAGTTCCGCCCGGACAGTTTGTCCGCCCAAACTTGACGTGTCAACCGTGATCGACGGTGTGCCGAGTCCGCCGGTGATGCGTGCCGCATCGGGTGTAACTCTCCACGCATAATTCAAAGCGGTGGCGCCGCCCGAAACTGCGTTGAATGCCGCGAATGTTACTAAATCGCCGGAAGTAACGGTGTCGGGCGCATCAACATTGATGTTGTAAGGACACGGACGTTTTGAAATATTTTCGATTGTTTTCAGACACACACAGTTTCTTACTTTTTTTGTAAAAGTCATCTCTTTGCTGAAACGCGCTTTGCCTGTGCCGTCTAAAATTTCTACTTTATGAACGCCGGGTTGAATAAAAACTTCGTTCGCCGTGCCAACGCCGGTTTTGCCGACTTCCACGCCGTCAACCATCACAGGATATTCTTTATCGGCTTTGACCGACAAAGTTCCCATTGTTTTCATCATTTTTTCTCTGTCGGTTTCGGCGTGGGCTGTAACTAAACTGAAAGCCAACATCAAACCGACAACAACTAAAAATTTATTACTAATTGTTCGCATTTTCTTTACCTCAAACACATTCGGAGAATTTGTCATCCGAATTGTTTCAAACTTTGAGTAAAAGCGTTAATTCACGCTTTTTTCAAAAACTAATCTTCGGTTTCGTCGCTGTCTTCACGCTTACGCAATCGACGACGGGCGGCAACTCCGATTCCTGCCAAACCTGTTCCAAACAGTAAAAGCGTTATCGGCTCAGGTACAGGTTCGGTTGGTGTCGGTGTCATCGTCGGTGTCATCGTCGGTGTCATTGTCGGCGTTACGGTTGCCGTGGCGGTCGGCGTTGGGGTTTGATTTCCAAACGGTGTCGGTGTCGGCGTTTTATCTTTTTTACGCAATAAAACAACCGCGACCGGAATCGCGCCCGCTGCCGCTAAAATTGTCCAATACGGAAACTTTCCTTTCGGAGTCGTTACATTAATCGGATCGCAATTACACGCTTCGTCTTCAACCACATCGTATGAAATTTCCGTAATCATCCGTTCTTGTTGAACCGGCGGATCTTCTTTACCGTCGCCGTCATTGGTTGAAACCACTACGTCGTCACCCGCAACTCGAAGTTTCGTGAACCCGCCCGAATTAGCTTTACCGGGTTTGGCGTTGACAACTTGCACAACTTGTTCAAAACGAACAGGCGCTGCTTTTACTGAAGTCGCAATCATCAGCATTGAGATCAGGCTGACAGCAGAGAGAGCAGTTTTAAAATTTAATTTCTTCATCGCTATTTTCCTACAAAAGTTTATTACTTTCTTGTCTTTTTGGCACTACACACGACCACAAACATTACTGTTTGCGAACTTTTTTTATTAGGGTAATTGGCAAATTATACCGGAAAAAATTTAAAATGCACGTCAATTATGACTTGTCTCTTCGTATTTTCCGTTTCCCTAAACGCTTTTGGGGTGGTCGCTCACATCAAGCAAAGTGTTAATCGATAATTATTTCCACAAAATTTTGATTTTTTTTACTTTTTTTTAGAACGAAGGAATTTAGTTGAAAATTTGTCGAGCTTGGTTGTCCGTAAAAAAGGATTCGGCGGAGTTCTTTAAGTAACATCTTGCTTTTTTGACAACGACCGACTCCGTAAGCCCGGATTTTCGGCTTTTCGTAAATCGGTTTTATTTCAGAAATCACTAATCAGTCGCTTTTTCCGACTTTTTGTCAAAGGCATTAACCCAATGTCTTTACAACGCCTTGCAAAAATCGGTATGATAATCAATAACCTTTCTAAATTCCTCGAACAGGGAGAAAAATCTAATATGAAATTTGTAAAAGCAATCGGATTGTGTCTGTTTTTATTGACCGTTTTGGTCGGCAGTGAGTCAGAAGTTCAAGCGTGCGCGAAATGTGCCACGTTGAATTTTGCCGAGGCGAAACAGGTGGCGGCGGCAGTTTTTGTCGGCAAAGTCATTAGTGTAACCGAAGAAGGAACATCGAAAATCTTTGAATTCCAAGTATCCAAAACTTGGAAAGGCGACGGCAAAAAAACAGTTAAAGTAACATATTTTGAAGCCGTTCGCTACGAACCGATTTTTGAAGTCGGCAAAGAATATCTGATGTTTGCGCAAAGCGGCAACGACAAAGTTTTACACGTTTATCGTTGTTCGCGAAGCGCCGCCACGGAAAACGCAACCGATGATTTGAAACTGCTCGGCAAAGCTAAAAAAAGCAAAAAAGTGAAAGTAAAAAATAAAAAATAAAAGAATAAGGCGGGAACATTTTGTAATGAATAAAATTAAATTAAGTATCGGTTTAGGGTTGATTTTGTTGAGTTTATCGGCAATTTCGTTTGGACAAGGAGCGTTGCCGTTGACGATTCGGACACAAACCGTGTTGTCTAATTTGGCGGCTCCGATTTTGGTAACGAATGCCAAAGACGGCTCGAAACGACTGTTTGTGGTGCTGAAAGGCGGAACGATTCGCGTTATGAATCCGGGCAGTTTAACCACGAGTTTGTTTATGGATATTTCGTCGAAAATCCGTTCGAGCGGAAGTGAACAAGGGCTTTTGGGACTGACGTTTCACCCGCAATTTGCGACCAACGGTTATTTTTTCGTCAACTATACGCGCACGGCGGACGGCGGGACGGTGGTTGCCCGTTACAACGCTTTTAACGGCAACACACAAGGTGATCCGGCGAGCGAAGTTATTTTATTGAACATCGCCCAACCTTTTTCAAATCATAACGGCGGAAACATAGTTTTCGGTCCCGACAGTAATTTATATATCGGAATGGGCGACGGCGGAAGTGCCGACGACCCGAATGCAAACGCGCAAAACATCAACTCTTTGTTGGGTAAAATTCTGCGAATCACGCCAAGCACGGCGGCTGTTCCGCCGACTCCGGCTTATACAAACCCGACCGATAATCCGTATGTCGGAATTGCGGGAGCAGACGAAATTTACGCCATCGGTATCAGAAATCCGTGGCGGTGGTCGTTTGATCGCGGCGGAACTAATCAACTTTGGGTTGCCGATGTCGGTCAAAATGCAATCGAAGAAGTCGATATTATAACCAAAGGCGGAAATTACGGCTGGCGTGTTTATGAAGGCACCAGTTGCACCAATAACGATCCGGGACTTTGTACGCCGGCAAATTTTATTCCGCCGATTTTTCAATATAGTCATACCGGCGGAAGATGTTCGATTACGGGCGGTTACGTTTATCGCGGAACGCAGGGAAATCTGCCGCAAGGTTCTTATGTTTACGCGGATTACTGTACCGGCGAATTGTTTTTGAATAACAACAATACGCAAAGTTTGATGTTGGATTTACCGACCTTGGTTTCATCGTTCGGCGAAGACGAAGACGGCGAACTTTATGTGGTTAATTACAGTTCAACAGTCGGTTCGGTCGCCAAAATCGTGCGGGCAAAAGCGAGTGCGGATTTCAATGGCGATTTCAAAACGGATTACACGGTTTTTCGCCCGTCGAACGCCGCTTGGTATAAAATCAATAGTGCTACGCAAGCCTTTTCGGTGCAACAGTTCGGAGTAACAACCGATATTCCGACACCCGAAGATTTCGACGGCGACAACATTAGCGACATCGCCGTATTTCGTCCGTCGAACGGCAACTGGTTCACGTTCCGCAGCAGCGATAATACTGCAACAGCATCGCAATTCGGATCAGCCGGCGACATTCCGGCTCAAGCCGATTACGACGGCGACGCAAAAGCGGATTTAGCTGTTTTCCGTCCGAGCAGCGGCGTTTGGTATATTCTCAAATCGAATAATACAGGCGTAATTATTACACAATTCGGTTTAAGTGAAGATAAACCCGCAGTCGGCGATTACGACGGCGACGGCAGAAGCGATATTGCCGTGTTCCGTCCGAGTACGGGCGTTTGGTATTCGCTGAACAGTTCAAATAATGCGTTCAGAGCGATTCAGTTCGGCATTGGTACGGACGTTCTCTCGCAAGGCGATTTCGACTTTGACGGTAAAACCGACATCGCGGTTTATCGAAACGGAATTTGGTATATCAATCGCACGAAAGACGGCATTCTAATTACACAATTCGGACTTGCCGGCGATATACCGATTGTCGGCGATTACGACAGCGATGCGAAAGACGATATTGCCGTTTTCCGCCCGAGCGACGGTAATTGGTATATTTTGAACAGTTCAAATAATGGTTTCGTCGTTTATCGTTTCGGCTTGAGCGGCGATATTCCGGCTCCGGCGAATGATGTTCCTTAAGCAAAAGTCAAAAGAACGCGAGTTTATTAAAAGCACTCGCGTTCTTTTTGCTCTCTAAAAACAATCGCAACACAGAAATTAACCTCCGCTAACGCTCAATCTTCCGCCGATTACTGCCGACCGAAAATTCACGCGGTCAATACAATAAGCGCAATTTGGTAATTACTTCGCCAATCGGTTAAAATTAAGGTTTATCTTAAACGCAAAATTTTAATCTGAATGAGCATCAAACAAATAACCGTTCGCGGTGCAAGACAACACAATCTCAAAAATATCAACGTTGAAATTCCGCGTGATTCGCTGACCGTGATTACGGGTTTGAGCGGTTCGGGCAAATCTTCGCTCGCCTTTGATACGATTTATGCCGAAGGTCAACGCCGCTATGTTGAATCGCTTTCGGCGTATGCGCGGCAATTTTTGGATCAATTGGAAAAGCCCGATGTTGATTCGGTCGAAGGTTTATCGCCCGCAATTTCGATCGAGCAAAAAACTGTGGCGAAATCTCCGCGTTCGACCGTTGGAACCGTGACGGAAATTTACGATTATTTGCGGCTGCTTTTTTCGTCGATCGGGCAGCCGCATTGTCATCTGTGCGATGCTCCGATAACGCGGCAATCGGTCGAACAAATTGTCGGCGGAATCTTGCAACTGCCCGAAGGCGAACGAGTTATGATTCTTGCTCCGTACGTTCGCGGTCGCAAAGGCGAGTTTAGAAAAGAGCTTGAAAAATTTAACAAAGACGGTTTTATTCGTGCGAGAATTGACGGCGAACTGCGTCAGTTAGACGAAGAAATTAAGCTCGACAAAAAGAAAAATCACACGATTGAAGTTGTTGTTGATCGGCTTTTGATTAAAGACGGCGTAAAAGAACGCTTGCACGAATCGGTCAAAACTGCGTTAAAAATCACGAACGGAGCGGTTATCGTTTCCGTGATTGACGGCGACGAAAAACTTTACAGCGAGAAAATGGCTTGTGTCGATTGCGGCGTAAATATTCCCACGCTCGAACCGCGTTCGTTTTCGTTCAATTCGATGTTCGGCGCGTGCAAACGCTGTATCGGACTCGGAACGGTTGCCGAAGTTGACGCGGCAAAACTTATTCCCGATGCGAATTTGCCGGTTTCAAAACTTCCCTTACTCGATGAATTCGACAAATCGGGTTCGAATCATTTGCGCGAAGCTCTTTCGGCGATTATTCGAAATTTTTCGACCGACGACTCTCGACTCTCGACTCTCGACTCTCGCTTTATCGATTTATCACCCGAAATTCAGAACGCTTTTTTTAACGGAATGAAGGGAAAACTGCCGTTTGTTTTCGGCAATCAGACATTGAAAATGGAATGGAAAGGCGCGATTCGGCTGTTGCGTGAACGGATGAATACAGCGCCGTCCGAGAAAATTCGCTTGGCTTTGACCGAACTTATTTCACCGATTCCGTGTCCGGATTGCAACGGAAAACGTCTTTCGCCCGAATCTTTGGCGGTAAAAATCAACAAATTCGGAATCGCCGATTACACGGGTTTAACGATTGAAGACGCGGTCAAAAAGTTTGACGCAATTATGCTTAATGTCCGCGAAGAAAAAATCGCGGGTTTGATTTTGAAGGAAATTAAACAACGCGTTAAGTTCTTGAATGCAGTCGGTTTAGGTTATTTAACGCTTAATCGCCCTTCGGGAACGTTATCAGGCGGCGAAGGTCAACGCATCCGTTTGGCAACACAAATCGGCTCGCAACTTCGAGGTGTTTTATACGTTTTAGACGAACCGAGCATCGGGCTTCATCCGCGCGACAATCAAAAATTAATCGGCACTTTGAAGCATTTACGCGATTTGGGAAACACGGTTTTGGTCGTCGAACACGATGAAGAAACGATTATGCAAGCCGATTATGTGATTGATTTGGGACCGCTCGCAGGTTCGCACGGCGGAGAAATTATCGCGTTTGGAACGCCGGCAGAAATCAAGAAAAACAAAAATTCGATCACGGGAAAATATGTTTCGGGCAAACTGAAAATTGATATTCCGAAAGAACGCAGAGCATTGAACGGCAAAAATTTAATCGTCAAAGGCGCGCGCGCGAACAACCTCAAAAACATCGAAGTTAAATTTCCGCTCGGCATTTTGACGGTCGTCACAGGCGTTAGCGGAAGCGGAAAATCGACGTTGGTTGATGACATTTTGTATCGGGCGTTGATGCGTGAAATTTACGGAAGTTTGAAAGAACCGGCGGCACACGATTCGATCGAAGGCTTAAACTTGGTCGATAAAATTATCGAAATCGATCAAACGCCGATTGGTCGCACGCCGCGTTCGAATCCCGCGACTTACACAGGTTTATTCACGCCGTTACGCGAACTTTTTGCGATGTTGCCCGAATCGCGTGAACGCGGTTACAAAGCGGGAAGGTTTAGTTTTAATGTCAAAGGCGGACGTTGCGAGGCGTGCGAAGGCGGCGGTCTGAAACGAATCGAGATGAATTTTTTGCCCGATGTTTACGTTACTTGCGATGTTTGCCGAGGCAACAGATACAACCGCGAAACGCTCGCCGTCAAGTATAAAAACCTGTCAATCGCCGAACTTTTAGACACGACAATCGAAGACGCTTTGCCGATTCTGGAGAACATTCCGAACATCAAATCGAAACTGCAAACGCTGTTAGATGTCGGACTCGGCTATATTAAAATCGGTCAATCTTCGACAACGCTTTCGGGCGGAGAAGCTCAACGAATCAAACTTGCCAAAGAATTATCAAAACGTGCAACGGGCAAAACCGTCTATATTTTGGACGAACCGACGACAGGTTTGCACTTTGCGGATGTGCATAAATTGCTCGACGTATTGCAAAGATTGGTTGATGTCGGCAACACGGTCATCGTCATCGAACATAATTTGGACGTGATAAAATGTGCCGATTATGTGATTGATCTAGGTCCCGAAGGCGGCAGCGGTGGCGGAAAAGTGGTCGCCACAGGCACGCCCGAAGACATTGCGAAAGAGAAGAAATCGCATACGGGGAAGGCTTTGAAAGGGTTGTTGAGGTAAAATGGAAATTAATATGGATACGCTTAAATTATTTTTACAGTTTTTGGTTACTCCAGTAGTGGTTTTTGGAGTGTTAGCTTGGTTACTTCAAAAGTTGTTTGAGAAATGGATTTCTAGGGATTTAAAGAAATATGAATTTGAACTAAATATAAAACTTGGTGAAAATAAAATAAAACTTGATGCTTTGATTCTAGAATATAAATCTAGCCTTGATCTTGATTTAGAAAAACACAAAGCTAAACTCAATGCCGAATATACAAAGAAACAATTTGAGTTTCAAACAAAGTTCTCAGCTTACCATCAAAAACAGTTTGAAGTAGCTGGAGAGTTATTTGGATTATTCAATGACTTACGATACAAGATTGACACATTTGCACGTAACCAGACAGGAGTCAGCGAACTTAATAATAAATTGAAAGAGTTTGAAGAGATGTTTTGGCGGAATCGATTTTACTTTGATGAAGAACTTTGCGGAAAGATTGAAGAACAAAGAATATTTTTGCGTGAGGTTTTAAATGGTTATACTGATTTTCAAATATCTACGGAAATTCTTACTCCACACATTTCAAATGATAGTTCTATTCAAGGTCAACTCACAGAAGCTCAGAATAAAATGATGGGTAAATTTAATGAAATGCGAGAATCTTACACAAACGACAAGACATTACTAGAACCCGAATTCCGCAAACTTCTTTCAACAGAAAAATCAGAAACTTCTCTCGAAAATACCAACTGAATTTTGCAATTTACGAGTCAAAAAACTCGCGTATGCGAGTGTCAGCGTAAAGCCCCGTTCGTAAGAGCGGGGAACGAATCAGCACACGCTACAAAGCCCGTGAAATCGGGCGACAGAAATAATCAACGTAATTTTCTGCCGCAATCTACGATAGCTAAAATGTCATTTTTCATAACCTAGCATTCCGCTACGCTTCATACTAGGCTTTATGCTGTCGCCATTACACGGCTTAATGAAACACCCAATTATGCTAAAATGCCTTTGTTATGACTAATACGGAACTTGAAAAAAGATTATCTGCGGTAGAAACAGAGTTGGCTTTGCTGAAAAGTAAGGTTGAGCAAAAGTTTTCCAAACATACTGAATTTAGTCGTTAAAGATTGGTCAAGATAATTTACAATCTAAATTCCGATTGTGCTAGAATGATTTTGTTATGAATCAACCATTATTAATAACAGATTTGTATAGAGGTTTGGCGATTTGGGGCAATAAAAAGAAAGACCGCTCTATTTCGTCGTTGTTTCAAAAAAACTCTGACGAGGTTAAAATTGAAAAACTTTCTGATGCAAATATTTTAGCACTTGCAAATCTTCAACTTGCCGAATCTCAACAAGAAACTCTTCACGAATTGCTTGAAAAAAACAGCGAAGGCGACCTGACAAATCTTGAGCGAAAATATCTTGACGATTTAATGGAAGTTTATAACGATGCTTTATTGACCAAAGCCAAAGCGATGCGGGTTGCCGTTGAACGCGGTTTGATAGAACCGCTTTCTTCTGAATGAAACGCACCAACATTCCCGACAACATAAAGATTAAAGTCCGTGAAATCTCGCGTTTCCGTTGCGGTTATTGTTTGATACTGCAACGATATTCGCCGATGATTTTTCAGTTTGACCATTACATACCTGTTTCGCTTGGCGGCACAAACGATGAAGAAAATCTTTGGCTGGTTTGCGGAAACTGCAACAATGCCAAATCCGATAAAACCGAAGCCTTTGATTCCGTAACCAATTCAACCGTCCCGATTTTTAATCCGCGAACTCAAATTTGGAGCGAAAATTTTGAAATGAGTAAAGACCGAGCAATTATTATCGGTAAAACTCCAATCGGACGCGGAACGGTTGAGGCGTTAAAACTCAATGATGAACGGGTTGTTGATGTCCGCCGAGAATGGGTTTTTGCAGGTTGGCATCCGCCGAAAGATTAACGCCCGATTGTAATATGCAGAAAGTGATTTGTGATGTCTGCGGAAAAAAAGGTGCAAAAATTCTGCATCTTTCAAAAAGCTATGGCAAAGGTTCAGAATTATTGGTAATTGAAAATGTGCCGATAATCTCGTGTCCCGATTGCGGCGAAAGTTATCTGACTGCAAAAACTCTCCGCGAAGTTGAAAACATCAAGCGTAACCGTTCAAATTTTGCGGTTGAAAGAAATGTTCCCGTTGCCGTGTTTGTTTGAAAAGAGAAGGAATCGCAGACGGGCAAGGCTCTGAAAAGTTTATTGAACTGATAAAACAAATCCCGCTCAAGGTAATGCCCCGACCAAAAGTTTAATTTCAAGAAGAAAATCAGCCGCAGATTTACGCAGAGAAACGCGGATTTATTTGATATTTTTGATTTATCGGCGGCTTAAGTATTGTCTTTCTAACTTTTTGTCGGGGCATTACCGCCGTGTTATTTTCGTGGTTGCTGTTTGCTTCGCCGGAAAGGTTATAGAAAATTGTTTTTGCCGCTATTTAAAGGTTAAAATCACAGATATGTATTCATCAATCCATTTCACATCAAAAGGTCGAACGACCACAAATGCTTCAAAACCCGAAGTTATCGAAAAATTACGCCGAATTGTCGGCACGGAGAATATCTTGGTCGAACCTGATAAAGTCGAGCCTTACGGCGCTGATGCCGTTAAAGAAAAATTTCCGCCCGAAGCAGTTTTGTTTCCCGAAAATACCGCCCAAATTGTCGAGATTATGAGACTTGCCAACCTTGAAAACTTCCCTGTTACGGCTCGCGGCGGCGGAGTCGGTTACACGGGCGGAGCAGTTCCGGTTGACGGCGGAATCGTCGTCGGCACAGACCGCATGAATAAAATTATCGAAATTTCCGCCGATGATTTATATGTTGTCTGCCAACCCGGAGTGACGACTTTTGCGTTGCAACAAGCCGTCGAAAAACACGGCGTTTTTTTCCCGCCCGATCCCGCAAGTTACAAAGATTCTTACATCGGCGGCAACATTGCCGAAAATGCCGGCGGAATGCGGACTCCGAAATACGGCAACACGAAACGCTATGTTTTAGGTTTGGAAATCGTGACGGCGACAGGCGAAATTATCCGCACAGGCGGAAAAACCGAGAAGAATGTCGTCGGATTCGATTTAACCGGTTTGATGTGCGGAAGTGAAGGAATGCTCGGAATCATTACCGAAGCAACGCTCAAATTATTACCGTCAACCGAAACCACTTCGACTGTTCGGGCTTCGTTCAAATCAATGGAGGAAGCGTGTAAAGTACTGACAAAATTTACGCCTCACGGGATTTTGCCGATGGCGATGGAAGTTATTGATAAGTATTGCATCGAAGCAATCGAGCAGAATTTCGCGTTCGGTTTATCGAAAGATGCGGCGGCGATTTTGTTGGTCGCGGTTGACGGATCGAGCGAAGAAGTTGCGAATAACGCGGAACTAATCGAGCGGATTTTATCCGAAAACGGCGGTTTTGAAATTCTGCGGGCAAAATCAAAAGAGGAAGAAGACAAACTGTGGGACGTGCGTCGGGCAATCAGTCCGAGTTTGATGAAATTCGGCAATTTAAAGATTAACGAAGATGTGGTTGTGCCGCGATCGAAAGTTCCCGAACTTGTTGCAAAGATTGAAGAAATCGGCAAGCGTCATAATACCTTTGTCGCCAACTTCGGACACGCGGGCGACGGCAACATTCACGTCAATTTCGTCATCAACCGCGACAATCCGGACGAAATCGCACGGGCGAGAGAATGCGTCAAAGAAACCTTTAAACTGTCGGTTGAATTAGGCGGAACAATCAGCGGCGAACACGGCATCGGATACGTCAAAGCTCAGTATTTAGACTTGGCGATAGATAAACCGACGCTCGAAATTATGAAAGCGATAAAGAAAGTTTTCGATCCGAACGGCATTTTGAATCCGGGGAAAATGTTTGTTTAATTGAAAATATCCGGATTTTAAGTTAATTTGTAATTATGAACTTGCTTGAATTTACAACCAAAATCGAACACGGTGTAATCCGGTTGCCGAAAAAGTTTGACGAATATGATAATGCGGTCGCTCACGTTGCAATTACGCTTGAAACAACCGATGAGAAGAAAGCGAAGAAAGAAAAGTTATTTGCTGTGCTTGAAAAAATGCAGAAATCAAATATGTTTCAAGACATTGAAAATCCTGTCGAATGGCAAAGGAAACTAAGAGATGAATGGGAATGAAGCAGTCGCTGACAGCAATTTGATAATTTTCTTTTCCAAAGGAAGGATTGACCTCAAAAAACTACGCTTAAAATACGATAAGTTATACGTTTCAATCATTACTTATATGGAAGTTTATGCTTTTGAATTTACCGTTCAAACGGAATTGGATTTGATAGATGAATTTTTTGAAAGTGTTGAAATAATTGAAATTAACAAAGAAATTGCCGACCAAGCCATCAACTACCGCAAAAATAAAACCAAAAAGATAAAACTCCCCGATGCCATAATTCTCGCTTCTGCCAAATACGCCGGTGCCGATTTACTTTCCGATGATTGGGACGATTTTACAAACATAGATTCAACTGTGAATGTGCAAAATATTGACGATTTGAAAGTTTGAATAAGTAACTTGAACGGCATTTTGAATCCGGAGAAAATATTTGTCCGGCGTTCAAAAAAATGCTAAATTGAATCTATTATTTTCGAGGTTAATAAAATTTATGCCGAATGATTTAACACAAATAGTTGCGGAGAAAATGCAGGTTTTGCCGATTGAAGAACAGCAAAAGGTTGTTGAGTATGTTGATTTATTGTCAAAGCCGAAGAAACAAACTTTGTTGGAAAAATTAGCCGTAATCAGCAGCCGTGTGCCTGACGAGGTTTGGGAAACACTTCCCGCCGACGGTGCGGAAAATATTGACCATTATTTGTATGGTTCACCCAAACGAAAATGACCAATAATAAAATTTTTGCCGACACATTTTATTGGGTTGCAGTACTAAATATCAAAGATTCGGGACATTTTCAAGCTCTTGAAATTCGGCAACTTCTTGGCGAAATTATTATCGTTACAACTGAAACTGTTTTAATCGAAGTCCTAAATTATTTTGCCGAATTCGGCACATATACCCGAAAATCTGCGGTTGATGCTGTTCGGACAATTATGGGAGACAGTGAAATTGAATATCTTTCGCACTCGCCCGATATTTTTCTTGAAGCACTCGATTTTTACGAAAAACGTTTAGACAAAGGTTACAGCCTGACCGATTGCGTTTCGATGCTGACCATGAAAACGCTCAACATTCACGAATTTTTGACACACGACAATCATTTTGAACAAGAAGGTTTGACGATTTTACTTTGATGAATTTAGGACGATTTGAAAGTTTAGAAAAGTGAACCGAATGGCATTTTGAATTCGGGGGAAATATTTGTTTAGTAATTTAAAATTTCAGCTAAAGGAGTTATTTATGTGTAATTCTTGGAATCATTCCTACAATTGCAGATGCGGTTTTGGTGGAGAAGGGCATCTTGGTATTAATTCAGGATCAGCTAAATTATTTGAGAGTAACTTCTTAACTAATAGAGTATCTTATGAAAGTTTTATAAATCCAAATGCAAGATGTCCAGTCTGTAAAGCACCTGTATTTTTCTATCAATCTCCTTATGGCGGAAAAGTTTTTTTTGATGAATTAGGACATCCTTGGACCAAACATCCTTGCACGGATAGTTCATTACCATCTTTGTTTAAAGATGCCGAATATCTACCCAAAGATAAAAATCTTTCGAGTTTTATTAAAAGTCAAAATTGGGAAAATGAGGGATGGAAAACATTTATCTGTTACCAAATGCAAATTGACTATGAAATAGATAGAATTAGGTTAATTGGATATCATGGGGAACATACGAAGAATATTTATCACCACGCAAAATGGTGGGGACGCAGAATTGAGCATTATCTTTGTTGTGAAAAAGAAATTCCTCTTATCACTTTGAGTATTAAAAATATAAACAAATGGATACAAAATAATTCGTGTGTGTTCTCAATTTACCCAATAATGATAAAAAAAAGTGAAATTTCAGACAATCATTTTGAAATAAGTTCTTTTAAGTTAGATTATAATGGTAACTTAGTCACTCTTTATACAAATGAAGCATATATGCCAAAATCTGCTAATGATGTCATATTTAAGGGGCATATATTTCAACGAAAACGAGTTTACGAAGATTCTTATGAAGAATCAGAGATTTTCAAAAACTGGAAAGATTTTCAAAGCTAATAATCTTACGCCGAATAATTTAACGCAGGTTTTGCCGATTGCCAAACAACAACCGGTTAGCGTGTGATATTATTTCGTTATGAAAAGGTCGTATCGGCATTTTAAGATTGAAGATATTAGAGAGTTAGGGATTGAGGTCAGTCGTCAAAAATTGTTTGATTCGGTCGAAAATCTATATCCGTCGGAATGGCTTTTGCAAACTTTGTCTATCAATCAACAAATTCCCGCCGAATCGGAAAAAGCGAAGTCGGAACTGATTATCTCGCCGATTTTAAACGAACTTTTTATAAAAAATCCCAAGCAATTTACATATTTTTCAGGCTATCAATTTAATGTTGACCAAAAACTCGGATTAAAAGGCTTTTGCGATTTTATTATCTCTCGCAAATATAACGCCGCGTTTATTGAAAGCCCGTTGGTTGCTATTGTTGAAGCAAAACAGAATCAAGATTTGGTTGATGCCGCACCGCAATGTATTGCCGAAATGTATGCGGCAACAATCTTTAACCAACGCGAAAATAACCATGTTTCAACCATTTTCGGGATTGTTACAAACGGTTACGAATGGCTTTTTTTAACCTTGGAAAATTTGCAAGTTATCATCGACACCGAACGCTACGGACTAAAAAATCTGCCCGAACTGCTCGGCGTTTGGCAAACAATTATTGACCGTTTCTAAACTTATAATTACGCCTTAACTTTTTACGTGTGTAATGCCTCGACAAAAAATTACAAAAATGATTTCCGAATAAAGTACAACACACTTTAGATACTGTCTTGAAAGTCAACCTAAAAAAGCCAAATTCGGGTTAAACGGCATATTGTGTTTTAAGACACCAAAAGCAATATGCAGCAGTTTTCTCATTGCCGCACAGATTATTTGCATTGGAG
>JANPBM010000051.1:0-104348 GCA_031430435.1 Acidobacteriota bacterium
AGAGATGCTGTGGAAAAAGATAAAGTATGATTGGCTTGGCTGGGAAGCCTATAGTTCATACAAAAACTTGTGCATAGAACTTGATAAAATTCTTTCCCGGATCGGTTCATTATATTACATTACTTTTGCTTAGGTGCTTAGTTTCGGACAATTACTCACTTTTGCACCTTTACTTGTTGCTCATAAAGCGGATGGTAAAAAGTTTCGATTTTCATTTATCTGTTCTAATGTCATTCGAGAGAAATATATTTAGCATTCATCCAACCTTCCATTTCGGCTTCCAACCAGCCGAAAGTTTCGTTTCTTTCCCAATTATTCCCTTTTCCGTTTCTATTTTTTTGGTCAAAACCATTTTCCAGCACTTTGATTTTGTACCAAGTAACAAATTCGTGGTCATCCGCGTAAAATGATTCAACTTCTAAAATTTGTACTTTCGCATTCTCGTAATGAGTCCCAATTATCTCTGCATATTTATTCGACCTACTGCGAATATTAAGATTTGTTGTCAAACGCCCTTTGCGTCCAATCAAAGACGTTGAAGAATTGTCCGGCTTTGGCGAATTTAACCGACCGGAATTACTTGATGTGTTTTTGTTATTTGAATTATTTATGGAATTATTACTCAAAGGTACTGGTTTATTTAAGTTCAAAGCAATCACCCCGATGACGACGACAAAAGAAACTATCCCCAATCCTGTAAAAATCAGCGGGGTATTCAACCCGGATGGTATTGGCTTGACATTGCTGATGTTGTCGTCAAATCCCGAAACTTGTGATTCGGGATCCGGCTCAGGTTTACTTGCTTTCAAGGCTTGTCCGCATTTGCCGCAAAACCCGCCGGCGGATTTATTTGGCGAACCGCATTTGGGGCAAATTGATCCGAGAAGTTGAGTTTTCGGTTCTGACGTGCCGGGCAAAATACCTGTATCAAGCGAGTTAATTTGCCCTCCGCATTTACCGCAAAACGCCCGATCTGCATTACCCCAATGCCCGCAATTCGCACATTGCGTTGAAACTTGCCGACGGTCGAGTTTCGTTGTCGTCCGGTCAGTCGGAAGATATTCGACCTGACTCGGCGGCACAGTTTGATTGAGTACCGATTTTTGACAAAATGGGCAATCCCGACGATTTGTCAGTAATGTTCCTTCAATGTCCGGGCATATATGTCGGTGAATTTCTGCCCCGATAAATGATTTCAGACAACCCGCACAAGTCGGTTCGATGCCGTTTAGATTGTTGATGCCGAAATTTTTGCCTTTTGTTTCTTCGTCTGAATCGTAACTGATAATTTTACATTCATCGCACAAAAAACGTCTTGCCGTTTCTCGTTCACAATGCGGGCAAGCGTTTTTTATTTTACCGCCGACTTCTAAATCAGAGGGAGAAAATGTTTGACAATCGCAACAGTACGCCCAAAATTCACTTTTAGGGAAATTATTCGAGAGAGCGTGTTCACTAATTTCGCAAATAATCTGCGGGTTGGCTTCGACCTCGAAAGTGCTTCGATGTTGCGGGCAATAAATTTTAATTTGCCGATTGAGAGTTTCAATCATTTTATTTTTTAACCTCCGATTTGTTCAATAATATGTCATCTATTTACAAACTAACGTCCGCTTATCGGCTGTATCGGGCAACAAAAACAGGGCTTTTACGGTTGTCTGATTTGACTACGGTTACTTTCAGTTCGACACTTTTATTTGGCTCTATTTTGAGAACAAAAGGGTTTTGATAAAGATTTGACATTTGATTCGGGTTTGTCCCGTCAAGTGTATAGTATATTTTTCCGTTTGGAATCGGCGAAGCTAAGTCCACGCTTGCCTTTTCACTTATAGAAAATTTTTGATTCCTCAGCCCGACGGGTTTCGGGATTCGATAATTTACATTATTTTTATCGAGTTTAGGAAATTCTTTGTAAAGCCTTTTTGAAAAATCGACAAAATTTTTGCCCTGCTGCTTTGACCATAATACTTCTGCAAGGGCTAGAACACGCGGGAAAGTCATATATTCGACATCCTCCGGAAGTTTCATAAATTCTGTCCAAACGCAACCCTGAGCGCCGATGATATAAACGGAATCATCGGCGTTAAGTTGCGGCGGAACCGGATCGAATTTATAAACATCTTCCAAAGTTAGCCGGTCACCAAGCCCCAAAGGTTCAAAATTTGTATCGCCTTGCGGGTGGTCAAAGTATGTAAAAGTGGATGGTGTCATAATAACATTATGTTTGCCCCGGGCAGCTTGAACACCGGGATCAAACCCGTTCCACGACATAATGGTCGCACCAGGTCCAACGCCCTCTCCGAGAATCTCGTCCCAACCGATGATTTTCCTGTCCCGCGAATTTATAAAACTCTCGATTCTTCTGATAAACCAACTTTGAACTTCACTTTCAGTCTTCAAATTTTCCCGCAACTTTAGTCCTCGGACAAAGGGTGATTCTTTCCAATGATCCGTCATTACTTCATCACCGCCAAGATGTATGAGAGGTGAATCCGGAAATAGATCGATTACTTCGCTAAGAATATCTTCAATAAAAAGAAACGTCTGTTCGGTCGGACAAAAAACATCCGGAAAGCCTCCCCAAGTCGTTTGAACTTTGTATTGATAATTATCTTTACAGCCGTATTTAGGGTATGCCGCCAATGCCGCAGAAGAATGTCCGGGCAAGTCGATTTCGGGGATTATTGTAATGTATTTTGCCTTTGCAAATGCGGCAATTTCGCGGATTTGTGCCTGTGTGTAATATCCTTGAACCGGAATTCCGTCGCCAATATACGGGCGATAATTCTTTCCAACGACAGTTTCTCGGCGTTTAGCCCCGATATCTGTCAATCGCGGATACTTTTTTATCTCGATCCGCCAGCCTTGATCGTCGGTCAGGTGCCAATGAAAATAACTGTATTTATATTGTGCCAATAACCCGATATACTTTTTGACAAACTCGACGGGCATAAAGTATCTGGCGACATCAAGGTGCATTCCCCGATATGAGAAACGCGGGGCATCGGTAATTTCTGCCGCAGGTATAGAAATTTCACCCGAAGCATCAATCGGAATAATTTGAGCCAATGACTGAATTCCGTAAAATACTCCTCGCTCAGTTCCTTTTATTTGAATATACTGCGGCTCGATTTTTAAAGTATATCCTTCTGCCGAAATTACTCCGTTGTCGCTTTCCAAAATCGAAAGTGTGATTGAATTCTCTACATCCGATTGGTCTGTAATCTCAAGCGTAAAAGCATAATAGTCAGTTAAAATTTCGTTGAGCGTAGTGGCTAATTTGATTTCGGAATCATTCTTAGCGATGATTTTTGTTTGCGAGTTTAATACAAATTGACCGCCAATCCGCGTAATTAAATTCGGTTTCGGGATTATATTAATCTCTCCGACAATTATTTCAGCCGGCTTTTCTTGTGGTTTATTCCACCAAGAGCAACCACTCAAAGCGACCGTGATGATAAATATTATGGCAAACTTTTTCATACAAAATTATCGACACAGAAAACTTGGGATAATATATCCTCAGTAGTTTAACCGGTTTTGCCGGAGGTGTTAAGGAATAAAGAATTTAAGTGAGTAAAGGCGTGAAGAAATTCTTGCCGGTTTTAAGCCGGAAAAAGTTTTCAACCCAAAACTTACTTGGTCATTCACACCCGCCTCCCGTCTTCCTTGATACCCGATAACTAACCTCATCAGTTACGAAAATTTTATTCTTCGCTTAAAGAAAACGACGAACTTTGCCCGCCTTGAGGATTTGTCCAAGTACCGCTGATCGAACCATCGTTGTATATCTTTCCTTTGTAAATCCCTGATTTTATATTTCCGCCGTTTTCGTAACCCGTGAGCGTAAAATTACCGTTATTATCAATTGTCCCGAAGAGTGTATCGGTTTTACCGGTTGACGCTGTACCGTTCAAATTATTTCCATTCCGCGTGAGCGACATCGAAATCGAGAGGTTGTTTTTACCGATTGTTCCCGTATAATCAGTGCTGAATGAAGTTGAAAGATTCGAATTTGCGGCACCTGAATTAGTTGCCTTATTCGAGTTCGACTTTTGATTGCTGTTTGTATTCGCGCTCGGAAGTTTGTTTGTCGTAACTATTGCCTGAATAATCACCAAAAGTATAATCCCGCCAAAAATTACGCCGATGACCGTCAAACAACCGATGGCTCCGCTTGCTTTTACCGGTATTATCGGCTTGACATTACCAACGGTGTCGTCAAATCCCAAAACTTGACCGTTAAATAACACACCGTCATTATTGCTGATAACTCCGTCGGGTGCAGTTTGCGGCAGAGTACGGGTTATTGCCGATTCGGGTTCCGGCTCAGGTTTATTTGCTTTCAAGGCTTGTCCGCATTTGCCGCAAAATACGCTGTCCGATTTGTTTGCCGTTCCGCAGGTCGGGCAAATCGAGCCGAGAAGTCGAGTTTTGGCAACCGCCGTACCTCGCTCCGCAATGATAACATCTTGATTCAACTGGAAGCCGCATTCACCGCAAAAGAAAATATCCGCCGTTACGGACTCTTTGCAGTTGGGGCATTTCAAGCTCGACAATTCCGATTCTGTTGTCTTTTCTGCCAATAATAAAGAAATCTTTTTGCAAAAAGGACAAGTTTGGCGTGAAGTCAGGAAAACGGCGTTGGTTTCTTCGCATTTGTGAAGAAGCAATTTGACTTCCGAAAAAACCGTCGAACACCCCGGACAAGCCGGCTCAATTGTTTTTGGATCGGTGCTCACAGTAAAGATTTTGCCTTTTGTATCTTCACCCGAATCAAATGAAACAATTTTGCAACTGCCGCAAATAAAACGGTTGACAGTCAGGCGTTCACAATTTGTACAAGCTGTTTTGGCTTGACCGCCGACTTCTAAATCAGCCGGAAAAAAAGTTTGACAATCACAACAGTATTCCCAAAATTCCGCGTTCGGAAAATCATTCGAGAGAGAATGCTCGCGGATTTCGCAGACGATTTTCGGGCTTTCCGCAACCTCGAAAGTAGTTTGATGCTGCGGACAATAAATTTTTAATTGTCGGGTGAGAGTTTTCTCCATCGTTTTTATCCGAATCGGTCAAATATCATTCATCATTCATTTGCGGATTACCTGACTTCTAATTCGCCCATTTTCTCTAGTTTCAAACCGCCTTGAACCCTTCTGACAATTGTCGGCGATTTAATCAAAATCGAACCGCTCGACGGGTTTTCAAAAGCGTAATAATGTTGATAATAATTCAGATATTCGCCCTTCGTATTAAACCGAGCTTGGTTCGGGACGGCATAAAATAAATTTTCGGACAATTCGCTGTCTTTCACGATCAAAAACTCGTCGCCTTTGCCGGAATCGGGAATAAGCAAGCCGGCAATGACATCAGCCGATGCCGTCTTCGCAAACGCACGAACCTCGTTCAGATACTCTTCCGCCGAAACGGGAAACTGCGGTTTGGCGTTGTAAGCAGAAATTTGTTCGCTGACTTGAATCGGTTGATACGGTTGCCCGCTTATTTTCGCTATTTGCACTTTCAGTTTTTGCAGTTCGGTACCAACTGTCCCGAATTGTTGGCTTTGTAATTTGATTGCTTTTTCCAATTCATCGACTCTTTTAGTAAGTTTCTGATTAACACTCTCAGTTTTACTGAAATTTTGTTTAATTTCTCCACGCTCTTGATTAATCTTTTTGCCTAAAAAGTGATAGGCAAGAAAACCGAGTCCGCCAAGAACGGCTAAACCGGCAACGCTTCCGACAGCATATAAAAGCAAAGTCCAAAAATTGTTGGATTCCGGTTCTATTGGCGTTGGTGTCGGGTTGCCGGATTTATTACTCGGCAAATTTTTTAATTCTTCTTGAGCCTTTGATAATTCTTCTTTTTGGCGTGTTATTTGACCTTTATAATCTAAAAACTCTTTACAATCGGCAGACGGTTTTTTTTGGTCTTCATCTGAGCATTTTTTTCCGGCGTTCGTCAAACTTTTAGCTCCAATTTCGATGCTCTTATCTTCGAGATTTAAGATTTTCCGTATCGCATCTTCTTGTTTTTTTGTTAGCTCAGTATTTTCGCTATTTATTTTTTCAATGCGACTATTGATGCCTTTTCTTCTACTCTCTGTATCCGGTGCATCTGTATTATTTTCCTTCGTGCTTGAAGTGTTTGACTTTGGTGGTTCACTACCGCCAAAAGGTAACAGCCTACAACCGCCAAAGAGAACTGCAAAGCATAAAACTAAACATCCGAACGCTGATTTTTTTGATAATTTCATCGGGTTAAACCTCACTTTTTATTGGTATATAGATTGCCGTTGGCTTCCGCCAGCGAGTCAAGAAAATCGCGGTTGGCGTTTGCCGGATAAAGCACCCGCGACAGAAAATAGTTAAACGGGGCGGAACTTATTCTTTCGCCATCGCCGTCCACAACCACGAGTTTTCCGCCTTCGACCGTCATTTTGGTAACGCACCCGATCAATTCGCCGTTCATTTGTTGCCATTTGTCGGCGGGCAGATTGTCTTTGCCGATACTGCTGGTATTGCCCAATCCCGTAAAGACTGCCAAATTTGCATCAATCGGACGGTTCAACTCTTCGGGATGTTTGAATCGCGCACTGTTGACTTCTCGCATATTGCCGAAAAGTTTGGTTAAAGCGGGAAAACTCCACCGCTCATTCCAACGAATTGTCTGCGGACCGGCATTGTTAATTTCCAGATTTTCGATGTTAATACCGGCATACGGCTCAGTATTACTCGGTGCAGAATCAGTTTCAACGGCTTGTAAGGCACCGAGCGCAACACTGTTTTTTGCCTCGCTTAAATTACGCTCATTCAAAAGTTCAACGCCGCTCAGATGAATTTTATCCAAAAAAGGCTTTTCTTCTTCGGTTACATTTCCCGTCAAATTCTCTTTTAGAAGCTGTAAAATATTGTTGGCTTCGATCTGCAAAAGCGATGATGAGCGTTTCCATTCGGCGAATAAAAGCAAACCCCAACCGTTGCCGCCGAGAACAAGTTTAATCCCGTTAGTCAGCATCAATTTATTTTCTACCGCCGCCGCGCACGCCTGCAACAAAGCGTAGCCGAGTAAATGCGAGAAAAATAATTGACTGCGATAACGCTGAAATGATTTTCCGCCCATTCCCTTTTGCAAAATCGATTCCTCGCGTTCACGGAAAGTGCGGTCGTCGAGTTCGCTGATTTGCACGGAATACAATGCGCCGAGTGGTAATTTCAACTGAATGTTTTTCGGGTCTTGTCCTAAAAGTTGCTTTAAATGTTCGCCGAAAGTTGCGCTTCCGGCGTATTCGGGGTCGTCCAAAGTTTTCTTGGCGATGTTAAAGAAAGTCCGTCCGGCAACTTTCAAACTGTCGAGAACCAAAAATTGATTTTCGTGCCGAATGGCAACATCCGCCGTGCCGCCGCCGATGTCCACAAAAACTTCCAACAATCCTTGCACACCGCCTTGCCGCAAAGATTTGGCAATCGCCGTGCTTTCGTCCATTTTCAGATATTCAAACGTGTCTTCAAGATGACGTTCTTCGCCGTAACAAAAATGGCGAATTTGTCGAATTGCATCTTTGGCGCGATCGTGATAAGTCGTGCCGAAATCTTCGGAAAAGGCGAGCGGATAAGTAAAAACATATTTGTTCAATTTTGCCTTTTGACCAAAGAAAATTTCAGCGTGAGCATAAAACATCACCGTTTGTAAAAACAGCGAACGCCACGGAGTTCTTTGGTCGGCACTCCATTTCAAGTTTTCGTGAATCCGCCATTCACCTTCAAAAGCATTGGCAACCAAACCCGAACTCATATTTTTGTGAAGACACGGAATATCGGTTTTGAAAAGATGTTCGAGCAAAAGTTCGCCGGGTTCAACTGCCGGCAGATTTTCATCAGATTTGCGCGAAAGCAAAATCGTCGGGAAAAATCCTTTTTCACCTGCCCATTTACGCGGCATAAAACCCGGCTGTTCGCGCAACGGCGGCGTTCCCCACAGTGGCAAAGGCGAAAGCGTGAACGCCAAGGTTTCTGATTTTGAACCCGCATTGACTGCCAGGCAAGTGTTGCTCGTCCCGAAATCCATTGCCAACACCGCTTTCTGGTCGGTATCCAAATCAAGATTGAAAAAATCGCCAAGGAATAAAACGCCGCGTTCTTTATCGGCGGCATCGGTAAAAAGCAACGCGCGCGGACGGTTTCGCGCACCGTCCGCGCGATGCAAAACACTAACATATTCCGCTTCTTCGAGTTCAACCATCTGTCCTTGCCAGCCGCGTTCGTCAATCAAATGCCAACGCCCGCACGTTTCGCGGTTGCCTGTGCCATAAGCCGCGTAAATTTTCCATTGCGGCGAAACCTTCGGCGGATACATCGCCAGTGTGGTAATCGGAATGTTCGCTTGATTGATCGGTTTATTGCGCCAACGAATTTCTTTGTCGCATACAAAAAACGTCCAAGTAACATTCCCGTCTGCGTCAGGGTCGGCTCTGAGGTTTTTTACATCTGCCAAAACTTCGGGAAAATGCGTAAAAAATTCTGCCTTGACAGGTGCCAGACAAATTGCGCGGTCGCCTTGCCTCAAACTCGAATCTTGTAAATTAACTTCGTGTTTGAGGCTAATCGCAGCGGCAAAATTTTCGGCGGATTTCGGAATTTTGCACCAATACGGCTTATCAGTCAGGAACAAATTTTTGAGCATCTCAATCTCGTCCTGCTCGCCGAGTTCGCAAACATGAGTTTTTCCCGCGTATTTGACGGAAATTGCGCGATCGCTCGTTTTGCGGTAAAGCGTCGGCGACGGTAAATCCGCCGAAATTTTGTCGGTCAGTTTCGGTGATTGATAACTGAAATCAAAATCTGTCAGCAGATAATAAATCGTTCCGCCTTTCGCGTTCGGTTTTTGCAAAGGATATTCTTTTAGCAAAACTTTCGGGTCAACTTCGCGCTTGCCGATAGTTTCCCAACCTGCGGGATGCGGTGTGAGTGTAACTAATTCGCCGTAAAACACGCCAAGCCGTTGATTACCAAAAGTTTCAAGCCGGTTTTTCAGCTCCTTGCGCGACAAAATTCGGGTAATCGAGAGCAGGTGCCGTTGGAATCTTTGGCGGTCAATTTCGTCTTCGAGCAAGACTATAGATTTTTCCCACGACAATCGGTTGCCGTCCAAATACGGTTTCAAATTTTCGCTGTCTTTCCACGAATCGCGTCCGCGCGGCGGAAAAAAGATAACTTGCGGATAATACGCGCCGACCACCGTGTGTTCGTCCGTTTGCAAAATCCCGACTGATTGCAAATCAGCTTCGTCCTTCGTACGCGGATATGTGCCGTGAAACGCGAGCCACAAATCTTTGTCGTATTCGTTCGTCAGCGTTCGCTCATCGAAAGCAGTAAGATGCACGATGCCGAAATAATGGAGCAAAAAGAGCGTTGCCCATTCTTCGACGGCAACTTCATCGCCCATTTCCAACGCTTTGCGAAACGCATATGCGCTCGCCCAGACGGTCGGGAAAGTTTCAAAAAATCGCGGGTCATAATCGGGCGAACCGATGTGATCGGTTTTTATTGCGCGAAAACCCGCACCGTCGGCAAAGCCTGCGCCGCCGCCTAAAATACCTGAGTTTAAGAAATCTTTTGCCATAATTTTATATTAAAAACCTTGATTAAAAATGTGGAATACCTACGGTTCGCGTTTTAGAGTAATTGTTTTACTTTTTAGAGCAATTAGCGTATTCATAAAACAAACCAGAAAGAACACCTCAAAGAAATTCTCCAATGAAACCAAAAACTTTGCATAATTTGTTGCCGGTTTTATATCGCCGTACCCGGTCGTTGAAATGGTATAAATTGAAAAATACATATAATCCATTAAGTTTGGCGTTTTATATTTATTTTTTAACGCCTCCATTTGCATTTTCTGAAGTATATTTGTCTCAAGTGTTTCAGCATCCGGTGAAACCATATTTAAATACACCTCTACAACTCGCCTTCCACTATCAACATCTTTCTTTAAGTCCATACAATTACCTTTAATCAATTTGGAATCCTCGTTTGAATAGGGAACTGTTACCCAATCAATACTTTGCCATGTCCTATCGTTACTGCTATATAAATTGGTTGTAATTACATACCTTATAACATTAATCCTAGCTTCCGATAGAGCATAATTTGAAGGATAAATGTTGCCGCTTTTTTTATCATCGGCACGACCTATTAAAGTAATTCGTAGAATACCTTGAGAGCTATTATTTTTGATTTGAGTAAGTAATTTACTGGACTGTTTATTATTTGTATCATCTCTTTGATACCCGATTCGTTTCTTAATATCAGTTGAGTCAGCTTCTGCCAGTTCATCAGTCCGGTCTTCAGCAATAAATTTTGCTTTGCCGGATTCAAAGTAAAAACAACCCAGAGACATGTCTCTTGTTGATTTAGCCGGCTCTTTAGCGGGAGTTTTTTCCTCTTTATTTTTATCCTCATCCGAAGCTAAATTCTCTACATACAAAGCAGGTTTTATCTGAGAAACATCTTGCGAAGTGTTTGGTTGAGCAGAATCACTTTCCGGAGTTTTTCGATAGCTCAAATCGTGAAAAGCAAACGCGAAACCGAAGAGAAAAGAAATACTCATAAATATAGCGAAGAAGTGGGCAAATCGCCAAAAAGGAAATAACTCCAATCCATCTTTCAAAGCAATAATAAAAGACAATTTATGTCTCTGGGAGTTTTCCATAATTATATAAGTAACAAATAATGCTACTAAAAATAGCAACAGAATAAATACTAAGCACAAATAGGAAAACCATTTTAAAGTTACTAAAGTTAAACTCGCGTTGAAAATATAACCCATCCATCCAAGTCCATAAAAAATTACAGCAAATAATATTGTCCAATTATAAAAAAAACAGTATTTTTCAGCACCGCTTTGCAACTTCCCTTCACTCCATATTTGACTTCCATCGTCTGATTTCATTTGAATTACTTCTACAGACATTCGGTGAATTACATCTACTGACGCAGTATGAATAAAATCTATTGATTCATGGAGAGGTATTTTTTCACTATTTCCAGTAGCTGAGTTATTAGAATGAATCAAATTTTCTAATTCGTTGTTTATCAAGAACCATCCAAAAATGTGAATAACAATCGGAACAAGGAAAATAAGACAAATCCACTTACTATGATTGTTAAAATTAATAAAAAATGAAATTATTCCATCCAAAACTATCAAAATAATCGGGAGGAAGAAAAACACACTGAATTTTTTGCATATTACCTTAAATCGATTTTTTGCACTCATGGGTTATACCTCGAACAGTTTTTAGTTGCGTTACATAAAAGACTTAATTCCCTAATTGTTTTTGACATCGCCGGTAAATTTCTTGCCATACGTGGCGCAGATATTCGCCGCGTGTGAATTGGTCGCCGTCGGGACACCATTTGCCGTAATCGAACGTCGTAAATTTAACTTCCGTTTCGCCGAGCGTGTTTGTGCCTTTGGCTTCTTTGCTCATCAGCCGTTTGCCCATTTTTTCCTGAATTTCTTTAACCGCATTTTGCTCCGGCGACAAATACCGCCGAATTTCTTGCGAAACAGAACTTGCCCAACCGGTCGGAACTTGTTCGCTGTGCGGGCTGACAAGCGTCAACAATGAACCGGAAATCAAGCGAAACGATTCATCGAAAAAAGCAAAATCCGCGTCTTTCTGCGTCGGTCGCGCATCGTAAAAAGCCGCCAATTTAAAATCTTTCGCGCTTTCGTGAATTTTGTTCCAAGGCATTTGCCGCCTGACGAGATACGCCGTCAACGCCGTTGCCAAAATAACCTTTTCCGCGTCGATAGCTTCGCCTTGCACACGATATGTCGGCAAGTGCCGAAGCTGCATATTTTCTTGCGGGACATCGGTCAAAGAATTACCGATAATATATGAATTGGGATTGCCCGTATTGGCTTGAGCAAAGAAATTTAAGGCTGCCAAAGCCGCGACAAAATCAGCCGAATTGAGCGGATTTTTTTGCGACTTTCCGCCGTTGCTCCAAGTTTTTAATTGGTTCGGATGCGGTTTGCCGACCAAGTAAAGTTCGTCGAAATAATCCGCGCTATGGTCTTTGTAATAGTTCAAACCTTGCCGCGCGCGAGCTTCCATATCATCGGGGTCGGCAAAAAATCCTTGCAAAATTTGCTTGACCAACTGCTGTTTTTCTTCGGTCGTCATGTCTTGAAAGGCAGGTTCGTTGCCGTATCTTTCGACATACGAATTGATGTCAACGTCTGCCGGCGTTTGATTTTCCGAAAGCACGCCGAACGGCGGCATCGGCGGTTTGACAAACGGCGCGAGCAAACAACCGCCGATACGCCAACCCCAACCCGGATTTTCCGTTTTGCGTTTATGCAAAAATTGTCCCATTACGGGAACGCCGCACGCCCCCGTTCCGCCGTGCAGAGAGCCGCACAGATAAAAATTCGTCGGCGTATTGTTGAAAGCGGTCAATCCGGCTTTTTTGCCGGCAGGTGTGCTGTCGTCTTCAAGCGAACGCGAGAAAACAGACATCACCGCCGCGCCGATAAACGGTTTTTGATAAAATCCGCGATCGATCTCGACTTCCAAATCTTTCTTTTCATAAAACGGAGCGAGCATCGCCGCAAAACTTTTCGTCCCTTTATATTGCGAGTCCAAAATGCCGCCCAAGGTTTTAACTTGGTTGTCCGTCTCGTCCGCTCGCGGCAATTCCAACGGGTCAAGATCGCGGACATTCGTTTCAATGTCCATTGCCCACCGGCTTGAAGCAACCGAGTTTATGCCGGAACCGTCGCCCAAAGCAGTTTGCATTTTGCCGTATTCGAGCAAACAATTTTTCAAATCTCCGACCGCACCCGAACTTCGATCGGGATCGACACGCCAAATTTCGAGTTTGTCGCCCGTACTGGTTAGATTTCCGTTGTCGTTTCGGATAGGAAAACCGACCGCCAAAAGTCTGACTAATGCTTCCGCAACTTTTGTGCCGCTTCCGCCAATGGCAATAAAAACATGCTTCATAATAATTTCTCCCTTAGGAATCAGGTAAAAAACGAATGGTAAAGATATAAAGTCGGCAGGTGATAAAAAGTATTTCAGTCTATTATTTCTTTCACTTGCTGTTTTTGGCTCTCGCTTAAATTAATTCACGTCGCCAAGGACTGACAAGATGCCCGATAATCATTAAAAAAAGATACATCAGCCAAGCGAAAAGCGTTCCTTTGAGCAAACCGCCGACTTTTATGTAATTCGTAAAATCTCGATCCGAATACCAAACCAAAAGCAAAACGAGGAAAACCGGAAACAATCCGATAAAAAATGAGAGCCATGTTTTCGGGCGACTCCAGATTTTTTTGTCGTGATGCGAGGCGGAGGCTTTTCGTAAGGCTTTGTAACCAAACGATGTGCCTGCCAAAAGAATCGCCACCACGAGAGCCGTGATAACCCAACTCGTTGCGGTTTCTTCCCACAAGTCAGTCTCGATATCATCAATAAAAAAGCGTATGAAACCACGCCAAAAATCTGATTGTAAAAGTATTAGCAACATTTTCTTTACCTCGTATTTATTTAGTTTTTATCCGGATTCGTAAAAGTTTGCAAGTGTTTTTCGGTTCACAAGTATCTCTTCGCGATTGCTTTTACCTTTGGACTTTTTATCTTTTTCTTACTTTACCTTGCACCGACACGCAGACACGCACCGCCGACAATTTCGTTTTGAAGTGATGTATTTTTCCAAAGATTACCGAGAGAACCTTCCAAATTCAAAGTTTTGTTGGCAACATCAACTGTCGTGTCAACTTGTGTTGACCATTGCTTGACCCACGGTAAAACCGATTGATCGGTATCAAATTTGCCGACCAAACGATACATCCGCCAGCCGAATTCGCCCGCGTCTTTTGTCCAACCCGCCTCGAATGTGATCCCTGCCACACCGTCCTTAATTTCTTGTTTGACAAGTTTCAGGTTTGGATAACGGACATTTTTTTCTTCTTTATCGGCATTCACAGGTTCAAGATTCCACTTAATCAAGTTCAACAATTCATTTGGGTTTCCTGCCAAAGTCGAATTCCGGGACCACGGAATTTTGACTTTCAACAGAATCGGTTTTGCCCCTTCTCTTTCGGTTTTAACGTCAACTCTCACACTTATACGCGGCGGAGTGCCTTCTTTTTCTTTGTCTTGCCGCAGTTCAATCAGTTCTTTTGAAAGATTTTGAGTTTCAATGATTGAAACGCCGTCGGTGAAATTCGAGGTCAAGGAAAACTCGCGCAGAGCATCTTCTGAATTGACTATCTCGCGTAATTTCCGTCTTAACACTTCGGTCAATGTCGCCAATGCGTTTTTGTCGGGCGAAAAAATATAAAGATAAAACGGACGAAACTTGCTCGTGTCTTTGCCGGTCGCAAAAGGTACTGTGGATTTATTGATTTCTGAATAGACATTTCCTTGAAACTCACCTTTTAAGCCGAGAACAGTTGCGCTCCAACCATTGTTGAGCAATTTAAAGATCTGCGTGTTGACGCAAACTGAATCTGAGCCTTGTTCGCACGATGTTTGTTTGTTTTGCTGATTTGAGGATTGAACGCCGTCGGTTACGAGAATATGAAAACGGGCGGGAATTTTATTTTCGCTGTCTTCGTTAGTCAGCGGCACATCGAAAATTTTGATTGCTCCCGCAAGATTTGTTTCTTTGCCGTTGTAAGTTGCACGATTGATGGCGGCTTGCGATAATTCGAGATTTGAAAACGACGGAGCGGAAACATTTGTGTCCACACGGCGGACAACGACTGCAGATTGCGGACTCAAAGTAGTTACGACACTTCGCAGTTCAAGTAAGGTTTTGCTGAAAATTGTCTGACCATCGGGGGCCACGGCAAAAGATTTTCCGCCGTCTGGTGAAACATATCCCGACATACTCCCGCTCGTATCTAAATAGACAACCAAATGATTATCTGTGGACACATCGGATTTTATCGTGTCTGTTTTGGTCGGAATGTTTTCGCAAACTTCCCACTTTGGCGGATCTTTTGTACTTGTACAGCCGTTTAATAGGGAAATTAAGAGGAAAACTACTACAATCAATTTCAACGAAAGTTGGGTTGACAAGAATTTGTGGACGAAATTCATATATGCTCTCGATTCACTATTTGAGTGAAAATTAAGTTGTCTTGAAACTACAATAACCTAGCACAACCTTATTATCCAGTCAATCTCTCGTGTGCAATTTTTGTCATACTTTCACAAAAAGTTTAAAAAGCGCTTACTTGGTAACTTTTAGTAGGTGTGCATTAAAAAAAGCCGAAAACCGAAGTTTACAGAGTCAAAAATTACGAGAGTTATTTGAAAAATCAGAGCTTAGTTGATTGCCGATTTAAAGAGATTAAACAGTTTGTCAACCTTAACCGAAATAATGATTTACAAGGATTTTTTGGTTTAGAAAGTATCGTGAAGGTAAGTCTTTGGCAGAAAATGAGGCTGATAATTGTCGAGGTTTACGATTTCCGCCAAAACCCGAAGAAGTATTTGACGATAAAATTTAAACTTTTTTGATTGTAATTTAATAATTGCGAACAAAAACACGTCTTACTCGAAAAAAGAGGAAAAAAACCGAGCATATAAAAAATTCAGAGTCCGAACCTGTGCAACTTTCTTCGCTTCAGACGAAATTTGCTCACGACTCGGACTCTGAATTTTACCTGTTCCGGCACCGGCTGACTACTTGCTCATTCCCAACTCTTTCATCAAAAAACCGTAAACATCGGCTTGTTCTTGGATAACTTTGGCGGTCGGTTTGCCCGCACCGTGTCCCGCGTTTACTTCGATGCGGATTAAAATCGGAGAATCGCCGGCTTGGGCTTCTTGCAAAGTTGCGGTGTATTTGAAACTGTGTGCGGGAACAACGCGATCGTCGTGATCGGAAGTCGTAACCATCACAGCCGGATATTTTCCGCCTTTTTTGATGTTGTGCAACGGTGAATATTTATAGTTCGCTTCAAACTCGTCTTTGATGGCAACATCGCCGTAATCCGATGTCCACGCCCAACCGATGGTGAACTTTTGGAACCGCAACATATCCATCACACCGACCGCCGGAAGCGCCGCGCCGAATAATTCGGGATGCTGATTGAGAGTTGCGCCGACCAGCAATCCGCCGTTTGATCCGCCCGAAATAGCCAGTTTGCTCGGTTGCGTATAGTTTTCGGCAATCAAGTATTTCGCCGCCCACGCAAAATCGTCGAACACGTTCTGCTTATTGAGTTTAATGCCGCCTTTCCACCATTCTTCGCCGTATTCCGCGCCGCCGCGAAGATTCGGAACCGCGTAAATCCCGCCCGCTTCGAGCCACACAAGCCGTGAAACAGAGAAACTCGGCGTTAAATTAACATTGAAACCGCCGTAACCGTAAAGCAACGTCGGGTTATTTCCGTCGAGTTTTATGCCTTTTTTGTGGACGATAAACATCGGAACTCGCGTACCGTCTTTGCTGTTGTAGAAAACTTGTTTGACTTCGTAATCGTTGCGATTAAAATCAACTTTCGATTCGCGGAAAACGGTCGATTGCCCGGTTTTCATATCGTACCGAAAAATTGTCGGCGTTGTGGTAAAGCTCGAAAAACTGTAAAATGTTTCCGTATCTTTACGTTTTCCGCTGAAACCGCCTGCTGTTCCGATGCCCGGAAGTTCAACGTTTCTGACAAACTTTCCGTTCAAATCGTAAATCCGAATTTGTGTATAAGCATCTTTCAAATAATTGACCACAAACTGATTATTCAAAATCCCGACACTATTGAGAGTTTCAGCCGCTTGCGGAATAATCTCGGTAATTCGGTTGTCGTTTTTCGTATCGACGGCGATAACTCGCGTCCGCGTCGCGTCTTTGTCGGTCGTAAAATAAAACACCGAACCAACGTTATCGATAAACGAATAACTTGCTTCAAGGCTTTCAAAAATCGGCATCACTTTGGAATCGGCTTTCTGCAAATCTTTGTAAAAAACCATATTTTGCGGAGCAGTTCCTTTGCCGACACCGAGAATTAAATACTTGCCGTCGTCGCTTACGCCGCCGCCGACAAAAAATTCCTTATTATCGGGACGGTCGTAAACCATTATGTCTTCGGAGTTTGGCGTGCCGAGTTTGTGATAATAAAGTTTTTGATAAAAATTTGTGTCGCGTAAAGCGGTCGAATCATTTGCTTTCGGAAACGCCGAATAAAAGAAACCTTTGCCGTCTTTCGTCCACGAAGAAATTCCCTGCCGACGTTTTTCCAACTTATCCGTCAGATATTTTCCAGTCGCAACTTCCATTACTTTCCACTCGGTCTGATCCGAACCTGCCGAAGCCGTGCCGATTGCGACCAGTTTTCCGTCATTCGTAAAAATCGTTCCCGCCAACGCGACTGTGCCGTCGGTCGAAAGTTTATTCGGATCGAGAAAAACCTTTCCCGGATCGGTGGTCGAAGCGGCGATATACAAAACGCTTTGATTTTGTAAACCGTCGTTTTTAGAATAAAAATAATTCTTTCCGACCTTGAACGGCGCCGAATACTTTTCGTAATTCCACAATTTCGTGAGCCGATTTTTTATCGCTTCACGTTCGGGAATCTGCGATAAATAAGCATCGGTCAACTTATTTTCCGCCTCGATCCATGTGCGGGATTCGGGCGAATCGGGGTTTTCCAACCAACGAAACGGATCGGCGACTTTGACACCGTGATAATCGTCGATTTGCTCGACTTTATTGGCATTCGGATAATCAAATTTTTGTCCGAAAACAGATACGGAAGATAACATAAACAATAATAACAACCCGGAAACTTTCGTTTTCATAATTTTCCTCAACATTAATTTATGCAAAGACAAAAGTGCGGAGATTGAATAAATTTCTTTAGCCCGAGACTTTTCGGCAACTCACTTTTCACTTTTACTTTTTGCTTTAACTGTTACGCGCGCGCCGAAAAAAAGTTTAGGAGTTTACCGAAACAAACTGTTCCGGCAAACTCCTAAATGTAATCGTTGACTGCGGTGAATTAACGCGAGTCAAATCTGTTGAGTACAAAATCGGGACCAAGTCCCCAATTTGTTACCGAGGTTGTGTTGGTAAAACTATTCAGCACAAAGAAACGAGTTTGAACCGTAGCTGTTCCCGGTCTGAAAACGGAAATATCGGTTCTGCCGTCGCCGTCGTAATCGCCTTGTGTCGGCACATCACTTGCCGCCGCACCGGCACCTATACCAAAAGGTACTGTTCGTGTTGTGCCGGTTGAACTTTGCTGAATCCACCATATAATCGGTGAAGTTGCGGCTGCTCCGAGTCTCGCAACAGCCAAATCATATTTGCCGTCGCCATCGTAATCGCCGGGCAGAATGTAGTCGGTATTAAAATTACCGAACCGTTGAAAAGTAACCGTATTGTCGGAACTTCTTCTGATAATGTAATTATTATCGGGTAAAATGCCGCCAAAACGATAAACGGCTATATCGAATTTACCGTCGCCGTCATAGTCTCCGGGAATAGGCGTATCGCCTGTCGATCCGTCGGCAAGACCGGTTGTTCCAAACGGAATTACTTGGTCGCTGCCTGTTACCGTCAGTCCGATGGAACTTCGACGAATCCACCAGAACGCTTGGGCGCCTTCTGCCGCACCGCGTCTGAAAACAGCAAGATCTGTTCTACCGTCGCCGTCGAAATCACGATTGATTGCTTGGTCTCCGCTGAGTCCGAAAAATATGCGTTGGGCAACGTTGTCGGAAGAACGAAGAATCCAAAACTCGCTTTGCGAACCGGCAGTTGCAGTTGAACGATAGATAGCCAAATCGTCTCTGCCGTCACCGTCGTAATCGCCGGGAGCAGGAAAGTCCGTCGCTGAATCGCCCCAAGTTGTGATACTTGAACCGCCGGTACTCAGTTGATTCCAGTAAGTCAACGGACTGGGTACTCCTGCCGGAAATTTCAAGACACTGTAATCTTGTCTGCCGTCGCCGTCAAAATCAATCGGACGTTTGACACCGAGTTGACCGCGAAGTTCCCCACCCGAAAAGTTTGTCGAGTGAAGGTTGACATAACCTTGGTGCGCTCTGAGTTGAGCAATTTGGGTTGCCGTAATCGCCGCTGTTCCGGTAATGGTTCCCGATGTTCCGCCGACTACACCTAAATTGACCGCAACTCCCGAATTGGCGCCGATTGCCGCCGGCGCGTGAATATGACAAGCAACTTGAGCGCTCGAAAGTCCGCTGAAAACAATCGTAAAATTGATTGTTCCGGCAGTTTCGTTCAAAAATATTCTGGCATACCCTGTCCCCGTTGAAGCATTGGTCGGCACTTCTTGAGCGGCACTTAAATTAGCAAAAAATGTTTCAGCCTTGCCGGTAACTGACAACATCAACGAAAGAGCCAATATGACCCATAATTTATTTAGTTTCATAATCCTTTTCTCTTCTCCTTTAGATTTGATAACCCGACTTACTTATTTTACATTTGTTGCAAACGTAAGCAGGGCGGTTTTCAAGTAAATTTATTTTGTTAATTTTAACGTTACTCAAATCTGCCGTCGTTGTCAATTATTTATTGACCCGTTAAGCTGTCTGAAAGCGGTTAATTTTTTTACCTCGATTCATTTCATTACGCTAAAATAAAGCCGTTGAGTCGTTCAGAGAGTTTTTCGAGTTTAGCTGTCCGTTGTTTTTCTGTCGCGTTTTTTGCACTTTAGATTCTCGCCCGAAAAATGTTGTGCCGTAAAAAACATTTTTTTTCAAGCAAATTTAACCCAAACCCGCTGCACCAGTCAGTTTATTTAACGGTTTTAACTTTTACTGAAACGACTACTTTTCGTTTCTAACATTTACCTTTCAGCGTTTTTTTTCTAACATAACAGTATGGAAGAAATAGAAGAAATAACTATTGCCGGAGAAACACCCGAAAACGAATCTCAACTGCAAATCCCAAGCGAATTGCCTGTTTTGCCTTTACGCGACATCGTCATTTATCCGTTTATGATTGTGCCGTTGTTTGTCTCACGCGACCGCTCGATTAAGGCGGTTGAAGAAGCCTTGAGCCAAAATCGGCTTATTTTTCTTGTCTCGCAAAAAGACATTGACAAGGAAGAACCCGAACAAGACGATTTGTACGCGGTTGGAACAGTTGCCGTGATTATGCGAATGCTCAAACTGCCCGACGGCAGAATCCGTATTTTGGTGCAAGGGCTTTCGCGGGCAAGAGTCGATTCGGTAACACTCGGCAGCGAATATATTAAAGCCGGAATCACGCCGATTCCCGAACCTTCGGCACCTGAAAACTCGCTCGAAGTTGAAGCGCTGGTGCGCAACGTACGCAGTTCGATGGAACGCGCCGCGAACCTCGGCAAAAATATTTCGCCCGAAGTTTTGGCAATTCTTGCGACGCTCGAAGATGCCGGCAGGTTGGCGGATTTGTCTGCTTCTAACCTTGAATTAAAAGTTCAAGACGCGCAGAGCGTTTTAGATATTTTTGAACCGACGCAAAGACTTCGCCGCGTTAATGATTTATTGAGCAAGGAAATCGACGTTTTGACCGTTCAACAGGAAATCAACACGCAAGCTCGCGCCGACATTGACCGTTCGCAACGTGAATACTTCTTGCGTCAACAGTTGAAAGCAATCCAAAATGAATTAGGCGAAGGTAATGAACTTTACGAGGAAATCGAGCAATATAAAGACAAAATCACGAAAGCATTGATGCCCGAAGCCGCCGAAGAAGAAGCCTTGAAACAGCTCAAAAAGCTGGAACGAATGCACGGCGATTCGGCGGAAACCGCCACCGTCAGAAACTGGCTCGACATTATGATCGAGTTGCCGTGGTCGGTCGCATCCAAAGATAATTTAAACTTGAAAAAAGCGGAAAAAATCTTAAACGACGATCATTACGGACTCGAACGAGTCAAAGAACGCATCATCGAATCGTTAGCCGTCCGCAAATTGATGGAAAAACCGAAAGGTTCGATTCTCTGCCTTGTCGGACCTCCGGGAGTCGGTAAAACCTCGCTCGGACGCTCGATTGCACGAGCATTGGACCGCAAATTTATCCGTCTTTCGCTCGGCGGGTTACACGACGAAGCCGAAATTCGCGGTCATCGCCGGACATATATCGGAGCAATGCCCGGACGCATTATGCAAGGAATCCAAACAGCCGGCACAAATAATCCGCTCATTATTTTAGACGAAATAGACAAGGTCGGGAAAGATTTTCGCGGCGATCCGAGTTCCGCGTTATTAGAAGTCCTCGACCCCGAACAAAATTCGGCTTTCCGCGACAATTATTTGGGCGTAACCTTCGATTTATCGAACGTGATGTTTATGACCACCGCCAATATGTTGGACACAATTCAGCCGGCATTACGCGACCGAATGGAAATAATCCAACTTTCCGGCTACACCGAAGAAGAAAAACTGGAGATTTCCAAACGACACTTGCTGCCAAAGCAAATCGAAGAAAACGGACTCGGCAAACACGACATAACTTTCGGCAAAACCGCGTTGCTGTCAATCATTCAGCAGTACACCCGCGAAGCAGGTTTGCGTCAACTGGAACGTGAAATCGGCAAAGTCTGCCGTAAAGTCGCTCGCAAAAAAGCCGAACTCGAAGAAGCGTTTCAACCGATAAAGATCACGAAAGAAACAATTCCCGATTACTTGCGCTCGCCTAAAATCTTCCCCGAAATGGCGTTGAAAACCGATCAAATCGGCGTGGTAACGGGATTGGCGTGGACGGCGGTCGGCGGCGATATTCTTTTTATCGAAGCAATTAAGATGAAAGGAAAAGGCAAACTCGTCTTGACCGGACAACTCGGCGAAGTTATGCAGGAATCGGCTCAAGCCGCATTCAGTTATGCGAAAGCTCGTGCGGTTGAACTCGGAATTAACCCCGAAGATTTCGATAAATACGACATTCACGTTCACTTGCCCGAAGGCGCGATTCCGAAAGACGGTCCGAGTGCGGGAATCACAATGGCAACCGCGTTAGTTTCCGTTTTAGCCCAAAAACTTGTCCGCAAAGATGTCGCCATGACCGGCGAAATCACTTTGCGAGGCAACGTTTTACCGATTGGCGGACTCAAAGAAAAGGTCTTGGCGGCAAGACGCGCGGGAATTAAAACAATTATTATTCCCGAACCGAATAAACGCGATCTGCAAGATTTAACGCAAGAAGTTTTGGACGATTTGACGTTTGTGTATGTTGACGATGTTCGACAAGTATTCCGCGAAGTGTTTCGTGAGAAAGAAGTTAAGGCTGTCAGAAAATAATTGAAATGCGTTTTACAGAGATGAAAAGGATGAACAAGGATAATTTGCTAATACTGAATTATCCCTTTTTATCTTCTTCATCCCTGTAAAAAACTTTAGTGATTTGCGTGAAGTGCAACATTCATCGGCATTATAAAAATTGACAGTGTTTTTTAAGGTGTGTTAAACTATAATTAGTTCCAATCATTTACATAAGCATTGGTAATTATTCGGAACTTTTCGGTTCACGAGAGCGTGAATATATTTGTGTCAATCGACACGGTGTTTTAGGTCGTTTCAGCGATTCGCCCTATTCCTGAGAATTTTTTGTAAGGAGTTAAAGACGATTTGATGAAGAAAAACTTTTTCATTTATACATTATTATTATCCGCTATTTTTACGGTTTCCGCTTTCGCACAGGTTACAAGCACAACTTCCGGTCTGCGTACAACACCCGATGAAGTTGCCAAAGCGGAAGCAAAAGTCAATATTATTACGTCCGATTCGGGCAGATACTTCAAACAAGGCTTGCTCAATTTGATCGATAACCGCCGTCCGCAAGCACGAGCGGATTTCGATAAATCGGTCGAAGTGTTTTTACTGTCGAATGTCAATGTTCGCAAAAATCAAAAGTTGAGCGATTGTTACGATCAGTTGATTGAAACCGTGTATTTGATGGAAATTCCGGCGGAGAAAAAACCCGCAAACGTTCGCGGTTTAGCCAATACTTGCGGTTGGGATATTTCAAAAGATACGGTTGAAGCCGTGGCGAAATTGACGGCGCCGATTCAATCACAATCGAACACAAACAGCGAATTGGTAACTGCGGTACTCGATTCGACCAAACAAGCAAACATTTTGCAAGCAGGTTTTACCGACCAAACATTTGAAGCAACCGAAGGCGAAAAACTTGCTCAAATCGAATTTACCGCAACCGAAAAAGTTGACGAATCGAATCCCGTTATTCAACAAAAAATTCAAGAAGAAACTCAATATGTGCAAGTTGCCGTAAATCGCGGCTCGTTCGGTTTCAACTTTAATTTTAATCCGTTGGTTCAACAATACATCAATTATTATCAAGGTCGCGGACGAGCGACGATGGAAACAGGTTTGTATAAAAGCGGATATTTTACGCGAATGGCTCGCAAAATTTTCCGCGAAGAAGGCGTTCCCGAAAATATCGTCTGGCTCGGACAAGTAGAAAGCGCGTGGAAACCGACCGCCCAATCTTGGGCAGCCGCCGCCGGACTTTGGCAGTTTATTCCCGGAACCGGAGCGAGATTCGGCTTAAAAATCAACGGTTCGGTGGACGAAAGACGCAGTTTTGAAAAAGCAACCCACGCATCGGCTCGATATTTGAAGTTTTTGGCAAACCGTTACAACGGAAATTGGGAACTGGCAATGGGTGCGTATAATTGCGGCGAAGGCAACGTTGACAGGGCTATTTCGCGGGCAGGCGTGGCAAGTTTTTGGGCGGCTTATCCGTATTTGCCGAAAGAAACCCGTAATTATGTGCCGAATATTTTATCCGTGATTTTGATTGCCAACAATCCGACCAAATACGGTTTCGGGCATATTCAACCCGCACCGTTTCTGCAATACGACCAAGTTCGGGTTCCCGCTTCAACCAATTTAAGTTTAATTGCCCAAGCCTCGGACACAAACGTCGATTACATTCGATATTTAAATCCCGAACTTCGCGGCAATAATACGCCGAACGAGCCTTATACAATTCGTATTCCCGCCGGCAAAGCAAATCAAGCTGTGGCAGTTTTGCGTAAAGTTCCGAATTCAAACAGAAATACGGCAAATTTGGCAAATGTTGCGGCAGGCGAAAATTACCAAGCAATTGCCAACAGAACGGGCGTTTCGGTTGAACAACTGCAAGCCGCAAACGGCACAAAAGTACCGACAAACGGAAAAGTTATTTTGCCGAACAACGGCGTGAAAAAAACAGGTATGTCGCGTCCGACAACGCCGACTGCTTCTCCGAAAACGACTGCGGGCGTAACAATTGTAAGAGCCAAAGCGGGCGATACGGTTACGACAATCGCGGTGCGTTACGGTTATTCGCCGGCAGAAATTGCCAAATTTAACGGACTTCTGCCTGATTCGGTTTTATCCGCCGGACGCGAAGTAAGATTTCCCCCGCGTTAGTTTTTCTTGAATGAACAAATAAAAACGCCGGTTTAATCGCCGGCGTTTTTTTGTTGATGATTACACCAAAGCGTGTAGCAGTTGCGTAAATCGCAGAATTATATTGGTTTGATAAACCGAATCAGATGAAAAATTGTTGTGAAAGTTTGTCTTAAAATTTTTCATCCGGAATAAAATCTCCGTAAAATGCACCTTTTTAAGTTTATTAACGAAAAAATGAATCCGAATTAAAGTTTGGCGCGTTAATTGATATATGAATCGTCATTGGGGGAAATATGAACATGACCATAACAGAAACATTAAATTATCAAACTTTGCCGAATGTGGCATTACTCGGAAATATCGAAAGTGAACTTGAGGTAATCGAACAAACTTCGGACACCGCAAACGACAGCGATTTTGTATTGACGCAAGCCGCCGGAAAAGGCGATATGATTGCCTTTGAAGAAATTTATTCGCGTCATCATCGCAGAGTTTATTCGCTTTGTTTGCGAATGTTGCAAAACACGCACGAAGCCGAAGATTTGACGCAAGACGTGTTTATTCAACTTTATCGTAAAATCGGCAGTTTTCGCGGAGATTCGGCTTTTACGACTTGGTTGCACAGAATGACGGTTAATCAAGTACTTATGCACTTTCGCAAACGTGTCGTAAAGTTCGAGAAAACGACCGAAGAGGGCGAAACGCCCGTGCAAATTGTTATGGGAACGGAAAATACAGGGAAATTGCAGATTGTTGACAGAATTGCGATTGACAATGCGATTGCCCAACTGCCCGACGGTTACAAAAATGTGTTTGTGTTGCATGATGTCGAAGGTTACGAACACGAAGAAGTCGCGGTAATTTTGGGTTGCTCGGTCGGCACATCGAAATCGCAACTGCACAAAGCACGACTCAAAATGCAGAGATTATTGAAAAAGAAAACCAATCCGCGAATTATTTGGTAATACTTTTTCCCCTCAAAAAATGAAAGGCTTCTCGAATTATCGAGAAGCCTTTTTTAAGTTTAACGTCAAAGTTTATTCGACTAAAAATTTGTTAATTCAACAATAAAATAATCGGAGCCGTCAAGTTTTATAACTCTGCCTTTGTTGAAAGAATCTTTGTAAAAAGCATTTGTCGCATAAATTGTGCCATGCAGAACTTGATCGCCTGAAATATCGCTTTGGGCAGTCAATTCTTGCGGAAACCAACGTTCTGCCGCAAGTTCGGCTTTTTCGCCCGCTTGTGATTGAGCCAAAACTATCGCCGTATCTTCGGGCTTAAAACGAATTACCGCAATAATTTTTTTGCCGCCCGACATTTCAAACTGCTGCCAAGTAACGTCTTCGGGCAAAAGCGGTAATTTAATAACCTCCGCAAGGTCATCAACATCATCGCTTGTTTCGCCGATTTGTTTTTGGGTTTGCGCGTCCGAAGCAGCCTTATTATTTGAATTGCTTTCAACTTCTTCGTTACAAGCCGTAAAAACCAACATCGCAAATAAAACAAAAAGATAAACGAAATGTTTCATCTGCTTATTTTAAGAACATTTCGCCGCGTTTGCAATTTTATAAAATAGATTTATAAACTAAGTGATGCTTTTGCTCAGACGAATTCGCGCATTTATCATCAGAGATTTTCAACTCGCGTTGAGTTATCAGGTCGAATTTTTTATAAATCTGGTTTGGATTCTCGGCATTGTAACGACATTTTTCTTTATTTCGCGGATTTTTGCATCGCAAATGTCGTTTTACGATCAATGGAAAGAACCGCTTCCGGCGTGGCTGACAGGAATGGCGATGCTCAGTTTTTTCCTCAGCGGATTTTCTAGTTTGGCGAACGCAATCCGCCAAGAACAGATGCAAGGAACGCTCGAAAGCGTGTTGCTGACACCGATAAATGTGCCGACGGTCGTACTCGCATCGTCCGCTTGGGCTTATGTTTCGACCACATTTTTCTCGTTTCTGTACCTGTTTTTCGGCTGGTTGTTTTTCAACGTCCAGTATCGCGGAAACTATTTATTGGCGATGTTATTTTTGATTCTGACAACCGCAGTTTTGGCGTGTTTAGGAATTTTATCCGCAAGTTTCGCAATGGTTTTTAAACGCGGCGATCCTTTCGCAATCTTACTCGGAGCAGGAACCGCAATTTTTTCGGGCGTATTTTTCCCGAAAGAAATGTTGACCGAAGCACTGGGCGAAACCGGCGGAAAAACAATCGCCTTTATCAATCCTTCAACACACGGTTTAGACGGAATCCGTGCCGTTTTAATCGAAGGAAAAGGCTTGAGCGAAGTCGAAACGCCATTGATAACCTTGCTGTGTTTCTTAATCGTCTTGCTTCCCTTTTCACTTTGGATTTTCGGTCGGGCGATTGCTAAAGCCAAACAGGACGGAAGTTTGATACAATACTAATTTTTACAAATGCAATTTACCGGCACAAACAAAAAATCGAATTCGGTTTCGTTCAAAGAAGCCACGCTTTACGGTCAACCGCGAGACAAAGGCTTGTTTTTTCCCGCAGAAATTTCGCGTTTTTCCGCCGATTTTCTAAATAATTTCAAACATTTATCGAAGGCTGAAACGGCGTTCGAGATGATAAAGGATTACGTCGGCGATGAAATTCCGCGTGAACGGCTTTTCAAAATCTGCGAAGAGACGGTTGATTTCGAGTTTCCGCTCGTCAAAGTTACGGATTCGATTTCCGCGTTGGAGCTTTTTCACGGCGAAACACTTGCTTTCAAAGATGTCGGAGCAAGATTTATGAGCCGTTGTCTCGGACATTTTGCACAAGATATTAAGCAGAAAATTGTCGTGATTGTTGCCACGTCGGGTGATACGGGCGGAGCGGTCGCGAACGGATTTTACGACATTGAAGGCGTTGAAGTCGTTATTCTCTATCCGAGCGGAAAAGTCTCGCGGGTGCAAGAATTACAACTGACAACACTCGGAAAAAATATTACGGCGTTAGAAGTTGACGGAAATTTCGACGACTGCCAAACGCTTGCGAAACAAGCACTTGCGGACGATTCGATCAAAGAAAAAGTTTTTCTGACATCGGCAAATTCGATAAATGTTGCTCGCTGGCTGCCGCAACAATTTTATTACGCGTTCGCCTTGCAAAAATGGAACGAAGAATTTCCGCCGACAATCAGCGTTCCGAGCGGAAATTTCGGCAACATTTGTGCAGGTTTGATGGCGAAAACTTCAGGTTTGCCGTTAGGGAATTTTATCGCCGCGTGTAATGCGAACGATGTTGTGACGAGATATTTATCGAGCGAAAATTACGATATAAAACCTGCGATTGCCACGCTTTCAAACGCGATGGATGTCGGAAATCCGTCAAATTTTGTCCGAATTTTAGAAATCTTCAAACACGATTTTGCGAAGTTGAAAGAAAACATTTCGAGCCTCAGCATATCGGACGAAACAACGGCGGAAACGATTCGGGAAGTTTTTGCAAATCAAAATTACCTGCTTGACCCGCACGGAGCAGTCGCGTTTTATGCGTTGCGTAAGTTGTTGCAATCAAACGAGAAAGGTTTGTTTTTGGCAACCGCACATCCAATAAAATTCGATTCGGTTGAAGAGATTCTGGGCAAAAAAACCGATGTCCCGAAATCAATCGAAAGTTTATTTGATAAAGAAAAAACGAGCATCAAAATTGACGTTGATTATGAAAAAGTCAAGGAAATCATTCTTAAATAATAAACACGCATCAGTTTGTTTGAGCAAATTCGTGCAGCGGATAATGATAAATTGTGAATGATGAATGATGAATTAAAATCTTTTAACTCAATCGTTCAGGCATTTCAAAATGTCGGAAAACTTCTGCTGACCTGCTTAAAATCGCCGGCATGGTAAATAAAAGAAAATACGACAGCGTTGCCAAAAAAAACCTCTCGATGCCGCTTGTAATCCGCTCTTTCTTTCAGCTTCGTTAATAATTGTTGTGCCTGACAGCAAACCGCAAAAACCCGCGACAATGATTGGAATTGCCGCCATCGGAAACGGAGAACCGCCAAATATCGACACGTTGTCGCCAAAATGAATCGCATAATACGCGACCGGAATTGTGCCGGCGATTGCAAACCATAATCCGGCGAATAAATAGTGTCCGAAATTTGTTGAAAATACGAACTTAAGCATCTTATTTATTTTTTGCCCTTTGAAGTAAAGCCTTCATTATTGCGAACAAGAAACCACCTGCCGCACCCGGAAAAATCGAAATCAATCCGATGACATATCCCACATAATACGCCGCCGGGATATAAGTTGCATTTGGAGCATTCGGGAGCAAATTATTGTAGGATGCCAAAGCCAATCCGCCAACCGCACCGCATAACGAGCCTATAATCAACGCCGCGATTGCCCCGATTAATGTGTAAGCAAGCAACATTCCGACCAATCTAACGTAATAAATCATCAACTTTGTTCTCCATCTTTGTCTGAAATCGACGTTTTCGGCGGGCTGAAAAACAAAAGCAAGCCGCCGGAAATTATCGGTAATAATCCAACAATGAAGTGAAAAATCACGATTCGCCTAAACAAATCGCCTTCATTGGCAATTCGATGATCCATGAAAATCGTTCCGCCTCTTGCCAAACCTTCGTTTATTTCTTTTAGCGGAAGCGTGAGAAAAAGCAATCCCATTAAGAAAATCGAAACCGCGACAACGATGTTTGTAAAATAAGCGGGCAATCCAATCCCAATCGGCGGATTGATATTTAGCCGTTGTTGATGTCGATTGTAAATTCCACGTCCAATCAAATATAGTAATCCGGCTATCTCAAGTCCGATGAATGTCCAAAACAAGCCCGGAGAATCTGAGTAGGCTTTTGACGGGTCACTATGCCCGTATTTTGTCGGCATTCCGCCAGCCATTACTTGAAGGGCAATTACGAAATAGATAAAAGCCGCGATGCTAAAGTAATTGCTCGATGCAATTTGGATGTTGTTGACTTTTTTCATCAGCGTTTTTTCCTTTTCCAATTTATAACTGTCAATTCGACGATAAGTGCAACGATTCCGCACAAAAACGAGGGAATTCCAATCAGATACGGATATACAATAAATCCGAGAAAATCGTCGCGTTGCGGAATAACGCCATGGTCGTGATAGAAAAACCAAGTAGCCGCAAAATGGCTCAACGCACTTGCGTAAAATGCCCGGCGCACGTTTCCAAACACGAAAACAACTCCGAAAACCAACATCGGCACAATCGACCCGAGGTGCAATTCATTCCACCACCAAAAACTATCCGCCTGTTTTGTATAACTCCAGATGAATTCAGTTCCGTAGGTAAATGAGTTTGGAATTCGTGAAATATACGGCATCAGAAAGCCGATAAGCAAAGCTGTCCCCAAAATGAACAATTTTTTAATAATAAAGTTTCTTGCGTCTTTCATAATAGTTGTAACTCTGCTTTTTTCGTTAATTCCTTCAAAGATTTTCTCTTCGTCAAAAAGTCATCTTTGATCGTAAGTTCTTGCCCCGATTACAGGTCTTTGGTAATACTGACAACCTGCATCAAGCGATTCCGTATAACTAATACCTTTTTGAATCCAATCATATTTAACCCATGTAAGAATTGGATAATCGGCTTTGTTTTGCATCCACGGATTGATTATTGCCACTTCATTTGTCTCTTCATCTGTACCCAAAACAATAATAATGTGCTTAAATCTCTCACCCTTAGGCTTATTCATTTCCTTCGGAATCTGTAACGCAAGCCATAAAACGCCGTAATTTTGCAGATTTCTACTGACTCCTCCAAACGACCATAATTGCCCCGGCAATAAGCGTCCGGTATTCAAAATTTCTGACATTTTGGTAAAATCTTCGTCGCACAATCCGCTGGTCATTGATACTCCCGTATTAAATCCGCCCGCTTTGAGCCGTGCCTCGATGTCGAAATTCGTGACGCTCATTTCTCCACCGCTGTTGAACAGCATTTCATACGCCGTTAACCAACATTCGTTTGCACCCGGTTGTCCTTTCGGAACCACGTTTCGGGCATTTGCCGTTAGATTTTTTGCCATTTTTTTTCTCCTTTTGATTTTCTTATAAAAATGCCGTCTTTCAGAACCAAATTTCGGATTATAAAAGTCGGCAAATTTAATTGCCTTTTGTTGATATTTACTTTGCCGCAAGCGGTGTCAAAACTCCGCCGGACACATCAGATGCGTTTCCCGCAAAGACGTTATTGCCAAGTGAATAAACGGTTGTCGCCAATGTCATCTTTACACCCGATTGAAAATTGTCAATAAAGTTTGAGCGAGAAAGACGAACAACTTCTTCTCCGCGTCCCGTTCCTTTTACGAAAATTCCGAGCAAATTTTGATTTATTTGGCAGTTGTCCACAAACAACTCGCCCTTGGAACCCATTCCGATTGGAGATGTAACCTGAATTCCGCGAAATTCGTTGCTTGTAAAAACCGAGTTGCTGACAGTCGAACGAACAAAGTCAACTGATTCAAAACCTGTGTTATTAAATTCAAAGATTGATGAATCTATCGTGACCTGAATCAATTCGGTGCCATACTGAACGAAAATTCCGCGAAAATTATTTCGGAACGTCGAGTTATGAACAAATAAGCCTCGTCCGCCATCCTTTGTGATGCCGTGTGCCAACCCGCTGAACGTACAGTTGTCAACACTAAGATATCCGGAGTTTGAGGAAATCCCTGAGCTATAGACACCGACGAAATGAATATTTCGAATCGTGACAATATCCGTGACAAAGAGATTCGAAATCTTTAAATTATCAATTCCAACATTGTTTGTTCTTATAGTTGCGTTTATCCCCTCTGCGGCAGTAACTGTCAGCGGTTTATCGATGACAGCCGGCACATATACGCCATTTTGGGTTAAGACAATTTTGCCCTTTGAGTTTGTCACCGAAACAGCCTTTGTAATTGTCTGACACGGCGAAATTGCCGTACAAGTATTTGCGTCGCTGCCGTAGTTTGCCGCAACATAACTTTCTGTATTTTGTGCATTTACCGCTGCGGCAAATACCAAAGTAAAAATAAAACTGAAAATAAATTTATAATTTCTGAACATTTGAATAATTTCTCCTAATTTTGTTTGGCAAGATAAAACCGGATAACTCCGTAAACTCTCTTGCGGTGGTTTTCTAAAACTGAATTACGGTTCCGCGACAAAATTCGCGTCCTCGATATTCTCCGTGACCGAGATAACTTGCGTCGGGTTTGCGAAAGTAAATCGTTTGGACGAAACACTTAAAATATAAGTTTCGCCCGCCGGAATTTCGCTGAAATGAAAATAGCCGAATGTTCCGGAAAGCACGATGCGGTTTTCGCCGCTTGGAGCCGTCAAAATTAGGCGGGCATTGCGGATTCCGCGTCCGTTTGCCGTCAATATCTTGCCCGTAATCGAAACCGAAGCCGCCGTCGGGGCAAGCGGCGGAGATGTCCAAAAACCGGGCTTGAACTTATAATTCGCATTCTGCTGATTCGTTCCCGCGACTGATTGTCCGATTGTGCCTTCAATCGAATAATTTCCGCCGATACTTGAACCGTTTCCGCTTGTACCGCCGTTTGCAATCACCGATTGGGTTAGCGTGTAATTTCCGCCGGCGGCGATTTGAGCTTCGGCAGTAAAGCCGGTAAATGCAACGCAAATGAACAAAACAGATAATTGTATAAATAGGTTTTTCATAATACTTTTGATTATTTTCCGCAAAATTCTGCGGTCGGATTCATCGCGCAAACGACTTGTTTTAAAGCTTCAATTTGCACCGCTTGTGCTTTCAATTGTTCTGACATTTTCAGGTTTTGGGTGCGAAGCGTTTCAATTGATTCGTTATTTTGCGGATCGGCAAAATTGCCCGGTGTGCAGGTCGAAATTTGAAGTGCGGCGTTGCGGCAGAGCGATGTGCTGCCCGCCGCACCGAGCATAAATAATTTGACAGTTCCGGGAATTTGGGTCGTTGTCGTAACTGTTCCGAGAACAAGGGCGTTGCTTTGTGAAACAACCGCACCTGCACCGATGGCAGTTGCATTCGTCAGATTATTCGATCCGAAATCTGCTCCGTAGCCGAGAGCCAAGTTATTGCTGCCGTTTGTGTTGGTTAATCCCGCACCTGACCCGAAAAACGTATTGTTGTCGCCGCTCGTGTTTTCGCCGGCATGCGTGCCGAAAAACGAATTGTTGTCGCCGGTCGTGTTAGCGAATCCTGCCAACCACCCGACGAACGAATTACTCACACCGGTCGAATTATTTCCACCTGAGTTGTTACCGACAAACGAGTTTCCGCCGCCCGAACTATTGCTGAAGCCGGCACCATTTCCGAAGAAAGAATTGTTGTTTCCCGAACTGTTGTTGTAACCCGACGAATCGCCGAAGAATGAATTGGAGCTGCCATTGTTCGTGTTTCCCGCTGCCCTTCCGAAAAACGCGTTATTGCTGCCGGTTGAATTTGAAAAGCCTGCAAATTCCCCGAAAAACGAATTTGACTCACCGGTTGTGTTAAAATCTCCGGCATTCGCACCAACAAAAGAATTATTGCTGCCCGTCGTGTTATTTTGTCCGGTGATGTTGCCAAGAAACGTGTTGTTAAAACCCGTCGTGTTGTTTTGTCCGGCGGATTTGCCAAAAAAGGAGTTGAAGTTTCCTGTCGTATTGGCTTGTCCCGCACTCGTCCCGACAAATGAATTGTTGGTGCCAATCGTATTAAATCGTCCTGCGTTGACACCGAAAAAGACGTTGAATGTTCCGGTCGTATTAAAAAATCCCGCACTATCACCGAAAAATGAATTTTGACTGCCGCTCGTATTGTTCGCACCTGCCAACATTCCGAAAAAGGCATTAAAGTTGCCGATTGTATTGCCGGTGCCTGCATTCGTCCCGAAAAATGAATTTCGAGAACCGGTCGTGTTGAAGTTTCCCGCAGATTTGCCGACAAATGTATTATTGCTGCCCGTGTTTACCGAACCCGTGTTCAATCCGACAAAAGTGTTGGCGATTCCAGAAACACCCAACACGCGACTGCCGCCGATATTAAGCTGTGTCGCCGCATTGAAAATGTTCGCCGTGCCTGTGCCGTCAACATTAAAATTTGATGTTGCTTGTTGTAGCGTTGAATTTTGAATATAACTTCCGAGATTTGTCGGAATATCAGACGCTAAAAACGGTGAACTTGCCCAAGTTGTGCCGTTGCTTCGCAGGAAGTTTCCCGATACACCCGAAGCATTTACGCCTGTTCCGCCGCGGGTCGTCAGAAGCGTTCCCGTGGCGACATTTCCCGCATTCAGATTTGTTAAATTAGCACCGTTTCCGCTGATATTGCCGCCGATTGTCGCGTTTCCGTTGATGTTAAGATTTGCGGGCTGCGAAACTGCTGATTGGTTTTGAATATAATTCGGACTTCCCGCGAGCGGATTGCGGTCATCGGCGAGACGTGTATCGCTTGTTTGCACATACTGATCGGCAGTAATCCCTCCGAGTCGGTTTGAATCGTTCGCAATGTCCGCTTTCAAAGCATTTTGTGCCGTAACCGCATACGGTGCGTTCGTGATTTCCTGACGCGGATTCAAAACTGTATTTACAACCGTGATTTCCAGAAATCGAGTTGTGCCGTCAAAACTCCCCGACCCGTAATCGAGCGAGACGGTAAAAATACCGTTGACAACCTGAACAGCGGGAAGATTGACGGTCGTGCCAACCTGAGTGCCGCCTGAAACCGCGTCAAACAATTTATAGGACATTGCATACGTTCCGTTAGTCGGTTGCAGCAAGGTCGAATCGGTAAAACGACCTTGATAAGCACCTAAGCAAAAGTAATGTAATATAATGAACCGATCCGGGAAAGAATTTTATCAAGTTCTATGCACAAGTTTTTGTATGAACTATAGGCTTCCCAGCCAAGCCAATCATACTTTATCTTTTTCCACAGCATCTCTATTTTGTTCAAACTCGGACAATAAGCAGGCAGGAAATAGATTTTTAAGCCTGCCTTTTCCCATTCTTCGATCTTTTCTTCAAACTCTTCGCTCCGATGAATCGGGGCATTGTCTAACACAATCCATGTTTCCTTAGTCAGATTTTGAGCAATTATGTCAAAACAACCTGTCACCACATTTGAATCCACCGAACCTTCAAACACAAACGATTCAAATTTTTGGCACCGATGCCACATAAAACCAAGCACATTATTTAACTTGCCTTTTGATACTCGAACTTTTATTCTTTCGCCTTGTTTTTGCCACGCATAAACCACTTTTGCCTGTAAATTAAAGCCTGATTGATCAAAATAGACCAAATCTATCAATCCTTTATCGGCTCTTTCGGTCAATTCCGCCAGATCCTGTTCAGCAAACTCTTTTTCATCTTCAATCGGCTTTTTCCATAGCTCTAATTTGATTCTTTTCCACCCGTAATCTTTTTTTTAAGACCCTTTTAAGTGTGTATTTGCTGATGGTTTTCCCTGTTTCGGCTTTGATTTCGGTTAATTGCCGATGTGGAAACCTTGGGTTTTTCATCGCTGTTTTAACTGCTTTTTCTTGTTCTGCGGGAGTCAAAATCGGCGGACGACCTTTTATTTGAACATCCGCCAATCCGGCTAAACCTTGCTCATTCCACTTGTTTATCCAACGACAAACTGCGTTTCGATGAACTCCGCAAACTTCGGCAATCTCATCAACCGACTTTTTTTGAAATGAGAGCAAAATTGCCTGCGAACGATTACGAACTCGATGATTATCGGCAGTTTGATGATTTTCAATCAGTTTGTCGTAGTCCGGCTCAGACAAAAACTTGATAAATTTATTCGGCACATTCATGTTATTATCTTACATTGTTTTTGCTTATCTGCTTATAATTCTTAGAGTATTGTCTAAGCTGTTTTATTAAATACCTTCGCCAAAGTTTAAGTCGAATCAAAAAAGTTTAAATTTTATCGTCAAATACTTCTTCGGGTTTTGGCGGAAATCGTAAATCAATTTTGTGCCTTCGCTCGAAATTTGGTTGATGTTGTCGGAAACTTTGTTGATATTGTTGAAAACGCTGTCGTCCGTCAAGAATTTTCCGATTGTGCCTTTGCCGCTTTGAGCATCCGCCAGCATCGTGTCAACTCGTTCGGCAGTCGTGTTTAACTTTGCCAAAGTTTTGCGAAAATCATCATAAATTGCTTCGTCTTTCAATAATTTGCCCGCAGTTCCTTTGCCCGCATTTAAATCTTTAACCAGTATTTCGGCTTCATCGGCGATTTTGTTGATGCGTTTGATGCTGCCTTTGGCTTCTTCGAGCGAGGTTTTCACTTCGGCAATGGTTGCCCGCGTATCGTTGTAAAGCGCATCGTCGGTCAATAGTTTTCCGGCTGTTCCTTTGCCGCTTCGGATGTCTTTTGCCACGGCTTGAATGTCTTGGGTAATGCCGTCAAGTTTAGTTATGGTTGCATTTACATTGTTGTAAAGTTGCGGATCGTTTAATAATTTGCCCGCTGTGCCGTTGCCGGATTTGGCTTGTTCGGCGATATTTTGCAACTTCAAAATCATCAATTTCGCTTCGCTGACGGTTGAATCTATGTTTTTGAAAAGCGTCGGATTGTTGATAATTTGACCGAGTGTGCCGTCGCCGTTGTTGGCTTTGGTCAGAATTTCGTTGGCGGGAATCGCAATTTTATTTATTTGACCGAGCAAATCGTTTCCCGTCGAAGTAAGTTGATTTATCGAAATCGCCGTGCTTGATTTCAGTACGCTTTTCGGGGTCAGTTCATTGCCGTTGACACTTGGCGTAATATTAATCATTTTATCGTTCGATAAAACCGATGTCGCAATCAGTTGGGCGGTCGAATCGTCTTTGATGCGTTTGGAAATAGAATCGCCGTCAAGCTGGCTTTGGACTTCCATGATCGCTTCAATTTTATCGTCCGAAGGTTCATCCGGCGGCAGAAATTTGACTTGTTTTACCTTGCCGATGTGTACGCCCGCGAGTTGCACTTCGCCGCCTTCGCGCAATCCGTCCGCTGTGGCGAAACGCGCGACAAGTTTTATTTTTTTCTGAAACGGATTAAAATCGCCGGTTGAATTTAATATCAACAAAGCCAAAACAACGAGTGCAATCAGCACAAAAATACCGACTCGCAGTTGTGTAAAACCTAGTTTATTGATTGATTGTGGCATATTTTCAAAGGTAAAGGGTAAAAAGTAAAAGCTGTCTGTTTTGCCGCGAACTTATAATTCTCGAACCCGGCTTTTTTACCTTTGCCTTTTTACTTACTGCTATCTTCCTCGTAAAAATTTATGAATGAACGGGTCTTGCGATTGGCGAATTTCTTCGTCTTTGCCGCTGAAAATTATTTTGCCTTGTCTGAGCATAATTATTTCGGTATTGGTCAGACACAAAGTTTCGCCTTCTTGTTCAAAAACAACTTCACCTTCGTCATTTACGGTAGCATATTCCGAGCAAAGATAGTTTAAATTTTGCATTTCGTGCGTCACGAAAATCGACGAAACATCTTCTAAATCGCGTAATTTTATCGCCAGTTCGCAAATTGTGCGAGCAGTCGGCGGATCGAGTCCGGCAGTTGGTTCGTCAAATAAAACAATTTTCGGATCGCCGACCAAAGCCCGCGCAATCCCGACTCTGCGCCGCATTCCGCCCGAAAGTTCGCTCGGCATTTTGTCGATGGCTTCTGCTAAATCGACGAATTGCAACATACGGTTTACTTCAATTTCAATCTCTGCTTCGCTGACTTTTTGTTCACGCAACCGATACGCGACATTTTCGTAAACCGACATCGAATCAAACAATGCGCCTTCTTGGAAAACCATCCCGATTTTTTTGCGGACGGGCATCATTTGGCTTTCGTTATAGTTGGTAATGTCTTCGCCGTCGATTAAAACTTGTCCCGAATCGGGTTTTAACAATCCTAAAATTAAACGAATCGTGGTTGATTTTCCGCCGCCCGAACGTCCCAAAATAATTTTAGTCTCGCCGCGTCTGATTTTGAAACTCACGCCGTCGAGAATTACTTTGTCGTCGAACGATAAAAAAACGTCACGAAATTCGATGACGGGAATTACTCGCAGCGGGTTATTTCTGATTTCTCGGGTTAAATTTTTCGGCTTTTCGGTTGACATTCTATTTTAACAAAACTTGGATTACCCGCGACAGAAAAAAATCGGCGATGATTACCAATACCGAAGAAATCACCACGGCATTGGTGGTTGCCCGCCCGACTCCGACCGTTCCGCCCGTGGTCGTCAACCCTTTATGACACGAAATAATACCGATAATAAAGCCGAACGCCAGTGGTTTCAGCAAACCGCCGATTAAATCTTCGATTTGAATGCCGCTGCGGGCGGTGGTGATAAATGCGTTGTAATCGAGTCCGAAGAGGTTATTGGCAATAATTGCCGCCCCGAATAATCCGAGTACGTCCGCCACTACGACCAGCAACGGCAACATTATTATCAAAGCAAGAATTCGCGGCGTAACAAGTTTGCGAATCGGGTCTGTTCCCAACGCCCGCATCGCGTCGATTTGTTGCGAAACGACCATCGAACCGAGTTCGGCGGAAATTGCCGAACCGACTCTGCCCGCAACCATCAACGCCGAAAAAACAGGTCCGAGTTCACGAATCATCGTGGTAGCGACAAACATCCCGGTTTCACCTTGTCCGCCGTAATTCGCCAACATCGGATAACCTTGCAAAGTCAAAACTCCGCCCGTAAAAAATCCGGTCAACAAAATAATCGGCAACGAACCAACGCCGACAACATCCATTTGCTTGAGTATTTCGGGAAAATATCGCGGAGATTTAGTCGAGCCGGCAACGGAACGCGCCAGCAAGTAAGAAATTTCTTGCAATTCGTAAATAAATTTGAAAAACGGATTCATTTGACTCTCAATGATTATAACGAAATGAGTTGAAAACACAAAAAAGCCGCCAAATAAATGACGGCAAAAGCACCGAAGTAAAAAGTGATCAGGCAAAATTAAAAATTTGTTACGGTTGTCGATTCTAAAAACGATTGATTTGCTTCAGCATCGGACGATTTTGCGGTCGATCGGGTTGAATCAAACCTTGCCGAAGTTCGCGGAATTTAACGAGTTGTTCGGGCGTTAATATTTTACGAATCGAAAATTCGGTCTCGGCTCTGGCTTTTATAAGTTCGGCTTGGGCAAGTTGAACTTCTTTTGTCTTGGCAAGAATATCGCTTTCGGTAAAACTGTCGGCGTAAATCGCTTCGTCCAAAGCAGTTTTTGCCAACCGAAAATTACGTTGAGCCGTCTCCGTTTTCAGCTTTTGAGCTTTGTTGATTTTACGAAGCTGTCGCACCTGTTCGGGAGATAAACCTAATGCTTCCATCAGCTTAGGACGTTTCGGCGAATCACGCGGCGGGTTCGTTTCGTCATTTTGAGCAAACGCCGCACAAGTGAAAATCAAGGTTGTAAGAATAATAAATAATAATTTTTTCATATAAATTTGCCTCATAAATTATTTCATCGAAACTTCATCGAATAAATCGGATAACCGCAGAGAATCATCATCGTCGTTGTCCGGTGCCAAATTAACCTCGCTTTGTCTCGGCATTGTCGCAGGTTTCGTGCCGCGATTCGACTTATTTTTAGTAACAACAACCGGTTTTGTTTCGGTTTGCGTTGCTTGAACAATAACTTTTTTCGGGGTTGACGAGGTTGCTTTTACAACTTCGACAATCGGTTTCGACGGCGCAACTTTCGGTTTTGCGTCCGCGCTTTCAACTTGAGTTTTCGGCGGCTCAATATTCGGAGTCGGCGAAGTTTTAACCGCCGGAGTCGGATTTACGACCGGAGTTTTCGACGCAGTCAAATCATTGCCGACCCGGTTATTTGAACCGACGGCAAAATAGCCGATGCCGACACAAAGCGCCAAAACGGCAAACGCCGCCGAAGCTCCAAACACGGGTGAAAGTCGCGCCAAATCACGCAGACTTTCAAACCAACCGCGTTTTACAGGTTTATTTTCAACCGCGCGGACAATCGGCAGTTCAACCGGCGGAGTTGCCAATGATGAAAATTCTTTTAATTTCCAATCGGAAACCTGCGAACGGACGATGCCGAAACCCGCCAGTTCATCCGCGCACGAAGCGCATTTTGCAAGGTGAATTTCAAACTCGGCTTTTGATTCGCCGTTCATTTCATCGTAAATATATTCAACGACTTCTTCGGCAAAACTGCACGGTGAATTGTAATTTGTTCCATCAAACATTGTTTTAATAAACCTCCGCCGCAACTTTTTCAAGTTTCATCCGAAGTTGTTTCAATGCCGTGTAAAGTCTGCTTTTGACTGTACTTAACGGCAAATCGAGCGTTTCGGAAATTTGTTGAAACGTCATTTCCTGAAACTCTTTCATCACGATAACTTCGCGTAAATCATGGGGCAACGAATTCACCGCGCTTCGGACTTTCAGATGCGTTTCGTTTTGTTCAAACTTACGCGACGGCAAATTGCTTTCGGGCAAGGCGAAAACTTGTTGATTTTTTTCAAGCTCGTCTTCCAAGTAATTTTCCGCCCGAACCTTTGTCCGCCGATGTTTTGTCAAACATTGATTGACCGCGATTCTGTGCAACCACGATGAAACTTTGGCATCGCCGCGAAAAGTTTTGAGGTTGCGAAATGCGGCAATAAAGGTTTCTTGCACTGCATCACGAGCATCTTCTTCGCGGTTGAGCATACCGAAACAGAGAGCGAAAATCTTTCGTTCCCAACGTTTTACGATTTCGCCGAATGCGTCCGGACTGTCCGAAACGGCTAATTCGACTATTTGCTCATCCGTTAAAGTTGTTGTCATCGTTCCCGATTTCAGCCGATAATTTCCAAACCGAACGTGCGATTTTCTCACACTTAAAAAGTTAGACGCAACCTGTTTGTAAAAAGTCTGAAAAATAATTGAGAATGAAGAATTGTTGATGTAATCTGAATTTATGAAAAATTGGAAACGAAATTTGCTTGTCGGCTTTTTGTTATGTCTGCTGTTTGGGGCGGCGTGTTTGTTGTACGCTTTTTTTATCGAACCTGACAGATTGGTTGTAAACCGATATGAAATAAAGATTAAAGATTGGAACAGGGAATTCGACGGGTTGAAAATCGTGGCAATTTCCGATGTTCACGGCGGATCGAATTACATCGACGAAGCAAAACTTCGCCAAATCGTCGAACTCGCCAACGCTCAAAAGCCGGATTTGATTGTTTTGCTCGGCGATTATGTTTCGCAAAAAGGCGGAGCATTATCGCCTTTGAAAATGCCGATTGAAATAATCGCCGAAAATCTGAAAGGATTGAAGGCGAAATACGGAGTTTTTGCGGTTTTGGGAAATCACGACGGTTGGTATTCCGATGCTTTTGTCGGTTCGGCGTTGGCAAAAAACGGCTATAAAGTACTTGAAAATGAAGCGGTTGCGATTGAAAAAAACGGACAAAAAATTCGTCTGCTCGGTTTGAAAGATCATCTGACAGTTACAAATTGGGAAACATTCCGGCAAGATGCGAAAAATTCACTTGCAAAGATTGAAGATAAAGGCGACATAATTGTTCTTGAACATTCGCCCGATGTTTTGCCTGAAATCAATAACGATAATTTTCAACTCTCCAAAGATTTTAAGCTGATGCTGGCGGGACACACGCACGGCGGACAAGTTTGGTTGCCGATTCTCGGTACGCCGGTTGTGCCGTCGAGTTACGGGCAAAAATACTCGTACGGCGAAATTGTCGAACGCAACGTTCACCTGTTTGTAACAACGGGAATCGGCACCAGCGTGATGCCGGTGCGGTTTATGATGCCGCCCGAAATCGCGGTTTTGACGATTCGCGGAAACTGATAATTTTTATCGCAACAACTCGCTCGCCAAATCTTTTTTACCGTCGTTCGGAGCAGGTTTTAAGCCCAAAATTTTGCACATCACGTTATAAATTTCCACGTTTTCAAACGGTTCGGCGACAAAACCTTTTTTGAAGGCTTCGCCGTGAGCAATAAACGTGGCTTGCATTTCCTGATACCGATTATCGTAGCCGTGAGCGCCGCGCGGGCGATTCGGATCGTCTAAATCTTTTGTCCAATCATCGTAACGTTTATGACTTGTGGTTATCCAACCTTGTTCGGTCGAGCAAACAATCGGGGCAATGCGATTGCTGTCCGCGTAATTCAAACGCGCGGGAATTTCGGCTTTTTTCCAACAAGTAACGTGCGGCAAATTATTGATTTTCGCATAAATCTCGTCTTCTTTGCCCTCTTTCGGGAAAATTTGAACAATTTCATTTGTCCATAAAATTCGTTCGGTCATTTTTTCAAAGTCAAAATAATCGTCGAGGAGAGTTGCGTTTTTCGCGTAATAATTTGCCATTCCGTGATCCGAAACAATTATCACATTTACTTTTTTGTCTATTTTGCGAGCCTTTAATCCGTCGATTAACCGCGAAATATCGTTATCTACACTCCACACGGCGTATTTAATTTCTTCGGAATCGGGACCGAATTCGTGTCCGACATCGTCCGTGTCGCTGAAGTACATTGAAATTATCGTCGGACGTTCAGATTGCGGTAAATCTAAATATGACAACACTTTATCGACTCGCATAGCGTTCGGAACTCGTCCGTTATATGCTCGCCAATTTTTCGGTTGTTCATTTTTTATCAAAGTTTCCGTGCCGACAAAAAAATACGAAGCGGCAATTTGACCTTGTTTTTGCGCCGTTACCCAAATCGGTTCGCCAAACCACCAGCGCGGATTTGCAACCTCATCGCGTTTCGACATAGAAAACACGGTCCCGAAATCGTAAACATTATTTTCGACCAATCCGTTATGCGACGGATAAAGTCCGGTTGCCATTGTGTAATGATTGGGAAAAGTTTTGGTTGGAAACGACGGAATCATCCATTTTGCTCGGACACCGCTTTTTGCCAACGAATTCAACACTTTCGGCTGATATTTATCCAAATAATCATAGCGAAAACCGTCAAGCGAGACAAGAATAACGGTCGGTTTCAAGTCTTTAATCGGTTTAACTTGGGCGAAATTGGTTGAAAATGCCGAAATAATCAGCAGACATATAAATAATGTGTGGTTCATTTGATTATTATAGCGAAGTTTCAAGGTTTTCTCTAAACAAAATATTATTTAGGCGCGAATAAATACAAAATGTCACGAAAGTTTTCCTCTGTAACCAGACAATTTGAGCCTGCCGTTTATTAAATTCGGCAGGCTCAAACAGAAACGAAAGAAAACACTTATTTTCTTTACGGCAGACAAGGCGAACCAAACAACGTTTGCGACAATAACTGTGGTCTGGCAGGATTTGTGCTTAACCAAAAGTTTTCAAACGTTACTTCTGCTTGCGGCATTTGTTTATTTGGACCGCAAACTATGCCTTGATAAACAACATTGTGATATTTTGTATAAGTCGCAAAATCCAAACTGCTGGCATTGGTTGAATCAGGTTGAGCAATATGACATGTCCGACACGACGTAGCCACAACATTTGAATACAAGTTTGCTTGCGCCGAATAACCTGTCGGAACAAATGCTCCGTTTTGCGGAAGTCCGGCGGAATACCAACCGGTAACTAAATCCTGAATAGAATATCTCGGCGCCGAATATACGGCTTGATTATTCAGTTGTTGGAATTCGGCTTCCTGCGCGGCACGCGAATTGGTTGACGGATATAGAAAACTGTCCAGGTCAAATTCCCTGAAACTTGCTTCGATTCCTTCGACATCCGTAATTGTCGGCGCCAGCGGATTACTCGGAAAATAATTTCCGCCGTGACACGTCAAACATAATTGCGGCATACCTTTCGGACCGTTTCCGTCCAAATCCGGACTGAGAAATAACGTTGAACCTGCAACTCCGCCGGAATAAGCAAGGAATTTTACAATTCTTGTGCTTCGTCCTTCAATAACTCTGTATTCCATTGTTACAGTTGCTCCCGCAACCGATTTATTGGCAGGATTATTAAGGGCGTTTTGTGCCAAATCTGCGCTGGCAACTCCTCCGACAGCCGCATTTCCGTAATTTGAAACATAACATGCCACATCTCCGACGGTCGGAGTATCTTTGACACAGTGCATTTCACGTCCGAAATGCAAATCATTGTTGTTAAAATACGCCGCCTCGTGTTGACCCGGAGCATCGCCGTTTGCATCAAAACCATTTTGAAGCCACCAATCGCCCAAAGTGTTTCTCAAGTTTTGCGGATCGATTGCGTCTATATAGGCTTGCGACGTAAAATCATCGCCGACACCTTTATAAGTTAAGAAATCGGGAAGAATTGTCGGCAAGACAATTTCTAATCTGATTTTTTGGTCGCACGACGAATAAGGATACGGCGGATTAAACGGCGTTGTCGTGGCGCCTGAATCAAACGGATTAGGCACCGTCAAACCTCCGATTTTAATTATCGCGTTTGTCAGTTCGTTGTTGTTGCTGTCAATAACTTTAACTGTGGTCGCAACGTGCTGGGGAACGTGATGAATCATCGTAAATTGGTCGTCCAAAGGTAAATCGAATGTTTGGGTAAAACCCGCAAAATTAAATCTTGCCTTTAATCCGATCAAAGGATTATCGCTGTCAACTTGAATACAAGCCGGCGTGGTAAATTCTAAATCGGCATTTATGATAGAAATAACCGGCGGCATTTGCATTTGCCAAACATCGACCGATAATTGCGCAACCCCGACCGAAGCCCATGTTCCGACAATCGGATTAAACGACCAAGAAGTTATGGTTCGCGGAGCCGTTCTAATCATTGCAGGTTCGACGGGAAGTGTCAGCGTATTGGTTTTTGAGACTTTGGCGATGTCGTAAAAATCGCCTGCATCGTCTTTGACTTCGATAAAAACCGCCCCGAAAGACATTAAAACAGTTGGTCTTCCGGTTGCTGAAATTGCTCCGTTATCGCCCGGCATTTCACCGTTGGCAATATCCAACGTAGCCATCGACAATTGCAATGGTCGAGTGGCAAGCGCTTTAGTTCTGCGGTTGACTAAATTGTTTGCCGTAATAACTAAAGTTGAACCTTTTCTCAGTCCTCGCGGCGTATCTCGCGCGGGTTCGATTAACTTGACACCTTTTAAAGGATCGATAGTTGTTGTAAAGGCTTTTCTGAGTTTCCAGACAAACCCGTTCTTTTGGCGGTCAAAAACACGGGAAACAGGAACATAACCGGCTTTGGAAATGTTCATCACATAACGCAAACTTTCGGTGATGCCCAATTTAAATGCTCCGGTCGAAGTTGTCAGCACCGATTTTCCGTTGATCTCGACATTTGCCGATTTAAGCGGAGTATTTGCTTCATCGACCACCGTTCCCGAAAACACCGGCGAAACAGCGTTGTTGGCAAGCATATAAATCGAATTAAATGAAACTCCGCCTTTATTATCCGTGACGATTACATAAACTCGGAAAGCTCCGGGTTGCTTTGGCAACTGCCATTCAACCGTATTTTTATCGCTTTTTTCTAAAGTTCCGCCGTTTTGTTGAGCCATAAAATTATAGGTCAACGAATCTTTGTCTTTATCGGTTGCCAACGCTGCTAATTTGATTTTTTGACCTTCTCGGGCGTATTTTATTCCCGTGTTTCCGTCGTATGCAATTATTCCCGTAACTACCGGATTATGATTGTTTATTTTCAGCAAATTAACCGAAATTCCTTGCAACGATGTGTTGTCTGCCCGAATTTTATTGACCGAAACAGACTCTCCGCAACTTGCTTTTATCGAGATGTCTTTCTTGCCGAGATCGGTAATTGCAAAACCGCCGTCGGTATTTGTTTTAGTTGCCGGGCTGATTAAATTTCCTTCGTCATCCGAAACCTCGATCATTGTTTCCTGTGAAATTCCGAGATTTTTATTTTGATGTGTACAAGGCAAACCGTCCGCCATCACCACTCGTCCGACAATAACGCCTTTACTGACATCACCCGCCGCGCTTTTGGTAACAAGCGGCTTTAATTCTATCGGCGTAAAATACTTGTCGGGCGAATTTGCCGACAACTTTTCGGTATCGCATTCGGCTAACCAACCTTTACTTTCCCAACAAACTGTAAATTCGCCGTCTTGAATCGGTTCATTGATTCGAAATCTGCCGTTTTCATCTGTTTTTGTTCGCCCGACTTCGGTATTGCTTTGCGCGTTTCGCAAAAACACATCAATTTCGGGAAGCATCGTATCTTCTCTCTTTTCGTTTGCAAAAGTCAGCGCAAAAATCGAGCCTGAGATACGAAAGCCGTTTTCTTTTTTAAATTCGGGTTTCTTATAAGAAATATCGGCTTTAGTTGTCGGTTGAAATTGGCTGAATAAAAACACTGCGGCTGCCAATATCCCGAAAAAAAGTACAAACATGCGGATTTTTTGATTTTTATTTATTTTTTGATTTTTACTTTTCATAGTTCTCCACCAAATATGTCAGTTGACTGACAATTTAATTTTTTGCGTGTTGACACAAAAAAACCGGAACCACGAAGTTGTTTGGGAAGCGGTAAAGAGATGGAGTAAAAAAACTATTTAAATGATAATTCAGCCGAATAACCTGAATTGTCTTTTTTTTTGAAGGAACTTTGTTCGGTCTTAAAAGACAACAGCAGGAAATAAGTTACTTGCCAATAACCTGAAATGAATTTTCAAATTTAAATTTACAATATCTGATTAGGGTTTGACGAAACAACCTCAATAAATATTACACGGAAGTATTATTTTCAGCCTAAGTATGCTCTTATGTTTAAAATATAACAAGAAAAATGCACGTTAATCAGTTAATACTCCAATAAAAAGTTTTTGATGTAATTATTTGCCAAAGAAAACGGAAACAACTAAAAAATAGTTTGCAAAATGTACGACATGCTTCAGCTTGTCGATAAAACATCAGTTTGAATGCAGCTAAACAACGGCAACATACTGAAGTATGTTGTACATTTGCTGAAAATTATTTTTCTAACTTTTTGTCGGGGCATTACGTTAATCAGTTAATAGCTCAATAAAAAGTCGGGAAAACCGGTTTCAGCCGCGAATAAACGCAGATTAACGCAAATAAATCCGATAAACAAAGAAATATCAATAAAAATCTGCGTTTTTTCGCGTCCGTTCGCGGCTGAATTTGCCTTCTTTTTCGAGTAAAATTTTCAGTTGAGGCATTTTGTCGCCGGTTATTGTTGAGTTTTCCGATGGTTTGACACGTTTGAATAATTAAATTAAGAGATTTTGATTCATTATTTATCGGTCGTAATTTATTATTACTCGCGAATGTTTGATTTTTTGCCGAAACCTCTGTGTTTTTTGTTGACTGTTTTATTTTGTCCGTAAATTATTTTGCATTCTTTGCCGACAATCTAATTTTGTCCGTAAATTATTAAAAATACTTGCCGACATTTTGAATTTGTCCGTAAGTTTTTGAATATATTTGCGAACAATTTTATTTTGTCCGTCAATTATTTTGTATTCTCTCCCGACAGTTTGGTTTTGTCCGTAAATAATTATTCGATGTTTTTAAGAAATTTTGTAAAATGTTGCGTTACTTGCAATTATTTGAAAAAAACATTGTCAAAAACAAATAATGTTTGTATATTATTCATCTGAATTACCGTAAAAGTTGAAAAAGTACTTTTACTATTTTTGATAATATGGAGCCGTTTTATGCCAACATCAATTTTTCCGTCAAGTTTTCCCGAAGCTATGGTCTTTTTGGAAAATTTTGCCACGGTCGCTCAAACAAACAAAGAGGAACTCGGTATAACCGATGAACAATTAACCGCGATTAAAACAATCAAGAACAAATATCAAAATGATTTAAACGCAAAACAGGCGGCTGATGATATTCAGACGGCAAAAAATACTGTAATGCGTGAAACTCATAAAGATGCCAACAGTCTGGTCAGTTTTTACAACACAACTTTGAAAGCCACAAAGACAATTTCAAGAAGTTCTTTGCAGCAGTTAGGTTTAAATATAACAACTGAAAGTTCTTTTGCAACCTCGTCGGTTATGCCGACAAATGTGGTCGCCGAAGGTTTTTCCAACGGAATCAACAAGGTTAAATGGAAAAAAGGGTCGAATATTTCAGGCACGCAATACATTATTGAAGCAAAATCCGGCGAAGCAACCGTATTTTCGTATGCGGGCGTAACCACCAAATCAACCTTTGAACATAAAGAACAAAAACCGGGCGTGCGAACGTTTTATCGGGTAAAAGCCCAACGCAACGATGAATCAAGTCCATACAGTAACGAGGCAGTTGTCTATTAACAGTTACCGATTGTTAATTGACAACAAATGTTTTTAAGAATTTGTGAGGTTATGACAATAAACGCAACAATTATTTGCACAAAAATAAAAAAATAACCCGAAGCAGATTGTTTGAAACAAATTACAACTGAATATCAAAGAAAGAACAGGCAAATAGTTTGTTCTTTTTTTACGTTCAGAGTACAAACTTCAGTTTGTTGACCGCAAGCGTAGCAAAGCGGTTAAACGTCGGCGTAAAAGTCGGTTTGGGTTTTTATTAAAAACTTTATACTGAAATGTATTTTACAAAATAAATTTTGGACTCTAAACGTTTTAGTTTGATATTCTCAAAATAAAAGCGTTCAGAGTTCAAATTTCAGTTTGATATTCTTTGATAAAACTAAACTTGAGTTTAATCAAGCGTCGGCAAACTAAAGTTTGTACTCTGAACGTTTTACTTTCGCTTTTATTTTTCCGCAAAACATCGCATAATATCAAAAAATAAAGTCCGACACGCTTCAGCTTGTCGATTGTACCCGAAAGGAATTAGTTTGCGAAAGTACGACACGCTTCAGCTTGTCGATTACCTTTAGCTTGAAGGAAGTTAAGCACCGCAACAAACTAAAGTATGTTGTACTTTTTCGCAAACCAATTCCCGTTTGGTATACCTTTAGTTTGAATGTTGTTAGTAACAGCAACAAACTGAAGTTTATTGGACACAAAGTCCGACACGCTTCAGCTTGTCGATTACTTTTAGTTTGATGGTTGTTAAAGGCAACAACAAACTGAAGTTTATTGGACATAAAGTCCGACACGCTTCAGCTTGTCGATTACCTTTAGTTTGATGGTTGTTAAAGGCAACAACAAACTGAAGTTTATTGGACACAAAGTACGACACGCTTCAGCTTGTCGATTACCTTTAACTTGAATGTTGTTAAAGGCAACAACAAACTGAAGTTTGTTGTACCTTTTACAAAATAAATTTTAGACTCTGAACATTTTCCATTTTCAGTTTTCAATTTTCCGTTAAAAACCGCATAATATCCGCAAACAATTTAGTCAGCCGAATAAATAAAATTATGAGTCTTTCCACCGCCAAAGAAAAAATTGAAAAAGCAATAAGAGAAAACAGCAACCTGCTTACTCTCTATGATGAGCAATTAACCGATGCCCAATTAAAGATATTAATCCCCGATATTCTAAAAATAAAAAACTTAACTTTGCTTGATTTAAGGAACAATAATTTATTCGATGTTTCTTTTCTCTCAGAATTAAAAGGCTTAACTTCGCTTTATTTAAGTTCCAATAATTTATCCGACGTTTTTTTTCTCACAGAATTAAAAGACTTAGCTTCGCTTGATTTAAGGAACAATAATTTATCCGATGTTTCTTTTCTCACAGAATTAAAAGGCTTAACTTCGCTTTATTTAGGTGGCAATAATTTATCCGATGTTTCTTTTCTCACCGAATTAAAAGATTTAGCTTATCTTGATTTAAGAAACAATCCTAATTTACCTTTTTCGGACGAAGTTTTAGAAGATTGGCAAAATGCCCCGAAGATTCTAAATTTTATTCGGGAATATTATGCTGAACAAAATAAAGGAAACCTCAGAAAACTAAACGAAGCTAAACTTGTCGTCATCGGAGAAGCAAATGTCGGCAAAACTTGCGTGATAAATCGGTTGATCGATAAAAAGTTTGTAAAAACAGATTCGACTCACGGCATACAAATCCGCAAATGGAAAGAAGTTAAGCTGGAAAACGGCGAAAAAGTGCAGATGAACGTTTGGGATTTTGGCGGACAAGAGATTATGCACTCAACTCATCAATTCTTTTTTACGCGGCGGACAGTTTATATTCTGGTTATCAACGCCCGCGAGAACGAAGATACAAATAAAACCGAAGAATGGCTGCAACGTATCCAAAACCTCAGCCAAAACTCGCCCGTTATTATTGTCGGCAACAAAATAGACGAAAATAATCGCGGCACAGACCAAACAAATCTCGGCTATTTTGATATTGAACGCAAAAAACTTAACGAAAAATTCCCGACTTTGCTGAAAGGTGTTTACGGCATAACTTCCGATGTTGAAAAGCTGCAATATAATTTTTTATTCGACAATTTTGAGACGGCAATCAAAAAAGAAATCCAAAATCTTGCCAACATTCACGATGAATTTCCTACAAATTGGTTCGAGGTAAAAGATAAACTCGAACTGATGAAGGAAAACAAAACTTCATACATCGAATACGGCGAATATATCGATTATTGTATCGAAGCCGGCATGGACAATAATCAAAACCGCAAAACTTGGATCGAATTCTTGAACGACATCGGCGTTGCCCTGACGTATTCAAGCGATAAAGATTTGGGGAATTATTTAGCGGTTCTAAATCCCGAATGGATTACAAGCGGAGTTTATTCTTTGATTGATAATGATGAAATAAAAGAAAAATTTAAAGGCGTAATAAAACGCAAAGATGTCGGAAAATACCTGAATGAAATTGATTATCCAATAAATACTCAAGAATTTATTGTAAAAATGATGAGTAAATTCAAACTTGTTTATGTAGAAAATGATGACAGACTTTATTTCCCGAACTTATTTCCCGTTGATGAGCCTGAAATTGGCATTTGGAACGATTGTCTGCATTTTCAATACGCATATAACATTTTAGAAAAATCAATTCTCGGTCGTTTTTTTGTTGAAATGTTTGATATTCGCTTTGAAGAAAGCTATTGGCGAAACGGAATTGTATTAAAACGCGGAGAAAATAAAGCGTTAATAAAAGCTGATGCTCAAGATAAAACAATTTCAATAAAAATTGACGGAAACACAAACACCAGACGTGAGTTTATTGCAGTAATTCGCCATAAATTTGATGAAATTCATAAGAAGTTTGACAATCTGAATTATAAAGAAAGATTAGGTCACCCGAAATATCCGAATATTTTAAGAGATTATGAAAGACTTCTTAAAATGGAGCGAAATAATATCGAGCAGGAATTCGTTGAAGAACTGGAACTGAATCTAAACGTAAAAGATTGGCTTGATGGTTTTGAAAGTGAAGCGAACAGAAAAAATAATCAATTTGAAAATCGGGTACTTTCACATCTTGAACAAATTATCACAAAGCAAGATGAATCAAATTTACTTTTAGAACAAAATATCAAAAAACTAGCCGAAGAAATGCAAGATACAATTTTTGAAGTAATGATGATAATCGAAAAAAGTTTTGAAAGGCTTGATGCAAATGAGCAAGCAAGGTTTGAAAGCCTGAAAAATAAGCCGGATTTTGAATCAACTGTTACATTTGTTGTTCCTTTGCTAGATAAACTTGGAATCAAAATTGAGTCCAAAGCAAAATTAGAGACCGCGCTTCAAATGGTTAAAGACAAATACAATAAACTTCGCGGCAAAGAAACAAAAGAGCTATCGGAAGAAGACGAAACTAAACTTCTGTCATAAATATCATTGAAAAACACGGCAATCAAAAACATTTGCTGATTGCCGTGTCGCAAGTATTGAAAACTTTTCTTCGGATAAAAATCAATCTCGGTCAATAATAGAACGTGCAATCAGACCGATTCCGCCCGCAAACAAAATAAGCATAACCAGTGTATTAAAAAGACTTGTACTTTGAAAATAGATGTTAAGGTTCATTAAAATTCCGGCGATAATAATTACGCCGCCGACAAAAACAAGCAGCCAACCGATAATAGATTTGCCGTTAAAAAAGACAAATCCGATGCCGAAGATTAAAGGAATGAGCGATAAACCAAAAGTATTGTAACCGCCGAAATACCAATAACCGCTTGACACAACAACTCGGCTGACAAGCATATATGCGCCCGCCACAGCCATCGCCAATCCGATTAAAAACTGAAAAACTCCGCCCGAAGTTCCGCCTGCGCCTTTAAAATTGTCCAAATCCATAACTTTCACCTCAGCATTAATAATATCATCGATAAAAACAAAATTTCTATCAAACAGTTTACAAAAAACCGGAGACTAATTACCGAAACCGCCGATACTTTCAAATTTCTTTCGCCAACGCGAATCATGATCTACTTGCAAACCTTGCCGACAAAAGTAAGCGTGAGTAAGTTCGTGCTTTAAAATGTTGATAATTTGCTTTTGATTTTTCTTTTGATAAAAGACTTTCTTGATGTAAACAGTCGGAGTATTTTTATTCTCGCAAGTTGTATAACCAAGTCCGCGTTCGGTATTTGTACCTGTTTTCAAAATCGGCTCATCTTTAATAAACACAGGCACAGACGGCATATTATCGAATAAATTCAAAAGGGAATCGGCTTGAGTTTGAAGTCGCGCGTCTTTTTCAATTTTATCGTTCCGAATCGGAAGAATTTTATCAGCCGAAACTCGGTTTACAACAGAATTTGCCGCAACTTCGACTCGGACAATTTCGGGCGAAGGAAATACATATCGCATCGTCAAAAACACGGTGCCGATAATCAAACAAATGACCGCAAAAGCAATTATTATAAACTTGAAAAGATTTGTTTTTGACATATAACGCGCCGAATAAAAAAAGGGGGCATAATCATAAACTGTGATTTTGCTTGAACTTATCAAATTATCGGGACTTAAACCGAATTATTCAAAATCCCGCCAAGATTTGTTCGACACAGCAAAAAGTTATTTCTGTTAATAATCCGCGATTTGTAAATTCATTTGAAAAGTTCTCGAAACATCAACCAAGAGTTTTTTCCGCCGTGTGTCCAAAATTCGGCAAAGCCTTTTACGCCGCCGAAAACCAAGCTCAAAATTGCTCCGTAAGTTAAAAGATTGGCAATCGGCAAAACCAAAATGCTTGTCAAATAACCTGCTCGTTGTAAATCGGTCTGCCGAAAACTTGTTTCGTTCCAATTTGTAATAACGTGAAAAGCAATCGTCGAACCGAGAATCGCAAAGAACGTCGGCGACTCCGTAACTCCGAAAATCCACGCGGGCAACAAAATAATCAGCGAAATTGTCGGCAAAAAATACGGCGCCAGCGAAATCCATAAATTTGAACCGCCGCGAAGTTGAACCTCACCGCCTTCGCGCGCCGAAACTCGCATCCCGACCGGAATTTTGCCGAATAAAAGCCCGACAATCGCGTGTGTACACTCGTGTTCGAGCGTACAAAGATAATTCCAAACCGTGGCGAAATAACGTTTTGCAATAAAATGAAGCGGGAAAAACGCAACTAAACCGATTAAGAAAAATTGAATCTTAGAAGAACGCAAAGAAAAACCGGCAAGGACCTGCAAAACCTCTCTGCCGAAGCCGAAAAGCAAAAACGGCGAAGCTGCAAGGAATAAAACTAACAAAATTTTCGCAAAAATGTTGCCGATCATAAAATTCTAACTGCTAACTTTTCCGCATTTCGTCCAACATTCCTTGAATTGTGTCTTTCAAATGTTGCGTTGCTTTTTCGTATTTTTCTTCATCGGGTAAATTCTTAAACTGTTCAAAATAAAGTGGTTTGCCGAATCTGATTTTTACTTTGGCGAATCTGATTTTGTTTGAATCTCTTGCCCAAACTTTGTGTAAACCGTCTAACGCGACCGGAATAATCGGATAATTTAACTCGGTTGATAAAATTGCCGCACCTTTTTTGAACGGGTGAAGTTCGCCGTCAAAGGCACGTTCGCCTTCGGGATAAATGTTCAAAATCTTACCGTTTTTTAAGCCGATTGCTCCGGCTTTCATTGCTCTCAAAAGTTGCGTGTCGGCATCAATAGGAACAATGTTTGTCAGCTTGGCAAAATTACTCGTAAAAAAACCTTGAAACAGTTCGCTTGCTCCGACGTGAAAAATCTGCCGCAAAATCGAATACGGATAAGTTGCCGGAACGATAAAACCGTCGAGATAACTTTGATGATTCGGCGAGATTAAAAACGGTCGTTTGAGCTTCGTAAGTTCTTCTGTTCCACTAACTTCCATTCGTAAAAAGATTTTGCAAAACAGATATGCGACTTTCAAAATTACGAACGCAATGAACGAAAATATCGGACGATTTTTTAAAACATTTTGCACTTCGGGAATGTCGTCGTCAGATTCGCGGACGATTTTTCCCCAATTAAAATGTGCTTCCAAATCGCCTTTGAAATTATTGAGGTTCGCAGTTTTTTCGATTAAATTGACAACTTCTTGTGCGGTCAAAGCGGCGGTTGCTTGCTCGCCGTCGAATTCTACGCCGAAAACTTGTTCTAAACTCGCAAAAACTTCGGCTCTGGCGAGTGAATCCAAACCTAAATCAATCTCTAAATTCATTGCCGGATGAATCGTTTCAAGATCGGGTTTTTGTTGCTTAACAGCGGAAAGCAACGCACGTCCGGCGGGCGAATTCACCGTTAATTTATTCGCCTCGGAAAGCGTCCAAATTTTTTCTTCGCGGGCTTGCGAGGTCGGCAAAGTTCCGCTTTCGATTTCTTTTTGAAGTTGAAAACGCTTAATTTTTCGGGTTGCGGTACGCGGCAACGGTTCAGCCCGCACAATGTATTCGCGGACACGCTGATATTCGGGCAAATCGCGTCCCAAACTGTCCAAAGTCCAACGAATAGTTTCGTAAGAATTGGCAATTTTCGCTTGTTTCAGATATTCAAAATCAGGCACGACGACCGCAATTAATTTTTCCGCACCTTGCACACCAATCGAATCATCTTTTACGCCAAGCACTGCAAGTTCCGCAACGAAAGGAGTTTTCAGATAATTTACTTCCAAATCTTCGGGGTGAACGTTCTTTCCGTTCGGCAAAACGATGACATCTTTTTGGCGACCGACAATGTAAAGATGACCGTCTTTGTCCAATTTTCCGAGGTCGCCCGAACGAAACCAGCCGTCAGCCGTAAATGCTTCAGCCGTTGCCGTCGGGTTTTTATAATAACCTTTGAAAACCATTTCGCCTTTGATTAAAACCTCGCCGATGCCTTCCGAATTCGGTTCGTCAATCTTGATCTCGGCATTAAACATCGGCTTTCCGACAGAGCCGACGCGGTTGTCCGATTCGTAAGTCGCCGTTGCCGCACCGCTCGTTTCCGACAATCCGTAGCCTTGCAAAATCGTAAAACCAAGTTTGTGAAAATCAATCGCAACATCGGAATCAAACCGCGAACCCGCCGAAATTGCGACTCGTAACTGACCGCCGAAACCGGCGTGAACTTTGCCGAAAAACTTTTTGCCGAGATTGATTTTCAAGTTGTCGCGAAACAAACTGTTCGCTGCTAACATTGTCTTGAAAAGTCTCTGCACAAGTGCGGATTGACTTTTGACGGCATCAAAAATTTTCTTGTGAAACAGATACCAAAGACGCGGAACCGTAGTCAGAATGGTCGGTTTAAATTCCTTCATTGCCTTGGTTAATTCATCGGGCGAAAGTTCTTTCAAATATCCCGCCTCGCAACCGTAAGTTGTCGCAATCCAAAGGTTTACAATTTGCAGATAAACGTGAAACAACGGCAATAGAGACAAAATACGGTCTTGCTCGGAAAGTTTGATAACTTGGTTGATGGCATCTAATTCCGCAACGATATTTCCGTGCGAAAGCGGCACACCTTTCGGAGTTCCGGTCGTTCCGCTGGTGTAAATCATCAACGCCGCATCGTCTTCTTTGGCGGTCGGAATTTCTTTTGCGAATGATTCGGGATATTCGGTTTTTGACCAATCCTCAAACTTTTGAAATCCGTTGGTTGATTGTTCCAAATTCCAAACCACAGTCGGAATATGACGACCCAGTTTTTCTTCGATTTGTTGGAATTTGCCGGTCATATCGGGCGACAAAAATGCAACTTTTGCTTCGGAATTTTCAAGGAAATTTGTAATTGTTTCAATCTCGCCGTGCGGATCAAGCGGAACAATAACCGCTCCGTGATAAACCGTTCCGAGATATGCAATCGCCCAACACGGATGATTTTCGCCGATTAACGCAACTCTGTCGCCGAACTTAACTCCTTCTGTTTTAAGACGATACGCAATCGAACGGATATATTTCAACATCTCGGCGTAGTTATATATTTGCGAATCATCGCCGACCACACGCATCGCGGAACGGGTAGCATTTTTCTCGCAAGATTCGATTAAGCGTTGGCAGAATGATTTAGTCATAATTTTTTCCTACTACAGAGAACGCAGAACACACTAAGTTATTTAATCAACTTTCTTAAAATCTCGGTAATGGCATAAAAGTGGCGGACTAACAAAACCAGTGTTTCTGGGTTTGTCGGTGAGAAAACAAGCTAATTCTAACTTGTTTCCATTCATAACTGCACTTACACTCATTGGCTCTCCAATCACATTTGGTTTGTAGCCGAATTCCACTTGCTTTTCGTCAATTACATTAAAGATGTATTGATTTGTATCGGCGGCTACATTTTCACCTTTATCGTTTGATTTCACGATTTTGACTGTTTTATCCGAACCAAATTCAATTTTGACGCTTGATTTGTCGTCTTTGTCATCACAAATCCATGTTCCAACAATTTTGTGAGCAATTATTACAGATTGGTTTTGAACATCCTTTCTATTTGCCAAATCTGTTTCGTTGGAATTCACCAAATTAATGTTTTTCGAACAAGAAGACAAAGCAAAAAATGAAACAAAAGTGATGAATACAAACAATTTCTTCATAAACTCCGTGTCTCCGTGGTGAACTATTTCTTCGGAAACCGAACCCGCAAAACACTCGGTACAACTTCAAAAACGGCGGGCAATTTTCCCGGTAATTCACCGTCAATTTCCAGATGAAGTTCTTCGTTATTAAACGATGAAATTTCGATCCTTTTAACGGTTGTATGTTTCACTTCGTCCATTGAAAGATGCGTTCCGGCGTAAAGTTTTCTGCCGTTGAGCATAATTTTAGCGGTTGAAATATCGCCGATATTTATCACGTCGAGTTTGCCGTCGTCAACGATTGCGGTCGGAGCAATTTTCATTCCGCCACCGAAGTATCGTGCGTTGGCGACGCACAAAATAATTGACTGCAAAGGCTTTACGTCGTTTTCATCAAATCTGACGCGGATAGTTTTAACGTCCAAATTCAAAACTTCTTTCACCGCCGAGTACGCAAAACTCGCCTTTCCGCGAAGTGAATCAAACGCCAGCCATTTCAGGTTTCCCGTACTTTTTACTCGTTCGATAATCGAAGCCGAAAGCCCGACACTGGCAATATTGACGAAAAAACGCTCGGTCGTTTGGTTGTCGTGGTTTTGAAACGTAACTTTGCCGACATCGATTGTTTTTGTAATTCCGCTTTTCAGAACTTCGGCTGAACGCCTGATCGTTGCCGGCATTCCGAGTGTGCGTCTGAAATCTCCGCCTGTTCCTTGCGGTAAAACGCCGAGTTCCGCGTCTTTTCCCGATAATAAAATTCCGTTCGCAACCTCATTTATCGTGCCGTCGCCGCCGCACGCAACGATAAATTCTCGACCGCTTTCCGCCGCTTTTTTCGCCAATTCGATTGCGTGTCCGCCGTGTTCGGTAAATTCGACGTTAAACGCTCCGTAATGCGTTGCCCAATCGGACGCGATTCTTGCCCAACGAGTTTGGGTTGAACCACTCGCGGATTTAGGATTGACGATAATTAAAGGAATGTTTGACACGTTACCGAGATTGTAACAAAGGTATGATGATTGGACAAAAGGAAAAAGCCGCAGATTCCGATATGTATCAGTCGTTTCGAGGCTTGCAACGGATTTTCGGCGATAAAATCAGATTCGATTTTTTACGAATAAAACGACTTATTATCAAAACAAAGAAAACTGTAAAAGCTGATACTTCACATTGCTTTCAGCCGAATCTGCCGATAAAGAAAGTTGATTTTTTACGCTTCCAACCCGAAAACTTAACTTGACTTTGGTCTTTCAATAAATTAACGTAAAGAAGTTATAAATAATTTAATAAATCAATTTGTAAAAGATACAAATTGAGTGAGTTTTACTTCTTTTTAGACTTCCATATTTCATTTAAGCATTACCTATAAGCATTACCTACAAATGTTGAAAGTCTAAATTACTTTGAATAATCTTTAAGAATTTGGGCTTTTTACAGGTGATAAAAATCGGGAATAAACCTTCCGTTATTTAGAACTTGCCGAGATTGTATTTTTTTTCCGGTCAACCAAAACTTAAAACCATAAATAATCAATTTACCAATATAATTCGGAATAATTTCCGGTTAGTTTTTACCATGAAACTAAAGCCGATAATTAAATCAAAATAAAGGAGAAAATATGTTAAGAAAAAAATGTTTTAAGTTAACAATTGCTTTAATTGTTTTGATGGGAACAAGCATTGTCTCATCCGGTCAAAAAGTGTTAGTCGAAAAACTTCCGCAAGTAGAAGATTTTACCGCCACTTTTTTAGATAAACCAACAAAGTCGGGAAATGTTGTCCTCTCGTTGAAATTTAGCGAAAAAACACAATTACCGGAAAACTTTTCCATTCAGTTGGACAAAAGACGTTTAGTCGAGTTCAGCGATGCAGGCGAAAAAAACGATTTAAATAAAGGCGACGGAGTTTTTACCGGACTCGCGTTCTTTAAGGAATCAGAAATTTTAACGCCTCAAATGAAAAAAGGCGGAACATTTCCAATTTTCAACGGTCGTCAATTTGTCGGCTACAAAGAATTTCCGCCGGTCAATGCGGTAACACCTAATGTTCCGATTAACGTCAATTCAGCGGGAAACCCTGCAAACATCGATTCCGAGCGTTCTTTGTTGGTCAGACACCCGAAAGTTGTCCAAGACCCAAGCAGAACCCGAACCAGTTGTGATGAAGGTTCGATGGGAAAATGGAGTTTCGGTTATTTAATGACAGAAATGGCAAATGAAGCCGGAACAGGTATCAATCCTGCCGACTTTACCATGGCGTGGTTAAAAAATTGGATGGAAGACCAAACCGTAAATACTTGGACTGTCGGAGAAAGAAGATATGGCATGGAGCCATTAATAGAAAAGTGGAAAAAAGACGGCGAAGGCAGACTTGATTTATCAATGGCACCGTTTAGATTGCTTGCCATCGTCAACAGAGCCGATTTAAGAGGCGGGTTTGTTTACGGTCAAGAATCAAGCGATAATGCCGGCGAACTCAGATTTGTTTTTGGTTTAGTAGACCAAGAAACTTGTGAGGCTCAAAGTTTTACAGTCATCCTTGAATACGGAGTAAGTAAAAAATCTTGTCCTGAAACTCAAGAATGGGGAGTCAGCTGGAAGAAATTAGATAACTATGACTTGGGTTCTCCGGAATATAATGAAGCATTGGAGCACTTGACCGAACAAGTAGTTGTGGCAGGCGCCGGCGGTGATAGAAAGCCGAACGGCAGTGCCATAAATCAAGTCAGAACAAACGATTTTGTGCTTGACCGTCCGTGGGAGTTGAGAGAATTTCAATTCGCCAGAGACAATGACGGGTTTTTACACGAAGCTACTATCAAACAGACACCGGACAGATCACTGAACGGAACAAAATTATTGGCTACATTTATTAACCAGTTCCAATCTGACATTCTTGCAGGAACTCATGTTGTGCCGGAAAATTATCTTGGTCAATCTTTCTTGGGCGGAGCCATTGAATACGATTCATCGGATTTTTGGAATGCTCGCGGAATTGTCAACAACAATGCTCGACATCAGTTTTCGGTATCAACTTGCAACAGTTGTCATGGTCGTGAATCATACACCAAATTTTTACATGTTACACCGGTAAATTACGGACCGATAGATGTGCCTTTGTCCGGATTTTTAAGAGGTAATACTGACGATACGTCGGATGTAGAATTTCTAAGTGTTCAAGATCCTGTTGTTGGCTCTGTTTCAAGAGATTTCAACGATTTATTGAGAAGAGCCGCCGATTTGGATGCTTTAATCAATACACCGTGCGGAAGACAATTTGCTGTTACGTCGGCAACAACAATGACTCACTAAAATGCGGTAATTTACCGACTTAGAGTGAAAACGATAACTTAGTGTTTCGTAAAAAAGAATGTGAGAGCAATTTGCTTTCACATTCTTTTGCTTTGTCCGAAACAAATAATCTTTTGCCGCCAAAGATTTACTCGATCGTTCGCCGAGAATAGTATTTTTGAGTTCAAAATTGTCAAAGGTTTAGTTTTCGCGCTCGACTTTTTTTATTCTCGTGTTAAAATTCGTCTAATGTCAGAACAACAATTTAACGTCAGACTTCTGCGAGAAGCAGATTTTCCTGAATGGTTTCGTTTACGAAAAATGCTTTGGGACGAAGCAAGCGAAGAAGAGCATCGCACGGAAATGCTGGATATAATTCGGCATCCGGACGCGCAGCTGATTTTAATTGCCGAAAATAATGCCGGAAAACTAATCGGATTTTTGGAAGCCAGCATTCGCCCGTTTGTCGAAGATTGTCATTCGGATCACGTCGGATACTTAGAAGGTTGGTTTGTCGAGTCGCATTTCAGAAAGTTCGGAATCGGTAAAAGACTTGTCCGTGAAGCGGAAGATTGGGCGAGAGTTCACGGTTGCGAAGAAATGGCTTCCGATTCCGAAATCGGTAACGATGTAAGTCTGAAAGCTCATTTAAGTTTAGGTTACGATGAAACTTCGCGGCTTGTGCATTTACGGAAAGACTTATGAAAATTTCAAATTTCAAATTCTACGCTTTTAATTTAACTCTGAAGGTCAGCTTTTTCACCTTGTTTTTCAGCCTTGCGGTTTTTTCTCAATCAACCGAGCAAAATTTTCCGACATCGGTTAAAACTAACGAAATCAGCGGAAAAATAGTTGCTCGCGATATTGGCGATTCACGGCTGACAACATATTTTTATACGTTCGGCGGGACACAAGGCGACATTTTTCTGACGATTGAAACAAATAATTTGAATGGCGATATAGATATTTTTACCGCTGACGATCTGCGTCCGATAACCAAAATTGCTTTGTTTGCCGATAGTTCGAGCAGTCAAACAGTTCGCACAATTTATCTGCGAAAAGACGAAAAACTTATTTTGCGGGTTGAAGGCAAAACACCGAACGATGACGAAGCGACCTTCAAAATTAAATTTGCCGGAAGTTTTGCGACGATAAACGACAATTCGAGTGATGAGGTTGACGCGCCCAAAGTAAAAATAAAAACCGATTCCGATATAATTGTAAATTCGGTCGGCACAATTATCGAAGTCAGACCGAAACAAACTCCAACGCCGGTCGTCGAAATCGCCAAAGCAGAGAAAATAAAAACACCGAAAGTAAAGAAAACTCCTAAACCGAAAGCAGAAAAATCAAAAATTGAAGAATCTGAAGCAACTGCGGAAGAACCGAACATGAAACCGCCGAAAGTTAAGCCGCCGAATGTTGAGGTTGCGGAAAATCAGCCAAAACCCGAAAAGCCGAAAATGCCAAAGGTTGAAAAACTTAAAAAACTGCCAAAACCAAAAGTCGAACCTAAACCTAATCCGGCGGCGGCATTGGAAAACGTAATTTTGTTGGTCGAATTAAAAGACGGAACGAGGTTTGAGCGTCCGATGTCCGAAGTTTTGCGGGTCAACGTGGACAAAGACTCAACGCTGACAATTGTTACGAAAGACGGCAAAATATCGAGGTATTCAATTTTAGATATAGCTAAAATGACTATTCAATAGCAAAATCGTCTGTTTGTTCGAGACTAATTTGTCGAAAATAAAGTATTGAGTTTTTTGATCAAGTCACTCCCGAAAGGTAATTTTGCCTTTATGTCTTGGGCTTTCTTAATGTCTCCTTTTTTGAAATAAGCTACCGCCAAATTAAACAAAGTCGGTTCGTGTGCGGGATTTATTTTTAACGATGCCTCAAACTCCTTTATCGCTCGGTCATAATCCGGATTATCTCGTTCGGCAAAAGTTACGCCGTAATCTGTCCGCACCGCAATATCATCAGACTTTATGGCTAAAGCTCGCTCATATAATTTTGCGGCTTCAATCCAATTTTTACCGTCGAAATATGTGTTTCCTAAAATAACGAGCGTCTGGTAATCGTTTGGTTTAATTTTATCGGCTTTTTCAAAATAGGGAAGAGCTTTTTCAAAATTTTTTATTTTTGCAAACATTTCGCCGGCTTTCATTTGAGCCGTAAAATCATCCGGATTCTTGTCGGCTTTTTCGATTGCTTCGGCAACTTCCGGAGCTGCCGCTTTCGCCGGGTTAGCCGCCGAACTCGACGCTTGAGCCGCCGTGGTTGCTTGATTGACTTGACTGCGGTTAAGTTGGTTAGTTCCCCAAAAGCCGATAATCAAGCCGGCAAGCAGTCCGATAATTGCGAAAAGTATATTGTCTTTTTTCATCTAAGTTTGTGTAAGCCGTTTGAAATGAACGTGTTAAGCAAGCGGTTTATCGGTTTTGATAACTTCAAAATTATTTTTATTATTAAGTGCGTTGCTGTCAAAGGCAAAATCCGGTTGCGTAATAATTTCCCAACCTTCAAGCCCAAGTTCTGCAATCGCTTTGCCGTAAACCATTTCTTTGACCCGATTATATGCCGAATTTTGCAAAATTTCGTTGTCCAAACGATAATTTTGCAAAAATCCGGCGGAGTTTTATTCAACTTGGTTGACGTATTTTTTGTGAAACAGTCAGTAAATAAATAAATTAACAAACTTATGATTAAAGAAATGCAGAAATCTCCGACTGAGATATTTCAAAGATTTTTCGCATTTTAGCTGTCTTCACATCGATAAAATCAAAAGGTTGCGAAATTTATGCGTAGCTGTGTAAGCCCGGAAGCAAATAACTTACGCCTAAATATGTGAAAATCACAAACAAAAAGCCGACAATCGCGAAATACGCCGAACTGCGTCCCGACCAACCGCGCGAAATTCTGGTGTGTAAAAACGCCGCGTATGTCAACCACGCTACCAACGCTCCGGTTTCCTTTGAATCAAAGCCCCACGGTCTGCCCCAAGATTCGTTTGCCCAAATTGCTCCTGTAATCAAAAGCATCGCCAAACCCGCAAACGCGAGGCTCGCGGTTTTATACATCAAACTGTCTAAACCGTCTAAACTCGGCAGTTTTTCACGCAGATTGTCGGTTTTGAAACTAAAGAAAATAACGAACGCGATTCCTGCCAGCGCCGTGATAATTCCGGCTAATTCAACCGGATTTGTGCCGATGCTTAAAAATAATTTCGAGCCGTTTTGTTCGTAATACTCGCGTCCGGCTTGTTCAAATTGTTGCGGTGTGATTTGCGTAAGTTGTTGAATCGTAAGTTGTTGTTTTGACCCGATTTCTTTTCCCGCAATCAAATAAGCCGCCGGATTTTTTTGCAATTCCGCACCTAATCGCGCGGTTACGTTATCGGAACTTTTGATTCCCGAAACCAGAAAAAAGACGGCGGCAATTTGAGCGATTAAAGAAAGTTTAAGTAAAATATGTCCGAACTTTTTCGCCGCTTCGTTGTTTTTATACAAATACAGCAAAAATGAAACAATCACGCCGCCCAATAAAATTCCCGCAACCCCAAGGCTTATGCCGACATTCGGAATCTCTAATCGAAACGGAGCATTAAATGGTTTCGGCGTATTCGGCATAAATAAACCTGCCCGATAAACGAATTCCGTAAAGACTGAAAATTTACTGATTGTACCGAAAACCGCGAGCGCAAAAACACTTGCCCAAATCGCCATAGCTTCGACTTTTACTCCGTCTTTCAATAAATAAATGACCGCAACCGCAAAACACACCAGCGTTACGCCGTAGCTCAACGAAGCAATTCCGACGTGAATCGGTCGCCAATAAGAGTCCAAAACAGGCGGTAAATCAATAAATTCGCCGCCGATAAATCGCGCTAAAGTTAAAATTAAAGCTGCGAGCGGAAGCGTAAATGCCGAGAAAAATCGAAAATCTTTGCGGTTTGCCAACAACAGCGTAAAAATTCCTGCTCCAAATGCAAAGGCAAGGCTCAAATCATATAAATTGGCAAACGGAACATAACGAAAAAACCACGGATTTACGTCATTTCCGCTGTCGCTCAACATTTTAATTTCGCGGTCGTATGCCGAAACCCAACGCACCAACCAACTTGTCCAATTAAAAAACACGCCGAGAATTGCCGTCGCAAACGTAATCTTTTCAGCCATTCGGGAACTTGCATAAAGATTTGTCAAGCCAAAGGCGGCGGCTGTCAGATAGCATGCCAAGGCAAGCATCATAAACGCCGTGTCGCTGATAAATTGCGAGCCGATTTGGAATCGCAACGCCATCATCACAAACCCGCCGACAATTACTGAAATCGCGGGTAAATAAAGTTTCCAAGTCGAGTTATTTTCTAATCTGCGTATTTCTTCCATTTTATTAACCTCTAAACTGTTGATAAATCTTGTCTTAACTTATTAAAAGAATCTTCAAAACCTTGGTGATTGCGGTTTGTGTTTCCGCCGATAATCGTTTCGGTTTCATCAATTAACGCCCAAATTCGCCGATGCGAAACAAAAAACACGAAAATTAAAGCTCCGATTAAACCGAATCCGCCGATGTACCACGCAATAAACGAAGCATGAAACGGATCGTATTTGATCGATAAAACATGAGCCAGCGGGACTTTTTCAAACTCTGCCAACCGAAATTTGTAACCGAAAACCGCCGCTCCGATCGGGATATTATCGGGTAATTTATTTGCAAAAGCGTAGGCGGATTTTGTCTCACCGTCTTTTGTGATTTTCAATTTTACTGCGGCATTTTTAAATTCATTCGATGAAGATTGTTGTTGTCCGACCGCAAAATCCGACCAAAACTTCTCATACTCAACTTTTGTTCCGTCGGGCAAATTTGTCGTGCCGTTCCGCATTAAATTAACGGAAATCGGTTGAGAACCATCGGCGGGCGATAGTTCTATTTTCATCTCGCGAGCTTTGCCTTCGGTTATCGCAGACGCTTGAAAAAATCTGTAACCTCTGTAATTAAAAGGTTTATTTAAACTGACATCAGCTGTTATTTCGCCATATCCGGAATCGTCGATTTTAATTTGCGTCCGCCAATCAAGCGTATTGCGAATTTCGATCGAACCTTTCGGATCAATCAATTTTTGTTGAATGTCGGTGCAGAAAATCGAAAACGGCAGTTGCACCGCAAAACGCTCTTGAATGTCTGTGTTCGGATTTTTCAGATTGTCCAGATTAAACCGAATCAGTTGAATTTCGTTGGTTGTTTGATTCGGCTCAAAGCGAACGTCAGCGTCAAAACCCGTTTGCAACGCGGTAAAGTGTCCGAGAAAAAGCGTCAACAAAAAGACGTGGACAATATATGCGCCGATTCGATTTAACGAACCGCTTTGCCCGAAAACGTGAACTCGCCCGTTTTTCTCGGTTACGAGTGTTTTAAAGCCTTGTTTTTTAAATGACGCAACAACCTTTTCGGTTGAAATCGAACTTTCGATAACCGCGTTTAATTTTTGATGTTTGAGCCACGCTTTGGTTGTTTCGGTTTTGGGCGAGCCGATAAATTTCCAGGCAGTCGGGAAATGGTCAATCGAAGCCAAGACAATATTGAGCGATAAAATCAGCAACAAAAAGTTGAAATACCAGCTGTGATAAATGTCAAAAAATCCTAAATAACCGTAAACCGTTTTTTCTGCCGTTGTCAGACTCGCGTAATAAGAGTCAAAGCCATCCACGTTTTGTTGGACGACCAACATTCCGATCATCGAAAAAACCACTAATACAATCAACATCGAAACACCGAAGCGAACGCTGCTCAAAAAATCGAGTAAGCGATTCAGAATCGGCTTAGTTTTGCTCTTCGCCGAAACGGACGAAACATTTTTTACAATAATTTCAGGAGTTGACATAATATTCGATAATCAACATTTTACACTAATTTGCCGCAATTCAAAGAATAACTTAGCGATTTTAATTTGTCATCCGACTAATAATTAGTTTTGCTTTTGCAAAAAAACAGTTTTATTTTTACTCTTTAAGTTTAGACAACCATCAGACGTAAGCTAATATAATTATGATGCAACAAAGTGAAAATATAATTGAGCTGCAATCAATCAGCCTGAGCGAAAAAATGTTTGCTTATCTTGAACTGACAAAACCGCGAATTGCGTTAATGTTGGTTCTGACTTCGGCGGCAGGCTTTTATCTCGGCTCGCTTGCATTTAATTGGGTTTTATTCGCAAATTCAATGTTAGCAATAACTTTGCTTGCGTTTGGCGTGGCGACTTTGAATCAATATATTGAACGCGACATCGATAAACTGATGACACGCACCGAAAATCGTCCGCTTCCAAGCGGCAGACTTTCGGCAGTCGAGGCTTTGGTGTTCGGTTCGCTTTTGTGTATTGCATCAGAAGTTTATTTGTATTTTGCGGTCAATCCGTTGACGGCATTGTTAGGTTTGGCGGTAATTGTCGGCTATGTTTTTTTGTACACGCCGCTTAAAACTCGTACATCTTTATCAACCGCCATCGGTGCGATTCCGGGAGCTTTGCCTCCGCTTTTGGGTTTTACGGCGGCATCAAACGAAATTTCGCTTGGCGCGTGGATAACTTTTGCGATTCTGTTCGTGTGGCAATTTCCGCATTTTTTGGCGATTGCGTGGATGTATCGCGAGCAATATGCGAAAGCCGGAATTTTGATGTTGCCGGTCATTGAACCCGAAGGCAAAATAACTGCTCGACAAATTGTCGCGTTTGCCGTAATTCTTTTACCAATCAGCATTTCCGCATATTTTGTGCAACTTGCGGGCGTTGTTTATTTGATTGGGGCAATCGTTTTAGGACTTTGGTTTTTATATGAAAGCGTGAAAATGGCTCGGTTGAAAACCGATGCTCAAGCTAAAAAATTGTTGCGTGTTTCGGTAATTTATCTGCCGTTAATCTATTTGCTATTGGCTTTGAATCACAATTAAAATTATGCAAGCAGTAAGAGAAACGGTAAAAGTCAACGATTTACCGACAATTACAAAACAACCGAGAATTGTCGGCGGCGGAAACGGCGGTGATTCCAAAAACGATGGCGGAAACGACGGCGAGTTTCAGAAAAACAATCCGTTTGGAGATAATTTAAACGATTTCAAACCCGAAACATTTCGTATTTTAACGTGGTTTTTATTGTTGATTGTTTTTATGACCTTTGGCGGTTTAATCGGCGCATATGTTGTCTTGGCTACTAATAAAGCGATGGAATGGCAACCGTTTTCACTGCCGTACCAAATTTGGGTCAGCACTGCTTTAATTATTGCAAGCACAATAGCATACGAATTTTCAAACAGATTTTTGCAGGCAAAAAACCAAGCCGGATCGCGTTCGTTTTTGTTAATCGCCACGGCGTTGGGCGGAACCTTTATCGCCTCGCAAATTTTGGCGTGGTTGCAACTTGTCAATCGCGGTGTGTATGTCGGCGGAAATCCGTACGCGGGATTGTTTTATATTTTGACCGCGACCCACGCTTTGCACGTTGTCGGCGGAATCTCCGCACTCGGTTATTTGGTTCTGAAGACTAAAAAACCGACGGCTTTGAGCGAAGAAATGCTGAAACGTCGAACATACTCGAAAGTAATCGGATGGTATTGGCATTTTATGGATGCGCTCTGGTTAGTTTTAGTTTTATTACTGGGTTTTTGGAAATAATTTTATATTTATTATGCAACTACTTGACATCCTACCGCATCTTAATGCAGTATTAAACGTTTTGAGTTCAGTTCTTTTAATCTTTGGGTTTTACTTTATTAAACAAAATGAAACCCGAAAACATCGGGCGGCTATGTTGTCTGCATTTGTAACGTCTTGTTTATTTCTTATCTTATATGTTACACATCATACAATCCGCACTTATTACTTCGGATTAGGTCCTACCAAATTTACAGGTGAAGGCATTATCCGCCCGATATATTTTATTATTCTCACCACACACACCATTTTAGCAACGGTTATCGCCCCATTTATTGTTTACACTCTTTCCCGCGCGATAAAAGGAAAGTTTGAAATCCACAAAAAATTTGCCCGTATTGTTTTTCCGATTTGGCTTTATGTTTCGGTGACAGGCGTAACGGTTTATACGATGCTTTATCAAATTTACACGGCACGTTAATTGCAAATAAAAAGTTGATTTTACGGAGTTGCGGCTCTAATGCTCGGTAAAATAAAAATAGATTCCTCAAACAAAGCCCGAAGTGTCAATATTTGTCATTCTTAATGTGCCGAATATTGTCATTCACACCAAATTTGCCAAAGAAAATAATATGGAAAATACGACTGTTGATTTTGCTCAAGCCTTGATTGAAGAACTTCAAGAAGATAATTTATTTGATCTTAGCGAAGAGATTTTAATTGAAACGCCAAAAATTACCGACAAAATTACTGAATCTCAGACAAATAAAAATTTGTCGCCGAAAGAATTAGAAAATACTCCGGTTGCTCAAAAAAACAAAGTTGCCGGCAAGCCGTTGAATACTGTCTCGCTGGAACTTCAACCTAATTTTCAAACGGCGATTCCAAAAAACGAGCCGTCCGATGATTATAAAAAAGCTATTGCCGAAATCAGTTCGTTAAATACAATCGAACAACTGATTTTCGGCGTTGAGCGTGACCAAATTAAAGCAAATTCGGTTCCGTATGACACGGTGGCAATCAATATGGCGTTGCTCGGATTTCAAAAAGGTTCGCCTGCCGATGAAGAAAAAGTCTATACGGAAATTGAAAAATGGCAATGCTATTTGCTGGACCGAGACGAACAAATCTCGCTCAAAGATTTACGAATTTATTGTGAAACAACCAAGTTGAAACTGAGTTCGAGGGCGATGTTGACGCTCGCAGGTTTTTATCAAAATGTTTCCAAAGTTAAATTCGAGTTGCTTTTAACCCGCACTTTTTCACAAGACGACGAAGTAAGCGAACATCGACATTTATTTTGTGACAGCGAAGAAATTGCGCATCATTTAAAAGAAATTTGCCGCGAATCAACCGCCGCCGACATTACGGTTAAAATGGATTTGCTTAAACAATTCGGCGAAGATGTCAACGAATTTGAAAGCATAAACGGAATGTTGGCAACCGATTATTTTGGTCGTTACCAAAATTTTAAGCAGGAACTCGGAGATTTATTTTTTGATTCGCGGGTTCTCGGGTTGATTGTCCAAAATAATATTTTAATCGGCAATCATTTCGTTACATTGGTTGAAAAAGAGCGTGCGACTGACAGCAAAAGCAGTCTGTTTGACAAAGAACGTTTCGGTACATCGTTTGAAGAAGCTATTTCCGAGGTGATTTGCAAGACAATAAATCTCGACAAAATCAAATCTGACGCATCAAAACTGAACAAGCAAAAAACACAAAAACAATTTGAAATTGAAAAAAATAAAACCGAGTTAAGAGCAAAAAATGCTCAAACAAAGTCAAAAACCGCCTCAAAAGCTAATGAAGAAGACAATTCAAGTTCGGGCAGAGTCGTTAAACTGATTCTATTGTGCTTGTTTTTAACTTCTGTTATTGTCGGAATAGGATATTTTATGCTCGGCGACGGTCTCTTGGACGGCGATAAAATGAGCGAAGCGGATAGAATTCAAAACGAATCAAACCGAAACAATCAATAATACTTTAAAGTTTTATTACATAATTGTAACGCAATTTGTAAAACTCGGCTTAAAACTCACCGTTTTAGTTTGTTGAAAGTTCGGGTTTACGGATGTAACTTACAATTATGTGATTTATTTTACAAAAAGCTACATATTTGTCGTAAACTATCCGATTGTTGGCATAGTTTCTTGGTAAATACTTCAATAAATCGCTTTTATATCCTTTGGCACACAAATTGTATATAAAAAGACGGTTATATTTGCAGGACTCAAATTAGAAAAAAACAAAAATTACTATCACAAAATAACTTTAGGAGAATAAATGAACGCAAAAACAGTTTTACGTTACGCCGCCGAACAAGGCGCGAAATTTGTTTCGGTCAGATTCACGGATTTGCCCGGAGCGTGGCATCATCTGACGTTCCCGATCGAACATTTAACCGAAGATTCGTTTGAAGACGGTTTCGGATTCGACGCTTCCAGCCTGCGCGGTTGGGCGGCAATCAATGAATCGGATATGTTGCTCGTGCCGGATCCGTCGCGGTGTTGGGTTGATCCGTTTGCCGAAGAAGCGACGGTTTGCTTAATCGCCAACGCCGTTGACCCGATTACCAAAGAAGGTTACGGACTCGATCCGCGAACAGTTGCCGTGAGAGCAGAAAATTATCTGAAATTTACGGGTTTAGCCGATACTTGCTTTGTCGGAACCGAAGCCGAATTTTTCGTCTTTGATAACGTCAGTTTTCACAATAATCAAAATTCGGCGGGTTATTCGCTTGATTCCGAAGAAGCTCATTGGGCTTCGGGACGCAAAGGCGATTTCGACAATCCGAATATGGGTTATCACATTCGCGCGAAAGAAGGTTATGTTCCGGTTGCTCCGCTCGATACTTTGGTCGATTTACGCAACGCAATGTCGCTTGTGTTGCAAAACGTCGGAATCAACGTCGAGTGTCATCATCACGAAGTTGCGACCGCCGGACAATGCGAAATCGATTTCAAATTTTCAAATCTTTTGCACACGGCAGATAATTTGATGTTGTTCAAATATGTGGTAAAAAATACCGCCGCAATGCACGGAAAAACTGCAACGTTTATGCCGAAACCGCTTTACGGCGACAACGGTTCGGGAATGCACTGTCATCAATCATTGTGGAAAGAAGGCAAGCCGTTATTTGCGGGCAAAGAATACGCCGGACTTTCGGAAATGGCGAAATTCTATATCGGCGGATTGCTCAAACACGCGCCGGCTTTGGTCGGACTTGCCGCACCAACCACGAACAGTTACAAACGACTTGTGCCGGGTTTTGAAGCGCCTGTAAATCTTGCATATTCGGCACGAAATCGTTCGGCTGCCGTCAGAATTCCGATGTTCTCGCCATCGCCGAAAGCCAAGCGTTTGGAATTTCGTCCGCCGGATCCGAGTTGCAATCCGTATATCACTTTTGCCGCTTTGCTGATGGCTGGTTTAGACGGAATTCAAAACCGAATTGATCCGGGTGAACCGCTCGACAAAGATATTTACGATTTGTCGCCGGAAGAATTGAAACACGTACCGAATCTGCCGGGAAGTTTGGATGAAGCCTTGGTTGCTTTGGAAAATGACCACGAATTTTTGTTGAAAGGCGACGTTTTCTCGAAAGATATGATCGAACGTTGGATTTCTTACAAACGCGAAAAAGAAATTACGCCGTTGCGTCTTCGTCCGCATCCGCTCGAATTTCAAATGTATTACGACGTTTAATTTTTCGTCGAATCAAACCGGAAATCGGAAGTCGAAGTTAGTTTCGGCTTCCGATTTTTTTGTGCGAAAATAAGTTATGGAAATCGAAAATATAAAGTTAGCAGGGAAGTTCATCACGCTTGAACCTCTGTCATTGCAGCATTTAGACGATTTATGTGAAGTCGGTTCAGATGAATCTTTATGGCGTTTGATTCCGACGCAAATCACAAATCGAGCCGAGATGAAACGTTACATCGAAACGGCGATTGACGAAAATCAACGCTGTATTTCGTTGCCGTTTGCCACAATTTTGAACGAAACAAACAAGGCAATCGGCTCGACTCGATTCGGTAATATTGACGTAAATAATCGCCGGACGGAAATCGGTTGGACGTGGCTGACTCCGAAATATCAGAGAACTTTTGCCAACACCGAAGCAAAATTATTGATGCTTACGCACGCTTTTGAAACTTGGAACTGCCTTCGCGTCGAATTCAAAACCGATGCGTTAAATTCACAATCACGCAACGCAATTCTGCGACTCGGAGCAACGCAAGAAGGAATTTTCCGACAACACATTATCTGTGCCGGCGGACGTTTGCGGGACACGGTTTATTTCAGTATTCTTGATTTGGAATGGGAGAATGTAAAGAAGAATCTACACCTGAAAATGAACAAGAATAAATGAATAATCTACCGAAAATCGTTGAAATAGTTGAGGTCAGTCCGCGCGACGGCTTGCAGATGTTGCCGAATTTCGTACCGACCGGCGATAAAATTAAACTTATCGAATTAGCCAAAGACGCGGGTTTTCGGCGAATCGAAGCCGTATCGTTTGTTTCGCCCAAACATGTTCCGCAAATGGCGGACGCAAGCGAGATTTTAGCGGCTATCGGCAACGATCCGAATATTGACGAAGTGGCGCTTGCTTTGAACCGAAAAGGTTATCAACGAGCAATCGAGGCAAAGGTCGATTGGATTTGTTATGTGATGGCGGCGACGGAAACGATGTCCGGCAAAAACGCGAACACAACGATTGCCGAAGGGTTGGCGATGACCAAAAACTGTATCGCGGACGCACACGCGCAAGGTGTAAAAGTTCGAGCATCAATCGCCGTAACTTGGGTTTGTCCGTATGAAGGCGATGTCCCGAAAGAACGAGTTTTAGAGATTACAAAGTCCTTGGTCGAAGCCCGTGCGGACGAAATTGCGTTCAACGATACAGTCGGGCGAGCTGTGCCGAGCGATGTTTTCGAGTTGTGCGATCAAGCTAAACAACTCTTTCCCAATCAACAGTTTGCCGCACATTTTCACGATACGAATTTCACGGCGCTTGCCAATATTTATGCGGCTTTGACCGCAGGTTGGCATATTTTCGACAGTTCTGCGGGCGGACTCGGCGGGTGTCCTTTTGCCGTCGGCGCAAGCGGAAACGTGGCAACCGAAAAGGTGTTGTGGTTGATGAATAAAATGAATATCGAGACGGGAATTAACGCGGAGAAGTTGCAAATTTGCGCTGATTTCGCAAGAGAAATCGAAGCCAAAGCAAAGCAAAAACAGTAATTTACAATGAAACAAATTTTACATTATATCGACGGCGAAAATGTTGCTTCAAAATCCGGCAAAACTTTTTTATCGGAAAATCCGGCGACCGAAGAAACTATTGCCGAAGTTGCGTTCGGCGAAGCGGAAGACGTTGATTCGGCGGTTATGTCAGCCGAAAAAGCCTTTCGGATTTGGAAAAATGTTACGCCGCTCGAACGCGGAAAACTGCTTTATAAAGTCGCCGATAAATTGCTCGAAAAACGCGAAGAGTTCGCGCTTGCGGAAACCGAAGATTCGGGCAAAACTTATCAGTCGAATTTAAATATAGACGTGCCGTTTTGCGCCGATTTTTTCCGTTATTACGCAGGTGCGGCGGATAAGTTGCGAACGCCTGTCGCCAACAACGAATTCGGTACGCATCGTTACGCGACCCGCGAACCTTACGGCGTAATCGGGGCGATTGCTCCGTGGAATTTTCCGCTTGTGATGGTAACTTTAAAGCTCTCGGCGGCGTTGGCTTGCGGAAACACAATCGTTATGAAACCGGCGGAACAAACGCCCGCCACGGTTACAATGCTGGCTGCATTATTGGTCGAAGTCGGTATTCCGAAAGGAGTTGTCAACGTTATTCACGGCAACGGCGCAACCGGACAACACCTTGTTCATCATCCGAAAGTCAAGAAAATCGCGTTTACGGGTTCGTCGGCAATCGGCAAACTTTTGGGCGAACAAACAGGGCGAATGACCAAACCCGCTCTGCTCGAAATGGGCGGAAAATCAGCCAATATAATTTTTGCCGATGCCGATATTAACCTTGCCGTGAACGGAATTTTGCAATCGAGTTTGGGCAATAACGGTCAATTTTGCCTCGCGGCTTCGCGGGTTTTGGTCGATGAAAAAATTGCGGACGAAGTGATTGCGAAAGTCGTTGAAAAAGCAAGAAAAATAAAGGTCGGTAATCCGCTGGACGCAAGCTCGAATGTCGGTCCGATTATTTCCCGCAAACAAATGGAACGAGTTTTGGATTATATCGAAATCGGTAAAAACGAAGGCGCGAAATTAGTTGCGGGCGGAACCAGAATCGGCGACAAAGGTTATTTTATCGAACCGACCGTGTTTGCCGAAATGACTCCGCAGATGCGAATTTGGCGTGAAGAAATTTTCGGTCCGGTTGTCGGAATAACAACTTTTTCAACCGAAGAAGAAGCGATAAACCTTGCAAACGACAGCGATTACGGACTTGGTGCATATTTTTGGACAAATGATTTAAATAGAATGCACAGAGTTTCAAACGCGATGGATTCGGGTTTGGTTTTTGTCAATATGCCCGCCTATATGACTCCGATGATGCCTGCGGGAATTCGTAACCTGAGCGGCACAGGGCAAAATTTCGGACTCGAAGCGTTGGAAAATTATACAAAATTGAAAGGGATTTATGTTAATTATTCCGGCAAAATTTTCCCTTGGCTGACTTGATTTACCCCGAATTTTTGTGTAACTTTGTTGTAACCTGAAACAAACTACAAAACAGAGGTAACTTAAAGTGAAAAACTTTCAAACAGTCTTGTCAGTCTTGGCGTTTTGCCTGCTTTCGCAATTTTCAATCACTGCCCAGAATATTTTTTCGGGCGAGCGAGTTCAAGTTGTCGGCTCTTTTAACGGCTATGCTACAACACCCTACGGAACCGATTATCGAACCGCCGCTTATCGACGAGTGACAACAACAAGCGGAACGCCGACCGACGGTCGCGGACAATGGACGACGACTGTGAATGCGCAAAGTTCGGGCGGAGACGTAACACCCGTAAATATGTCGGGCGGCGGCGGAAACGGTTTTTTGTTTATTTCGGGACCTTCGGCGAATCGGTTTCAAAATAAATGGGTTTTCAGCGGTGTCGGACAAGGAAATGTTGACGCTGTAAACGGGATTTCGGCTTTCAATTCCGGTAATGATATGGGGTTGAATATGTCAACCGCAGGTTATTACACCTTTGTTTTCAACGATTGCGGCTATACGCAAACCAACGCTCGATATTATGTCGGCTACACGACCAACTTGCCGGTTAGTGTGTCAAGGTCGAGTCAATCCGTTACGTCAACCACGGCAACCGTCAATATTTCCGCAAACGCCACGCCGTCGTCGCAAGAAAAAATTTATGTGAGATACACGACCGGACCGGATTTTTCGGGAGCAAGCCCGAGTACCGTAATTCAAGCGACAGGTTCGGGAATGTCTTACACGGCAACTTTTCCCGTCAGCGGAACAACTCGGTATTTTATTTTTTCTTCGACTTTGAGTTTGGCTCAGCTTTCGTTAAACGGTGCGGATTTTTTCAGTCCGACCGCAACCGAAGACGAAAAAAATATCGGTATTCTTCGATTCGATGATAATGCAGGTGCAAATTTTATTGCATTAGTTCCGACTGCCGCTCAATCTGCGGTCAGCGGACGAGTCACGAATTCGAACGGTCGCGGACTTTCAAGAGTCAGAATTGCGGTTACAAATCAACAAGGCGAAACACATTTTGTAATTTCAAATCAATTCGGGTATTACAGAATTGAAGAGTTGAACTCAGGCGAAACATATATTTTTGAGCCGAAAAGCAAAACCTATCAATTTAATCCGCAAGTTTTAACGATTACGGAAAACTTGGATAATTTGAATTTTACTGCTCAGTAAAATCATGACGTAAATTACTCACAAGGTTTTTCATCTTTTTTAGGTTTACTTTTAGAAGTTACTTTTCTTTTTGGTAACTTCTTTTCCTTTTCGACTCTAACAGAGATTTTTTGATTGATATTAATTTCAGTACTTATATTTTGCTCAATTATAGTTTGAGGCACACTACTTGGTGAACTATTTTGAATAAGCGAATGGGAAGTAACAAACAAAATAAGTGTCAAAATTAACTTACTTAATTTTAATAAACCTTCATTAGATTTAGCATATTTCTCAAAACCAGGAAAAAGCGACGGTAATTCACTCTTGATAACATCCAGATTTTGTTCGAACGACAAATTAGCTGTCTGAATGTGTTTGAGGGTTATTGAAGCATGCTCTATATTTGGAAATAGTTCGGAGATATTACTTGATAGGGAAGGCTTTCTTAACTTTCTTAAAGCCTTTGAAAGTAGGATTTTCACTTTACCAACTGAAATTCCAAGTGTTTCTGCAATTTCAGGTTCAGAAAGTTTACTTGAATCACCAAGTCCAAATGTCATTTCAATTACTGATTTCTCATTTTTATTTAAGTTAATATCAATGATGTCTTTAGTAATTTGACGCAACCTTTTTAGTTCATCTTGGGACATCAAGCTTGCTAACTCTGAAACTAAGTTTATATTTTTGCTCATATTTTTTAAGTTTAGCTTTTAACTCAGCTAATAAATAATACCATTGATTAATAATTTCTAAAACAATTCGTCCAACGCTTCTTCAACAGTTTTTACGCCGATAACTCGCGTTCCCAAAAGTTTTTCCAATCCGGTTTTATTGGTTGCCGGAACAATCAGTTTTTTGAAGCCGAGCGTTTGTGCTTCTCTCGCCCGTGATTGTGCTTGCAGAACACCGCGAACTTCGCCGGTTAAACCGACTTCGCCGAAAACTGCGACATCGGGCGGAATCGTGATATTTCGGTAACTTGATGCAATTGCAACAATTACGCCCAAATCCGCCGCAGGTTCGTCAATTTCTAAACCGCCTGCAACATTGACATAAACATCATCGTTACCAAGCTGAAAACCGACTCTTTTCTCCAAAACCGCGATCAAAAGCGACAGGCGATTATAATCAAAACCTTGTGCCATTCGCCTCGCATTGCCGAACTTGGTTGATGAAACCAACGCTTGAATTTCAACCAGCATCGGACGCGTTCCTTCCATACAAACCGTGACGATTGAACCGCTTGCGTCTTTCGGTCGTTCTTGCAGAAACACTTCCGACGGATTGCTGACAGGCTTCAATCCTTCGTTCGTCATCTCAAAAATCCCGATTTCGTTTGCGGCTCCGAACCGATTTTTGGTCGCTCTGATAATTCGATGGTTGTGGTGTCGGTCGCCTTCAAAATACAAAACGGTGTCAACAATATGTTCCAACGCTTTCGGTCCCGCAATCGAACCTTCTTTGGTAACGTGTCCGATTAAAAAAACGGGCGTTGAGGTTGATTTGGCGAAAATCATAAATTGACCTGCAACTTCGCGGACTTGCGAAACACTTCCGGCGGCGGATTCGATCTTCGGCGAAAACACGGTCTGAATCGAATCAACGATGACGACATCAGGCTTTAGTTTGTCGGTTTCAATCAAAATCGATCCAAGATTTGTTTCGGGTAAAAGGTACAAATTTTCGGCGTTTATGCCGAGTCGTTCGCCACGCATTTTTATCTGTCGTTCAGATTCTTCGCCCGAAACATAAAGTACTTTCCAACCTTTTTGGCTAAGTTTATCGGCAGTTTGGGCAACCAACGTAGATTTGCCGATTCCGGGCGAACCGCCGATTAAAACGAGCGAACCGGCGACAATTCCGCCGCCCAAAACTCGGTCAAATTCGTCAATTCCGCTGGTCGTGCGGTCATCGTCTTGCGGAACAATATCGTTATAAGCAATCGGTTTTGATTCGCGTAAGTTGTTGAGAATGCTCGAAGTTTTTGCCGAAACTCGCGTGTCGCGGAACTTTTCTTCAACAAAAGAATTCCATTCTTCGCAAGCCGTACAGCGTCCTTGCCATTTTCGTTCTTGGTGTCCGCAATTTTGACAGACGTAGATTGTGTTAGGTTGTTTTGCCATTGTTATTAAAACAATGCAAAATTAAAAATTATTTTGCATTTTACATTTTGAATTTTACATTGAAAGTATGCCTGCACCAAGTATTCACGGATTTTCCGAAAAAGTAGCGCTTATAATCAACGGTTCCGACGGAATCGGTCGAGCGGCGGCGATGCAATTAGCGTTGCAAGGTTGTTATGTAATTTGTTCGTTTGTAAAGACTTCGGACACTCAAATCGATGCTTTGAACGAGCTGAAATCGCTCGGAACATTGGCGAATGCGTTTGAATTTACCGACGCAAAAACGCTGATTGACGAAGTTGACAGTTTATTCGGGCGAATAGATTTGCTTGTAAATTGCGTAAAAAGCGACGCAGATTCGGCGTTTGAGATTGAAACGATTACACAAGCGAGTTTGCGTTTAATGCAACCGCGTCCGAAAGGTTTGATCGTAAACGTCGTGTCGGAAAATCAACAAGTTCATTTTGTTGAAAACTTACCGAAACATTTCAGACAAAACACGATTGTAACCAAAGCAAACAAAGATGTTATTGAACACGAACTTTTTGTTTCAAACAATAACGACGACATTGCCCGCGTTGTTTTATTTTTCCTTTCAAACGAATCAAAGGCGTTGAACCGGCAAGTTTTGTTTACGGATTAGGAAAAGAAGTTGAAAACCGATTCTTTTTTCTCTGAGAGGTCAAACCGCGAAAGTCTGATGCGGAATTCCGCACGTTTCAAAATTGACCAATCTTCACGCTCGGCAATCGTACCGTGAACTTCGCGTAAAAGTTGGAGAACTTCTTTGAGGGCGAGTTTATTTGGTATTGAATCTTTCCGAATATCTCTGATTAGAGTTTCAAAAAATCCGAGTATAAAAAAAAGGATAATATAAAGCATTGAGGTAAACAAAATTGAAAAATCCGAAGCACCAACTGTTAGACTCTTAAAAATAGAAAAACCCTTAAAAAAAAGTGAATAGAAATCAAATAATAATAAAGAGCCAGCTAATCCTTGCATTATTCTGAATAGCAAAATTTGCTGAAATATTCTGGGATTTTCTATCTTTTCTCTCAATTCCTCAGCAAGTTTCAATAAACTTTCCAAATCTTCTTCGCTACTTTGCTTAATTTCTTCGGCAATTTCTTCTTTACGCAAAATTTCAATTATTTCAAATTCTTCGTCAGAAAATTCTTTTATATTTTTTATTTTATTTTGAATATCTGCTTGTGTCGTAGCCATCTTTTTATTTGCTGTAATTCGCCATTTCGGCGGCAAAGTTTGCGATTAAATGATCGCGTTCTTCAACTTTCAATACGCTTGGTTGTGTCGTGTTGTTCCATTCAAAATCGTTCAGGCACGCACAAACGGGAACGGTTTCCCAACGAAAATTATCTGTTCCGACCTGTGTTTGCAAGTCTTTCAAGCGTTTGGCAAACTTGCTTTTGCCGTTTGGCGAATAATACTCTCTCGCTTCTGCAAGTTTATCACAAAACAAATCGGCTTTTGTAACCGCGACCAACAACCATTTCGGTTTTTTGTGTTTATTGATTGATTTTCGGATAATTTCGCAAGTGTCGTCTAAATCTTTAAGTTCTTGTTTAAGTTGATGTTGCCGAAAATCTTCGATAGTTTGCAGGTTAGCTTCTTTAATCAATAAATTTCGTGCTTCGGGACTTCGGATGTCTGTAAATCCGTTTGAAACAACGTGAATCACACCGTCAACGCCGTGTTTGCCGAGAAAAATTTCGTCCAAACCTTGCAAACGCGGAGAATCGTCTTGTCCGGGCAAAACTGAAATCGCCATTCGCGGTTTATCTTTTTTCAAACTTTTGGAAAGTTTTCCTTTTTCAACCGATTGCGAAGGTTTTGGCGGTTGATAACCGTGTTCAAAACCTTTTCCGCTCAAAAAATCGAGCAAAACGCTTTTTCCCGCACCGCTCAAACCTGTAAAAACAATCCGTTTTTTGCCGAATACTTTGCTCCAAGCGTCTTTTGCGTCATCCCGACCTTTGTATAATTCTTTGATTGCGGGAATAATCCAAGTCAAATTTTCGATCATTTAATTTTTTTAACCTCGTGAGCTGTTTGAAAAAATGTTATGCCGTAACGGGCTTTTTGTCAAAAAGACTTAGATTGAACCGACAAGTTTTATTCACCGATTAACGCCCGAAATTAAATTCGTGTTAAAATTTTTTAGTTATGAAAATTGACCTTATTATTATCAGAATTGGATTTATAATTTTATTGGGTTTAATGGGTTATTTAATAAATCCTCTCCAAGAAGCACAAAGATTTTCGGACATCGAGCCTGAAAATAAACGACTTATCTCCATTGTTATCGGATTTGTAATCGCGGCTTTTATTATTGCTTTTGAGATGCGTGTCCGGCGGGCATCGCTCAAAACTTTGATCGGGGCGGCGATTGGTTCGATTCTCGGCATTGTCGGCGCGTATTTAATCGGAATGCTGATCAGCAACCAAGACACGCGGGCTGTGCCGGCGGAGATGAAAACTTTTTTGACGCTGTGTATGGCGTTTTTTATGGGTTATATCGGGTTGATGGTCGGCGCGGCGAAAGGCGAATATATCGATTTGTCGGTGCTGGGCGGGATTTTTTCCGATAAAAACGTGCCGCGAGATTACAAAATTCTCGATACTTCCGTGATTATCGACGGCAGAATCGCCGATGTCGCGGAAACCGGATTTTTGGGCGGAACGCTGATTATTCCGCAGTTTATTTTGACCGAACTCCAACAAGTCGCCGATTCGCCCGATTCGTCGAAACGCCAACGCGGTCGGCGCGGACTCGATATGCTCCAACGGCTTCGCAACAATTCAAAAGTCGATATTCAGATTATCGAAACCGATTTTCCCGCCGTCAAAGAAGTTGATTTAAAGCTCATCGAACTCGGCAAACAGCTCGAAGCAGTAATTGTTACCAACGATTTTAACCTTAACAAAGTTTCTCAACTTCGCGGCGTTGACGTGCTGAACATAAACGAGTTAGCCAACGCTCTGAAACCCGTTGTGTTGCCCGGCGAAGCGATGAAAGTCTTTATTTTAAAAGAAGGAAAAGAGTATAATCAAGGTGTTGCGTATCTTGACGACGGGACGATGGTTGTCGTGGACAACGCCCGCAAACTTATCGGTAAAAATGCCGAGGTTGCCGTTACATCGGTTTTGCAAACAACCGCCGGAAAGATGATCTTCGGCAGACTTTGGGAAGAAAACGGCGAATATAACAGCGATCCGAACTTAAACATCCACGATTCACGGACACCCGGAATGAAACGTTCGCAACGGGAGTTTTAAGGAAAATATGAACGAAGAAAAATTAGATTTAATATTAACTGTAGTTTCAGGTTTGAAACTGCAAGTTGAAAAAATGGAAAAGCAGAATGTTGCATTTCGCAGTGAAATTCGGCAAGATATGTCTGAGTTTCGCAGTGAAATTCGGCAAGATGTTGCGGAATTTCGTAACGAAGTTAAACAAGATGTTGCGGAATTACGATCGGAACTTCGGCAAACCACTAAGACTTTACAAGCAGAAAACGCCGAACTAAGGAAAATGATAAAAGCCGTGAATCAGCGAATCAATTTAGTTGAAAAACAAATAATTCAAATCGCAATTGAAATTAAAGAAGAAGTCAGAAACGAAATTCAAAAACTTAGCAAGCGAATGGAAATTTTGGAATCGGAAACTTTGTTTGCCCGACGCGACGGATTTGATAACCTGACTGAGTTACGCAAAATTGAAACAAGACTTTTCCAAGTTGAACGAAAGGTCGGTTTAGCCGCTTGATTATGAACACAGCGATTATTGTCGCCGCCGGCAGCGGTGTCAGGTTTGGCTCGAAAACGCCGAAACAATTCCTTGAGATTCTCGGCAAACCGCTGATTATTCACACCTTATTTGCGTTTGAAAATTGTCCGCAGATCGACGCAATCGTCCTTGTTTTATCGTCAACCGAGACGGCGAATTTCCTTAAAATCGTCGGCAAATATAAACTTAAAAAACTGGTGAAAATTGTTTCGGGCGGAAAGTCGCGGGCAGAATCCGTGTCAAAAGGTTTCAACGCGATTCGCCCGACAAACGCCGAAATTATTGCCGTTCACGACGGAGCAAGACCTTGTGTAACGCCCGCAGAAATCTCGCAAACCATTGAAAAGGCGCGAGAAACAGGCGCGGCGTGTTTGGTCGCAAACGTTACCGATACGATTAAGGAAATTGCGGACGGCAAAATTATCCGCACGATCGACCGCGATAAACTTCGCCGCGCTTTAACTCCGCAAGCCTTTCGCTACGATATTTTGAAACGCGCGTTGTCAGAGAACGACCTCGCCGAAAGCGTGACGGACGAATGTTGTTTGGTTGAAAAACTCGGCATTGAAGTTTCAATCACGCAAGGGAAGTCAACCAACATAAAAGTTACAACACAGGAAGATTTGGCGATTGCCGAACAAATTTTGAAACGATAGCGTAGTCCGGTATGGTTAGATTTGGAGGAGAATAATATGAATTCCGAGCAAGATACTTTGCCGAACATCGAAAACCTGTTTAGTTTATTGAAAACCGTACACGAAGAAGTAAAACTTATTCGTCGTGATGTCGATGAATCGCGTCGAGATACAAAAGAACAAATTGATGAATTACGTCGAGACACAAAAGAACAAATCGACGGTTTACGCCGGGAAGTCGATGGTTTACGACAAGAAGTTTACGGCTTGCGTCAAGAGATTAAGCAAATTAAAGCCGAAATGAACGAGAAGTTTGAAAGCAATCGGTTGGAAATGATGAGCGTTCGCGTACAACTCGATCGGCTTGATGCCCAATCTCACGAAATGTTAGGTTTCGCTTACAACAATCGGGCAGATGTCAGTATTTTACGCGAAGAAGTTTCAGCGTGGGCAAAAGATGTCAGAAAGTTGCAAGGCGTAATTTAATGTTTAGAATCGGTTTTGGAAATGATATTCATCGCCTTGAAGCGCATCGTCCGTTGATTTTGGGCGGAGTTTTGCTTGAATCGGAACTCGGCGCGGTCGGGCATTCGGACGCGGACGCTTTGACGCACGCCATTACGGACGCGATTTTGGGTGCGTTGGCTCTCGGCGACATCGGTTCGCATTTTTCCGATAAAGACGCGCGTTGGAAAGATTGCGACAGTTTTGTTTTTCTCGCGCATACCGTTAAGTTGATGAAAGATAAAGGTTTTGCGGTCGGCAATGTTGATTCGACCATCAGTTTGGAACGTCCGAAACTTCGCCCGTATATTGATGCGATGCGCGAAAAACTGGCGGAATGTTTAGAAATTGAATTCGCCTGCGTCAGCGTTAAAGCCAAGACAGGCGAATTGGTTGACGCAGTCGGCGAATCGCGGGCGATAAAAGCCGAAGCCGTTGTGTTGTTGATTAAAAACTAAGCCCAATTACTCGGCGGCGGTTGCGGCGGCTGAAACATATTGCGATTCAGCTCATTCGTCAAATAAAATTGTTTACCTTTTTCCCCGAATAAAAACCAAAGTCCGTAAACGCCTAAAGCCGTTCCGAACGGAATGCTCGGCAGGGAAAGAATGCTCGATATAATTCCCCAAGTTCTCGCGTTTGGTTTTTCTTTGAACATTTTCCAACCTGCAATAAAATCAATTAACGCAAAAATAAATACTACAACTGCGGCAATTACGCCGATAACAATAAATATGCTTCCCAAAAATTGATCGTCTTGTTTGTGCGAATTGGTCACGGCGAAAACGCCCAACCCGCCGTAAACTAAGGCGATAAATACTCCGCCGATTAGTTTTAAGCCGCCCATTACCAACAATAAAATGCCGATTATTTTGTTATGGTCTTTTGATGTCATAATAATTCTACTCGATAATACCTGTCCAACATACTTTAGTTTGTTGATGTCTTTAACTTGATTCAAGCTATGGTTGATTGACAAGCTAAAGCGTGTCGTACTTCTCTACTGCCAACGCGACCGAATTTCCGCCGCCTAAACAAAGTGCCGCAACTCCGCGTTTTGCTCCGCGTCGTTTCATTTCGTGGAGTAATGTCGTTAAAACTCGGCTGCCCGAATTTCCGATGGCGTGTCCCAAGGCGACTGCTCCGCCATTGACGTTTACTTTGGCAATATCCAACCCTAACTCTTGCATTACGCCTAAGGCTTGGACGGAAAAGGCTTCGTTCAATTCAAATAAATCGACGCTTTCCATTGTCCAATTTGCTTTTTTCAAGACATTCAAAACGCCTTGGACAGGCGCCATCATTATCAATTTCGGTTCAATGCCCGAAGTAGCCGACGCGACAACTCTCGCCAATGGTTCAACGCCTAACTCTTTTGCTTTCTCTGCCGAAGTAACGACGATTGCCGACGCGCCGTCGTTGACACCCGGAGCGTTTCCGGCTGTTACGGTTCCGCCGTCGCGTTTAAATGCCGGTTTTAATCTGCCTAAACTTTCGGCGGTCGTGTCCGGTCGGACAGGTTCATCGTAATCCAAAATAATCGGGTCGCCTTTGCGTTGCGGAATCGAGACGGGAACTATCTCGTCTTTGAATCGTCCGTTGGCTTGCGCGTCAACGGCTTTTTTGTGCGAATCGGCGGCGTAAATATCTTGGGCTTCGCGTGAAATCACATACTTTTCGGCGACAATTTCGCCCGTGTTGCCCATATGCCAATTCTCGAACGGACACCATAACCCGTCGTGAATCATTAAATCAGTCGCGGTTTGGTTGCCCATTCGGAAACCTTCGCGGGCAGTTTGCAAGGCGTACGGAATGTTTGACATCGATTCCATTCCGCCCGCGACAATAATTTCCGCGTCGCCGAGTTGAATTGCCTGAGCCGCCAAAGCAACCGCCCGCAGTCCCGAACCGCAGACCATATTTATTGTCAACGCCGAAACTTCGGGCGGCAAACCTGCTTTCATCGCCGCTTGACGCGCGGGCGCTTGTCCGATTCCGGCTTGGACAACGCATCCAAAAATAACTTCGTCCACATCGGCGGGCGAAACGTTTGCGGCTTCAACCGCCGCTTTGATGGCAATCGCTCCCAAATCCGGAGCGGTCAAGCCTTTCAGTATTCCTTGAAACTTTCCGGTCGGCGTGCGTTTGGCGCTAATAATTACTGCATCTCTTAATTCTGACATAGTTATAAATTCCTTTTAATAATTAACTTTTAATCTGACAAGTATAAACCAAATGTCCAACATACTTTAGTTTGTTGATGTCTCTAACCTCATTCAAGTTTGAGTTGATTCGACAAGCTGAAGCGTGTCGTACATTGAGTCCGACATACTTTAGTTTGTTGATGTCTCTAACAATATTCAAGTTTGAGTTGATTCGACAAGCTGAAGCGTGTCGTACATCGAGTTAAACCTTTAATAAAATTTGAAACGTTTAATTTAATCAAATCAATGGCTTAATTATAACAAACTTGCCGAGATTTAGCATAAATGAAAAAAATATGAAAAAAAATTAAAAAAACGTGTAATTTTTCGGCGATTTTTATCATATATAAATAGAAAGTAAAATTTTCGGGAAAACATCTGTGTTTTTATACAATTATTCTACTTTTGTAAATAAAAAAATAACAATGGAGAAATATTATGGGAATTGAACAATGGTATGTCAGTAAAACGAACGAGGGCGACTTTGGCGATTTGTTTTTATTAAAAAGGCTGCAAGCAAAAAATGCGACCGGCGGCGGAGGGAATTTACTTGGTTCGCCGGCTCAAAAAATTAAGGTTAATAACGGATTGCTTCATTTTAGTTTTGGAGATGATTATCCGATTCCGCAATTTTTCGGAAACCCCAAACTTTTAATCACAAAATTAAATTCTTTAAAGACAGAACTCGGCATCGAGTCTGACATAGTAAACAGAATTGATTATGCAGAAAATACTGAAACAATTCATATTGAAAAGAAAAGACTTTTTAATATCGGTTCAGGTGTGCTTCCTTTTCTGCCGCTGACGCTTGGACTTGATTTAGATTTTTCTAAAACAAGTGATTTAACCTTAAAGTTTGGAAAAGGAACTTACACCGAAAATATCAATGGCGGTTATTTATCGCAGTTATACGAACATCTGGACGGAAAACCAACCGCAGATATTGGCGGTAACTTCTTAAAAGACAATTACTTTATCAAAGAAATTTTAGTTGCCAAAAATTTTACGGTTTCATTTACTTCAACTGAAGATTTTAATTCAGAATTTAACGCAAAAGTAGATGCGTTCAAAGCAGTACCCGAAGTTAAGGCAAAGGTTAGTGTTTCGTCAAATAAAAAAAGAACGGTTGACGCAACAATCAGCGGTGAAACCGAATACGTCATTGGTTTAACGTCTGCAACTTGGAAATCTCTCAAGTAAAAAAAAGCAGTAAAAACCTGTCATTAAAAGGCTGACAATCATTCGAGCAAAGGCTTTGACTTAAAAAAACAAAGCATTTACCAAAGACAAAATCATTTGAACCTTGGCAAGAATCATTTGAACTTTAGCAAGAATCATTTGAACCAAAGACAAAATCATTTGAACCTTGGCAAGAATCATTTGAACCAAAGACAGAATCATTTGAACCTTGGCAAGAATCATTTGAACTAAGGACAGAATCATTTGAACTTCGGCAAGAATCATTTGAACTTCGGCAAGAATCATTTGAACTTCGGCAAGAATCATTTGAACCTTGGCAAGAATCATTTGAACTTTAGCAAGAATGATTTGAACTAAAGCCGGAATAATTTGAACTAAAGCGAGAGAGTTTCCAATCACGTTCAGGGTTCAAACGTCAGTTTGATAACACGTTCAGAGTTCAAACTTCAGTTTGATAACTGTGCTTAAGCACAGTTGACACGATGAATCGTGAACTCTGAACAGTAAAACTAAATTCTAAACACAATAAATAAGGAGAAAAAATATGGCAACAGTTATACCGATTAAGGACTCTGAACGAATTTCTTGGTCGTTAAATTTTGAAAACGAGTTTCCCGCATTATCGGCAGCATTGGGATTTATAAACACAGAGCAAACGGCTTTGCTGCAAGATTCGGCGGCAATGCGGTTTGCAATATTAAATGCTCAGTCGGGTTCGGCGTTTTCCAAATCTTGTACGGCGTTTAAAAACGATATGCTCGGCGGTGTCGGGGAAAACCGGCAAACTCCGGCGGTGCCTGCTTTTTTGCCGATACCTTTGCCGCCGGCACCGGTCGAAGCGGGAATTGTCGATCGGCTGAGTAAGGCAATGAACCGCGCCAAATTGAGCGGCGCATATAATTCGACCATCGGCGAAATGTTGCGGATTGCAACTCCTCCGACTGATTCGGCAATCTCGCCTGATGCCAAACCGACTGCCAAATCTACTTCGATGACGGGTAGTATTGTCCGGCTGGATTGGATAAAAAGTAAATACGACGGCGTTTTTATCGATTCGCAACGCAACGATGAAACCGATTGGAGACGACTCGATTTCGATATGCGTTCGCCATACGAAGACATTCGTCCGCCAAGTTCCGCCAATAAACCCGAAGAACGCCGCTATCGTCTGCGGTATTTTATGGATAACCAAGCTGTCGGCGTGTGGTCGGACGTGATTACGGTGATTACGCAACCGTAGAGAAGTTCAACCGTAGAGAAGTTCAGAGTACAAACTTTAGTTTGAAACCGATGCTTAAGCATCGTTATCACGATGAATCGTGTACTCTGAACATCGCTCAGTTAATAAAAATAAGGAGAAAAAAATATGGCAATACCAACAAAATATAAATGGACAGAAAACGAATCGGGTCCGAAAATGATTACCGAAGCCTTAAAAATGTTCGGGACAATCGAATTTGACGGCACACCGAATAATCCCGTCATTATGGCGTGGGCAAGAGAAGTCGGAAGAAGATTTTTAGGAACTTCATACGATAACGACGAAACTCCGTGGTGCGGTTTATTTATGGCAGTTGTCGCCAAAAGAGCCGAAAAAGAATTGCCGGTCAAACCGTTGTGGGCATTAAATTGGGCAAACTTCGGCAAAAAGACACCTGATGCAATGTTTGGCGACATTTTAGTATTCAAACGAATAACCGCAACCGGCGGAATTGCCGGACACGTTGGACTGTATGTCGGCGAAAGCGCAACCACTTATCACGTTTTAGGCGGAAACCAAGGCGACCAAGTTTGTTTTACAGAAAAACCTAAAACAAGTTTGGTAACGTTTCGCCGTCCGAAATATAACAATCAACCCGCCAACGTCAGAAAAATCTTGATAGACGCATCAGGCAACATTTCAACCGACGAGGCTTAATTATATGAAAAAGATAACAATCGAAAACTTAAAACACTTGGCTCCAAACGTCCGACAAGTTTATGTCGAGGCGTTTCAAAACGCCGACAGCATTTTTGCCGGTTATCGCATCAACGACAGCGGTTTACGCCTGTCGCATTTTATGGCGCAAATTCTGCACGAATCGGGCGGACTGACAATCTTTCTGGAGAATTTAAACTATTCAGCCCCAAGAATGATGGTCGTTTGGAAAAAACGCTTTCCGACTTTGGCAAGCGCGTTGCCGTTTGAACATCAGCCCGAAAAACTTGCCAACAAAGTTTACGGCGGACGAATGGGAAACGTCAACGAAGGCGACGGCTGGAAATATCGCGGCAGAGGAATTATGCAAATAACCGGCAAAGAATCATACCAAGAAATGGGCAACAGACTTGGAATAGATTTAGTCGGACATCCCGAATTGGCAATTTCTGCCGAATGGTGCTTGAAAATTGCTTGCGAAGAATGGAAGGAAAAAGGCTGTAACGCACTTGCCGATCAAGATGATATTGTCGCCATCACCAAAAAAATAAACGGCGGCATCACGGGTTTAGCGCAAAGAAGAGAATGGTTAACCAAAACCAAACATCTTTTTATGTAGGCGACATACGACAAAATTACTTTAGTTCGCCGCTTGCTTCGGCAGTCGGCAAACTAAAGTATATTTTCTCCGAGAAAAGCAATGCCAATTAAAAATATAGTAAAAAACACTTGGAAGTTGGTGAAAGTTATGAAAAATGATGAATTAAATCTTGCAAACGAACCGGAAACCAAACCGATCATCGAAACACCCGAATTAGTTTCCGCATCAAATCCGGAACAGCCGAAATGGTTTTCTAATGTCAGTAATACTATTAAACTGTTTCACGAAATGTTTTCGGCAATCAGAACAGGTATCTTACCAATTTTACTGTTCTGCTTTTTGTTTATTCCTTCGTTTATCAGTTCGGGTATAGGCACAATTACGACAGAGATTAATAAAGTATTGGACAAATTAAGTGCAAATGGTCAAAGCGCATCCGTCTCCGGTACGGGAATTTCAGTCGTGCAACAATATACAAAACCGGAAGAAAAAGTAATTACTGATGCCTTGAGTAAAATCGGACAAACAGTTGCTTTTAACAAAGACGGTAATTTAGGTTTAACACTTGATCAACTGAAAAAGGTCGGTGGTGAATTGGAGCAAAAAAAAATTACTTCTCCTACTGAAGATAAATTGATAGATACAACCAGCATAAAAATTGTAGACGCAATCTCATCTTTTACCAACGCAAATAATAGTGCGACAAATTCGCAAATTGATGGTTGGGCTTATTTAGGCAGAGCTAAAAATAAAGAAACGATGGCAACTGAGGGAATTACAATAAATAAAACAGCTATACAAGATTTGAAAACAAACCAAACAGTTACCTTTACAGACGGGGTTTATTTGCGAAAGGAAGAACAAAACTGCAATCGCACGAAAGGGGAAATTATTAACGCGATACCTGTTGGCGAGTCGGTTATATTACTAAGTGACGCAGTTATATGCCCAACTACAAATTCTGTTTGGGCAAAAGTCAAAAGAAACTAGGAGAAAATTATGGCAGACAAAAACACATTTCATTTAGCAATTACCATGGCAGGAGCAGTTTCTGCCGGAGCATACACGGCGGGCGTGATAGATTATTTGCTCGAAGTTTTGGATAAGTGGGAAGAGATGAAAAATAATCCCGCGTTTGCCGGAAAACTGCCGACGCATAACATAAAAATCGAGATCTTGAGCGGTGCGTCTGCGGGCGGAATGACGGCGTGTGTGAGTTCGATTGTGTTGCATCAAAAAAATAAATATCATTTGACGGCGGACACGGGCAACAAACGTTCTGCTCTGCTTGAGTCCGAACGCAAGAAAAATCGGCTGTATAATTCGTGGGTTAACCTCGGACACGGCGACAGTTCGATGACGGGCAACAAAGCAATTTTTGAACTGCTCGGCGAAAACGACGTGGAAGCGGTCGAAAAACTGCGAAAGAAAGTCGATGAAGATAAAAAGGGAATTATCGAATTTCCGATCTCGGCGTTTGATTCGTCGATTATTCGCAAAATTGCCGAAGATGCCACCCGATTAAATAAAAGCGAAAAGAACGAGATCGGGATGCACGTTTTGCCGGATTATGTTGCCAAAGATTTTAACGCTTTTGTAACGCTGACTTGTCTCAAAGGTTTCAAGAAAACAATTCCGCTGCAATCGCACGTGACGGGCGGTTACGCGGCGAGTTACACAACCACCGATCACCGCGACGTAATGATGTTTAATTTCGGCAAAGACTTAAAAACTGCGGGTGTTATCAATGTGAATCTGCCGACCGAAACAAACGATTCCGAAGGTTTGTCGCTGTTGCGTAACGCCGCCGTTTCAACGGGTGCCTTTCCGATCGGGTTGGAGTACGGCTTTATCGAAAGAAAGCCCGAATATATCAACAAAAATGTTTTGATGCGGGAAATTCACGGTCGCCGCGCGATTGTGCCGGAAAACGAAAACTACGCTTCGGCAATAATCGACGGCGGTTTAATCAATAACGAACCGTTTGAATTAACCGAAATCCTGTTAAAACAGAAAATGCAAAAGTTATACGGCACTGAAGATAAACGCAGATATTCGATGTTGCTGATTGATCCGTTTCCGTCCGACACAGTAGAAATTTCAACCAACGAACCGAATAATCTCGGTGATTCTCCGAAATTATACGACCAATATCCGTATAATTTTCTCGGTGCCATCGGGCAGTTAATTACGGTTGCCCGCACTCAACTGTTGGTCAAAAGCGCGAATCGTGAAAACCGCAATGAAGCGGAAAGCGGCATGGAAACAATGCTCGAAGACGCATTTAATCAAAACGATATAAACACGTTTCTGATTGCCCCGCGAAGAAAATTTGTCGTCAACGGAGAGAAAAGAATTGCCGAAGGAAGCAAAGCCATCGCCTGCGGAACACTCGGCGGTTTCGGCGGATTTATCGACAAAAGTTTCCGCGAACACGATTTCTTTCTCGGTCGCAACAACTGCAAATCGTTTTTGCAAAGTCATTTCAAATTCAACGCCGATGAACTTAAAGCAGAAAACTCGCCGTTTTACGATTCTTATTCGGATGAAGCAAAGAAGTTGTTTCAGATTAAAACTAAGGAGAGTGAATGGTTGCCGATTATTCCCGATGTCAACATTTTATACAACAACGAAGACGATAAAACCGTCAACGCCGAATATAACAAAAACAAGTTTCCGGAAATGACGCAAGCGAAGTTCGACGAGTTATTTAATGAACTGAAACCGAAAATCAGTCGCCGACTCGATTTGGTCACGGGAACCTTTATAAAGTTAAGTTTCCCGAAAAATCTGCTCTTGGCGGCGGCTAAACCTGTTGCCAAAAGTTGGCTGCTCGGCAAAGCCAAAACTTACGTCTTGAATGAATTGAAAGCGTGGAAAATAGTCAAGTAAAATTTACGGCATCCAATAAAGCCAGTGATTTTATCTCGGTTTCCGTAAATTCGTCCGCCGGAATGCTGTCAATCACAATACCGCCGCCAACGTTAAATGTGCCGATATTTTTACGCGCAACCATCGTCCGAATCGCCACGTTCATATCTAATTGTGAATTGTGAATTGTGAATTGTGAATTGTGAGTTTGGAATCCGGTATTTGGAATTTGGAATTTGGAATTCGGGATTGAAACGCCGATTGCTCCCATTGAAAGCCCGCGTGAAGTCGGCTCGATTTCGTCGATTATTTTCATTGTGCTTATTTTCGGGCAACCTGTAATCGAACCGCACGGGAATACGGCTTTGATAATTTCGGCAAATGTTATATCTTTTCGCAACTTGCCGCAAATTGTTGAAACTAAATGAAACAGCGTCGGATGAGTTTCCAAATCGCAAAGTTTTGTAACGCGAACCGAGCCGAATTCGCAAACTCTGCCGAGGTCGTTTCGCAGTAAATCGACAATCATGACATTTTCCGCCAAATCTTTTTCACTCGCTAAAAGTTCGTTTCGCAACCGCACATCTTCCGCCGGATTTTCGCCGCGCGGACGAGTTCCTTTAATCGGACTGGTCGAAATTATGCCGTCTGCGATGCGCAGAAAACGTTCGGGCGAAGCGGAAATCACGGTGTCGTTTCGGCGTTTCAAAAAGGCGGCGAAAGGTGCGGGATTTTCCTTTCGCAAACGCCGAAAAACCTGACCGACATCGGGCGTTTCGTCCCAAGTTACTTTTACTTGCCGCGTCAAATTTGTTTGATAGGTGTCGCCTTTGCGGATTAAAGCCTGAATCTTTTCGATTGAATTTATATAATCTTCGGCATCGGTCGAAGTCGTCGAAAACACTTTTGAATTTGAAGTTGAATCGGTTTTTATCGAAAAAAGGGCGTTTTCAATTTCATCAAACCTTTGTTCGTTGCCGCGCAAATGCGTTTTATTTGTCTCGTAATCGTGGATTATCAATGCTTCAAACGTGGCGATAAACAAATCCGGTTCATCTGATTTATGTCGTGAGACGATATTTTCGAGTTTCAAGCCGAAATCGTATGACAGCGTGAAAATGCTTGCGTAATTTGGGTTTGCAAGTTTGTCGCCGAGAATTGTAAGTGTTTCAGACGGATTTTCGCGCGTTATTTCAAGCCGTTCCAACGGCAAAAAACCCGCAATCAGCAAATGTGAACCGAGATGATTTACACCGCAACTGTCCAACACACAAACGCCGGCACAGCCGACAAGTTTGTTGATTAACTCGTCGGCGGTGATCTTTATTTCTCTCATTTTGGTTGAACTATTTTTCTTCAATCGGCGAATCAAACTCGATTCCGTTGACGCGAAACGTGGTGGACGTAACGCGCTGTAAATCGGCTAAGGCTTTATTGTAATCGGTTTCGGCGCGAATTTCAGAATTACGGGCGTTGGTCAAAGCGTTTTCGCGTTGGAAAAGTAAAAATGTGGTTGACCGTCCCGCATCGAAAAGGTTTCGTTCGCCGGTTAGCTGAATCTCCGCATTTTCGCGTCCGCGTCTCGCCGAAAGAACTCTTTGGCGAGTCGTTTCAACTGCTTGCACGGCGTTGCGAACTTCGGCAATGACAGTTTGTTCTTGTGTGCGGGTGCGTGCGTCGATTTGCGTTTTTTGCAGTTCGGCGATTGCCAAATCGGCTTTGGCGGTCGTGTTTTTCAAAGGAAACTGAATGGTTACGCCAATAGAATAATTCACCGCGTCTTTGCGAAAAAAATTTGCAATCGAACGCGCGTAACCGCCGTTGAAATAATCGGGCGAACCCGGCGAAGTTATTGTCGGAATGCGGTTTGTCTGACTTAAACAGTTGGAATTAGGTGTTTGGCAGATTAAACCGTAAAGATAAGAACTTGCATTAAAGCGGGCAAAACTCGGCTCGATTAAATTAAATGTGGTCGAATCGGTGCTGACTTTTCCGAGCGAAATTCCTTGCAACGAAAACGAACTCACAAAATCGACTTTTGGTTTCAAAAGGTTTTTGGCAAGCTGAATATCAAGCGAATTTATTTCTCTGTCCAGTTTTAACCGCCGTAATTCGGGGCGATTCTCTACCGCGTCTTTCACCGCATCTTCGAGTTTGATGACATCATTGCTGAAAATCGGAGCATCGGTCGGCACCAAATTCGCATTCCAATCCGCATCGGAGACATCTTTCAAAAGCAGTTGTTTCAAAGTATTTTGCGAAATCGAAACTAATTCCGTGGCGGAAAATACGCCTGATTCGCGGTTCGCCAGTTCGGTTTCAACTTCGGCGCGTTGCAGCGGAGCAGCGGTGCCGGCAGAAATTCGGGCTTCGATAATTCGCAGATTTTCTTTTGATAAATTAAGATTCGCAACTTGATTTTGTTGGTCGCGCAAGGCAAAAACCAAGTTCCAATAAGCAGTTTGGACTTGCGAAATAACGCCGATTGTTCGCAACCGGAAATCCGAGTCGGATTGTTGTAAACGCTTTTTTTGCACCTTTATTTGCTTGCGGGTTTGATCCGTTTCGCGTTCACGATAAAGCGGTTGAGTAAAGCGAATACCGACGCTTGAAACATATGTCGAACTCGAACTTCCGGTTAAACTCGATGTTTGATTAAACGATGTATTGTTGGGGGAATTTCGACCTGTTTGACTGGTATTAAAGAAAATATCGTAATTTCCGCCGCCGCGTTTCAATAATTGCGATGAACCCGCATTTAAGCGAAAATCATTGGAAGACTGAGTTCCGGTCGAAGAACTGCGGGAATATGTCGGCGAAATTGAAAAGTTGCGATCGTAAACACCGCGAAAGGAGCGGAGCTGACTTTCGGCAATTTTGACATCGTTTTCGGCAACTTCAATTTCGTTATTATTTTTCAAGGCGCGTTTAATCGCATCGTTTAAGGTCAGCGGAACGGTGTTTGCCGAATCTGTTCCAATCATCGAAAGATTTATCGGTTCGGCAACGGAAGGTGCGGTTTTCTCTGCATTGACAGTCTTTTCAGTCTTTTCTTTTTCGCCGACATTTTTGGCAATCTCAACTTTTTCCTGTGCGTTTGTAAACATCGAGACCAAAAAAATCAGACAAATCAAGGTAATAAAATTTTTCATTTATGAATAACTCCGAATTATAAATACGGGTAATTAAGCCGTAAATTACTACGACACGTCTTTGCCGTTTGTTTCAAAAAATGTTTTTAATTCACAACTCGCAAAAAGTTAAAACAAGCGTTAAAATCTATTTTTACAACTTATTTAACAGGAGATTTTTATACAAAAATGGGAATTAAAGTAGCAATTAACGGCTTCGGACGTATCGGCAGAAATGTTTTAAGAACTTGTTTGGGCGATAAAGACATTGATTTTGTGGCGGTAAATGATTTGACCGACACAAAAACGCTCGCGCATTTGTTGAAATATGATTCGGTTTTGGGCAACTTGGACAACAACGAAATTTCTCATACGGAAAATTCAATCATCGTTGACGGCGACGAGTTTCGGGTTTTCAACGAACGCGATCCGAGCAAAATCGACTGGAATGCGGTCGGCGCGGAAATCGTGATTGAATCGACCGGAATTTTTACCAAAGCCGAAGACGCAATTAAACATCTTCGCGGTTCGGTCAAAAAAGTTATTATTTCCGCGCCTGCGAAAGGCGAAGACGTAACGATTGTGTTGGGTGTCAACGAAGAAATGTATGACGCAAGCAAGCACCACATTATCTCGAACGCATCTTGTACGACAAATTGTCTCGCGCCTGTCGCAAAAGTTATGCACGATAAATTCGGCATCAAAAATGCGTTGATGAACACGATTCACAGCTACACCAACGATCAGCAATTACTCGATTTACCGCACAAAGACCTGCGGAGAGCAAGAGCCGCAGGACTTTCGATGATTCCGACTTCGACCGGTGCGGCAAAAGCCGTGGCACTGGTCATTCCCGAATTGAAAGGGAAGTTCGACGGGATTTCAGTCCGTGTTCCGACACCGAACGTTTCGCTTGTTGACGTGGTGATGAACCTTGAAACCGCAACCACGACCGAAGAAGTGAACGCAGTTTTAAAAGAAGCCGCGAACGGTAAATTGAAAGGAATTTTAGCTTTCAGCGAAGAACCGCTGGTTTCAATCGATTTTCGCGGAAACCCGAATTCGTCGATTGTCGATGCAGAGAACACAAAAGTTATCGGCGAAACCTGCGTTAAGATTTTGGCTTGGTACGACAACGAATGGGGTTATTCGTGTCGTGTCCGCGATTTGGTTAAATATATTGCAAACAAAGGTTTATAATCATTTTCAAATAATTCGAGCAACAAAAGACGGCGAAAAATAACTCGCCGTTTTTTTGTTTTTTGGAATAAAAAAGCGAATAGTCGTATTTATTCGGATACAGATTGCACTGTTGATAATGAGTTTACCGCTTTCAATACAAAAAACAGGGGAAAGATTGACAACGATTGATGCGTTGCGCGGAATTGCGGCGTTGAGCATCACGATTTCGCATGCGGCGGGCAACAATCCGTATTTGTTTGAAACTCTGCAAAATTCTTGGCTTTCAATCGTCTCGTATCCTTTTTCGGCAAATATCGGCAGAGTTTATTTGTTCTTTTTAATCTCCGGTTTCAGCATTCATCTCAGTTGGTGCAAAAATAAAATAAAGTACGGCACAAATAAAAACATCGAGTTTATTCCGTTTTGGAAAAAACGGCTGATTCGCCTTTATCCGATGTACTTAATTGCCTTGGCTTTTTATGTCGTCGGCGAATTTGTGGTCGGCAAACTTATCTTTAATCAACTGTTTGTGTGGGATTTTATCTCGCATTTATTGATGATTCACAATGCGGATGCCCGCACGGTGTATAGTCTCAACGGTTCGTTTTGGACGCTGGCGGTCGAAGAACAACTCTATCTTGCTTATTTCTTTTTTATTTGGCTGAGAGTAAAATTCGGTTGGAAAACCGTGATTCCCGTTGCTTTGTTTATCAGAGTCGGTTGGTTTGTTGCGGCACCGTTTTTGAGTTCGGTTGTCGGTTGGAAAATTCCGACGATTGAATCGGCTTTCGGGACGTGGTTTTTATGGGTTTTGGGTGCGTTGAGCATTGAATACGCTTTTGGCGTAACGAAACTGCCGAAGATTTTCTCGTCGTTGAAAGTCGGTTTAGCTTTGGTTTTCTTGACTTCACTTTGGTACGGTTACGGCTTAACGTCTGAAACTTCGGGCATTCTTAAAACTTTGTGGTGGGTTTCCGCTCAACCTTTGTGGGGCATCAGTTTCTTTTTTATCATTAACGGATTCGTTGCTTTGGAAGATAAAAATTTGTCGGCACGGTCTTTATTCGCATTAAAGTTTTTCGGTAAAATCGGAACTTTTGCGTATTCGCTTTATTTGGTCAACGAGATGGCGTTTGCCGTTTTCGGCGGTTTTCATTGGACAATCAAAGCCGTTGCCGCAGTTTTATTCGGACTGGTTTTCCATCATCTGTTTGAAAAACCGTTTATCAAATTGGCAAAACAAGAAAAAATTGTTCACGCAAAAACGCTTGAATCTGTAATCAATTAAATCGATTCGGACTGAAAAATCGGTAATGTCGAACGAAGACGAAAAACAATAAATAAATAATGACAAACGGTTCGTCAAAGTGGATAATTGTTTTATTAAATAAAGCAGTTTAAGGAGAAAATTGATGAAAAATTCGTTAAATATGGTGATTGTGGTTTTTGTGCTGATTTTTTTGGGTTGTTCTTGCCCGAAAATGGACGACATTCAAAAGAAGATTGACGAAAGCACCAAGAAGCCAAGTAATTCGGATAATGCCGCCAACACCGCGACAAAAGCTGCCAAAGATGATAAATCGGCAGACGATTCGACTGTCAATATGGCAAAATACAGCCAAATAAAAAATGGTATGTCGTATAAAGAAGTCAAAGATATTATCGGCAAAGAAGGTTCGGAAACGATGTCTTCCGGCGAAGGCAAGTATAAAGTTACGAGTTATAAATGGGAAGGTGAAGGTTTTGCTTTTCTTTCGATTGTTTTGATGGGCGATAAAGTTACATCAAAATACCAAGCGAACTTGAAATAAGATTGATGATTTTCAAAATATCCGAGAAGCGTTTAGAATTATCTCTACGCTTCTTATTTTTGTGTAAATTTTATGAACAAACAAACTATTAAAGATATTGATTTAACGGGAAAACGAGTATTTATTCGGTGCGATTTTAACGTGCCGATCAAAGACGGCAAAATTACCGACGACACACGCATTCGCGGAGCAATTCCGACGATAATTTACGCAATCGAACAAGGCGCGAAAGTCATTTTGGCATCGCATTTAGGTCGTCCGATTAAAGATAAAAAGAAAGCCGAAGAAAAAGGAATGCCTTACGATGAAGCTAAATACAGTCTGAAACCTGTGGCGGCGCGTTTGACCGAATTACTTGCCCGCGAAGTTCAATTTGCAAACGATTGTGTCGGCGACGACGTGAAAAGTCTTATTGATTCAATGGAAAACGGAGACGTTGTATTGCTCGAAAACTTGCGTCTGCGCGCGGGCGAAGAAGCTAATAACTCGCAGTTCGCCGAAAACTTGTCCGAACTTTGCGATGTTTATGTCAACGACGCGTTTGGTGCGGCACATCGCGGACACGCTTCGACCGAAGGAATCACGAAGTTTGTCAAACATTCGGTGGCAGGACTTTTGATGGAAAAGGAACTGGAATTTTTGGGCAAAGCGTTGAATAATCCTGAACGTCCGTTTGTCGCAATTCTCGGCGGTGCGAAGGTTTCAGACAAAATTCCGGTGATTAAATCGTTAATCGAACGAAAGGTTGACAAACTTTTAATCGGCGGTGCAATGGCTTACACATTTTACAAAGCGTTGGGCTACACGGTCGGAAAATCGTTGGTGGAAGACGATATGATGCCGACTGCGTTAGCCGTGATGAAGCAAGCCGAAGCCGCCGGAACAGAATTGATTCTGCCGACAGATCATCAGGTTGTAGATTCATACGATCCGCTTAATTCGCGAAAGACAATCCCGATGACGTTTACGAATACAGGTCTAGTCGGCTTGGATATCGGCGTTGAAACGGTGGCAATTTTCTCAAAAGCGTTGGCAGGCGCGAAAACAATCGTCTGGAACGGTCCGATGGGAATGTTTGAAGAAAAACCTTTTGACGAAGGCACGTTCGCCATCGCCCAAGCGGTCGCCGATGCAACGGACGCAGGTGCAATTTCAATCGTTGGTGGCGGAGATTCGGTTTCGGCAGTAAATCAAGCAGGTTTGGCGGATAAAATTTCGCACATCTCAACCGGCGGCGGTGCAACTTTGGAGTTTTTGGCAGGCGACGACTTGCCGGGTGTTGAGGCTTTGAATGATAAGTAATGATAGAATTAATCTAGGTGATTTATGGAAAATGAAAAACTCGAGAAAATGACTGTCGGAGATGTTGCACTTGGTTATTCTACGATTCTGCAATCTATAGTTGAACAACTTCTTGTTTTATTAGTTGAAAAAAATCTTTTGCAAGACTTAGAAGTTGTCGAAATGATTACAAAAAGCATTGATAATCAGAAGAAAAATATTGTCAGCATTAAAGCTGATGACGAAGTAGCCGATAAAGAGCGTCTAATACGGATTTACGAATTGGCAATTGAACAATGGACAGTAGCAAAAGATGATTTAATAAACTGATTCAAGTTATTGTCTGGAAAGTTAATAATATGAATAAATTAAGAGTAATCCAAAAAACATTATCTTATTCACAATTAAATATTTTAGTTGAACAAGATGAACCGCAAGGAAAGATAGTAAGCAGTTTTACAAAAAGGAATAGTTTCAATCCAAGACTGACAAGTTTTAATTTTCCTGTAATTGAAACTGATAGCTTTAAAGATTCACGAGAGATTTTATTAAGTCAAGCAGGTGTAATGAAAGACGATGACACTTTAGACGAACTTTTGGCATATATTTACAGAGAACGCGGAAGACCGGAAACGGAATGAAATACATACTTGATACAGACACTTTTACGCATTTACAGAAAGATAACGAAAATGTTAAAAGACGTTTGAAAAATCTTAACAATGAAGTCGGCACTTCAATAATAACTAAGGCAGAGGTATTAAATGGAAGATATGCCTTTTTGTTAAAAGCCGATAATTCTGAGAACTTAAAAAAAGCTCAAAGGCTATTATATGAGAGCGAAAATTGGCTTTCAAAATTGTCAACTATCGAATTCGAATCAAAATCTTTCGCCATTTTCGATGAATTCCGCCAAAACAGCAAATTTCGCAAAATCGGCAGAGCAGATATGTTAATCGCAAGTATTTGTTTGGCAAATCGTGTAGTTTTAGTTACGCGAAACGTCAAACATTTCAAACAGTTTCCTGATTTGAATGTCGAAAATTGGGTTGATTAGTGTAAAGTTTGCAAAATATATTGCGTCTCACTTTCCATTTTTCGTTGTAAATTATTTCTATGACTTCCGACGCATCCACAACCGCACACGAACAAGTTATCAAACTTCGCGATGCTTTTTTGTCGGGCATCAATAAACGCTTCTAACTATCTCAAATCGCGGGTTTGCAAAGATTTGTCGGATAAACTCTTTGTCATCGTCAATAAAATGTTTGCCGCGCAGGTTACAAGATTATCCGCGCGAGAAAAACATCAGCCGCACAGCGTGAAAGACTTGCCGCGCAAGTTGGAAGGTTATCCGCGCGAATAAAACATCAGCCGCGCAGAGTGAAAGGTTATCCGCGCGCGAGAAACATCAGCCGCGCAAGTTCGCAGGTTATCCGCGCGAGAAATATATCAGCCGCGCACGCCGAAACATTAGCCGCGCGCAAAAATTCATTGCTTTTACAATTATTACTTGCCCAAAGCAACCGAATTTTGACTCAACGCATCTTGTTAAGTAGCTTTACAAAATTTAAGTTAAGGAAATCACTATGAAAATTAAACTTTTGCTCTCGTTCGCGTTGGTGTGTTCATTTTTTACACCGACATTCGCCCAACGCCGACCAATCGCCGTCGTGTCGCCGATTCGTGCCGCCGTAACCAATAACAATTCGCAGGTTTTGCCGATAAAACGGGTGATTCTGTATTCAAACGGCGTGGCATATATCGAACGTCGCGGAACTGTTTCAAACAACGCCGAAATAAACTTGCAGTTCAAGCAGTCGCAGGTCGATGACGTGCTGAAATCGATGGTTGTTTTAGATTTGGGACAAGGCAGAATCGGTGCCGTTTCGTATAATTCGTCTGCACCGCCGAGTGCGAGAATGGCGGAAATTCCCTTCGGCATCGGTTCGGCGGACGTTGGCGGAATCGCCGAAGTTTTGTCGCAACTGCAAGGTGCAAAAGTCGCCGTAACGTCAAGCAAAGGCGCGGCTTCGGGTTCGATATTGACAGTCGAAAAACGCGAAACGCAAATCGACACAACCAAAACGCCGATTATTCAACGCTTTCTCGTCATCGCCTCGGAATCGGGCGAACTTTCGAGCTTTCCGCTCGATGATTTGAAAAGCGTCAAATTATTGGAAGAAGGAACGCGGAAAGATGTCAACGATTTCGCCGCCGCGACTGCTTCCGCCCGCCGCCGCGACGCGAAAACGATCACGGTTACGAGCGAAGGTTCGGGCAACCGCGAGATGGTTGTCAGCTACATTATCGCCGCACCGATTTGGAAAACAACTTATCGCGTTGTGTTGGACGAAGCGGGAAAACCTTTTTTCCAAGGTTGGGCGATTGTCGATAACGTCAGCGACGAAGATTGGAGCAACGTTAAATTGTCGTTAGTTTCAGGCTCGCCGATTTCGTTTATTCAACCGATTCAAAAGCCGATGTATCGTTATCGTCCGGTTGTTCCGATGCCCGAAGATGTTAATTTGGAACCGCAGATTTATGACGAAGAAAGCGGAATTGGTTATGGAAGCGGAAATGGAGGTGGAAGCGGCGGTGGAGATGGTGAATCGCCGCCGGTACGGAAAACTGAGTCAAGTAAGGACAGCAAACAAGTTCAAAACCTTCCGACTAATGGCAGAGACAACAGAGGTTTGGTCAATGCTCAAAGTAATATCATGATGTCGAATAATTCAATGTCAAGCGGTGCAGAAACATCAGTCAGCGAGGCTTTAACGAATAATAACTCCGGTGTTACAACTGCCGCGACAGGCGAAGAAATCGGTGATTTATTTGAATATAAAATCGAACAACCGATGACAGTTTTACGCGACCGCTCGGCGTTAATCCCGATTGTCCAGACCAAAATGGACGGCGAACGAATCTCGATTTACAACGAAGCAGTTCGCAAAGACCGACCAATGGGCGGAATGTTGCTCAAAAATCTGACGAACTTAACCTTAGAAAGCGGAAGTCTGACGGTTTTAGACCGCGACGCTTACGCCGGCGAAGCGTTGATGGAACGTCTGAAACCGAAAGAACAACGGCTGATTTCGTATGCGTTGGACTTGGGAACGCTCGTTACGGTTGAAAATAAAGAAGATAAAGAACCCGCGAAATTGATAAAAGCGGTCAACGGCGTGTTTGAAGTTCATTATTTTCAAAGCGACAAAAAGATTTACAAATTTGCGAATCAAACCGACCGCAAGAAAATAATCTACGTCGAATATCCCGTCAACAAAGATTGGACGCTTTCGCCCGAAACGCCAAAGCCCGACATCACCACGCAACGATATTATCGCTTCCGCGTCGAACTCGATCCGTTTGAAAAGGAAGATTTAGTAATCGCGTCGCGGCAAGGTTTGTTGGATAGTTATCAACTTCGAGATATTTCTTACACCGATTTGGAATTATTTTTAACTCGCCGATATATAGATGAAGCAACAAAGGCGAAACTGCAAAAGTTGATTGACCTGCGTTCGCAAATAAATCAGATTGAAAATAAATTGCAAGGCTTTGAAAACGAAGAAGAGAAGATTTCCGAAGACCAAAAACGTCTGCGTGAAAACATCGAAGCACTATCGAAAACACCTGAAGCAAAGGCGTTGATAACGCGGTATATCGACAAAGTTAATGTGCAGGAAACTCGCATCGAAGCAATCACGAAGGAACGCGAAACTCTGGACAGACAAAAAGAAGAGTTGGAGCGCCAACTTGCCACAGAGATTCGAGCGTTTGCCCTTTAAGCCGGATTCAAAGATTTAAGATTCAAGATTTCATCTAAAATTTTGAATCTTAAATCTTTAGTGATTTGGTATAATTATTTTGATGGTTAAAAAGAAGAAAAAAGCTAACGAGATTTTTGATTCAATTCGCAAACCGACTGCACCGCCGAGCCGAAAAATGGGTGATGACAAGCCGGCAGAAAAACTGCGTCCGTCGGGCAGAAAACAGAAACACAAAAAGCCGGAAACTAACGAAGACGAATGAGTATTTTCAAAAAAAAACGCGAGCCGATAACCAAAAACGTCTGGGCAAGACCTGAAATGAACGTTGTTTTTCGGGCAGAACTGATGCCGAAAAAAAACAGCGAAGAAAGAACTTTCAAAGTTAAAGAAGTTTTGGGAAACGGGCGCGTAATACTGCACAATTTCACAGGCGAACACCGCGAAAACGAGTTTGAAACAATCAAGTAACGGGCGACGAAATTATGCGGGTTGATTGATTTTACGAATAAATTTAATAAAACCGAGAATGTAAACAGTTGAGGGTAATTTTTTACTTTTTATTCGGCAGATGACGAATTTTATTTCAGAGTTCCGGGGTTCATTGCCAAAAAACAACTGCGACAAAAAACGGGACGACCTTGCGAAGGGTAAAACGGCACGGTTGTTTTAACTTCGCATTTGGTGCAATTTACCGAAACCTCGATTTTTTGCTTGATGCCCGAAACCTGCGCGCTTGCTACGGCGGCAATTCGATCGTTCTTTGCTTGTTTGCAGGATTTACAACGTTTTGGCGGGTTCATCAAACCTTTGTCGTGGTAAAATAACTGTTCGCCTGCCGCCCAAATAAAATTTTGATTACAATCGATACAATGAATTTGGGTATCTTGAAATTTCGCGGGACTATTTTCGTCCCGAACCGGTTGTGGCATAGATTCTTCCCTTTGTGATCGTTTTTATAACTGAAAAATAAGCTCATTCCAACCTGAATCGGAAATTTACTTTTGATATTTTCGTTTGAAATAAGTTTAATGGATAATTATAACTTACTGAAACGATAAGATGCTGTTGTCGAAAAAATTTGTGTGTTTCGGCAAATGAATTTATTATTATTTCGGGTGAATGTCAAGTTTAGGCAACTGAAAAGGTATGAAAATTTTAATCGTCGGTTCGGGCGGTCGCGAACACGCTCTCGCTTGGAAGTTCGCGCAACGCCCGAAAACCGAACTTTTTTGCGCAAACGGAAATGCCGGAATCGCCGAAATTGCGACTTTGGTTGACATTAAACCGCACGAAACAGATAAATTGGCAGATTTTGCCGAAGCCGAAAATATCGGTTTAACTTTTGTCGGCGGCGAAGTTCCGTTGGCGCTCGGAATTGTCGATGAATTTGAAAAACGCGGGTTAAAAATAATCGGAGCAAGCAAAAAAGCCGCGCAACTCGAAGCCTCGAAAGCATTTTCAAAAGATTTTATGCTTCGCCGCAACATTCCGACCGCAAAATACAAAGTTGCGAAATCAACGGTTGAAGCAAAACGTTTTCTCGGCGAATTCGATGAAACCGTCGTCATCAAAGCTGATGGTTTAGCTGCCGGAAAAGGCGTTGTCGTGTGCGAAAACAGATTTGAAGCGATGACCGCGATTGACGAACTTGAAAGTTTGGTCGGAACCGAAGCAATGTCGCAAATTGTTTTGGAAGAAAGACTTATCGGCAGAGAAGTTTCGCTGTTATTGTTCGCCGACGGCAAAAAATTTGCTTTGATGCCGCCCGTCCGCGACCACAAACGCATCGGCGAAGGTGACACAGGGCCGAATACAGGCGGAATGGGTTGTGTAAGCCCTGTACCTTTTGCAGATCAAAATTTTATGCAAAAAGTAATTGACCGCATAATAGAACCAACAATTAATGGTTTTAAAAAAGAGCAATTAGATTATAAAGGTTTTGTTTTTTTGGGTTTAATAAAAGTAGATAACGAACCCTATGTAATTGAATACAATTGCCGCATGGGTGACCCGGAAACGGAAGTAGTATTGCCAAGATTAAAAAATGATATTGTAGCACTTTGTCAAAGCTTATACAATGGCAGCCTTCAGGAGCAAATTATAGAAACCGACAACCGAAGTTGTGCTACAGTAGTAGCGGTAAGCGGTGGCTACCCTGGAGATTATCAAAAAGGTTTTACTATAAATGGTTTAGCTGTTGCAATTAATTCTTCAGAAAGTATGATTTATCATTCAGGAACTAAAGTAGAAA
>JANPBM010000052.1:0-13976 GCA_031430435.1 Acidobacteriota bacterium
TAAACTTAAATGTTGTTGCACTAAGATTCGATAACGGTTTTGTAACCGCGGTTCAAGATTCGGAACTTTTATTTCATACTTAACAATTTTATCAAAGAACTTCTAAACTTGTGTAGAAACTAATGCTGAAGCGTGTCGTACTTTTGAAATTCAATTGCTTTCGAGGATATTAACCAAAGCCAAGCATCTTTCCGCCTTGATACGTTAGAAAAGCCGCGAAATAAGCAAGTGCGGTCATATAGAAAACCATAAACAGCGTCCAACTCCACGAATTTGTTTCACGCCGGACGACCGCGATGGTGGACATACATTGCATTGCCAGCACGAAAAAAACCATCAAAGTTACTGCGGTAAGCGGTGTCCACGCAGGTTTTCCGGTTTCGTCTTTGGCATCGCGGACGGCTTGGATCAACGTTTGAGATTCTTCGTTTTCATCTTTCCCGACGTTATAAATAATGCTCAAGGTTGAGACTAAAACTTCGCGTGCGGCAAACGACGCGACCAACGCGACACCGATTTTCCAATCAAATCCGAGCGGTTTTATGACAGGTTCGATAAAATGTCCGATCTGTCCCGCGTAACTGTTCTTTAAGGCAATACTTTCAGGCGATTCAGTTTCGCCAATACTTTCCGTCGTTTCAACTTTGACGATATTTGATTCGTTCACGGTTCGCGGAAATGTGGTTAAAGCCCACAAAATAATCGAAATTGCGAGAATTACGGTTCCCGCACGCTTCAAAAATTCCCACGCCTGCAAAAACATATTGGTTGAAACATTGCGGAAATTCGGCAAACGATACGGCGGCAGTTCCATCACCAACGGCGGCGGCGGCGCTTTCAAAAGCGTCCGTTTCAAAATCCACGCAACTGCGATTGCGACCACAATTCCGAGCAGATACATCGCCAAAATCAAAATTGCACCGAGCGAAATAAAGCCGAAAACCTTTTGTTCCGCAAAAAACACGCCGATCATCAGCGTATAAACCGGCAAACGTGCGGAACAACTCATAAACGGCGCAATCAATATAGTTGCGAACCTGTCTTTGCGGCTTTCAATCGTCCGCGTTGCCATAATGCCCGGAATTGCACAGGCAAAACTCGATAAAAGCGGGACAAAAGCCTTACCGTGAAGACCGACTCCACGCATCATTCTGTCCAAAATAAACGCGGCGCGAGCCATATAACCCGTATCTTCTAAAATTGAAAGAAAGAAAAATAACAGCAGAATTTGCGGCAGAAAAACGACGACTCCGCCGACTCCGGCGATAATTCCGTCAACAATTAAATCGGTCAACAATCCTTCCGACATATTTGCTCTGACAAAACTTCCCATTGCCCCGAAACCGTGTTCGAGCAAATCCATCGGCAAACTTGCCCACGAGAAAATCGTCTGAAAAACAAATACTAAAATCACGGCTAAAATCAATCCGCCGAATACTTTATGAGTTAAAATGCCGTCAATTTTTTCGGAAAATTTATAGTCGTTTGCGTCGGGATGTGAAACAGTTTGCTGAAAAACCTCAGAGATAAAATTATAACGGGCAAAGATTTTCGAGTTGTCGGCTTTGTCGTCGAAATCAAACGGTAAATCTTGAATTTTTGCGGTTGTAACTGCTTCGGCAAGTTTATTTAAGCCGGTTTTGTTTGCGGCTCTGACCTCGATGACAGGCGTGTTTAATAATCCGGAAAGTTTCTTGACATCAATTTTTACATTTTGTTTTTCCGCCAAATCAATCATCGTCAAAGCGATGACCAACGGGATTTTATATTCAAGAATTTGCGTAACAAGATAAAGATTTCGTTCAAGATTTGTGGCATCAACCACCGCGATAATTACGTCGGGTTTAGGTAAATCGGATACATTACCCGTAAGAACATCGCGGGCAATTTGTTCATCAATCGAGGTTGCTTCTAAAGAATATAAGCCCGGCAAATCAATCAGCCGAGCCGTTTTTTCGTTAAAATTCCAAGTTCCCTCTTTGCGTTCGACCGTTACGCCCGAATAATTTGCAACCTTTTGCCGCAAACCGCTTAAAGCATTGAAAAGAGTGGTTTTACCTGCGTTCGGGTTTCCCGCAAGTGCGATGATTAAATCATTTTTCATTCACTTATTTCGATTGTTTCGGCTTCGCTTCGGCGAATTGCCAAGCTAAAACCGCGAACGCGAACTTCCATCGGACAACCGAACGGAGCAACTTTTACAACCCGAATCGAAACGCCGGGAACAACGCCCATTTCCATTAAACGTTTTGTAACGGAACTGCTTCCGCTGACCGCCGAAACTTTTGCAACGGCGCCTATATTTAAATTTGCCAGCGTCATTTTTTTCACCGAATTTATTATTGCACAGTTGAAAACGACTTTCAATTACATTTAAGCCGAACAAAGTAAAAAATAGTTTATTTTAAACTGTCATCAAACGTAAAAATCGGCTATATTTTGAATATCAAATTTTTTGGAGGTCAGAAAAATGGAGTTATTTTTTGTAGGATTTGTGCTTTTTTTAATTATCGGTTTGTTGATAATCGCGGCAAAAACGGTCAAAATCATTCCGCAATCTTCGGTTATTTTAATTGAAAGATTCGGCAAGTTTAATCGACTCGGTTCAACCGGTTTGAATATAATTTTGCCGTTTTTTGAATCGCCGCGAGCTGTTTTTTGGACAAACACTCGTCCGGGAACGACCCAAATTGACCTTCGGGAACAATATATCGATTTGCCGCCGCAATCCGTAATTACCCGCGATAACGTGATGATTAATGTTGATTCGGTGGTTTATTGGCAAGTTACCGATCCGACTCGCGCGGTTTACGAAGTCAACGATTTGGTTGGAAGCCTTGTCCAGTTGACGTTTACGGGAATGCGTTCGGTCGTCGGGAAACTCGATCTTGACCACACACTTTCGTCGCGTGACCAAATAAACAGCGAACTTCGGCTCGGACTCGATGAATCTACCGACAAATGGGGTGTAAAAGTTACACGCGTTGACGTTAAAAACATTACGCCGCCCGAAGATGTGCGGATTACGATGGAAAAACAAATGACGGCGGAGCGAAATCGGCGAGCCTTGATTTTGCAAGCCGAAGGCGAAAAACAAGCGGCGATTACCAGAGCAGAGGGTGAAAAACAAGCGGCGATTACGCGTTCGGAAGGCGAAAAAGAGTCGGCAGTTTTACAAGCCGACGGAGCGGCGCAAGCCAGACTTCGTTCGGCAGGCGCGGAAGCTCAGGCAATCACGCAAATCAATCAGGCAATGGGCGGAAGTCCGTCGGAAACCGTGCAATATATCATCACGGCGCGTTACATTGAATCGTTGCGAGATATGACGCGGACAAATAACGCGAAGGTTATTTTTATGCCGATCGAGACATCGAGTATGCTTTCGGCGGTTGGCGCATTGAAAGAAGTTTTTGCGGAAACGGGCGAGAAAGCCGAGCAAATTCCGCAAATAACGAATCGTCCGCCGACGCGAGAGTTAAATAAATAAAAAATAAAAGGCAAAAGTAAGTTGTTTACTTTTGCCTTTTGATTATTTCAATAATTTGTCGATTTCCGCATAAATCGTTTTCAGTTTTGCATCGTCTGCTACGCCGATTTGTTTGACAATAAGATTGCCGGTTTTGTCGATTAAAAAGATGTTCGCCTTCTTTTTTTCGTATTTGAAATCTTTGCTGACTTTTCCGTCCCAATCCAACATCACCGCTTTTTTTGATTTTTTCTTAATCATCGCCCGCACAATTCCGCGTGCAATCGCAGGTACGGCAGACAATTCCGCCACGCCCATAATGTCCAATTTATCGGTGTATTTATCGTAAATCGGACGAATCCACGCTTCGAGTTCATCGGAACCGTCTTTGTCGCCAAAGGCTAAAACGGTAACTTTTTCGCGCGGAAATTTGTACTCCAACATATTCCCGAACTGATCTTTTAAAGAAAAATCTTTCACTTTTTCAACCGCAAACGCTTGAGTTGAAAGAAACAAACAAATGACGGCAAACGATAAAATAACTGCTTTTAACTGTTTCATAAATATAATAATTTTTATTTTGCGAACTAATCGGGAGGCTCGCGACATTTATTAAGATACTTGAAATGCGTTTGAAGTTGCAAGCATTGTTTGATTGTTTTACATTCTAAATAGACAGTTTACAAAGAAATTATATGTTTAAATTCAGTATCGCTTTAATAACAATTTCAGGTGTCGGCATTTTTGCGGCAGCTTATTTTTACGGATTTATTTTTAACCCGAATCCCGCCGATCCGCCGAAAGAAAAATCTATTTACGAATTTACGATGAAAGATATAAACGGCGCGGATGTTAAACTAGACGGCTATAAAGGTAAAGTCGCGCTGGTTGTAAATGTGGCGAGCAAATGCGGTTTGACTCCGCAATACGAACAACTTGAGCCGCTTTACAAAAAATACAAAGACCAAGGTTTCGTCATTTTAGGCTTCCCCGCCAATAACTTTTTAGGGCAAGAACCCGGCACCGAAAAAGAAATTAAGGAATTTTGTATTCTGAAATACAACGTCAGTTTTCCGATGTTTTCAAAAATTTCGGTCAAAGGCAAAGACCAACATCCGCTTTATAATTATTTGACGAATGAAATATCGAATCCCGGTTTCAGCGGCAATATTTCTTGGAATTTCGAGAAGTTTTTAATCGGCAAAGACGGCAAAACACTTGCGCGGTTCAGCCCGAAAACAAAACCGGACGATCAAAAAGTAATCGACGCAATCGAAAGCGCATTGAAATAAGTTCAAATAATCGGAAGGCAGAAGCAAGCAGTCAATAATTTTAAGAGTTCGAAGGATAAACTTCGGACTCTTTTTTGTTTGTTCATTTCATTTTTGTTAAACTTGGCGAACAATGAAAATCGTAAAAATTCTCGTCGCTCTTTTTGTCGCAGTTGCGCTTGCCTTCGGAGCATTTTATTATTGGCTGTCAAGCGCGGTCGGTTCGCCGACCACACACGCCAAAGCAACCCAATTTATCGTCATTCCGAAAGGCGCATCGCCAAACGATATTATTGAAAAACTCGCCGCCGAAGGCATAATTTCAAACGCTTCGGCAACTAAAAATTATCTGCGATTTTTCGGCGATACAAGTAAATTAAAAGCCGGCGAATATCAGTTCGATTCCCCGATCACGGCTTTGCAAGTTTTGAAAGAATTGGAAAAAGGCGAAGAACGCACGATTAAACTGACGATTCCCGAAGGTTGGACACGTTATGAAATCTCTAAGCGAATCGCCGAAAAATTCCCGACAACTCCGCCGATGGATGAAAAAGCCGTGCTGTATTTAATGGATGACGTGAGTTTGATAAAAGACCTTGACCCGAACGCCAAAAACCTCGAAGGTTATTTATATCCAACCACTTACAACTTTCCGATTGGTGCTAAACCGCAGGATGTCATCAAACGAACGGTCGAACAATTCCGTAAAACTTGGAAGCCCGAATGGACGGCAAAAGCTCAAAGTTTAGGCAAAACTCCGCAACAGATCGTAACAATCGCAAGTTTGATCGAGAATGAATCCAAATTTGACGACGAACGTCCTATTGTTGCTTCGGTCATTTACAACCGTTTGACAAGAGGAATCCCGCTCGGAATCGACGCGACGGCGGTTTACATCGCCAAAACGCTCGGTCGTTGGGACGGCACAATCAACAAAAGCGATTTGGAAGTCGAGTCGCCGTACAACACGCGAAAAGTTGTCGGATTACCGCCCGCACCGATTTCATCCGCGAGCGAAAGTGCATTAGAAGCCGCACTTAATCCGAACAAAACCGATTATATTTTCTATGTTTTGAATGTTGAAAAGAACGATGGTTCACATAACTTTTATGCTTCGGCAGGCGATTTTGAGAAAGGAAAAGCGGCGTATCAACGTTGGTTAGAGCAGCAACGCGGAAAAAATTGACCTTAAGCTAAAATAAACTTACAATTTCTATGCAGTTTGACCGGGACGAAAACAAGCGTTTGATAAATTCACAACGGCACGGCATTGATTTTGCCGATGTGTGGGAAGTTTTTCAACATGCAACTTATTCTATAATTGATGACAGATTTGATTATGGTGAACTGCGTTTTTTTACAATCGGCTTATTAAATGGAAGAGTTATTGCAATATCACATACTGAAAATACCGATGTAATTAGGATCATTTCGGTAAGAAAAGGAAATAAAATGACCAAGAAACATACTTTAACAACATCGCAAACTGATTGGGCAAAGTTTGATGCAATGACTGATGATGAAATTGATTATTCGGACATTCCGCCGATTACTCCTGAAATGTGGAAAAACGCCGTTGTCCGCCGAAATTTGAAAGTAATTCCGAAAAAAACTTCACTAAGTTTGAAGATTGATACGGATGTAAAAGATTTTTTCAAATCCGAAGGTCGCGGTTATCAAGCAAAAATCAATCAACTTTTGCGGGCGTATATGGAAAACGCGAAAAAAGCCGGCTGATTTACGGAACTTTTTGCATTATTGGTTGTCTATATTAAACAGAGGTTTAATTATGACAACCAATAAACTCGTTTCTGAATCGGAATTCAAAATTATCAAAACTTTAATGTCGGTAACTTTACTGCTTTTTGTTTTCAACGTTATTTTTTCGGGGGTTCAGTCATATAATAAGAATGTTCAGTTAAAGCAAGAATATAAAAGAATTAGTGCCGAAACAATTCCTTGTAAAGATTGCGGCGTTAACTTTGGAGCTTATGAAAGTTGTGGCACAGGTTCACCGCTTTCAACGCTTCCAAATTTCCTGCTTTATTTTCTGCTTAGTTTTTCTTACCTTTGCAATTGCGGATTTAGTAAACGGCGATTTATTGGTTCTGCCATATTTAATCTTTTTGGTTTGGGTTCATTTCTTCTGTGGATGTTTTCAACATATAAAAGCTATAAAAGCTACGAACGAATTGATTTTGCAACCATAGGTTTTAGCGATTATTTGCTTAAAGGCTCAAATTTCATTGATTATATTATTTGCGGGTTGTTATTAATAGTTTTTATTGCTCAGTTTGCAGTTTTTGCTCGTTTTATCGTCAAGCATTTTCAATCAAAGCCTTTATTCGTTTGAATCGTCTCTTAACTTTTACTTTTGCCTTTTCAACGCTTTATCATTCGCTCTTTTCAAGCTAAAATTTATCTCAAATGATAAAACTTCTCGCACTTGATCTTGACGGGACTTTGCTTAATTCGAGCGGACAAATTCCTGAAGCCAACAAACACGCCATTAAACTTGCTGAAAACGCCGGAGTTTTGGTAACGATTGCCACGGGCAGACGATTCCGCGATGCGTTGCCGATTGCGTTGCAACTTGATTTGAACGCGCCTGTCGTTTGTCATAACGGCGCGTTGCTGAAATTTGCGGAAACGCTGGAAACCGTTCACGCTTCGATAATCCCGACGGAAACAGTGTTTGAAATTATCCGTGTCGGTAAAAGTTTCGGCGGTGATGCGTTGGTCAGTTGTAATCCGAACACGAAAGGAACTTTGTTTTACGACCGCATTTCTGCCGATAATATTCCCGTTCAAAGATACATCGAATGGTCAAAACGTCTGCACGGCGAAGATGCCGAAGACGCGGTTCATCACGTTGAGCGGCTCGAAGAAGTTGTCGGCGGTGAGCAAGTTATTCATATTTCTTTTTCGGGAACGTGCGAACCGATGGCGTTATTGGAACAAATTCTAAAAGCCGAACTCGGCGAAAGCGTGAGCATTTTAGCGACTGTTTATCCGCAGCTCGATTTTACGTTGCTTGATGTGTTGCCGCCGAATTCCACCAAAGCGACAGGCTTGCAAAAGCTCGCGGAAATTCATAATCTGACAGCGGAAAACGTCATGGCAATCGGCGATAACTTCAACGATTTAGATATGTTGCAATACGCAAAAACGCCCGTTGTGATGGGAAACGCAAGCGCGAGTTTGCTTGCGGACGAAAATTTTTATAAAACATTAAGTAACGATGAAAACGGTGTTGCCGTTGCCATCAACAAATTTATCTTGGGAGGTTGATATGGGAGAAGTTCGTGTAAAAGTAAAACTGACAAACTCTTTTGATGAAGCAATGGTAAGACGCGGAAAACTTGATGTGAAAGAAGTCCGCTGTTATGAAGCCGATGCTTTAATCGATACAGGTGCAGTTTCATCGGTTATTCCGAAAAATGTTATGACTCGACTTGGCGTTTTATCGGTCGGATCAAGAGTTGCCGAATATGCAGACGGAAGAAAAGACACGGTTGATTTAACCGAGCCGATAACTTTTGACATTTTCGGACGAACAACCGCCGAAGGTGCGATGGTTTTGGGCGACGAAGTTATTATCGGGCAAACAATTTTAGAAGTTACAGACTTGCTTGTAGATTGTGCTAACCGTAAAGTTATCCCGAATCCGGCACATCCCGATCAACCTGTCGTAAAAATTAAGAAGGTAATATGATATTAGGATAAAGGCAGAAGCCTGCACGAAGTAAGGGCGTGATTTCAAACTTACTTCGTGCGTGTTTCTGCATTTTATTAAATTTAGGAGAAAACAATGGCAAATAAAATTGCAGTTATCAAAACGAACAAAGGCACGATTAAAATTGAACTTTTAGAGCAAGACGCTCCGAAAACAACCGAGAATTTCAGACTCTTGGCTGAAAAGAACTATTACGACGGCGTAATCTTTCATCGCGTTATCAAAAACTTTATGGTGCAAGGCGGCGACCCGCTCGGAATGGGTTACGGCGGTGAATCCGCGTGGGGCGGAAAGTTCGACGACGAAATCAACGCAGGTTCCGAACTTTACAAAAGCGGTTACAACAAAGGCACCGTTGCCATGGCTAATTCGGGACCGAACACAAACGGCTCGCAATTCTTTATTATGCACGTCGATTATCCTCTGCCGCCGTTATATGTAAAATTCGCCAAGGTAATCGAAGGACAAGACGTAGTGGACACAATCGCTTTGGTGCAAGTTGACCGCAACGATAAACCGGTCGAGCAAGTTGTGATGGAAAGTGTCACGATTGAAGAAGGAATGTGGTAATCAAGTAGTAAGCAGATAGTAGTCAGAAGTCAGATTTTTACTTTTGATTTTAGTTTATCGGGAAAGCCGTTCAGAACTTAGGTTACTGAACGGCTTTATTTTTATTTGGAAGTATTACCGAGTTTGTTTTTTGAAAGTCTTTCGTCAAGCATTTCACGAAACTTTCTTAAAACCGAAATAATTTTGAATAATTCGCGCCGTTTGGTGCAGTCAAACGATTCTGAGATGCAGTAAGTTTTGCCGTCCAGAATCACAAACGTCCAGTGTTTACCGACAACTTCGCAACCGTACATCGGAAATTCGTAACTGTTCACCTCTTGCCCGATCAACAAGGCTTCAAGTAACTGAGCCATCGAATCACCCGTCGGTTTTTTGTGCGGTTTCCGGTCTTGAAAGTGGAAATAAGGCTTTTGCGGCTTATCCAACACACCGCTTGCCATCATAAAATCGGTTTTGGTCTTCAAGAACATTCCTTCAATCGTGGCAGAGATTGTTTTCTCGAAATAAGTTTGAAAGTTTTCGCCGTCAATCAAATTTGCTAACTCTAAAACAGGCGAGAGAAACTTCATTTTGCGGTCTCGCGTATTCCAACTTTTACCTTCTTTAGCAACACGAAGCAATACTTTATCAATAAGTTCTTGCTCTGTCGCAGATAACAAAGTGTCGGCATTAAGCAAGTCTTTAAGTTCTTTAGAATACGGAGATTTAACCCGTTCCAAGCCTAAACCCAAGATTAAATCCGGTTCCGAATATCTTTGTTCTTTAAGTTGCGTTGCCATTGTTTGATTTTAACACAGCTGTCAAATAGTTTGGTATTTTGCCTGATTCAACAATAATTTTTGCGGAGTGTAAGTTGCTATCTTCTCCATATTTTTAAGGGTTTGGAAAGACTGCTTTATTTTGTGATAAAATTATTCCAATGGAGTATTTATGCAAATGACGAATTTACAAATAGAATTATTAAAAACCTTTCGTTATGAATTGAGCGAAACGCAAATGCTTGAAATTAAAACAATTTTATCTAAGTATTTTGCCGAAAAAGCCACCGACGAACCGGATAAGTTTTGCGAACAAACCGGTTGGAATGACGAGACGATTGAAAATCTTTCAAATGCTCATCTGCGGACGAAATACGAATGATAATTGTTTTTAGATACAAACGTTTTACTGATTTCAATCCCGAAGTTTTCCAAATACCGAACAATTTTTGACGGTCTGCTGAACGGCAAATATACATTGGCAATCAGCAACGAGATTTTGAGCGAAGATACTGAAATACTGTCGCAGAAAACAACACCGACAATTGCCAACAACATCGCCGAACTTATTTTAAGCCTTCCAAACACAACCAAAACCGAAGTTTATTTTCGTTGGAATTTGATTAAATCCGATTTCGACGACAACAAATTCGCTGATTGTGCGATTGCCTCAAATGCCGCGTTTATTGTTTCAAACGACAAACATTTCAGGGAATTGAAAGATATTCAATTTCCCGACGTGAAAACAATCAAGGCTGACGAGTTTTTGCAAATGGTATAGAATGAGGCAATCTTTTCAAATTACTCGAAATATGAGGCTGTCTATTCTTTCATTAAGTCTGATCTGCTTCCGAATATCGTTGTTCTTTAAGTTGCGTTGCCATTCCTTGATTTTAACACAGGTGTCAAACTGTCCGATATTTTACTCAATGCAACCATTTATTATGTCGGTTATTTCATCAAGTAATTCTATATTTGCTTGCTCGATGTATTTCGCTTTTCTAGCTGAATAATCAATCGCCTTAACCTGTTCAACCATTATGAAACCTGTCAGCGAAGAAGATTTTGGGACAGGCAAATGAAAAGGAATTTTACGGTCTGTGTTTGTTATCGGGCAAACTATCGCTAAACCTGTGGCTCTGTTAAAAAGCAGGTTGCTGACGACAATTGCCGGTCGTCTGCCTTTCTGTTCGTGTCCGGATTGCGGATCAAACGAAACGCTGATGAAATCACCTTTTTCGGGAATATACATTTACCAAACTTCCTTACCGAGAGGTTTTCCGAAATCTTCTTCGCTAACCACATAATCAGTAGGCATCCGCGAAACCATTTCCGCTAAATCGAACTTCTTTTTAACGGGTTCGTCAATAACTTCCGATACAACTACATAAACCTTTCCGCTTTTGGGTAAATGCACATCTTTTGCAAAATGAATTGTGCCGTTAATAATCTCGCCTTGAAATGTTGCAACTTCCATAATCTTTCCTCAGATATAACTTTAACATCTTCTTACCGCAAATTTATTTTTACACATTCAACCGGTTTCGACAATCTTTTCAAATTACTCGAAATATGAGGCTGTCTATTCTTGCATTAAGTCTAATCCGGTTCCGAATATCGTTGTTCTTTAAGTTGCGTTGCTATTGTTTGGTTCTAACAGAGGTGTCAAATTGTCCGATATTTTCTATTTCAACGATAATCTTTACGGTCAGCAGTAAGATTTTTACTTTTGATTTTAGTTTATTGGGAAAGCCGTTTAGGACTTGGTTAGTTCTGAACGGCTTTTTATTTTGAAATAAACAAAGATATATTTACTTTATTCCTTTAAACTATCTTTTTCTTCGTAATTGAAATCTAGACATTTTTCTAATTCTTGTAGATTTCTTACTTCTGCCACCACACCGTGTAAATATAAGTGCAAAAGTTTTTTTCTAATCAGCAGATAAGTGATTATAAAAAACAGTATTTTTCCTATTAGACAAATAACAAATACCATTGTTTGAAATAACTTAGGATTTCCAAATGAATCTATTGTTAGCGAACCAAAAAGCGGTTGTGTAAGTGCGTATATTGGGAGTATAAAAATAATTATCTTTGAAACTATTTTTTTGTAAGGAATAGTTAAAAATAAATTTGTATGTTTTAGTTTAGAAAGCACCGAAGATTTTACAGATTGCTCAATTGAAACATATCTTCCAAACAACAACGCCATCGCTAATCCGTTTATTGAACCTGCAAACAAATCAGTCCAGTTTAAAAAAATAGTAGGATTAGTTTCAGGATCAAAACGAACCAAATCAAAATACACCAAATAAAGTAATCCTAAGACCAATACATAAAAAACAAAGAAACCACTTGGAAACATCCAAAAAAACGTATATGTACTGTAATCCTTTTTCTGTAGAGTTTCATCATGTAGTACCTTAAACGCTAAAAAGATAAATAAAGCACCCGAGAAATTAATAATATTCGTGATAAAATCAAACCATGAAATAGGCTTATTTTCTTTTACTTTTATTTTTGTTTTCAAAATATCAATTTGAGATTTCTCTACTGCATTTAGATTGGAGGCTTTTGTTTTTAAATCTCGAATTATAGAAAGTTCCTCAGCATTTTTATCTTTAACCGTTACACTTAGCTCATTAATTTTTGCGTTTAACTCTTCTATTTGATTCTTCTCAACAGTATTTGGTATGTGTTCAGAAACTAAATTGTTAAACTTTAACTCCTCACGCGATGGCTTAACACAATTATCTTTCTGTTCAGTTTTTTGGCACTCTACTAAAAGTTCGACTGCTCTTTTATCCAATTTCGCATTATCAGGGGAAATGTAAGAGGAGTGAATAATAATTGAGACGTAAACAGCAACAAGCGAGAAGGCAAATAGACTAATAAATAAGACATATTGTCTTACTAAATTCTGAACCCTGACCGGGTTATTCTCACTTTTTTTCATTAACAATTTTGGGTCTTCAATATCAGTAAGTTTTTCATATTTATCTAAATCGGTAACCGGAAAAAAAGAGTTTGAAGATTTAAATAATTTTAGAAAGAATACCATTGCCAAAAAAGAAACTATAATATTTAGAATGTTGACCCCAAGCTGAAAGCGTTCCAAAGTCCAAACAGAAGAAATACTTTCAAAAAGTTCTTTAAAGTTTTTAATTGAAAGTAACGCCTGGGTAATAATTGTAATTATCCCAAAAACACCTAAATATAAGGTAAAGTCCTTAAATCTTTCTCTTGATTTTTCCTTAGCTTGAATTTCTTTCTCTTCATCACTTATTGGTTTTTTGGTGGATTTTTCACTAATTCTTTTTGATGAATTTTGACTATCGTTTTTTGTTTCCATATTAAGAAATCTCCTAAAAATAAAGTAAGTTACAACAGTTACAACTAAACCTCCCACAACAATAACAGCTAAAAAGTTCCACTCCGGAAAGTAACTATTGGAAACAAGCAGAATTGTTGTCAAAAGAATCAACTCAAAGCCTCGAACGACGAAGGCTTTGCCAATTGAGCGAATCCCAAAGAAACTCTCTATTTTGTTATAAATATGATTAGTTCTTTTTTTCACTTTCTTTTTTTACTTTTTCTACTTCCTTAGCTTCCGAATCCTGTATATCTTTTGCATCATCAAAGTTTGTTGATTTAGGATTCAACCTATTAGGCGGCGTTACTTCACTGTCAGAATTGCCGTTATTATCATCGTCATCATCTTTATCAGCTTTATCACTTTTGGTTTCTCCGATAATGCCTTTTATTACTCTAATAAACATTCTGCCAAGTGTGTGCAAAGCCGAAAGAATCAATGCTCCAATAACAACAAATGATTTAATGTTGAAAATAATGTCTTTTAATTTATCCGGAACATATTGGTCAGTAAGATTACTCACAGAATAAACTGCAAATATCAGAATAGAATAGACAATTAATTCTACAATTAGCGGCTCAACCTCATGCCAAATGTTTTTGAAGAAATTTTTCATTATGTTTGGAGTCTAACCAATACCTACTTCACTTCTCACAACGCTACATTCAGCACATTCACCGCCCCCAACTTTGCGTCCACATCGTCAACTTCCTTGCTCGTAAAGCCTTCTTTGCTAAACGTAATCGTATATTTGCCGACGACAATCGGTTTTATCAGATACTCGCCTTTCGCGTCGGTTAAA
>JANPBM010000053.1:0-27272 GCA_031430435.1 Acidobacteriota bacterium
GCGGCAGGAAAAAGACGATGAAGACTTAAAATCTCAACTTTATCAGCAAATCGGGCAGTTAAAGGTAGAGCTTGATTGGCTGAAAAAAAAAGTCGGAGTATTCAACCGATGAAAAACGTCAACTGATTGAGTTTGAAAATAGACAAATCAGTCTTGTTCGGCAATGCGAATTATTAGGATTATCAAGAGCAAGTTTGTATTACAAAGCACGCTCAGAATCGGTCGAGAATTTGCAATTGATGAGGATTTTAGACGAGCAATACACAAAATATCCGTTTTACGGAGTCAAACGAATGACGGCGTGGCTCAAAACCGAAGGTTATCGGGTAAATGAAAAACGAGTGCGAAGATTGCTCAGAAAAATGGGATTGGAAGCCCAATATCCAAAGCCGAATTTGAGCAGAATAAATAAGGAACATCGAACTTATCCGTATTTATTGCGAGGAATAATCATCAAACGAGTAAACCAAGTGTGGAGTACGGACATCACCTATATTCGTTTGAAACAAGGGTTTATCTATTTGGCGGCGGTCATTGATTGGCATTCAAGATACGTTTTGAGTTGGGAAATATCAGTCACGATGGAAAGCGGGTTTTGCGTAACGGTATTGGAAAACGCCTTGGAAAAAGGAAACCCGGAAATCTTTAATACGGATCAAGGTTCGCAATTTACGAGCGAAGTTTTCACGAGCAAATTGATTGACCGAGAAATCCGAATCAGTATGGACGGACGCGGCAGAGCGTTAGACAATATCTTTGTGGAAAGATTGTGGCGAAGCGTGAAATACGAAGAAGTATATTTGAAAGAATACGGAAATGTAGAAGCAGCAACCGAAGGATTGAACAATTATTTCAAGTTTTACAACAACGAAAGATTGCACCAATCATTAAATTACCGAACGCCGGAAGCGGTCTATCGGCAAGGACTAAAACAAGCAACATTTACCACCTTAGTTTGACCGATTTGCTGTCTTGACTTTGGGGAGTAGCATAGTAAAAAGTAAAGGCATATTTACTTCGTGCGTGTTCCTGCGAATGGTTTCTGCAATGATGAATTGGACGATTACGATTTTGAAATTTATGAACACAGCGAATTTCCTTTGGCTTATCTGACAACAATTCACAAATGAGTAGTTTGCCGGAGAAGTTGGATGAAGGCACGATTACGGATTCAGAAGAAAGAGAATTAGAAGTTTATACCGAGCTTTGCCAAATTTCGACGCTCCGCAAAGCGTTTGGAATTACCGAAGCCTTCAAACGCGGACTAATCACTTCTCTCGATGATTTGAAATGAGACGAAACTCCGCAAAAATCCGCGATAAAATGTGTTTGGCGGCAAAGAGTTGACATAGCGTTAGAGATTTTTGATAACGCGATTGCGGCTTCGTTGTAAGTTTGGTTAAATATACAGCAAAAAGACACCGGAAATTTCTTGGTGTCTTTTTATTTTTAAATCTGTCTTTGTCGTGCGGTAATATCGCTAAAATTCTTAAATTCTCAAACTGATTTTAAGTTATTCAGATGAGCTTTGTGCTATCAACGAATTAATCAACTTACTGACTTCCTCTGATGAAAGAATAGTCTTTAGACAGTTTTCAAACGCTTGTATATCATTGCACCCACAATTTGCTTCATTAAATTTATTAGAAAAATCATAGCTTATTGTTAATGGAAATTCATTTACAATACCCTGATTTATACAAAACAGAGCTATTTTTTCGTAATTTAATATCGGGGCAATTAAGTTGAAACAGTGTTGATATTGTCCATCAATAATCACAGTTGTTACTTCAGCTTCAACTAAATTTCTAGTTATTCTGCCAAGTTCAGATGCTTGTTTACGCATCAAAACTTTTGGCGAAGATTCAGCATTGATATTTATTGTGTTTGACCAAAAATTTTCTACTGGCATACAATTTTAAAAATTAAGACTAAAGTATATTGGATAGTGATCCGAATGTCCTTTTGACGTTTTGCTTAGTTTCAACGAGTTTACTCCGTCAGACTCAATAATTCTTATTGAATCATCATCTAGATTATCAGTAATTTCAGGACTAATCAAAACTTGATCAAGCATATTCCAACGATAATTGTTATCCGAGTTGTTGTCCTTCCAATGATATGTGCCGGCAGGATGTTTCGACAAATCTCCAAAAAAACTCCACATTGGGTTATAAAAATACGGATAATTATTAGTATCAACTTTTCTCGAAGTTTTAGCAATTTCTTTTGTCATCACTGCATTAAATCTATCATGCTCTGTCATTATCTTGTGAAACGGATTAACATTAAAGTCTCCCATAACAACTATTTGATTACAGTTATGATTCTTTTCAAGTTCTCTAATTTCATTGATAATATTTAAACTATGAACCTTATAAACATCTTGAACTAATGGTTTAATATATTGAGAGGGTAAATGAACAGCAAAAATTAAGAGATTTAAATCTTTTAATTTAAACGCTTGTAAATACTTACTTTTTGTTTGGAGTAGTTCAAAATTATTCGATTTTTCAGTCGTAAAAATCTTAATTTTTAAAGTATTTTCACAAACAAAATGAAATAAGTCATTACTTCTTTCCCTTCTTTCATTATTTATAGCCTTTAAAATTTCTGCTGAGGATATGTAGCATTCACAAAGCATCAGAACATCAACATCAAAAGTAGTTGATAGTTTTTCAATCCTTTCAATTAGAGGCTTACGACAAATATTCCAAAATAGAAAATTGAGTCTTTTATTCTTCATCCTGTCTTAATTTCTCCAACACGCTCAAATCTTCCAACGTTGTAACATCGCCCGCGACCGCATTGCCCGAAGCAATTTCGCGTAATAACCGACGCATAATTTTGCCCGAGCGAGTTTTCGGCAACATATCGGTAAAACGTATGTCGTCGGGTTTTGCAAGGCTTCCGATTTCCTTGGCAACGTGATTTCGTAATTCAGCTTTTAGTTCAGGCGAACCGATTCTTCCGCCTTCGAGCGTTACAAAGGCGGCGATTGCCTGTCCTTTGATGTCATCGGGACGACCGACAACAGCGGCTTCGGCGACAAATTCGTGCGAAACTAATGCCGATTCGATTTCCGCAGTTCCTAATCTGTGTCCGCTGACATTTATCACATCATCAACTCTGCCCATTATCCAAAAATATCCGCGTTCGTCGCGTCTGGCACCGTCGCCCGCGAAGTACATTTTGGGAATCTCAGACCAATATGCTTGCTTGTAGCGTTCGTCGTCGCCCCAAATTGTTCGCAGCATTGACGGAAACGGATGTTTGATGACGAGATAACCGCCTTCGTTATCGGCGACAGGTTTGCCGGCTTTGGTGACAACATCAATTAAGATTCCGGGAATCGGACGAGTTGCCGTGCCGGGAACTGTCGGCGTTGCTCCGGGGAGCGGCGAAATCATAATCGCACCGGTTTCGGTCTGCCACCAAGTATCAACTATCGGACAATTTCCTTTGCCGATAATTGCGTGATACCACATCCAAGCCTCAGGATTTATCGGCTCGCCGACTGTGCCGAGTAATCTTAAACTTGATAAATCGTGCTTCAACGGATATTGTTCGCCCCATTTGATAAACGCCCGAATCGCGGTTGGAGCAGTGTAGAAAATCGTAACTTTATGACGGTCAATCAAACGCCAAAATCGGTCGGGTTCAGGATGATTCGGAGCACCTTCATACATAAAAACGGTCGCACCGTTGGCAAGCGGACCGTAAACGACATAAGTGTGTCCCGTAATCCAACCGATGTCGGCAGTACACCAATAAACGTCTTCGTCCTTTAGATCGAAAACCATTTTTGCGGTGTATGCGGCTTGCGTAAGATAGCCGCCGGTCGTGTGCAGAATTCCTTTCGGTTTGCCCGTTGTTCCCGATGTGTAAAGGATAAAATGCGGATGTTCGCTGTCAAGTTGTTCGGGTTCGCATTCATCTTCGGCGATTTGCATCAGTTCGTGCCACCAATGATCGCGTCCGACTTTCATTTTTTGATTGGAACCTGTGCGTTTAAACACAACCACATGATTTACGCACGGAGTTTGTTCTACGGCTTCATCAACGATTGGTTTTAATTTGATTTCGCTCCCGCGACGAAACCCGCCGTCTGCGGTAACAATCAGTTTACATTCACAATCGTTTACGCGGTCGCGGATTGCATCAGCGGAAAAACCGCCGAAAATTACCGTGTGAGTTGCACCGATTCTGGCACAAGCAAGCATCGCCACGGATAATTCGGGAATCAACGGCATATACAATGCAACGCGGTCGCCCTTCGTAATTCCGAGTTTTTTCATTACATTGGCAAATTTGCAGACTTGTCTGTAAAGCTGCAAATATGTCAACGTGCGGATTTCGCCGGGTTCGCCTTCCCAAATGATCGCCGCTTTGTTCTTTCGCCAAGTTTTCAGATGTCGGTCTAAACAGTTGTAAGAAATGTTCAATTTTCCGCCGACAAACCATTTCGCGTGCGGTTCGTTCCACTCTAATCCGCTGTCCCATTTCCGGAACCAATCAAGCGATTCGGCTTGCGTTTCCCAAAATGCAACCGGATTTTCGGCGGCTTCGGCGTAAAGTTTTTCGTATTCGTCAAACGATTTAATATGTGCGTTCGCTGAAAATTCGGCGGACGGCGGAAAAATACGAGTTTCGATTTGGGTTGATTCGATATTGGTTGATTCAGACATATTTTTATGAAATTAGCCACGAACAAACACGAACAGACACGAAATAAAAGCAATACAAAAAACTGTGCCAAGAGTTTTTTGTCAAAATTTGTAATTCTTTTTCGTCCGTTTTCGTGTTATTTCGTGTTTGTTCGTGGCTAAATATATTCTAACTAACTTCGTGTATATCGTCTATTTAATCCCAAATTTTGTTGCCGCGAGTTTCAGGCAGATACAACATTCCGACAATAAACGTAATGCTCGCAATAATTATCGGATAAACCAATCCTGCGTAAATGTTGCCCGTCCACGCACACGCGAGCAAACCGATGGTCGGCAATAATCCGCCGAACACGCCGTTTCCGATGTGATACGGCAACGACATTGATGTATATCGAATCTTCGCCGGAAACGCTTCGACCAAATATGCGGCAATCGGTGCGTAAACCATCGTTACCCAAATCAGTTGGATAAATATCAGCAGAACGAGCATCGGCGAATTTGCGTTTGGAGCAGCAGTTACGGGCGTTGCAACTCCGTCATTTGAAATTGATACGGGCGAAAGTTTCGGCTCTTTTGTAATCGGGTCAGGAACAGATTGAATGAAATCAACGTGGTTTCCCGCAAAATAAACCATTCCTTTATAGATCGGAAAATAGGTTAAAACCGCGAGCAAACAACCTGCCATCATAATCTTTTTACGACCGATTTTATCCGACAAACTTCCGAAGAATATAAACAACGGAATCGCTAAAACAATCGCAATTGCAATGATTATACTTGCTTGCACACGCTCGATCTTCAAAATCGTCTGCATATAAAACAGTGCGTAAAATTGTCCGGTGTACCAAACAACGCCTTGTCCGGCGGTTGCTCCGAACAATGTGATGAGAACTCGTTTGCGGTTTGCGGGACTTGCAAAAGCATCGTAAATAGGTTGAGCGGAAGTCATTCCGGACGCTTTTAATTGCTCGAAAATCGGCGATTCTTTCATCTTTAAGCGAATATAAAGCGACATTCCGACCAAGAAAATCGAGATTAGAAACGGAATTCGCCAACCTGCCGTAAAACTATCGGCTCCAAACGCTTCTTTGCTCATCCAAGTTTGCAAGCCGATGACGACCGCCAACGAAATCAGCAACCCGAATGATGCCGTAATTTGAATAAAACTTGTGTAATAACCGCGACTTTCATCCGGAACGTGTTCGGCGACATAAACCGCCGCTCCGCCATATTCGCCGCCGAGTGCCAAACCTTGCAGCACACGCACGAGAATCAATAATATCGGGGCTAAAATACCGATTTGCGAATATGTCGGCAAAAATCCGACTGACGCAGTGGCGAAACCCATCAGCAAAAGCGTGACGAGAAACGCATATTTGCGTCCGACTAAATCGCCGATTCGCCCGAAAAACAATGCTCCGAACGGTCGCACGATAAAGCCGACGGCAAATGTCATCAACCACATTATATATGCAATGTTTTCGTTTCCCGGCGGATAAAAAAGCGGTGCGATTGTTGTTGTCAAACTGCCGAAAATGTAAAAGTCGTACCATTCAATGACTGTTCCGGCGGACGATGCACCGATAACTTGCCAAATTTTAGTCTTGCTTATTTCAGTTTGATTCATATTTGAAATTGTCTTAAATCGTTTGGTTAAGCGGTTTTGTTTTAACCGGTACTTTAGCACTTTTTGCGTAAATACCTTAAACCTATGTTACAAGTTTGCAATTCGCCTCGTAATCAGTCATCATTTCCGTTTGTCTTAAAGACACTTTTTATAAATATTTTAATATGATTGATACAGCAAAAATTCGTAATATCGCCATTATCGCCCACGTTGACCACGGAAAAACGACACTCGTTGACGCAATGCTCCAACAAGCCGGAACTTACGGCGACCACGAAGCCGTTGTTGATCGGGCAATGGATTCGATGGATTTGGAACGCGAACGCGGAATTACGATTATGGCGAAAAACGCCGCAGTTCGTTACGGCGATTACAAAATCAACATTCTCGATACACCGGGACACGCCGATTTCGGCGGAGAAGTCGAGCGTGTTTTGAAAATGGTTGACGGCATTGTGTTGCTGGTTGACGCTGCCGAAGGTTGTTTGCCGCAAACACGTTTTGTACTGCGTAAAGCATTGGAATTACAATTGCCGGCGATTGCTCTGGTCAACAAAATTGACCGTCAAGATTCGCGTCCCGAAGAAGTTTTGGACGAAATTTACGACCTGTTTATTGACCTTGGAGCAAACGAAGAGCAAATCGACTTCCCTGTTCTTTACTCGATTTCACGCGACGGCGTGGCTAAAAAACAGTTGACAGACGATTCAAAAACCTTGAAGCCGTTGTTCGATCAAATTATCGAAACAATTCCGCCGCCGAAAGCGATTCGCGACGACAGTTTACAAATTTTAATCGCCAATATCGATTACAACGCATTCGTCGGACGGCTCGGAATCGGACGTATCTTCAGCGGTTCGATTGCCAAAAACCAAGAAGTTATCGTTGCCAAACGCGATGGTACAACGCAGAAAACTCGTGTCCGCGAACTCTATGTTTTTGAAGGAATGAAGCGAATTACCGTTGATAACGCAAGTGTCGGCGAAATTGTGGCGATTGCGGGTTTTGACGACATCAACATCGGAGAAACTGTAACAACAGTCGATAATCCGCAACCTTTGCCGGTTATTGCGGTTGATGAACCGACCATCGTGATGGTTTTCGGGGTCAATACTTCGCCGTTTTCGGGACTCGAAGGAAAGTTTGTTACATCACGCCAAATCAAAGAGCGTTTGGAAAAAGAACTGCTCGGAAATGTGGCGTTGCGCGTGGCTGAAACCGATTCCGCCGATCAATTCAAGGTGTCGGGACGCGGTGAATTGCAACTCTCTATTTTAATTGAAATGATGCGCCGCGAAGGTTACGAAATTCAAGTTTCAAAGCCCGAAGTTATCACCCGACGCGGACCGAACAACGAATTGCAAGAACCGATTGAATTGGTTGTAATTGACGTACCGGAAGAATTTATCGGCGTTGTAACCGAGGCGTTAGGTCGCCGCAAAGGTCAGATGACGAAAATGATTAACAACGGAACAGGTCGCGTACGGCTCGAATACGAAGTGCCTTCGCGTGGTTTAATCGGTTTCCGAGGCGAATTTTTGACCGAAACGAAAGGCACAGGCTTGCTCAACACAATCTTCTTGCGGTTCGATACTTGGCTCGGCGATATGAAAGGTCGCGGCACGGGATCGCTGATTTCCGACAGATTAGGTGAAACGACAACTTATTCGCTTTACGCATTGCAAGAACGCGGAAAACTGTTTGTCCGCCCGAACACGAAGGTTTACGAAGGAATGATTGTCGGCGAAAATGCCCGTGCGGTTGATTTGGATGTAAACGCAATCAAAGAGAAAAAGTTGACGAATATGCGTTCGTCGGGTGCGGACGATGCGATGCGATTGGTGCCGATTAAAGATTTATCGCTTGAAGAAGCGTTGGAATTTATCGCCGACGACGAATTGGTTGAAGTTACACCGCAATCTATTCGATTAAGAAAACGCGGCTTGAAACCGAACGACCGACCGAAGCGAAAAGAAAGCTGAAAAATATAACAATGTAAAAGGTAAAGCGGGTTTAGTTTTCCGGTTTGAAATATCAAGCTGAAACTGATTCGATTTACCTTTGAATTCCGGCGTAGAGTTTTCTGCCACCCGTCTTGCCGTCAACGCTCGTAAATCTGCCGTGTTCGGTGTTGTAATATCTCGTCTTAATCCGCTTTCATCGTCTTTTTGATAACCTGTGTAATCTTGCCCGATTTCTTCGGGTTTGCAGCCTACTGACTTTATTTAGTTACCTCAACTTGGAAAATATCCGTTTACTTGCAAAAATAAGATTTGAGATGCGTTCTAATAATCTGGCGAACTGAATCTCTTCTCCGGTTTTACTTTTCTTTTCGCCTTTTAACTTTTTTTTAATATGCGTGAATGTCCTAAATGCGAAATATGTTTTGCCGATGAAGTTGCGTTTTGTCCGCACGATCAGAGCGAAACTCGCCACACAATGCCCGGCACACAACTCTTGGCAAACCGATATTTTCTTGAGTCACGGCTTGGTCGCGGAGCGATGGGACAGGTTTATTTGGCAACCGATAAAAACCTCGGAAGCCGCAAGGTTGCGGTTAAAACCGTCCGCCAAGATTTATTGAACAGCGAAGATTTAGCCGAAGGCGAGGCGATTGCCAGATTTGAACGCGAAGCAATGTCCGCCGCCTCGATCCGACATCCGAATACGGTTGCGGTAACGGATTTCGGTAAAACATCCGACGGCGTTTTTTATCTGGTAATGGAATATGTCGAAGGCGAAACGTTGCATAAATTGTTGCGCCGCGAAGGGACTTTGGACGTAAAACGCGCGGTTAAGTTATTGAAACAAATAGCCGAAGGAGTCGAAGCCGCTCACGAAGCCGGAATTCTGCACCGAGATTTGAAACCCGCGAATATCTTTATTATGCAGACGAAAACCGGCGGCGACGGCTTTATCAAAGTCGGTGATTTCGGACTCGCCAAAATTGTCAGCCAAACCGTAACCGACATCAGTTCAAATGCCACGCCGAGTTCGCGCGGAATTATCGGCACACCCGAATATATGTCGCCCGAACAAATGTCGCCCGAACTCGGCGTTGACGCGCGAGCTGATATTTACGCGCTCGGGACGATTGCATATTTGATGCTCGGCGGTCGTACGCCGTTCACGGGTGATTTGATGCAACTGGTCATGCAAAAGATTATGAATCCGCCGCCGCCGCTGTCAACGCTTCGTTCGGATGTTCCGAAAATTGTCGAAAAAGCTGTCATGCACGCCCTTGAACGCGAGGCAAAAGATCGTCCGAACACAGTCGGAGAGTGGATTATCGAGCTTGAAACCGCCTCGAAAACATTCGGTGAGACAAATAAAGCGGGCGTTTCGAGACTCGTCATTATGGCTGTCGTCGGAGCGGAAGTTTATGTCGATGATGAGCGAAAAGGCAATATCGGCACATCGGGAAGAATGATTTTAACCGATATTCCGGCGGGCAGACACATTTTGCGAGTCGCTAAATTAGGCGAAAAAGACGATGAGCGAGTAATTGAAATCCGCGAAGGAGCAAACGAACAAGTCATTCAAGCCCAACTTCGACCGATAACGACGAGCAGTCAACCTTCGCCGTCGCAAAGCGGGGCAAGCGAAGGAATTCAGTCGAGTATTTTGCCGAGCATTGTTGCTTGCACTCGCTGTAATTCCAGATTTGCGTCGGGCGTAAAATTTTGCGGACGCTGCGGAAACGGCATATTTGCGGTCGTCAATCTGACGGCATCGCAAAGCGCGGCATTTGTTCCGTGTCCGCGTTGCGGAATGAGTTTGCCGTTAGGATCGAAATTTTGCGGACGCTGCGGACTGCAAATGTCGCCGCCGCAACAATTACAGCAAAACCAAGCACCGCAAAACTTTCCGCCGAACATTCCGAAACCGGTTGAACTAATCTGCCGGCGATGCAACGCCCCGCATCCGATAAATTCAAGGTTTTGCGGAAAATGCGGGCTGGTTTTCAGCTGAAAAAACTAATCCGCCAAAATTTCCTGCACCCGACCGACTTGCCCGTCTGTTAATCTGACTTTGATTCCGTGCGGATGATTCGACGAATTTGTGAGCAAGTCTTTGACGATTCCGACTGTTCGTTTGCCTGTGCGTTGGTCTTGTTTCAAGACGATGGCGACCTTTAAGCCTTGCCGCACATTTTTTCGTTCGTTTCCGTTCATAATTTTTATTAAAACTTCAGTTTGATAATTGCGCTTCAACCCGGATTCGTTAATTTACCGGTTAAAAACATCGAAACTGCCGATTCATCACACCTGCGATATTCATTTGTCATTGTCAAACTAAAGGTTGAACGCCGAACGCAACAGCCAATAATTTCCATTCGTCAACCGTCAGCGTTTCCGCCCGACGGCTCGGACTTATGCCGCAGTTTTGCAAAATCTCGCCCGTGTTTGGAAAGGTAAATTTGAAGTTGTTCAAAATTGTCTTGCGTTTTTGCATAAAGCCGAGCGAGACGATTCTCCTGAACTGCGTTTCATCAAAACTTGCGGACGCTTCAACCTCACTTTCAGCTAACGTTATCAGACGCACAACTGCACTCATAACTTTCGGAATCGGACGAAAGGCTTCGGGCGGAACGTGAAAAAGTTTTTCGGTCGAGAACGAATTTTCGACCATCACGGACAAAAAACCGCGTTCCGAATTCCCGATTTTTGCGGAAATACGTTCGGCAACTTCGAGTTGTAACATCAACACAAGTTCGGAAAAACATTCGCGTTGTTCGATAATCCGTTGCAGAATCGCGGTCGAAATATTGTACGGCAAATTTGCGACCAGCTTAACCTGTTTGTTTCCGGTAAGTTCCGCAAAATTTACATTCAACGCGTCTTGTTCATAAATTGTGAAATTATCATTTTCGGCAAACAATTCACGCAGCATCGGGACAAAATATCGGTCGAGTTCAATCGCAATGACTTTCGCACCTGATTCAACCAATTTTTGTGTCAACGCCGCTCTGCCGGGACCGATTTCGATGACCGTGTCGGCTTCCGTTAAATTCAAAGCCGCGACAATTTTTTCGATATAAACATCGTCATTGAGAAAATTTTGCCCGAGCGACCGTTTGGCAAAAGGCGTTTTTTTGACTTTAGACTTCGGACTTTTAGCTTTGGGTTTCGGGCTTTGGATTTTAGACCTTTGGCTTCGGGCTTTATTGGACTTCATATTTTCGGGTATCCTGTAATTTCAATATCTTCGCCGTGTCTGATTATTTCGATGTTTTCGAGCTTCAACGCTTCGGCTAAATTCATCGCGCCGTTTCCGCCGATTGCGTTTGGGGCAACATTTCCGCCGATAATTATCGGAGCGATTATCAGCGAAATTTTATCGACCAATTTCGCGTCAACAAACGAACCCGCGATTGCCGTTCCGCCTTCGACCAAGACGCTTTGCAAATCTCGTTTGCGTAATTCGTCTAAAACTTTCGCAAGATTTCTCGCGTCAAGTTCAATTATATCAACATTTGCGTTTCTAAGTTCGGCGATTTTAGATTCATTTCCGCTGTTAGAAAAAACGATTGTCGGCGTTTCGTTAGCGGTTTGTACGAGTGTTGATTCAAGCGGAATTTGCAAACGATTATCCAAAATCACACGCGCGAGTTTGCGTCGGCGCGATTTGCCGCTTCTGTCCGTCAAGCTCGGATTATCAACAAACGCCGTATTTCCGCCGACTAAAATCGCATCATGTTCGTGTCTGAAATCTTGCACACGATTCGCTGATTCTTTGTTTGACAGAGCAGTTGAAACACTCGATTGCAAAGAAATTCTGCCGTCCAACGACATTGCAAGTTTAAGGTGAACGAACGGACGATTCTTTTGATGCCAACAAATAAATTTTTCGTTTTGACGCTTGGCTTCGTCGGCTAAAATTCCCGTAACAACTTCGATGTTATTTCGCCGCAAACGCTCGAAACCGCTTCCCGCAACCAACGGATTCGCGTCTTCAATCGGACACACAACACGTTTTATTCCCGCGTTTATCAAGGCTAAAGTGCAAGGCGGCGTACGGTTTTTATGATTGTGAGGTTCAAGCGAAACATAAGCCGTACCGTTTTTTGCGCGTTCGCCGGCTTTCGTCAAAGCGATAACTTCGGCGTGAACAATTTGGTCGAAAATATAAGTTCCTTCGCCGACAATCTCGCCGTTTTCCGCCGTAATTACACAGCCGACCAGCGGATTCGGCGAAACTTGCCCAACGCCGAAAGACGCGAGTTCGATTGCTCGGCGTGTCATTTCTAAATCAATTTGCGTAAAATTCTCGTTCAATTTCTTATTTCGTAAATGGACTTTTCCGCTATTTCTCGCTAAGATTAAACCTGTTTGCATCCGTAGCTCAGCTGGATAGAGTATCTGACTTCGAATCAGAGGGTCGCAAGTTCGAATCTTGCCGGGTGTATTAGATTAAACAGGTTAGCGGAAACGTTGACCTGTTTTTTTGATTTTCAAACATACAAAAGCGTTGATATTTTCTCAACTACATCCTGCACGATTGCCTCATCAATTTCGCAAATGAATTCAATTTCTCGCGTTCGCCAGTCTGCACTTTTTACATGGTCTGACAAAATCACACCTTTTGCCTTTAATCCGTCGGGAATTTGAACTTCAAATGCGTAGCCTTTTGACTGATTTGTAATCGGACAAATTATCGCCAAACCAACTTTTGAATTGTAGGCATGCGGTGAAATTATTAAAGCAGGTCTTCTGCCTGCTTGTTCTTTTCCGCTTTGCGGATTTAAATTTAACCAAACAACATCACCGCGATCAGGGATGTAGCTCATTAAAATACCTCATTTCCGACAGGCATTCCCCAATCAGTTTCTGTATGAATATTGTTTTCATTCACGTCATTCAATAAATCGTCAAGCCGATATTTAGACTTTGGCTTGTTTGGTTTGACGACAATATCACCGTCAATCAGGAACATATCAACAACCGAATCTTGGCAAAGATTTGTTTCCACAGCAAAAGATTTCGGAATTCTAACGGCTAAACTGTTTCCCCATTTTTGAATTTTTGTTTTCATAATGTTTATACAATGACTATACTTTAGTTGTGTAAATTAAACAACTCGTTCATCAATCTTGCCAAACAAAACCTTCAATTTCAATGTTATTCGATTTCAAAAGCGATTCAAATTCGTGTTTGAAGTCGAACTTTTCGTGATGCTCTGCTTGGTTGCGGATATAATTTAGGATTACATCAAACTGCGATTCGCTGACGGTAAATGCACCGAAACGTCTTTGCCAACCGAATTTATCGTTTATCAATTCCTTTGCTTTTTTCGACGAATTTGATTTTAAATCACGCAGAAAATCTGACACGGCGACAGTCGGCGGAATTTTTACGAGCAAATGAACGTGGTCATTCATACCGTTTATTTCAAAAGCAATGCCGCCGAGTCCGCGAACCGTTCCGCCAAGATATTCGTGCAAACGCGGTTTAAGTTCATCGGTTATCAACGGCAGACGACCTTTTGTGCCGTAAACAATGTGATAAAGCAGGTTTGTGTATGACATAGTTTTTAATCACAATACATTTTAGATTGATGCGAAACGTACAGATTCATTGTTTCTGCCGCCTGCAAACAGGCTGGTTGCGTGTTCGGCTGCGGACTACACGCTCACGCGTGTAGCTTTACGCTAACGTCCGCAAACGGACTTTAGAACCGTGAATTTTTTCGTCAAATTATATCTTTCAAACAAACCGCAAATTTTTTCATGAAATCTGTTCTTTTAAACTGAAAACTTTTTCGTAAAATCTGTTTTCTCAAACCGCGAAATTCTTTCTTGAATCCGTTTTCTCAAACCGCGAAACTCTTTCTTGAATCCGTTTGCGGATGAAAGACTTAAGCTACGGGCGTGAGCCTGTAGTTACAACCAAAGACGATGTTCCAGCCTGTTTGCAGGCGGCAGAAACTCAGTCGTTTATTTTCAGAGAAATTATCTCGTCATCGCCGCCGCTTAATTTTCTCCCGATTGTTTTTATCGCCGTTACAGGATTCAAATGAACGCCGATTTGTTCCATCAAAAACTTGCTTTTACCAACTTTTATACCTTCAAAAACTTCTTCCAATTCCTCTTTATTCTCAGCCGAATTTATCATTATCGCCTTATCGGTGATTTTCTCGATTACTTTCGCTTGCTGCTCAAGCAAAACCGATTGTTGAAGGATAATTTTATCTTGGCTTTCGAGTGCTTTTTGCGTCACGCGAAACTCCATTTCCGTAATGCGTTGCGATGATTGAAGCCTTTCTATTTCAGCCTTTAACCGCAATGCCGCAAAACTTTCATCATAAACAATCGGACTTGACGGCAAATTCAAATAAACGGCAAGTGCTTCGCGGATTTTGTCCAATGCTTCTTGATCGTCGGTCGGCGTTACGGAAAACAGAACTTTTCCCGCTTCTTCTTTCAAATTTGGAGTTGCGTTGATTCCTAAATCTTGGAGAAATTGGGCGAAGTATAAAAGGTATTGTTCACAAGGGATTTTTAATTCTTCGGGGAAAATAAAGGCGGCAAGAAAATTATCAGAATTATGCGTGTCTAGCCTTTTAACTGCTTCATTGTGAAATTTTTCAACAACAGAAAATAATTCTTGAAATATCTTGAACGCGGACTTTTTTGCTCCAGAAATATTCCAATAATCATTTATTTTCACCGAAAACATATGTCTTTCAATATCTTCCTCAAATTCAATTTCGGCTGATTCATAACCTTTGATTCTTGCAAACTCTATAAAATATTCACTTATTGAAAATTCCCAGCTCCAATGTTTATCGAATGTAATATCTAAGAAAGTTCGGTGCATTGCTTCAAAGTCAACTTGGGCTAAAACATTTACTCCTTTCCAATTTACATACGAATCTATCGCAAGATTTATTATGTAGTTTTCAAGTCTATTTGCATTTTTTAAGGCATAATCAAACTCCTCTTTTTTATTAAAAATAATAGCAATTCCACATCTTTCTTCTTCTAACCAATAATCATGCCGTTCAACCACCTCACAATCAAACTTTTTTTTACCATCAAAAAGGTAATTTTTTTTATCTTTGTCGTTTTTAACCTTTATCATTTTTACAATACTAATTAAACAACCCGTTCACATAATCTTCCGCATTAAAAACCATCAAATCTTAAACCTTCACTTGTTCCAATTCAAAATCTGTAAACCTGTAATTCGGTTAAAATGACTTTCGTTATTGGTTACGATTGGCAGATTATTTTCCAGAGCAGTCGCGGCAATCAAAATATCAGCATCGCCGATAATCTGACCGCGTTTATACATGTCGGCGTAAATATCTGCGGCTTTGACGATAGCATTGTCATTTAATTCAAGAATTTTACTAAACTGACAAATCCCCTCAAATTTGGCGATTTGACTTAAAGCATTTTTAGCTTTTAAGCCGCGTAAAATCTCAAAGCGGGTAATTATTGAAAACGTAAATCCTTGGTGAAACTTCAAATATTTATTGGCTTCCGCCATTACTTTTGGAACATTTCTCAAGAAAAATGAAAGTGTGTCGGTGTCCAACAAAAGTTCGTTCATATTTTCCTGTCTCCGAAAAAATTTGAACGGTCAAGTGCGATTTTTTCTATTTCATCAATATCTTCTTCGGATAAACCTTCGTAAAAATTCGCCGCTAATTTCATAATCGAATTTTCTTCTTCGTTTTCTATTACGGTTTCAACCACTAATTTTACCTTTTCGCCGTCTGTAATTTCTTCCGAAACCGGCTTCAACGGCTTAAACATTCCGTTTTGGTAAATTGCTTCAATTGTTTGCGTCATTTTGTTGCCTCCTAATTAAACAACCCGTTCACATAATCTTCAGCATTAAAAACCATCAAATCGTCAACTTGTTCGCCGATGCCGATGTAGCGAATCGGCAAATTTAATTCTTTGGCGATGGCGACCGCGATTCCGCCTTTTGCGGTGCCGTCCAATTTGGTTAAAACAATTCCTGTTACATTTGCGACTTTGGTAAATTGTCGGGCTTGTTCAAGTCCGTTTTGTCCGGTTACCGCATCTAAAACCAACAGAGTTTCGTGCGGTGCTTGTGGAACTTCGCGTCCGGCGATGCGTTTCATTTTCTCCAGTTCCGCCATTAAATTCGATTTATTGTGCAATCTTCCCGCCGTGTCAACGATTAAAACGTCCGAATTTCTCGCCTTTGCGGATTGCAGAGCGTCGAACAAAACCGCCGCCGGATCGGTTCCCTGTTTTTGCTGAATGAGCGGAACGCCCGCCCGCGTTGCCCAAATTTCAAGCTGTTCCGATGCCGCCGCCCGAAAAGTATCAGCCGCACAGATCAATACATCGTGATTTTCGTTCTTGATGCGTTGGGCGAGTTTGCCGATGGTCGTGGTTTTCCCGACACCGTTCACGCCGACAACCATCAGCACATACGGTTTGATTGAAAGGTCGTATTTCGTTTCATCAGCCACGCCGGAAGTTGCGGACGACTTTAGAATATCGAGTAATTCGCGTTTCATTGCGTTTTTCAAAGCGTCTAAATCGTTGATTTCATTACGCGAAACGCCTTTGCGGATGGTTTCGAGTATCTGCAACGTGGTCGCTACGCCGATGTCGGTTGAAATCAGCATTTCTTCCAATTCGTCGAGCAAAACTTCGTCAATTTGTTTGCGACCTTGAAAAATCGTGTCCAATTTATCGTTGAACGAGTCGCGTGTTTTCGCAATCGCTTTATTAAACCGCACGCCGATTTCCTTCTCGACCGCCGCTTCTTGAGCCTGCAATTCTTCAATCGATTTATCCAAACCCAAAATCGAACTTGAATGAGTTTTTTCTTCTTTCCGTTTCCAAAACCAAGACATAAATATAAAAACCTACCCGTTTATAATCTCAAACTTACGATTATAAACGAGTAGGCGAAAACGAACAAAAGCCGTAACCGATTAGGTTATCTGCTCAATAAATTCTTGCATTTATAAACGGCGTAACCGAGCATTGCCGCAAATGCGATGTAATAGTAAAAGTAAATAAAACTTATTACCAAAGTCGCGGGAATGTTACCGAGTTTCGGCAGATCGAACGGCGATAAAATTACGCCGACAGCAACCATAACCACGCCGAGAATTATGCTCAACACAAACTCCATTCCCAAAATTTTGACGTAGCTGAAACCTAATCGTTTGATTGTGTCCAAACCGACCAAAGGATTGATGACTGCCGTAAAATTTCGCGTATAACCTGCGACCAAACACGCCGCCGGATAGTAAAAAATTCCCCAAAGAAAACTGAGTAAAACCAAGACGACAAACCCGAAACCGTATTGCATTAAACTTGCAATCATCATTTGTTGTTGCATTTGTTGAGCTTCGGGGCTTGGTCCGAGCATCGCTTCGGATTGCCCTTTTCGCATATCGTTAATGGCTTTTTCTGCCATTGCCACCGTTTTTTCGGTATCGGCAGGATTTGGCATTTGAACCGGAATCTGTGTGTTGGTAACGGTTTGGGTCGGCAAAGTCTGTCCTTTTAATTCTGCCAACTTAGCTTTTTGTACGGCATCTTTTCGCATCAATTCATCAAAACTGCTGACAACGGGAGCAACATTCGGTGCGGTTTGCGAACTTGCAACCGGTAAATTAAACATCGGATTCGCTTGTTTTATCGAATTGAATGCAAGATACATTCCGCCGATAATTACAATAATCATAAAACCGAATGAGACAAGATAAACGCCGATACTTAAGAAAACCGGATGAATGACATCGTCCCACAAATTAAAATCATCGAACGCGGGCATAAAATTTGCGGTCAAATTCCCTTTTGAAAATTCGTCGATGGTGTTTGAAAGACACGCAAACGCCAACATATTTGAAAGCATCAGCCCGAAAAACCCGCCGACCGCGACATAAATCGCGCCTAAATTTAAGGCTGATTGTCCGATTGAAAAGACCGCGAACATCACCCCGCCGATCAGTAAACTTGTCGGATGTTTGAACGGATAAGCAAGAGCATTGGTGAAATCGCCAAAGCCGAAACCTTCGGAAATACCGTTTTCGTAGTGCATTTGCTGTTGTTTTTTCTGCCGAACTTCGACCAATGATTTGCACATTTCACCGCACGTCGGGCAGATTTGCACGCTTCCGTAACTGGCGGGACAACTTCGGCAAAACAAATTTTCGCACGAAACACAGATATATTTCGCTTCTGCGCCAAGGTGAATGCTGCATTCGCTCGGTTGCGGATGAACGCCGGTCGATGATGTTTTCGCCGTCGATATTTGCGTCTTATTTTGTTGCCTGACTTCGGTTTTATAAGGAGTCGGCGGAGTTTGAACGTGCGGCGGCGGCAATTCGACCGGTTTTTCGACGGTCGGCGGCGCGTTTACAAAGTTATTGATTTGCGTGTTTTCCGTCGGCGCAACATGCGTTACATTCGTTTGCGCTTGCGGCGGAGTTCCCGCAAGTTTCGCGTTAAATGCTCCGTGCAAAAGCGGAATTTTCCCGGCTTCAAGCCACCGCAAATTTCCGCGTCGGATTTTATCGGACGGCAAAACCGCGCCTTCAACCACCCATTGTTTCAGTTCGTCGAAACTTGCTTCGTAAATTTGTCCGCCTGCTTCAACCTGCCAAATTTCTTCCGGATTCATATTTTTTTCCTCTCAAAACAGTCGGCGAAGTTTTATGGTTCCTCGCCTTTATTTAATTTATTATGCGGCTTTTGCCGTTTTCGGCAGTTCGGAATTTGCCCGCAGTTTTACCGTGCCGATGCCGATTTGTCCTTCGACACAGGCTTGAACCAACGCGCTGACGACTCTGCCGTCGTATCGGGTGCCGACAAAACTGCCGATTCTCGAAATTGCATCGTCGAGATTCATCCCTTTTTGATACGGTCGGTCGGTCGTCATCGCGTCGAAAGTGTCTGCCACCGAAACAATTTTGGCTTGCAAAGGAATCTCGTTATCTTTCAAACCTTGCGGATAGCCTTGCCCGTTAATCATTTCGTGGTGCATATACATTCCGGGCAAAAAGTCTTTCATCGCAGGTATTTGCGACATAATTTTGTAACCTTTTTGCGGGTGCGTTTTCATAATTTCGTACTCTTCGTCGGTTAAGGCGGCGGGTTTTTTCAAGATATTGTCATCGATCGCAATCTTGCCGACATCGTGCAATAAAGCCGAAATCCGAAGTTTTTCAAGCTCGTCGTCGCTCATTTTCAAACGCTGTCCGATGGCAACCGAAATCCGCGAAACTCGTTCGGAATGTCCGCGTGTGTACCGATCTTTGCCGTCGATGGCGGCTGAAAGAGCTTTGACCGTACCGACAAAAAGCTCGCGATTTTCTTGGGCGGCTTGGGCAAGTTTGTTGATATTTTCCTCTAAACTCGAACTCATCGAATTAAAAGTCGAGCCTAAAGTGTCGATTTCATTGATATTTTTCTTGTCGATACGGGTCGATAAATCGCCTTCGCTGATGCGTTTAGCCGCCGCCACAAGTTCTAAAATCGGATTTGTAAGTTGGCGGGCAAACAAATATCCGACAATCAAAGCAATCACCGCAAAACCCAAACTTATCAGCCAAGTTTGTATTTTCATTTCTCTGACCGAAGCCAAAGCCTTGTCTTCGCGTTGCATCGCAATTACGCCTAAGTGCAATTCGTTGTTGATGTTAGCCGATGAATACGCGCCAATCATCTGCTTTTCTTCTGCGTCTTTATTTAACACGAACGGAACAAGCGCCGATTGAATTTGCCCGCGTGATTCTTGCCATTCGCCGACGATTTTTAATTCGGTCAAAGGTTTTTGTCCGGCAACAACGGTTGAATCGGGATAAAAAATTGCTCGTCCGCCTTCGTCGATGACAAACGTAATCGGCAAACCTGCGTCCCAAAGTTCTTTTTCGCTCAAAGCGTTGCCTTCGGACATCAGCCGCCCGATTTCGCCGAGCGAGATAACGGTAACGACCGCCGCCGTAATTTGTCCGTTATTTTTGACGGGCGAAGCAATCGCCAACGCAATGTCTTGGTTTGATTTAATAAGTTGCGGCTTTCCGATTGCCAGATTTTTGGTGTCTAAATTTATTAAGGCGGACGATGAGAGTTTGTCGATTTCGGATATGTCGATTTGTTCAGCCCGAAAAACACTCAACGGTTCGCCCGTAATCGGTTTAACCGAAAACGACAATAAATTCGGATTTTCCGACAGAATTTGCTTGATTTTTTCTTGTGTTTGCGGCGAAGAAAGCAACGAATTATCGTTCGTCAGTTCCAATGCTTTGGCATAATTGCTGACTAAATCGCAATATCGCTGCCCGAACATCTCGATTTGCCGAGCTTTATCTTGGACAAGTTGGGTTTGATAACGACCTTCGACCGCCCGCAGTTCTTTGGCGCTGCGATCGGACAAAAGCCAACCCGAAGTAATCAGCGGAACCAGTCCGACAATTAGAAGCGTGATAAAAACTAAGAAGATAAGACTTATTTGTTTATTTTTTGGAGCCATTTTGCAGTTACGAAAAAAGGAAGGAAACGGTTTTGAAGGAAAACTCGCTGATTGCATTATAAAACAAATGAAGCAGTGCGGTCAATGATTTTTAAAAAAGAACCAAAAGCCGTAAAACTCAATCACGCCGTTCAGAGTACAAAATTTATTTTGCAACTTACGCTTCAGCGTAAAGTAAACCGCTGAACTTGAAAATAAACTAAACATTATCGAGATAAATCTTGAACTCCGAAAGTTAAACCGCTGATTTTCGTGTGTAAACCGAGTATTGTCAAGGTAAATTGTTTATTGTGAGTGTTAACTGCTCGTAATCTAAGTTTATTTCATATTTGCCGCATCAAGGTTGATATTTTAAATGTTTAATCTTGGACAGCCGATAAAAATTCGATAATTAACCTTATAAAAAATATTTTTATAAACTGTTCGATCGATAACCGGAATATCTTGCGGGTTATCACTTTTTATTTTGCAACGAATTAGTTAAGATTATTATCAAACACAAAATTAGCTTGAAGTTTTCTCGAAAACATTATCTATGCAAGAATTTACAGACCAAATGCCGACAGACGTTTCACAATTTCCGATGGTTCCGATTCGTGATGTCGTGATTTTTCCGTTTACCAAAGTTGCTTTCAAAATCGGGCGACCGAGTTCCGTTAAAGCGTTGGAAAAAGCCATGTTGGGCGACCGAAACATTTTTCTCGCCACGCAACACGATGCGACAATCGACGAACCGAACGCCGACCAAATTTTTAATGTCGGCACACTCGGACGCATTTTACAGGCTCAAAAATTAGACAACGGACAAATAAAAGTTGTCGTCGAAGGACGTGAACGCGGTCAATCCGTGCGCGTCGAACAAGTTGACGGTTTATTTTACGCGCTTGTCAAACGCATTCCGGCGGTGGACGAATCGGGTTATCGCACCGATGGTTTGCTGCAACGGCTGCACAGTTTGATCGAAGAGTTGATTCGGATTTCGCCCGATTCTTACACCGATGCGTTGCAATCGAGTCTGCGCGGAATTTCCGCCGCTCAAATTACCGATGCGATGTCTTCGCATTTGCGAATCGGTGTCGCCGAAAAGCAAGATTTGCTCGAAACTTTCTCTGTCCAAGAGCGTTTGCACAAACTTGTTTCCGTGTTGGAAATCGAAATCGAGAAAAAACAACTCGAACGTTCGATTCATACTCGCACCAAAAAACAGATGGACAAACATCAGCGCGAGTATTTTTTGAACGAACAAGTTAAAGCGATTCACAAAGAACTCGGTCGCAAGGACGAAAGAGCCGAACTTGAGGAACTACGCCGAAAAATCGAGCTGATCGGGTTGACCGAAGAAGCAAAAGATAAAGCGACTGTTGAACTTAACCGGCTTGAGGCAATGCCGCCGATGTCTGCCGAAAGCACCGTTTCGCGCACTTATCTCGATTGGCTTTTGAATACGCCATGGAACCGGCGTTCCGATGAAATCAACGATTTAACCGAAGCCGAACGAGTTTTGGACGAAGATCATTACGGTTTGGAAAAGATAAAAGAACGCATTGTCGAATATCTTGCCGTGCGTCAGTTGGTCAAAAACCCGAAAGGTACGATTCTTTGTTTAGTCGGACCTCCGGGAGTCGGGAAAACAAGTTTGGGCAAATCTATTGCCAAAGCGACGGGCAGAAAGTTTGTCAGATTTTCGCTCGGCGGCGTTCACGACGAAGCCGAAATTCGCGGTCATCGCCGCACATATATCGGTTCGATGCCCGGACAAATTATTCAGTTAATGAAACGTTCGGGGACGACAAATCCCGTCATGCTGCTCGATGAAGTCGATAAACTCGGCAAAGATTTTCGCGGCGATCCGTCGGCGGCGTTGCTCGAAGTGCTTGACCCGGAACAAAACAACTCGTTTCGCGATCACTATTTAGACGTTGATTACGATTTATCGAACGTGTTTTTTATCGCCACGGCAAACGTCTTGCACACGATTCCCGCACCGTTGCAAGATCGTCTGGAAATTTTGCGGCTGTCGGGTTACACCGAACGCGAAAAAGTTGAAATTGCCAAACGGCATTTGCTGCAAAAGCAAACTGAAGGCAACGGCATCGAAATCGAGAAAGTTAAATTCACCGACGACGGAATTTTGGAAGTCATCCGTCATTACACGCGCGAAGCGGGCGTGCGGAATTTGGAGCGTGAAATCAGTGCGTGTTTGCGAAAAATTGCCCGCGAATTTGTCGGTTCCGAGGCAAAGGACGATTTTCGCCGCATCGTTGACGCGGAAAAAGTTCGAGATTTGCTCGGTACAATTCGTTTTCGCAAATCGGATATTGCCAAACAAAGCGAGATTGGTTTAGTCAACGGTTTGGCGTGGACAGAAGTCGGCGGCGAAGTTTTGCAGGTCGAAGCAACCGTTGTGAACGGCAAAGGCGAACTTACTTTGACCGGAAAACTAGGCGAAGTAATGCAGGAATCGGCGAAAACTGCGTTGACTTGCGTGCGGACGCGGGCAAAACAACTCGGCATCGACGAGGCTGATTTTCGCACTAAAGATTTGCACATTCACGTTCCCGAAGGCGCGATTCCAAAAGACGGTCCGAGTGCGGGAATTACGCTGGCAACGGCGATGGTGTCGGCGTTGACGAATCGCAAAGCGCGTTACGACGTAGCCATGACGGGCGAAATCACACTTCGCGGAAAGGTTTTACCGATTGGCGGTTTGAAGGAAAAACTGCTCGCCGCACATCGTTTCGGCATTCGCACAATTATTATTTCAAACGAAAACGAGAAAGATTTGGCTGATGTTCCCGAAGAAGTTCGCGACGATTTACAGATTCACATCGTTGAAACAATCGACGAAGTTTTGAGCATTGCGCTCGAAAATATCTCGATTAAAGAATCATTGCCGGAAATTTGGTCGGTTGCCGTGCCGACCGAAAATATCACTTTGTCGGTCGAATAATTGCCGACAGAGAACAAACGAACGAGTATTACTCCCGCGTTTAATCTTTTATCGAGACATTACTTTTTGAGTTGACAACAATTTTTATTAGGAATATAGTCGTTTCAGTTCAAAATTTGAATTAAATAAACTTGAGATTCAACGGAATCTTTATCATTACCGAATGAAGGAAAACTTTTAGTTTGTAAATAAAAACAAAAATCCATAACGTTTGATATTTTAAGTTATGAAACCCGGATTCCCCGAAATCTCAAAGACCGGCAGACACGAATGCACCGCAACCAAGCCTTTAACGGCTTGAAGTTGGCGGTGTTTTTTGTTTTTCGCGGAATCATCCGAGAGGAGAAAATATGTCCGACTCTAATAATTCGCACCGTAATTCATCGCCGTTATCCGCGAAAGTATCAGCCTTTTTCGTCATCACAGCCTTACTTTTGCCGCTTCTTTTAATTCAACCGTTATATAAAGTTTCCGCGTCGAATTCCCTGCCGGCGGTGATTTCTGCTCCGCCGGAAAATTTTGCGGTTCCAAACTCACAGCCTTTTGTCCTTAATCCTTCATCTTTGACGAGTTCATTCGGCAGTATTTTACTTAACTTTTTTACGACAAAGTCGGCGGTCGAAGGTTTTGAAAACGCCGAAAATCTTTTGGATTATTCACCGACGAATTTGGCTTTAACCTCGGCGACTTCTGAAACTTCGTATGATTTCGACGGCGACGGCAAAGCGGATTTGGCGCGTTGGCAACGAAGTTCGGGCGAATGGAAGGCGCGGAAAAGTTCAGATAATTCGGTTATTCTAGCGACGTTGGGTTCGGCAAATTCGTTGATTGCGCCGGGAAAATTCGACGGCGATGCGATGACCGATTTTGCGGTTTTCGACAACGGAACGTGGACAATTAAACGCAGTTCGGACGGCGTAACGCAGACAATTACCGGCTTCGGGCAAGCGGGCGACAAACCCGTGATCGGCAATTACGACGGCGACGGTTTCGCGGATTTGGCGGTTTATCGTCCGACTAACGGAACGTGGTATATTCGCCAAAGTTCAACGAACACGGTAGTTTCGACTCAGTTCGGAGCGACGGGCGACATTCCCGTGGCGGGAAATTACGACGGCGATAATCGCACCGATATTGCGGTTTTTCGTCCTTCGACCGGCGATTGGCACACGCTCAAAAGCACTTCCGGTTACGCGGTTTTTCATTGGGGAATCACATCCGATATTCCTGTGCCGGCGGATTTCGACGGCGACGGCAAAACTGATTTTGCGGTTTTCAGAGGTACGACCGGCATTTGGTACGCGGCGAAAAGTTCGACGAATAACGCCGATTATTTTGCTCAAACTTGGGGGAATTACGGCGATCAACCTGTTCCCGCCGATTACGACGGCGACGGCAAAGCCGATTTTACGGTTTGGCGACCGACAACCGGAACGTGGCATTCGATCAAAAGTAACGATTTAACCTATACTTACAAGACTTTGGGAATCGCGGGCGACACGGCGGTTGAATCGGCGTATATCAAACAAATCGGTTCGACGGTTTCGGCTTACGACTTGGCAAAGGCGAGACTTTTACCGATTAACGACACGGGCGGCACGAATCTTTATTCGCGGAATTTCGGTTGGGGAACAGGTTTGGCGGGATTGGCGGGACGCGGGTTAAGCGCAGGTTTCGGAATGAGTTACAACTCTCTGATTTGGACGAAACAAGGCAATAACATCTTTTTTGATGCGGATAATTCTAACCTCACGCCCGGTTTTCGGTTCGGATTTCCGACTATCGAGCCGAGTTATTTTGACACGGCGACCGGAAAATTCGCATTTATGATGGTCAGTCCGAGCGGCGGTCGGACGGAATTTCGCCAAATCGGAGCGTCGAATGTTTATGAAACGGCGGATTCGAGCTATACGCAACTGACTTTAAAGGGTTCAAATACGCCGAATGCGGTCGAAGATTTGAGCCTGACGATGACCGGCACGGACGGCGCGACGATGAATTTTAATTGGATTGCGGGAGCTTACCGATGCAGTCAAGTAAAGGACGCGAACGGCAATTTTATTACAATTTTTCATGATGAATACGGACTTTTGCGAACCGTTACCGATACGCTAAACCGTGTCATCACAGTCGCTTACGACAGTCAGTTTTATCCGACGACGGTTACGCAAACTTGGCAAAACGGCGTTCACACATACGCGACTTTCAGTTATTCAACCACGCCAATCAGCACAAATTTCGATTCAAATTTGAATGTTTTCGGACCGATGACGGGAACGAGTTTGAAGGTTTTGGACAAAGTAACATTTGCGGATTTGAGTTTTGTGAAATTCGATTACAACGGTTACGGACAGGTTCAACAAGTCAATAATCACGCCCAAGACGGACATAAATTGAATCACGTTGCCACGAATTTGAGTTCAGTAAGCGGTGTTCAAACGGATTGTCCGAGGTTTACCCAAACAAAAAGTTGGGTTGAAAACTTTAATTTAGACTTAAACAATATTGCGCAAGAAGTCATTATTCCGAACGAATTTCAAACAAATCAACTCTACACCTTGCCAAACGGCGGAACGGCGACGGGAAATCTGATTCAAATTACCACGCCGGACGGCAACGGAAACACAATCGTTTCAAAGACTTACACGGGAAATGCGGGTTGGCGGGAAGGTTTGCCGACAGCGACGGAAGATTGGGTTACAGGAACGAAAAAGCGTTGGACATGGACGAATTACACGCAAGACAACCCGAATTTAAGTTACATTCAAAACCCGCGAGTGATCGAATCGAAAATCGGCGACACAGAAAACGGCAATGTCAGAAAAACAACGGTCGAGTATTGGTCAGACTACGGTTTGCCGAAATTTACAAATGTTTTCGACGGCGACGGAACGACAATTTTGAAACAAAGTTACACGGAATATAATCTGAGTTCGGCATACACAAGCCGAAGAATAATCGGTTTACTGAGTTTAAGCGAACAAAAAGGATATGAAAACGGAGCATTAACTCCTGTATCTAAAACAACTTACGCTTACGATGAAGGAAATTTCAGCGATGCAACGCTCGAACAAACAATCACGCCGATAATGCACGACACGACCAAATACGGAGCAAGTTTCACGACGGGACGCGGAAATCTGACATCAGTTACGCGTTGGGACGTAACGGGAGCAACGGCGAATATCACCTCAAACGTCAAATACAACATTGCGGGTTCGCCCGTCGCGAGTATTGATCCGTTAAATAGAACCGTCAAAACAAGTTACGCCGATAGTTTTGCAGACGGAACGCCGCGAAATACATTTGCGTATCCGACTAAACTAACCGACCCGAACGGTAATTTTTCGCAAGTAAGGTATCGTTACGACATTGGAGCAAATGTCTGGGCAAAATCGCCGACGGTTGACGGAAACGCGGCAAATTCGGGTAAAGAAACTGTGCGAGAGTTCGACAACATCGGACGACCAACCAAGGAAAGTCAGGTCAACGGCAGTTACACGAGATACGAATATCCGACAAACGGTGTGCAATCAAAAGTTTATTCG
>JANPBM010000054.1:0-32946 GCA_031430435.1 Acidobacteriota bacterium
TGGCAGCACAAACGACAAGATACAATTAGTTAATTTTTGGGCGACAAAAGACCTTGATAAATACATAAATTTGAAAAACCGCGTTGAGGCGAGAATGGCGTTGGTTGACGTAACCGCAACGGGCGAAGACAACATTCTAAACACCGAACAGATTGAAGACCTGATTGAGGACGATTTGAAATACCGAGATAAACAGCTTAAAAGGCTTAATGACGAAGTTTTAGACCTTGAAGAATTTAACGAAAGCGTATCGTTGACCGATTTCTCGCTTGATGATTTTCGACAAGATTTGACCGCTTTTATCAACGAAAATAAACAAAAACTCGCTGATTCGCCGAACGGACTTTATGCCGTTGTTCCTGCCGCTAAGGGTGAATTCGCTAGTTTGCAGACAAAAAACTTCTCGGAAAACGAAAAGGAAATAATAAAACCCGGTGTTGTTTTTTGCCTGCAACAGAAGAGCGAAGGAAACGAGAATTCCGCAGTTAATCCGTTGCAACCTTATTTCTTGGTTTACATCCGCGACGACGGCGAAGTTAAATTTAATTTTTCTAACGCCAAACAGATTTTAGAAATCTTTCGGTTAATGTGCGAAGGCAAAACCGAACCGTTTCAGACGCTTTGCAGAGATTTCAATAACGAAACAACCAACGGCAAGGAAATGTCGAAATATACCGATTTAATGCAAAAAGCCGTCAAAGAAATTGCGGCAAATTACAGAAAACGAATCGGAAACAAACTGACGCTTGACCGAAACGCGATTATCGCAACGAAAGCTGAACAAATTCAAGGAATTTCAGATTTTGAATTGATTACTTGGCTGATAATTAAATGATATGGCAATTTGCCATACCTTGTGTTAATCTGATTTTGAGGTGAAAAATAATGGCAACACTTGAACAAACTAACAATCAAATTTCACGGCTTAATTTTCGACTGCCGATTGAATTAAAAGATCGAATCGAAAAAGCTGCAATTATTTCCGGCGTAACCGTAACTGATTTTGCTATCAGTATTTTAGGCAATTCGGCGGACGAGATTTTAGAAAAACATCAAACTCGCACACTTTCAAACAAAGACCGTGACATTTTTCTGGAAATGTTGGAAAATCCTCCGCAACCAAATGAAGTGTTGCTGAAAGCTGTCAAAGAATACAAAACGCGAGTGAAAAAATGAAACTTGATTTTGCGATTCAACTGCTTGGCAAACATCATATTCGAGAAAATTTTGATTGCGGCGAAGAAAGTTTGAATCAGTTTTTGAAAAAATATGCTCGACAAAATCAAGAAAAAGGTTTTGGTCGTACTTTCGTTGCTGTTTTGCCCGACAAAAAAGATGTTTTAGGTTATTACACACTTTCGGCGGGAAGTATTTCGTTTGAAATTATTCCCGAAAAAGTTCCGCGTTATCCGATTCCGACGGCACATCTCGGCAGATTAGCAACTGATTTGCAGATGCGTGGTCAAGGTTTAGGCGAACTACTTTTAATTGATGCACTTGAGCGAACGTGTTTAGTTGCGGAAAAGGTCGGGATTTATGCGATTGAACTGTTTGCCTTAACTGAAAATACCAAAAACTTTTATCTGAAATACGGATTTGTTCAACTGACAGATGACGAAAAACATTTATATTTACCGATAGAAACTTTAAAAAAATCAGGTTTGGTTTAACTGATGTTACGCAAATCGGTGATAGTCGCTGAAAGCGACAAATATAATAGCGTAGGGTAAAGCGAGTCTTCGAGCGTCACCCTACGTTAGTTGAATAAACGGACGCGACGCTGAAAGTGTCGAACAAATTATTCAGTATTTGTTAGTCGAGGTAAGGTTGCTCACTTTCAGCAAGCCGGCGGTTATTTCAATCAACGTAGGGTTTCATTCGTTTTACTCATTGCACCCTACGCTATTATATTTGTCACCTTCGGCGACCAAAAAATGTTTTGCGTAATATTATTTAATTTTATGAAAGAAAATATCCTACAATCGCTCGAAAAATTTTCACGCGGAAACTTAAGCGAAAATGCTCTTAACCTCTTTCAAACACTTGGTTATGAAAGCACTCGTCAACAGCCGTTTGATGATAAATCGTTTGAAAATTTCGCCGAATACATTACGGACGAATCGAATTTTAATCGTAAAAATGCTTTCGCGGACGAATGGCAATATGTTGATTTATTGTTTCAATTGACGGGTGATGAATTAAGCAAACAAGTTTCGATTTTCAAAGATACTTCTATTGACCAACGAATAAATTCATATTTGTTTTTTGTAATTGAATTAAAAGAAGCAAGTTATAATCGCACAAAACTCAGCCAAATTACCCGCGAAGTTAATAAGGTTTTTCAAATTCCTGTAATGATACTTTTCAAGTACGGGACTTTTTTAACGCTTGCAGTAATTGACCGAAGACCAAATAAAATTGATGAAAATAAAGATGTTTTGCGTAAAGTTACACTAATTAAAGACATAAATTTTCAAAACCCTCATCGTGCTCATATAGAAAATCTTTATGATTTATCTTTAGAACAGTTGCAAGCTAATCATAGAATTTCAGACTTTCTTTCGCTTCATAACGCTTGGCAAAAAACACTTGATGTCGAATTAGTTACCAATAAGTTTTTCAAAGATTACAGAAAAGTCTTTGATAAAGTTGAAATAGCAGTTGAAACTTATATTGAAGATAAGGAAACGGCAAGATTATTTACACAAAGACTTTTTAATCGTCTAATGTTTATTTATTTTGTTCAAAAGAAAGGCTGGTTGGAAATTAATGGAAGTCAGAATTATTTGCGGACACTATTCAATCAAGCAAATAATAATAACGAAAACTTTTTCCGCGAACGGCTTTATTGGCTTTTCTTTCACGGATTTAGTTTCGTTGGTGAAATACGAGAATCGCCAACGAAAGACTGGCTGTATGAAAAAGTCGGAGTTGTTCCGTATCTAAACGGCGGTTTGTTTGAACTTGAGAAAGACGGCTTTGATGAACGCGGGAAAATTCCGCTTGAGAATAGTAATTTTACCGATATTCTAAATCTTTTTGAACATTATAATTTCACGGTTGAAGAATCTACGCCTTTAGAAGTTCAAGTTGCGATTGACCCTGAAATTCTTGGGCGTGTTTTTGAAGAATTGGTTACGGGCAGACACGAATCCGGCAGTTATTACACACCTCGCCAAATTGTCAGTTTTATGTGCCGCGAATCGCTTAAATACTACCTTGCACCGCACGATAAAGCTGAAACGATTGCCGAATTTGTAGATGAAGGTAAAGGTGAAAATCTGGCGAACCCCGAAAGCATTTTAGATGCTTTGAAGCAAATTCGCATCTGCGATCCTGCGTGCGGTTCAGGTGCATACTTGCTTGGGATGATGCAAGAACTTTTGCGGTTGCGTGAATCTCTTTTTACTTCCAAACATCTCGGCGATGCTTCGCTTTACGACCGTAAACGCGGGATTATCGAAAATAATATTTACGGCGTGGACAAAGATCGCTTTGCCGTGCAAATTGCTTCGCTTCGATTATGGTTATCTTTGGCGATTGAATCTGCCGAACCGCGTCCGTTGCCTAATCTAAAATATAAAATCGGTTGCGGTGATGCTTTGCTTGCTCCGCTTGAAAATGATTTACAGCCGGATTTGCATCGAACTGCATTGATTGAACAATTTCGTTCTTTGAAAGCTGAATATGCAAAGACTTACACTTATGAAGAAAAGAGTAAAATTGATAAGGAAATAGAGGAATTACGAATAAAAATCGCTCAATCACTTCACCATTTACCCGAACCGCCAAAGCCGCTTCAAATTACGCTTGCCGAAAATAATATTCAGCCGTTAAAGGATAAAATTAAAAGATGCGTTGATCGCAGTGAAAAAGCTGACGCAGAAAGATTTCAGAAAGATTTAAACAAACTTTTGGCAAGCATCGAAGAATGGAAACAGAAAATTGAAATCAAAGATTATAAACCCGACTTTTTTGATTGGACGGTGGAATTTGCAGAAGTTATTGCTGACGGTGGTTTTGATGTTGTCTTAGCTAATCCGCCTTACGTCAGAATGGAGCTTTTCAAGCCTATCAAACCCCAACTGCGACAAAACTTTCCAAAAATTCACTCAGACCATGCTGACCTTTATGTTTATTTCTTTGCTCGTGCAATGCAATTGCTGAAAGAAAATGGTGTTGGAACATTTATTTCGTCAAACAAATGGCTGAAAGCTGGTTACGGCGAACTTTTGCGTCAGGAATTACTTGATGCGAAAAAATTTCATCTCGTTGTAGATTTTGGCGAATTACCGGTGTTTAATGCGGAGACTTTTCCTGCGGTTTTTCTTTGGGAAAATTCAATACGTGAAGAAACTCAGACAAGTTGGACAGTTGTTAAAGGTTTAGAGATTTGTTACAACGACGGACTTCTCAAACATATTGAACGTTTAGGACAGGTCATTCCTGCGAAACAATTTGCGTCTGGAAAAGCACGTTTAGCAGTCTCAGCTACTGCAAGTTTTCTTGAGCAGATGAATTTCAAAAATGAGAAACTTGGTGCGTTCGTAAACGGGCAAATACTTTATGGAATAAAAACAGGTCTTAACGATGCTTTCATAATCAATAAATCTGTTCGAGATTCTCTAATTCAACAAGATTCTACAAGTATTAACTTGATCAAACCTTTAATAAACGGGGATGATGCCAGAAGATACGAAACTCATTTTCGTGAAAATTATTTGTTATATCTAATACACGGAATTGATATTGACAAATATCCCGCTGTTAAGAAACATCTACTACCTTTTCGCAACAAATTAGAATCCAGAGCCACTAAACAAGAATGGTATGAATTACAACAGCCTTCAACCGCCTGTGTCCCAGTGTTCGAAAACCCGAAAATTATCTATCCTGAAATTGCTAAAGAATCAAGATTTGTTCTTGATACAGGAAAGTTTTATGCAAACAAAACAGTCTTTTCACTACCAACTGGTGATTTCTACCTTTTAGGTGTTCTTAATTCCTCGCTTGTATGGGAATACTTAAAAAGAACGTGTTCTGTTCTTGGGGATGAAGATAAAGGCGGAAGATTAACTCTTCAAGCAATTTATTTAGAAAAACTACCAATCCCAAACGCTTCGGACGAAGATCGCGAAGCAATCGCCAAGCTCGCCAAAGAAACACAAAATCTACACACGGAAAGACGCGAAAAGGTAGAACAATTTTTACTCGATATTGGCACTTCGGCGGCTGAATCTTCAAGCCGTAATATCTTAGAACAACCTTGGAGCTTAACCGACGAGGAATTTCTTCGTCGCACAAAATCACGCTTTGATACTTTAATTTTCCGCAATGCAAAAGACGAGACATTTGATTTGACGGAACAAACAATCCGAATTGAACGCGAGATTGATGAGCGTGTCGCGGAACTATACGGCGTAAAACTAGAGGATAAGTAAACTAATCACGAACCAAAATCGCGGAAATCGTCGAAAAAATCCTCGCGGCGAAAAAAGCGAATCCACAGGCAGAAACGACCGCTTGGGAACGCGAGATTGATAAATTGGTTTACGGATTATACGAATTGACGGCGGACGAGATTGCGATTGTGGAACGCAAGGTGTACCGGTAAAATTAAGCAGAAAATTGAGCGTGTATGGAACAACCAAAACTCATTATTATCGGCGGAGCAAACGGAAGCGGCAAAACAACTTTGGCTCGTGAATTTGTCTTGGTTGATAAAATTGAATATCTCGGAGCAGACGAAATTGCCCGTGAACTAAACCAACAAAATCCCGAAAACGAAGCAATTTCCGCCGCTCGAATTTTCAGCCAAAGATTAGAAGATTATTTGACAAACCGAAAATCTGTTTTGGTCGAATCAACTTTGTCCGGCTTGAGTCTGCGAAAACATTTGGCAACGGCGAAAAATCAAAATTTTGAAATCACGATTTTGTTTGTTTATCTGGATTCAACCGAACTCTGCATCGAGCGTGTCGCCGCCCGTGTTGCCAAAGGCGGACATCACGTTCCCGCCGAAGACATTCGCCGACGCTTCAAACGTGCTAATATCAATTTTTGGAATGTTTATAAAAAATTGGCGGATGATTGGAGTTTGTTTTGTAATACAAGCGGTAAAATTTCACAAATTGCTGAAGGTGTTTTAGAAAACATCGCAATTTTGGACGAAAAGGAGTATCAAAGATGGTTAAAACTAACGGAAATGTAGAAAATCAAACTGAACTAAGCGAAAAGGCTTTGCGTAAAATGGTAAAATTCCAACGCATTGCCAATGATGCCGTTCAAAAAGCCCAAGATGAAAATCGCAGGTTAGGAATTCCGAATTGGTATTCAATCAACGGCGAAATTATCAGCGATATTCAAATTAAAGAAAGAAGTAAAAACCGCGATTAAAAAGTAAAAATCACACTTTCCAACACACCCAACCTCGAACCCGAAAACTCCTGCAAATCATAATCACAAACCGAAATAGTTGATAAAATCTTGACGCTGAAAAAAGCAGAAACCTCGGCAAATACGTTGGAATCGGGACGCGAGAGACAGCTTGGTTTACGGGTTATACGAGTTGACGGCGGACGAGATTGCGATATTAAAAAAAAAGGCAAGCCGTTACAACTTGCCTTTTCTGCCGGTTGATTTTGTAATTTTGTTTACCAAATTTTACATAAATCGGTGCGAACCATCGGTTGATTTTGTTTGCACTTAAAGGCTTCGGCGAACTGCGGCATATTTGCCATCGGACCGTTGACGCGAAAACGAGCGATGGCGTGCGGATCGTTTTGAGCTTGATAGGCTTCGGCTTGCGGACTCGATTTGTCTGCCCACGCTTGCGCCCAACCCAAAAAGAAACGCTGTTCAGGCGTAAAACCGTCGGTTCCGACAGTTTTCGGCTTTCCTTTCAACGAATTTTCAAACGCGATAAATGCCATTGTTAATCCGCCGAGGTCAGCGATATTTTCGCCCAACGTCAATTTTCCGTTCATAAAAACATCACCGCCGACTTTGTATTTATCGAACTGTTCGACAACGCAATTTCCTTTTTGCCCGAAAGTTTTCAAATCGCCGTCCGTCCACCAAGTTTTCAAATTACCTTGGGCATCGTATTTCGCGCCTTCATCGTCGAAACCGTGCGTAATTTCGTGTCCGATGACCGCGCCGATTCCGCCGTAATTCAAGGCTTCATCGGAATCCGCGCCGAAAAACGGCGGTTGCAAAATGCCTGCGGGAAACACAATTTCGTTAAATTGCGGATTGTTATAAGCGTTCACGGTCGGCGGTGTCATTCCCCACTCGCTGCGGTCAACGGGTTTGGTCGCCTTCGCCAAATTGCGTTTACTGCCGAATTCAGCCGCCGCGATTCCGTTTTGAAAATACGCTTTTTTGGTCAAAACCAAACCTTTGTAACCTTCCAATTTATCGGGATAACCGATTTTGCGAGTGTAAGCCGCGAGCTTTTCCAACGCGCGTTTTTTGGTCGCATCGCTCATCCAATCAACGGCAACAATTCGTTCTTTATACGCCGCAAAAAGATTGTCGATCATCTCGTTCATTCGCATTTTTGCCGCAATCGGAAACGTTTTTTTAACGAATTCTTGCCCCAGCGATTCGCCGACAACTTGGTCAACTTCCGCCGTACAAGTTTTCCAACGAGTCTGTTGTTCTTGTTGTCCGAACAGATATTTGCTGAAGAAATTAAACTCTTCGTCGCGGAAAGCCTTTGGTAAATTTGATGCCGAACTTCTGATGACAACCCACCGCAGATACGTTTTCCAATCGTTGATTGAAACATTGTTCATCATTTTACCGACTTCTTCAAAAAACTTCGGCTGTCCGATGTTTACGGCTTGCACGCTCGGCACACCGCGATTTTTCAAGTAATTTGTCCACGAAAAATTCGGTGTCAGTTTATTAAGTTCGTCCAAATTCATTTTGTTGTAATTCGCTTCGGAATCACGCAAGTCAACCGGGGCTTTGGCGGCTGAGGCAAAACGTTTTTGAATTGCAGCAACAACTTTTGTATTCGCCGCCGCAACTTCGGGCGAATCACCCGCAAGTTTGAACAAATTCGTCATAAACTCGGCGTATTTTTGTCGAATCTCAACCGATTTCGCATCGTCTTTATACCAATAATCGCGGTTCGGCAAACCGATTCCGCCCTGTCCCGCATTGGCGATATTCGAGTTGCTGTTTTTGTCGTCCGTGCCGATATAAAAACTGAAGATTCCGCCGAAACCTTTGTTGTGAAACATGGCAAGCTGCGTCTGTAAATCATTTGTATTCTTGATTTTAGAAATTTGGGCAAAATACGGCTGAATCGGTTTTATACCGAGTTTTTCAATCGCGTCAACGTTCATACAAGCCGAATAATAATCACCGACAAGCTGTGTGTCGCTGCCTTTCGGAGCTTTTGTTTTCGCCGCATTTTCGGCTACTTCGCGCAAAATCTTTTGATTATTTTCGTAAACAATCGTAAAACTTCCCCAACTCGGATATTCGGGCGGAATGACCGTATTTTTCAGCCAACTTCCGTTCGCGTATTGATAAAAATCGGTGCAAGCATCGGCTCCCGTGTCCATTCGACTCGTGTCGTAACCTTTATTTTGAGCGAACGCAGTCATTGTAACTGCGGACAAAACCGCAATCGCAGTCAGAAAACGCAACATAGAACGCATTTATTAAAATCTCCTTGAATTTTGTGGTTAAAAATTTAACTCGGTTTTTTACGTTTGAAGATTGAAAAGGGTTTCAAAACAAAAAATGCAAAAAGCATCGACGTTACTTTTTGCATTCTTAATTTATTAATTCGTAATTTAAGTAATCACACCGCCGTCCACAATGACGACTTCGCCGTTCATATAACTGTTCCGGTCCGAAACCATAAACGCCGCAAATTCAGCGAGTTCACGCGGTTCGCCCAAGCGTTGTTGGGCAACCCAACCTTCGTGAACTTGCAATAATCTTTCGGGCAAAGTGTTCCCTAAATCGGTGTCGAAGATTCCGGCGGCGATGGCATTGACGGCAACATTAAAGTTTGCGGCTTCGCGCGAAAGACATTTGGTAAATCCGATCATCGCGGCTTTCGAGGTGGCGTAATGCACCGATGTCGGGAGCGAACTCATTGCGCCGATTGAAGTTATGTTCAAAATTGCGCCTTTTCGCTGACGCATCATTTGTTTATACATCGGCTTTGTTACGGCAAAAAGTCCGTTGACGTTTGTATCGATCACCCAATCCCACGATTCATCGGTTGTGCGGGCAAAATTATCGGGCTTATTGACCGCCGCGTTATTGACCAAAATATCGATTCTGTCCCACGCTTTGACAATTTGCTTGGCAACATCTTTCATTCCGTCGCGGTCGGTAACGGAAACTTTGAACGCCAAAGCGCGTCTGCCGTGCGCCTCGATTTTCGCGCAAACTTCTTTCGCTAAATCGTCGCTGGTATGATAATTGAAAGCCACATCAGCGCCTTCGCGGGCGAAGACTTCGCAAAGCGCCGCTCCGATTCCGCGTGTACCGCCCGAAATAAATGCACGTTTTCCGTCTAATAGTAAACTCATTGTTAAAAATTGTAGTTTGAGATCGGTTAATTGTAAAATGCCGTAATTGTTTAGAGCAGGTAATATTTTAACGCAAAGTTCAACGGATTTCGCCGCAAAAAATACGGTTGACAAACTGCTTGACCAACATCACTGCACGCTTGGCGTTAGTTTTTTGTCGATTAAAATACTAATTTACAACCACGGCTTGTTGTTTGACCGGAATTTGATTTTGCGGCAAAAGAGCCGAAATTTCTTCGATGATTTTCTGTGTTGAATTCGGAATTGCCAAACCGACCGTCGCGGCTTTCATTTCCGCGTATTTTTTCGAATCATTTATCAAACTTTGAATCGTCGGCACAATATCCGTAACTTTTTCGAGCAAAATTCCCGCGCCTTTCGAGACGACAAGTTTCGCTGTTCCTGCTTCTTGCGGCATCGGCGGCGTTGTGCCGTCCGCGATTATCGGTAACCGGCAGGCTAATGCCTCAAACGTCGTTAAACCGCCGAGTTTGCTGACCATTATATTTGCCGACTGCATCAATTTTTCAATGTCTTCGGAATAACCGATGACTTTAATCGGAAATTTCGCGGTCTTCGCAATTTCTTCGGCTTCTAATCGCAAATCTTCGTTTTTTCCGGCAAGGAAAATAGCTTGCACATCAAGTTCGCCGTTCGCCAATTCACGAAAAATCTGCGGAATGTTTCCGCCGCCAATCCAACCCGCGTTGACAAAAACCGTAAATTTATCGGCATCCAAACCAAATGCTTTGCGGGCATTTTGAGCATCGATTTCGCTCACATCGTGAAACTTGGGATGCACGGGCATTCCCGAAATTTTAATTTTTTCGGGTGAAATTCCGTAATCGAGCAATTGCCGTTGCGCGTCTTCGTTGGCGACCAAATACAACGAAACATCGTCGCACGCCCAACCTTTCCAAAAACCGTAACACGGATCCGTAACGACGGTTACAAGCGGAACCGTATCGGTTAAATTTAACTGTTTTAAGACTTTAGCCAAAATATGCTGTGTCAGCGGATGTACGCTGACGACAACGTGCGGCACATATTTTTCGATTACATCGTTGAAATACTTGTTGCATTGCCTTTGTAAAAATTGTCGCTTTTCGGGCTGTATAAAATTTACAACCCAATACAAATACTTCATCCAATGCTGTCTGTTTCGCAAAATCCAATTATAGCCGTTCACCAATTTATCGAAAACGTGATGCGATTCTTCGAGACCTTTGATGACGCGGACAATTTTAGATTCGCTCTCCCAAAATCGCTGTACGCCTTCGACCAAAGCCGCCGCCGCAGATTTATGTCCGCCGCCTGTGTCTGATGAAATTATTAAAATTTTCGGAGTGTTTGGCATTAAATTATTATTTTTAACGGAAATTCGGGAAACATTTTCGAGTGTTTCAACTTCCCTTTTGAATTGTAAAAAGTTACATCGCCGTATTCGTCGCAAATCCAAACTTCATTTGCGCCTTGTTCAAAATATAGTTTACGTTTTTCCTTCATCTCAGCATCGGAATTACTCATCGATAAAACTTCGACACAAACCTCCGGAGCAATAGCCGCTTCAAAACTTCCTTTTAATTGTTTCCAAAGGTTGTCTGAAATCCACGCAATATCTGCAACTTTCGTCCCCTTTTTTGTCCAAATTGCCACCTCCGGCGAGGCAAAACCATCATCACGAAGCCGTTCCATTTGGCGGGCAATTCTGCCTTGATAAACTGAATGTCCTAATTTGACGGGATTCATAACTATTTGTCCCCATTCATTTAATTCAATCTTAAACGGCAGGTTTCGCAGGTTCGGATTTTCAGTAACTTCTTGCCAATTCATAACTTTACGTTTTCATCGCTGATTCTTTATTTTTAGAATTTCATTTATTTGATATTTCACATAGCTCAAGGCTTTGAAAATACCGAAAATATCGTCCGAAGTTGCAATAAACGCATCGCTCACAGCATATTCGTTCTCGCTGAGAACAACAAAAAAATGATTTCTGCCGACAACATAACAGCCGAAAACTTGAGTTATTTGTTCATTTAACTCTTTGGCGACCAACATTTCGATTAAAAGTTGTCCCAACGGATCGTTGTCGCGGCGGCGTTCCTGCTTGTATTCATGCAAGAAAAAAAACGGCTGTTCGGGATGTTGTTCGCCTTTTGAAACGACAAAATCAACTACGCCCGAAACTTCCCAATCACCGATAACCGCCGACATTTTGCGTTGCGTGAACGGTTTATAATGCTCGGTTTGAAAATTTACAAGATTGATGAGTTGACTCAAAAAAAAGAATTTCAACTCATCTTCGTTCCACGCTTCAACGTTATAAAGCAAATCTTTTGAAAGTTTTTTCAGAACCTTCGATTCATTTTCAGAAACAGCAATTTCGGCGTTAAGCCAAACATTTAGCGGCTGAAAACCTTCGTAAAATCGCTTTAAGCCAAACTCTTTGTTTATTTGACTGTATTCCCAATCTTGAAATTTTTGCTTTTTCATATCATTACGCTTTCATCGCCAATTCTTTTGCCTCTTGGCTGATCATCGTTTTCGCCGCTTTTTTCATCTGCGATTCCAACGATTTAATTTTCACCAAATGTCCGGGGTTTAACGGCAAACTCGGATAAAAACAGTTTGATTCGTGTGTGCAATGACAACCGTTGGCGACATCTTTGCGACGTTTGTTCATCAAATCTGTTTTCCAAGCCGATTGAAAATCCCATTCGTAATCACGCAAATTCAGCACGTCGGCTTTATTTTCACAGCTCGACAACGCACCGTTATCGTAAATTACCGCACCTGCCGAACCTGCGTAACATTTTAACTGCGCCACACCTGTTTCAGCGGTTTTGGCGATTAAATCGTGCATATAAATATCAACTGCCGCTTTGAAAAAACCGTTGTCGCCGCCGTAATTATTTTTCAGCGTCGCGTTTTTCGTGTCTTCCAAAATCATTTGCGACAACTGTTTATAACGTTGCGGGTCGAAATTAAGTTCGTTCGGGTCTTTTGACGGCGGACGAATATAGTTGATGTTGATTTTATCGGGTTTTAAGTCGTATTTCAGAAAATCGTACCATTCAAAAATCGTGTCTTGGTTTGAATTCATTACGCAAGTACAGGTTTGAATATCGAGTTTCGGAAACTGTTCCTTCTTCATTTGCTGCAAAGTTCGGGCGGTATGAATCGCTTTATCCCAACTTCCTTGTTTTTGACGAATTTTTTCGTGCGGCTCTTTAACGCCGTCAATTCCGAGTGCGACCGTGACGTTCAAATTAGGACATTCTTCCATAATTCGCGTCACGTCGGGGAAAATTCGCGGATGAATTTGTCCGTTTGACATTAAGTACACGGATTCGAGTTTATTGTTGTCGTAAAACGATTTAACGATTTCGGGCAAATCTTTGCGGGTAAACGGTTCGCCGCCGGCTAAAACCAAAACACTCAAATTCCCGCCTAACGAGGCTGAAATTTTGTCCAATTCGGTCGCGGTCATTTGCAGTTTTTTACGCGGACGATCGTCTAATTCTTCGGTAAAAAAACAATGTGTGCAACGCATATCGCAAACGCTGGTAACTAAAATATTCAAAAAAACAGGCGACATAGTTTTGCCTGTAACCATATTTGCGTAACGCTTAAAAATTTCTTTTGTTGTAAAATCCATATAATAAAATGTTCTGTAAATCAGACTTTCAATAACTTGGATGTATTTTATCACATTTGCTTTGCATTGATAAAAAAACGGCTCCGAATTTTACTCCGAAGCCGTTTTCCCTTCCTTCTGCTGTCTTTTTATCCTTCTATCCTTGTGAAACTTTCGTCTCACGGTTTGTTATATATACAAATCTTGTGCCACAACCGCAAAGCCTTGTATCAAAAGAGGTTTGTACTTTTGCCGTGTTTTGCGCGATTCAATTTGATTGATTTTACGTCATTTTCAGTAATCAATTTGATTGTTTTTACGTCTGAAATACTTGGCTGAAAAATTTAATCGGTAACCCGGCAGTTTTACCGAAAGTTTTGTAGAAATAAACTTCAAAATCCGCTATCATTCTTTCTCATGGATCCAATTACAATTACATTGCTTTTATTAGTTGCGGCGGTCATTCTGTTTGCGACCGAAAAGATTCCGGTCGATATTGTCGGATTGCTGTTGGTTATCGGTTTGGTAATGACGCGAGTTTTGACAATCGAGCAAGGCGTGGCAGGCTTTGGAGACAATATAATCATCACCATCGGCGGACTTTTTGTCTTGACCGGCGGGCTGATAAAAACCGGAATCGTCGATTTAATCGGACGCAGATTGTATAAAATCGCGGGCAATAACGAATTTTTACTGACGACTTTGATAATGGGAATCGCCGCAATTTCTGCGTCTGTCTTGAAAAATACGACGACAACCGCGATGTATTTGCCGGTTGTGATGGGTTTGTCGAATCGGGCAAAAATTGCCCCGTCTAAATTATTGATGCCGTTGGCTTTCGGGGCGATTCTCGGCGGCAGTTGCACGTTGATCGGCACATCGACCAATCTTGCCGTCAGCGGTTACTTGAAACGTTCGCACCTTGAACCGTTTTCGATGTTTGAATTAACTTCGGTCGGTGTCATAACCGCTTTAATCGGAATAGCTTATATGCTTTTTATCGGCAGAAAATGGTTGCCGAATATCGGTGCCGGCGAATCTTTAACCGAGCAATATCATATCCGCGAATATATTTCGGAACTTATCGTGATGCCGAATTCGCAGTTTGCGGGAAAAACGCTCGGTGAAGCTAACATCAATCAAGAGTTGGATTTAAGTGTGATCGGAATTATTCGCGGAAAAGAAAGTCGAATTGCCCCGAATCCGAATGAAAAGATTTTAGTCAATGATTTATTGATTGTCGAAGGCAGGATGGAAGATATTTTGCGGGCAAAATCCGAAGCCGGTTTACAAATAAAAGCCGATTTCGAGTTGAGCGACAATTTGCTTGAAGGCGGCGAAGTCGAGTTGTTTGAAGTAATGGTTTTACGCGGCACCGAGCTTGTCGGGCAGAATCTAAAAGCACTTAACTTTCGTCAACGCTATGATTTAACCGTTTTGGCAATCAATCGGCACGGCAAAACCATTATTGATACGTTAAGTTCGACGGAACTTGAATTCGGTGATGTTTTGTTGGTCCAAGGCAAACGTAAATTGATTGAACCATTGGTGGTTGACGGCGAACTTTTATTGCTCGAAGAAGTTTCGTCGAAATCGATGCGAACGGAAAAACGTCCGTTTGCCATCGCCGCATTTTTGCTGTTTATCGGTTTATCGCTTTCAAAAGTTGTTATCGGTTTTGATATTCCGCTGGCAATTTGCGTTTTAACCGGAGTTTTGTTGCTTTTGGCAACCAAGACAATTCGTTACAACGAACTTTATTCGCTGATTGATTTTCGGCTGTTGGTGCTGATTGCTTGTATGATGAGTTTCGGAACGGCGATGGAAACAACGCACGCCGACCAATTTCTGGCGGAAATTATCAAAACTTATTTCGGGCAATACGGAGGTATCGCGGTGCTGGCAGGCTTTTTTCTGCTGACGGTCGCTCTCACCCAACCGATGTCGAATCAAGCCGCCGCATTAGTCGTTTTGCCCGTTGCGATTCAAACCGCCACCGCTCTCGGCTTAAACCCGCGAACTTTTGCCGTGGCGATAACTTACGCGGCTTCGTGTTCGTTTATGACACCGCTCGAACCCGCGTGTGTCTTGGTTTACACACCGGGACGTTATCGGTTTACTGATTTTGTCAAAATCGGCACAATTCTGACAATCATCGTTTTTGTCGTGGTCATGTTTTTGGTTCCGCAGGTTTGGGACATTCACGAAGTTTCCGTGAAACATTAACTTGCGTTTTTTTTGAACCTGTCGGGAAATTTTACCACCGTCGATTTTTCTTCGGATTTTTCGACCTCTTTTTTTCGTATCGCGGATTTTACCATCTCTTCTGCCGTGTCGCCGTCTTTCATAAACGTAGCGGCGCTGAAATTCAATTTAACGGTAACTTTGGTTTGGTCGGCAAAAACAAACGGGGTGTTTGAAATTGTGTAATAAAGCCGTTGAACCACTTGATTTGTTGTTTCTTCGGAAGCCGTCGGCAAAATCACAAAAAATTCGTCGCTGATAATTCGCGCCAAAACATCCATTTGGCGAAGTTGATTTTTGATTAGTTTGGCGATAAACATCAGCACTTGATCGCCTTGCATATGTCCGTATTTTTTGTTTATTTCGGCAAAATTTTGTAAATCGATCGCCAGAATCGTCAACGGTCGGCGTTCCAAAAACCTTTGAGCTTCGGCAATTTGCTGTTCCAACAACATATAAAACGCTCGTTCGTTCGGCAAATGCGTGAGCGAATCTGTCAGTGCCGTTCTGAGGCTGAGGTCGTTATTGATGGCGCGTTTGAAGGTGTTTGAAACTCGGCTCGAAATTGTTTCCGACAACAACAGCGAATTATTATCGTAAAAATTTTCTTTTTCGTGATAAAAACTCAGGACTCCGTAAATTTCATTTTCAATAGATAACGGAACGCCAATCGAACTGCCGACACTTTTCAAAACCTGATACGGCAACAGAGATTTGTCGAGTTCATTAAATTTATCGAGCGTCGCTTTTCTCTCGGCGAACGTTTTACCTGCCAAACCGGCTTGCGAATTTTGCGAAAAACTCGACAATTTGTCCGCATTTTCGCCGACCGTATTAGTGATGCTGAAATGTGTTTTGGTTTCGTCTAAAATAAACAGCGCGCAACTTGAGAACGGAATAATTTCGTTGACTCGGCTCATAATCAACCGAAACATATCTGCCGAGTTTAACGAACCGCCGAAAAGCTCTTCAACCTCTTGCAACAAAGCAAGTTTTTCGTCCAATTCATCCGTAAAAATCTTTGACGTGTTTTCAGAATCCGAAAATCCTAAACCGTTTGCATGGTTTTTGAAATAAAAAAACAGCACACTTGAAACGTTTGTTAGCAAAAAAAGAGCAAACAATCCGGATTTTTGTTCAAAACCGATTTCAAGATTTGATGTAACAAACGTTGCGAGCAAAGTTAAAACCGAAACGGTGATTATAAAAACTGGTATTTTTTTCATATTGACTTTGTGAAAGCAGAAGTTTTTGCAGGAAAAAGAAAGGAATTCCTATTACAAAGATAATGCGTCAGGTGTCGGAAAGTCAATAATTCGAGCAAATTTTTGTCGGGTTTTGCCCAAATCGGTTAAATAAATAATAAAATAAATTTCAACTTTTTTCTAAAAACCCGTGTTTTGAGCATTTTTCGGTTGACTATCGGCTTTGAGAATTTTATATTGTGCAATGTCCCAAACAAAAAGATGGGCAACAGTTGTTCGGAAACGACGGCTGAAATACATCGAAAGATAGATTGAACTTTGAGAAAGACAGGAGAATACAATTAACATGAAAAAGACTTTATTTTTATCGGCAGTTTTAGGATTAGCTGCTTTAGGAATGGCTTGTGATGCAGCCGGAACAGCTACAAACACAGCAAAAAACGCTACAAATGCAGTAGCTAACACAGCCGGTGGCGCAGTAAATTCAGCCGCCAACACAGCCGGAAACATGGCAAATTCAGCCGCTAACACAGCCGGAAATATGGCAAATTCAGCTGCCGGAAATATGGTTAAAGACGCTGCGAACAAAGCTGTTGAAACAGGAAAAGACGCTGCCAACAAAACAATGGAAACAGGAAAAGATATGGCTAACAAAGCTGTTGAAACAGGAAAAGATATGGCTAACAAAGCTGTTGAAACAGGAAAAGACGCGGTTAAACCTGCAATGCCTGCCAACAAATAGTTTTAACTTCGGTTAAAAGACAAAAGCGCGTTGATTTATTTCAACGCGCTTTTTTTATTTGCAGTTTAGTTTGTGCCGTTTGACTCGGCTTTTTCTTTTGCTTGCTCATCAAACACTTTCACCGTGAAGTTACTTTTCGGAAACTTTGTCTTGAGCAACCTTTCCGCTTTATTTCGCGCATCTTGGCTGTAATCGCCGCAACCGTATTTTGTCCAACGATTGATCGAATAAATTATATACAACGCTTCGGGCAAATTTTTATCGGTCGGCAAAAGCCGATAGCGGTCGAAAACCCGTTTCGTCAAATAACTCGTGGCATCGGCGGTTTTCATCAACTTTGTTCGTTCAAGTTTTGCTTTCGCGGTTTGCGCGGCGGTCAAAAATCTCGGTCTCAGGGTTACGGTCGAACCGAAACCGGGATCGTAACTGCCGTCGTAACTTTCGCACCACCAACGGTTGTCTGTCCAAATATCAAATTCGTCGTAATCTTCTTTTTCAAATCCCGCTTCCAAATACGGCGTTAAATTTCGGGTTTTCAGCAAAATATCCAAACCTGCAAAATCTCGCTCGATCGGCGTTTTGGCGTTGACAAAGGCAAGCATCGATTTTTCGGTTTCAGGGTTAATTTTCACTACTTCGGGTGCCGACAACAACGCGGTTTTGTCGTCTTTGAGCAAATACGCGCGAGTCCAAATCGTTAGAATTAAACGGCTTTTCCAATAATCCGGCAGTTTTTCGCTTTTTAATAATTGCAATAAAACTTCGGTCGGAAAATATTCGTTGATGCTTTGAACCGCGTTGGGATCCAAAAACAGATTGTTTTGCCAACTCGATTTATTCGCAAATTCTTTGTCGATTTGCGTGTCCCAATCGGCTTTTGAAATCTCTTTGAAGTATTCCTCCGTCCATTGGTCTTTGCGTTCGGCAATAACTGCGGCGATGGTCGTTACTTCGCGGTTATCGTCGTAACCGAAAGCAAACGGTTTTCGCAAGGCAAATTTCACAAAATCGTCGAGCGTTTCCGACAGTTTCAGATGTTGTTCGGCAAACGCATTTCGCGTTGAAATCGGTAAATCGAGCGCTGAATTCAAAACCTCGTCAAGTAACTTGCGAGCTTCGACTTCTTTCTTTTGGTCAATCAACAAACGCGCGGTGTGATATGCAACGGTCGGATAAGCAACCGAACTTGTCGGAACTTTGCCCGCATTTTTGATTAAACGGCTGACATCTTTCGAGGTTGTGTTTGCCTTCGCAAGTGCGGTCATCAACCACATATCGGACGAAGTTTGCTCAAAACGTTCCAATGCGTGAAGAAACGCGTCTTCACCGTCGGTTTGATAAGTAAACAGCCAATCGGAAAGTTCGTCTTCACGCAAATATGTCGGTAATGTTACCGGTAATTTTTTTTCGTTGACATCAACATCGTCAAGCGTGATGTTTGCTTGATCGGTGCGTGAAGCATCTCTTTTTTGCATCATTGCTTTCAATTCTGCTTCGCTCGGAATTACGGGAATTGAAGGAGTTTTGCGGACAACGGGTGCTTTGGCTTCCAAGACAGCCATTCTTTCAGATACTTCCTTATATTGCGATTCCGTTTTATTCAGGTACTCTTTTAGTTTTGGATCGGGAGGAGTAGTGTTTTGCATTGATTTTATTCTTTCCTCTTCTTTTTTCAACGCATCGGCTTCCAAGTTATCCAACAACCGTGAATAATCAATCAAGTCTTGTCGCAACGTCGGCGTTTGATATTCGAGACTTTGGGCAAGTTCACGAACGCGGATTTCGGGACGCAGACGATATTTGACCAAGTTCAAAAGTTTTTGCGACGATTCGCCAAACTTCGGCGACCGCGACATCACGAGATTCAAACGCTGTTCCGCTTCGCCGTAAAGTTGATTAGATTTCGGGTTCAATTTTTCCAAATAGCTGTATAGAACTGTCCCGACACTTGCTTCGCGAATCAGCGTTCGAGCGACCAGATAATCGGCAGTTTCTTTCCACGGCGAGTCGGAATCTTCGGCGATTTTCTCGAACTTTTCGCGGGCTTCGCCGAATTTGGTCGAATAAAACAACGCGGCGGCAATCTGATATTCACGATCTTTTTGCAACCATTCGGGCGAATCTTGTCCTAGTTTGTTCGGCAATTCCGTGCCGTCCGCGCAATTTGAAAAAACTTTATCTTGTCCTTTTATCCATTCTTGCACGTCTTTTTCACTGTTTGAACTGCGATTTTCGAGCGTTTCTTTGGCGACCTCAAAGGCGTTTTTCGCGCAATTCGGAAAACTGTCGTAACCGCCGTAACTGCGTTCAACGTAAATTGCGGGAAGTGTTTCTTCTTTTTTGACAACACTTTGACGAGCTTTTATCCACGCTTTGACCGCGTCCGTAACATCCGTCTCGCCGCGATCTTTGAAATTAAAATCAGCTTCCCAAACGTCGATCAAATCTTTTTGCTCGTCTTGCGAAAAACCGCCGCCTTTCAAATAGCGATACGCCGCAAACAAAACGACTTTGCGATGCGTCGGTTTGATAATGCCGAGTTTTCCGCTCGCAAAATCTGTCCAAGGTCGTTCGGGCGCGTTGGAAAACTCGAAAACCGGAGCAAAATAACCCGGTCCGCAAGCATTCCCAATCTGCGCATTATTAAAAAAAATACAACAAGTTAAACTTGCGGTAATTACAAATTTGATGACGTTATCAAGTTTTTTTCGACACATATTTTTAGTTTATTGCCGCCGAATCACCGAAAAACACAGTTGAAAAACTGCGAAATTCGGGTTCTCGGCGGTGGTGTTTTTTAGTTCGACTACTCCGTTATTCGTCTTTGATACCGTAATAATAAGGCGTTTTCTTTGTCCACGGATTGGTCGGATAATTTTTACGCAGAATATCAAACGCTTGTTTTGAAAGTGCCAAAGTTTGTTTGTCTTGTCCGGCGTAACGAGTCGCTCGAACGGCTAAATGAAGCAATTCCGGCGTTTGCGAATGTTGCGGATTTTGCCCGGCAAAAGCAATGGTTCGGCGAGCCAGAAAAGTTGCCGATTCGCCCGATTTCGTTATTTGTTCAAGTTCGTTTGCGGCAGTTTTCGCTTTTTGTTCACCGAGAAAATCGGGCGAAACTTTCGCAAAACCGTCATCGTCAACGTCTCGCGTTTTTTGCAAATACCACCAACCGCCCGTGGAAACGTAGGTCGGGTCTTGATCTCCAAACGGCTCGGATTCAATGTACGGACTTACTGCGGGAAGCCGCAAAATCAACATCAAACGCGCCGCTTCTTTGTCGGCGGCGGCGACCGCTTTTTGATAATTCCCGATAAACGGCTCGTAGTCTTTGCCCAAATTTGCCAATAACGGCGACATTTCATTCTCGATCTGTTCATCGTTCAAAACAACCGCCCGCGTCCAAACCGCTTTGGTTAAGGCTTTTGTCGTTGAATCTCCGAGTTTTTTGTCGAGTGCCAGTTCCCGCATGGTTGAAAGCGGAATTCTCGTGTTAATAAAATCCAGTGCGTCTTCGTCGAACATTTTTTTGCTTTTCATCGCAATTTGTTCGGGATATTCCGTTGCCGAAACTTCTTGTTCGTTTTCCGAATCAACATAATCCGCCGGCGTTCTTTGGGCAAAGTTTACAAAATCGGCGAGACTTTCCGACAAAATCATCTTTTGCGAAATAAACTTGTTTTGCGTCGATTTGGCATAATCCGTCATTTTTACTTCATCGAGTTTTTTCTTGGCTTCGGCTCGTTTTCCGCTTTCCGATAAAAGTCGAATTTGATGAAAGCGAACGGTGGCAAAACCGACCGAATCCGATTTGATTTTATCTGCTTCGGTTAATAATTCCGCGAGAAACGGTGTTGATTTATCGGCTTTTGTCACGGCGGCGATAAACCACGCGGCGTTTTTTGTCTTGTTCCACTCGTCGTAAGCGTGTTTAATCGAAGTTTTTTCTTCGCTCTGATAAGTGAACAGCCAGTCGGTAAAGTTGTTTTCCAAAAACTTTGCTCGTGCTTCGGGCGTGCCGTTTTCGGCTTTGTCGAGCAACCAAATAAAATCGGTCAAATCATTTTCCAAATTAAGATTTTCACCGCTTTGCAACAAAGTTTCCGATAATTCCCGCACTCGTTCAAGCGGTCGATTGCGATATTTGACAACGCCGAGCAAACCTTCCGCCGATGCGTGAAAATTCGCCGACGATTTATCTTTCAAAATCGAGTTTAATTGATTTTCGGCTTTTGTGAAAAGTTCGTATTTTTGTTTTTTCAACTCTTCGTTTTTCTTTTTTTGCTCGTCGTTGTCGGCGTAATCGTCGGCAACGATAAAACTTGCTTCGCGGATGTAAGTTCTGGCGATTAAATACTTTGCGGTGTTGTTCCAAGTCGAATCATCATCGCCGGCGATTGCCTCGAAATCTTTTCTCGCACCCGCAAAATCGTCCGTGTAAAATTTCGACGCGGCAATTTGATAAGTTCTGTCTTTTTTTAACCAAGTCGGAGCAGACTCGGAAACCGCATCGGGCGTGTTTCCTTTTTCGCCGCAATTCGAGAAAACTTTGCCCTGTCCGGCAAGCCATTCTTTTGTATTTTCGTTTGTTCCGTGAGATCTTAAACGTTCTTTGAGCGTTGCGGTCGCGGTTTCAATCGAAGCGGGCAAACAATTTGCGTAACTTGCATAATCACGCATTTTGTCGGTGTCGAGTTTAACGTCATTGCCCGTAACGGTTTTTCGCAATTCTTGCCACCGGGCAATATAATCGGTCGATTTATTCGCGTTTGCCGTCGCATCGGCTTTTTGACCGCTGATGTCGATTCGGCGATTCAGGGTCGAAACAAAGATTTTCTGCTCGTTTTTGGTCAACGGCATTCCGTTCAGTTCACGATAAAAAACAAACAAAGACATTCTGCCGTAACTTCGCGGCACAATACCGATTTTTCCCGCCGCATAATTTTGCAGAGGAAAATCGGCGTGTCGTCTGAAATTAAAAATGAATCCGCCGCCGCCGTCCGCACACGCGAACAGAGGCGTTAAACTATTGAAAAACAAACCGGTTACAACGGTTAAACTAAAAATAAAACGCAGGGTAATTTTCATATATTTATCGTATCTGACTTAAATTTTCGGGTTTCCACGAATTTGAACTGAAATAATAAAATCTTCTGTCGGGCAAAAACTTATAATCTACCGGCTGATTTATCGACAAACCGTAACTTGTGCGGCACAAAGGCTCGTTCCAATCTTTGTTTGAAGCCAAAAACGACTTGACCGATTTATCTTCCGTTCCCATGTCAAAAAGCATCGGCACGGCTTCGTCGATCGGCAAATCGGCAAGCCAATTATCGGACATACACCACGAACCCAAAGCCGTGATTGTCAAAGGAATTTCTTTTGCCGCTTGGGGACGCAAATCTTTTAGTAATTTGCGATAAAAATCACGCTCGGAAACAACCGCGTCAAAATCAATTTGAAGTGCTTTAACGTTTTTAAGTTGCAAAGTTTTTAAGATTAAATCGTTTGTTTCCGTCAACTGTTTTTTCGATAAATTCGGACGAGTTTGTTTGCTTGTTTCAATCCGTGTAACGGCGATAAGATATGTGTTTTCATTGACTTGCAAAGGTTGTCGGCGCGGTTTCAAAACAACTTCGTCGCCTTGCAAAAAAATTGTTTGAGCGTGAAAAGCCACACCGATTTTATCGGCATCCAAAAACCGCAAATCTTCTTCGCGTTCCCACGCCCACAAAATTTTCGGCGGGATTTTATCGTTGTATTTGACCGGCGTTTTTTGGCAAGCCGCAAGTCCGATTATCAAAATCAAAACCGCCGCGATTTTTTTTGTTAAATAAACCATAGTGATTAAATAAACCAATCACTCAATTTACAACGTTTTTGACTTTTTGACTAGAGTTTTCGCGCGTGCTTTGCTACTATTTTCATTGGACTGAATGACCATTCATTTTTAAAATTATGGAACGTGAACAATTACCAATGGACGTAGTTTTTGTCGGCGCGGGACCGGCAAATTTGGCGGCGGCTTATCATTTGAAACGACTTATCAAAGAATCGGGTAAATTTGCCGATTTAGAGATTGCGATTGTCGAAAAAGGCTCGGTTGTCGGCGCTCATATTCTGTCGGGCGCGGTGATGGATCCGAAAGGAATTAAAGAATTGATGCCCGATTATCTGGCGCAAGGTTGTCCGGTTGACGCACAAGTTTCCGAAGATGCGTTTTGGTATTTAGGGCGAAAACGTAAAATCAAACCGCCGATTACGCCGCCGCCGCTGGTAAATAAAGGCAAATACTTGATTTCACTCAGTAAAATGTGCGAATGGCTGGCGGAAAAATGTGAGGAAAAAGGCGTGAACATTTTCCCCGAATTCCCTGCTTCCGAAGTTTTGTACGATGAAAACGACGCGGTTATCGGCGTTCGCACAGGCGACAAAGGCATCGACAAGGAAGGTCATAAAAAAGGAAATTTTGAAGCCGGCGTTGATTTATTGGCGAAAGTTACTGTTTTAGGCGAAGGTTCGCGCGGACATTTGACGAAACAAATTTCAGAGCGTTTAGGTTTGAACGAAGGCAAAGAACCGCAAATGTTTTCGCTCGGAATAAAAGAATTGTGGGAAGTTCCGGCGGGAAATATCAAAGAAGGAATAGTTATTCACACGCTCGGATTCCCTTCCGATACAAAGACTTACGGCGGCGGTTGGATTTACGGAATGAAAAATAATATGGTCAGCATCGGCTATGTAACGGGTTTGGATTATCTGAATCCGCTGATTGATCCGCACGCCGAATTTCAAAAATATAAAACTCATCCGGAAGTTGCGAAGATTTTAGAAGGCGGAAAAATGCTCAAATACGGCGCAAAAACGATTGCCGCCGGCGGTTGGAACACGATGCCGAAACTTTACGCGGACGGCGTTTTGATTGTCGGCGACAGCGGAGTTTTTCTCAACGGTCAGCGCATCAAAGGAATTCACACGGCGATAAAAAGCGGAATGTTAGCCGCCGAAACTATTTTTTATGCGTTGCAAAAAGATAATTTTTCCGCCGAAGTTTTGCGAAAATACGACGAAAAAGTAAATAATTCGTGGCTTTACGACGAACTTCACCCTGTCCGAAATTTTCACGGTTCGTTTCAACAAGGTCGTTGGCTGGCACTTGCGGACGGCGGATTGCAGTTCATCACGGGCGGACGTTCATGGGGAATTTTCGAGAAATCGCATCACACAGTCGGACACGAACGGATGAAAAAACTCGCCGATTACAATTATAAAGGCGACAACATCGAACAGCTTTACGGCGAAGCTGCCAAGTTTGACGGTAAATTGACGTTTGATAAACCGACCGATGTTTTTCACGCGACGGTTGCCCACGTCGAAGATCAGCCGGCGCATTTGCACGTTGCCGATACCGATATTTGCGCGACTAAATGTTTGGAAGAATACGGAAATCCGTGTCAAAGATTTTGTCCCGCATCGGTTTACGAGATGGAAAATAATCCGAAAACAGGTCGCCGAGAATTGAAAATCAACTTTTCAAATTGCGTCCATTGCAAAACGTGCGATGTGATGGATCCGTATCAGATAATCAATTGGGTTACGCCCGAAGGCGGCGGCGGACCGAATTACAAAGGAATGTAGTTTTTTTTTGGAAAAGGTTAAGGGTTAAAGACAGTCAAATAACCGAATGAAATTTTCTTATTAACACGCATCATTTCTTCAAAATTCGGGATGCCGACATCGAGCGGGATTTTATGTAATCGGCTATCTTTTTTGTCGAAAAAACATTTCACTTTGCCGTTAAAAAGATATTGCCACATTTTAATCGGACAACTGTAAAAAATGCGTTCGGGTTTAGTTGTTTTGTTCCATTCATTCAAGGTTTCGTTAATGTCCTCAAAAAAATGTAACGCATTTTGCAGACGTAATTGTCCGCCGGAAGTTCCGCCTCTGCCGCCGCTTGACAAATATGTAAGTTGATTCTTGCCGTTCTTTTTTCGAGTCATATATGTGCGTAAGGCTTTATGTTGCGATACTTCACCACTCTCAAAATAACCCACTGCACAATAATCAGCTTGAATCATCACAATAGTATATGGCGGAAAAGAGTCATTTATTCGATTTAGATAGCTTTCGACACTTTCATCATCTTTGGTAACAGGAAAAGGTAATGGCAGTTTCAGGGCAAACACTTTTTCGTAATTACGAAAACCAATAACCGCATGTTTCTCCGAATCACTTTCAAGTATAATTAAATTATCCAGCAATTGTTCGTTCAAATATTTGATTGTTTCTTGAGGTGTAAATTTCTCAGTATTCATAACATAATATCGAATCTATCGGACATCAATTCCACTTTCTCATCGGAAACACCATGTATATTCTTGCTTCCATGTCGATTCTCGACAATAATTGAATGAACTTGGTAACCATATTTATCTACCATTTCAAAATACGGCGACATTTCCCATTCTTCCGTAAATGTATTGGCAACTGCAATCATTTCTATACCTTGTTTCATTGTGGCTTCAACTTGAGATTCGCACCATTGATGAGATTCTTTTATTTTTGAAGCGTCAAAGTTATAATTGCGGTCTTTTTCAAAAAACATATCGGATGAAAATACTCGTTTACAAATAGCATTTGCAAGCGTTGATTTTCCGCTTCCAGGTAATCCACGAATGATAAATAATACTTTGGTCATTTTTCAAATTATGATAGTTCTTTTGGTAGTTTTGCTCTCAACCCTTTCACAAAGAAAAACCATATAACTAGTTGACCAGCGATATACCACACGATTGTAAATAGAAAACTGATACGATAGCTCTCAAACATTTTTATTGTGAGTTTTAATTCATCGGCTGAAACTAATTGGTTAAAAACCAAAATCAAAGTACATAAGTAATGGAACACCATTAGTGAAATAAAAATCTTTCTATTATAAGAACCACTAAGTCTGTTTAAGAAATACAATGCGAAAAAAACAACTGGAAAGGTAGCAAGTGGCGGTAAAAAAACTAATGTCCCCCACCTGCTAAAATTATCCATCGGAAAAAAAGAAATTGCCAAGCAAAAATATATTGGCATGTAAATAAAGCTAAATAATACCCATCTATTCATTATGTGTTTTTCCTTATATTTTCTATTCTATCTTTTCTGTATTCAAAGGTTTTTAAAAGTATGCTAGCCTTTCGGCTAGCCGTAACCTCTTGCAGGTGGGTCTCTGTCCTTGTTCTCTTGTATTTTCATAATTTCTTTAAATAATGCAATTGTAGCTGCTTCAATTTCTTCATCAGTATCTTTTTTAGCCATAATAAATGCCACAGTTGCCGCCCTAATATCTTCAAACTTAAGCGGGGTATTGGTTTTGAAAAGCCCGAATGGATCTTCTCCACTTTTTGAAGTTCCATCCCTATCCATTACTTCCCGTGCCACCAATAATCTTCCGAAAATATCTTGAGCCATCTTTTCTGCTTTTTTAGGGTCATTAGTAGTAATATCAACAGCCTCAGCGTAAGCTCTTGACCATCCCGGAACGCCATTAGATTCTAGTCCTTCTGGCGAACGATAATTATAGTAAAATCCCGCTGGTGTTTGTCCCACTCCAGGACCAAATCCGGCATGCGAATATGAATCCTCTTGAGAGTGAAGATAGTCACCTAGCCCAGTAATGGCACTATCCCTATTCCCATACGCAGAATTTTCCTCAAATAATGACCAAAGCTCCGCTCGTCTTCCAGACGTTGTAAAGTGGTAATCTCTTCTACGCCCATATCCTGTGGCATCACAAGTACAATCAGGGCTTAAACCCCACATAGGTTGTTTGTTTGGGTCGTCATCAGTATGCTGTGTTGCTACCCCAATCATATACGAATCATATAACGAAAATCCAGATGCGTAAGCCAAAGCCATTGTCAAAAATTGATGCACATCAACATTATACTCTCCAGTTTTATCAACAAATCGAAGTGGGTTCGCCAATGCGTAAGCATATCTGTTAAATGTCTGTGGGTTTGCACTTATCCCTGATGCTAGCATTGGATCTACTGCCGTAAATCGTCCATATTGGTTGTTATAATAACGAGCCTTCGCATAATCCAACCCAGTTTCACCATCACGTTCGTAGCCGGTAAAACCTTGCTTTACATTATCCTGCACTCCATATTTAGATGTTGCGGTTCTTTGTGATGTGTAAAGGTTTTCACCAAACGGGAGATAATCATTTCTTGAAATAGTTTGCCCTTGTGCATTTGTTTTAATTCTTGGTGTTCCCAAATTGTCATTTGTCAGATATGTAACTTGTGGATTTGTATTTACTTGCGTTGAATATTCTGCCACCAATTGTTTTACCGCATTATAGACGAATATAACTGTTTCTGTTGCTGTAACTTTTTTGACCCGCGAACCTTCGCCGTCATAAAAGTAATTCCCGATAACTTGATTATTGGCGTTTTTTACTTCGGTTTGCTTGTTATTTCCGTCAAATGTAAATTGTCTGTTTTGCGTATCTTTGATGATATTTCCGTTTAAATCATATTCGTAACCTTGTCCGGTTGTAAAACGATTATTGGCAATATCAACTTGTGGCAATGTTTGATTGTTGATGGCAAATTGTTGGTTTTCAATAACTTGTGAAAACTGCGTTCTGTTTCCGAATCTGTCGTAACCAAAAGTTTGTTTCCAAGTCTCGACACTATTTGAAACCTCTTTGGCTTCGGTAATTCTGTTCAATGAATCATATTGATAGCTTTGATTAAATACGACACTTCCACTATTTACAGTTTGTGATTTAATGTTTCCGTTATTTTCGATTGTGCCGTAATTATAGTTTACTTTCCATAAATTGGTTGTCGAGGTTGAATTGCCGAGACCCATTTCGATAGCTTGCAGACGGTTGTTATATTTGGCGGTTTCAAATAATCCGTTACCAAGTTTCATTGAAGCAATTGTTCCGGTTGAATTATAAACAAACTGACTCGCATATTTTTTGAACGAACTTTGTGCATTTTTTTGACTCTCAGCCGTTGCCACACCGCCGTTACTGTCAAGTGTAGTTTTTACAACTCTTCCGCTTGGATAAGTTTGTTCGGTTATATCGCCACGCAAATTATATTTGTAACCTGTCGTGTAAATATTGCCATCTGTTGTTTGTTTGTGAGTCAATAACCTTCCCAAATTGTCAAAACTTGTGTATTCAGTAGTTGAAATTCCGTTTGTGATTTTTGTCAATTTCGATTTGCTAAATGGGATACTTGAATCATCGTAAACATAACTGACAGCCGGTGTATTATCGCTGTAAGTCGTTGTTAGCGGTCGAGTTGATATATCGTAAGTGTTGGAGATTGTTACACCTTTTGCATCTGTTGTTGTCAAAACTTCTCCGGTTACGTCATAAGTCGAACCAGTTGACCAATCATTATTTCCTGTAATCGGGTCAGTTTTAGCCAAACTTGGATTTGTTCCTTGTTCAGGCTGACGAACTCGTACCAGTTGTCCGATTGAATTATACAAGAAATAACGATTTTGATTGCCTTGCGTAACTTTTACCAAATTTCCTAATGTATTGTATTGATAATGTGTCGGCTGATTTGGATTTGTAACATCGCCAAGTTCGCCCTGTGCGTTTGGCTCATCAACTCGAACAACGCCTTGAGCATTTGAGATGCTTCTGCGTTTTCTTCCGCTTTGATCTGTTACGGTTATATAGTTCGCTCCATATTCGGTAATGACTTCTGCGTTATCAGGCGTTTTTGTTTTTATGGTACGTCCCAATTCATCATAAAAAACTTCTGTCCAAACAGCAGTTTCATTCTGCCAAGGTCGGTACGGATTTGTAACACGCTTTGTTCTTCCAAGTGAATCAAATTCTGTTTTGGCAACAATATAACCGCCGTTTTCATATCTGCGATTTTCAAAAGTTCTACCTAAACTATCGTAAAAAGTCTCGCTTTTGGTTAAATTATCGTTCAAGGCAAACAAATCACTTTTTGTTTCAATTCTACGATGTTCATCATCATAAATAATATTTGATTGAATTTCTTTTGTTGTTCCGACGGCTGAAACTGTTTGAGTTGGTCTGTCTAATGGATCATTGTATAAAGATTTTGAAATGATTCCATTTATATCTTCGGTATTTACATTTAATCCTGTCCAATAATCAATTTGGCTATATGCGGTATAACCCAATACGTTTGTTGCACTTGTCGCAAATGTAAAAGTGTTTTGTCCGTTCAATTGACTTGGAGCAGAATTTGAACGTGCTTCTCCGTCAGGTGAACCAAACCTGTCTGCATAATCAATGGTTGAAGCATTTCCTTTAGGATCAATTGTTTTAACAACATTTCCTAAAATATCGTATTGAGCTTTGCTTGTGATTGCACCTGTTTGATTCTGTGCATCTGTGTAGCTTGTTGTTTTGGTTACATTTCCGCGAATTGTTTTACTTGTTCCGTAGTTTGCCGTATCGTGTCCGACTACATTGTACCTGTCAACAAGCGGATATGTGCTGTAATTATCATATTCGTATTGCGTTAAAGCTACTTTGTTGCTTCCCGCAATATCGGATGAAACCCAAGATTGAGTTGGTATTCTTCTCAAGTATTCGCCTAAATCAACATAATTTGTATGGCTTCTTCTCAAGAATTGTCCGGCTTGCCCAACACCGTAATCATATTCGAATGTATCTATAACATTATTGTATTGGTCGTAAGAATATGTAGTTTTTGTTTGAAGATTACTCGGCACATCAAAACTTCGGCTTTCTGCAACTCTTGGGTTAATGTCTAATTGCGTTCCATCACTCCAAGTAAAATATCCGCCGCGTTGCCAATCACTTTCACTGCGTTTTAAGACAGATGCTGTGCTTGGGCTTAATATTTCGGTTTTGTATTCTTTTCCATCTCTCCAATTTCTATAATCAAAGGCTTCACCACCTGCTTGTTTGGAATAACTTACATTACCCTTTAAATAATGTCTGGTTACGGCTAATTTATTACCAGTTTGTCCATCGAATGTATCTACGGTAGAAACCGTCTCACCGCCACTTGGTGAATAATAGTCTTGTACATTATATGTTTGTTTATTTTCTAAAATATTCCCCTGCGAATATACTCTTTTCTCCGTCATTTGCCTGTAAATATAAGCATAGTTAACATATGGAGGGTTAAAAGCATGATCCGGACCGCTACCGCCATACACATCGCCATTAAAAACAAAGCCCAAAATATCTTGAGCATCAGAAACCGGCTGGTAATCGTATTCAACGACTCCACCTGTTGGATATTCTATTCTTGCCAGTTCACCATAACCATTATACTTAAATGTTTGGCTTCTTCCGTCAGGAGACCAAACAGATGAAATAACCTTAGGTATAGGCACATAATTGTAACCAGTACCAAAACCACTAAAAAGTGTTTCTCCATTTTTCAAAGCATCGTTCAATTGCTTTTTAGAAACACGAACTACTCTTGATGCTCCACCAAAACCTTTGTATGTAATCCTATCGCACAAACCAAATGGCTCTACATCTTGAACGTCATACTCAAATTGAACAACTCTTTTTAATGAATCAGTAACACTAGTAACTTTACCGGAGGAATCGTATGAAAAAAACAATCCATTTCCGTTACGGTCTTTCATTAAGGTTATGTAACCATTTTCAACTCTGTATTCTCCACCATTATCAAATTTTATGTAACCTGAAGGTCTGTACACTTCCCCACAAGACGGAAAACCTTCAAAACAAACATCGGTAGGACCAAGATCAGATATATTAGTATCCGAAATAAATTTGACAGAAGAACCATCATAGCTTGTAAAAAACCTTCCACGAGATATTCCAGTATTAGGGACATTAGTAATTGGGCGTTTTTCCCCTTTCCACAAGTCATCTATAAGTTCAGTCGAACCGTTTTGTCCGGTAAAAATGATTCTTGAAAGACCATTGTATTGGTTTCCACTATAACGCTTACTTTTTTCCCTTTTAACAGTTATAACACCTGGTCCGTATCCGATATATAATGAGCCAAACGAGTGAGTATCTGTTCCGGAATACTTATATGTGAATGTGAAATACGGGTCAGTAGGGTTCTGAGGGTGATTATGATTTGCATGAGGGTCATAAGAAGTGTCAACTGACCATTCTTGCTTAAACTTTAGATTCGGTGAATAACCAACGCTTCCACGCCCTCCAATATTTAAAAGCGGAAGGTTAAAATTCAATGAACCATCGTACAGGCTACTAAACTCTTGCTTTCCAATTCCACTAACATCCCCAAGTGAGTTAGAAGTTGCTGACGGTGTTGATGTCGTGCTATTTTGAGCCACAGCAACAATTACTAACATTAAAATTAAACCCAAGTTTAATACGGATAAAACTACACGCTGATTAAATATTTTGTTCATCATAAACCTCTTTCTAATTGTGAATTTCTCGTATCTCAAGTTCCTATGGTTTCGGTGTTTCTTTTTTCTTCTTCGCAATCCGTTCAACATGGCTCGCCAAAATCCAAGCGGCGAGTTTTACCGGATTATTTTGATAGATATTTTTGTAAAATGCGTCTAAACGATGAAAGGCGTTCATACTTGTCCGCATATTTTCGTCAATCGCGGCGACGGCACTTGTCGCTTCAATTTTGGTCGCGGCGGAATCGCTTAACGCTTGTTCAAACTGCGTAATGTCATCGTTTAGTTCGTTGATAAAATCATCGGACAAACCGTATTTAATGAAATCTGCTTTGATTTTCGTGGCTTCAGCGGCGAACGAACGGGCGGTTGAAATCAGCATTTGATCGTTGTTGCTTGCGGGTGAACGAAATACTTGATTAAATTCGGTTTTGTCAATGGCGATGGCTTTTGCCGTTCGCGAAATTGTTTTTAACTTGTTGCGGATTGCGTCTCGTATTGCAGATTTTCGGTTGCTTGTTTTAGTTGTTGCGTTTGAAGTTTGCACGGCTGAATGCGTCCGTAAACCTTCTATTCCGTTACCGATTTCGACCAAACTTTCCGCTCCAATCGAGCTGTTTGGCGTATCAAAACTGTTTTCCGTACCAAATTGTCGGACTTTCACCAACATATTGTATCTATTTCGCTCTCTGTCGTTCATTTACATCGTCCTCCGTTTGATTTACACAGCCATTTTTGATGTTTACACGCTTCGCAAGTCAATTTACATATTTGTTTTGTTTTACATATTTGTTTTGTTGATTTAAACGCTTCGCAAGTCAATTTACACGCTTGGCGGCTCAGTTTACACAGTAGCTTCGCTAACTAACGTGCGTGTTTCTGCATTTTTCACTTTTAGTTTTTCACTATCTTCGGTAATACGCCGGCACGGGAATATCTCCCGCCGTTCCCCAACTCACTTGCCGCAACGAATTATTACTGCCCGATTGCCGAATAAACCAGTTGCCCGTCGATGAATTCCACGTCGCAATGTCAACTTTCCCGTCGCCGTCGTAATCGTTTTGCACCGCCGTATCGCCCGCATTTTGCCACGCGATTGTCTCCGTTTGACCCGTTGAACTGTTGCGGATTATCCAATTATTTCCGCTCCGA
>JANPBM010000055.1:0-47417 GCA_031430435.1 Acidobacteriota bacterium
TGAAAATTATAACCAAATCGCCAATATGTCGATTGCTCAAGGAGCAAAAGCCGATAATGTGAATATCAAAGGCAATGTCGGCAACAAAACGGCGGTTTACTTTGATGTGTCGGTCAAAGACCAAATAAAGATCAACGAAAATTATAAAATTGTTCAGTCTCAAGTTAATGAAGTCGAGAAAATAAAAGCCGAAATAGACAGAAATAATCCTGTCAGCCAATTTATTTTAGGAGCGGTTGACGGCGTAAAAGATAACCTTGTCGGCACGGCAACAATGATCGCACATCCGCTTGAAACTCTTGGAGCAATAAAAGATGTCGCGGTTGCTTTAGGCAGTTTGACGGCGGAAGATGTTGGCAAAATTGCGGAAGCCGTGAAAAGTAAGATAAAAGATACGTTCACGACCAGAGACGGCATCAACAGCATTCCGTACGGTGCGGGTTACGCAGTCGGAATGATTGCAACCGATATTGTCATCGGCAAAGGTGTCGGGATTGCACTTGAAGGCGTGAAAGAAATTCCCGCGATCAAGAATTTGTTGACCAAACTCGGCGATTTGAAATCATTGACAAAGGCGAAAATAGCGGAGAAGTTTTCAGATGAAGCGGCGAGTTTGGCAGGAGAAAGAGCGAGAAAGGCTTTAGCAACAACAGTATATTCTGGCATTCCGGTTGATGTGTTAGCTGATATGGCTGTTGTCGCAGGTAACAAAATAAGTAAAGGTGCAGTAAAGTTTGGTGAATTTTCAACTCAGATGGTTGAAAAGTTTGGCGAAAAGGTTAAACCATATATCGAAAAACTTTATCGTGAACAAATGATTGAGTTAAATCTTGCCGATAAGATTGATGAAGTCGGGATAAAAAGCACAAATATAAATAAGTTAAGTAAAGCAGGTGTTTATACAGAAAAAATAAAGTGGGGAATACAAGAAATAGAGGTAAGACCTGACGGAAAAGGATTTTGGGGAAAACGAACCCCACAGAATAATCCGAGAGTGGACGCTTTTGAGCGAAAAATAAACCCAAACAATGAAAGCTATTATGTCAAATCTCCAAAAGGCGGATACGTTCAGTTTGAAAATATCAGTCAAAGTGCATTACAGGATGGAAAATTAGTAATGCAAGCCGATAAGTCAATTTACAAAGTTTATGATAAGCCTGAATTTTTGAGGAAAAAGATTCTTGATGAAGCAACTCGTCAAGTTGAAGGAGCAAAGTACAATGGACTCAAAGTAGAGTGGTTAGTTTCTGACAAAGAAACCGTAAATCAATTAACAAAGTTTTTCAAAGAAAAAGGTGTTGACATACTGGTTAAATATCTTCCAGAATAATTAGGTGAGCAAAATGGATAAAATAAAAGAAATAAAACTTAAAGAATTTATTGATAACGATAAATTAGTAAATTTACTTAATTCAAAAGGTGTAAAAATTGATAAGAGTTTATTAAAGAATAAATTTATTTCGGAATCTTTAACGAATCAATTGATACTTAGATACCTCCCTGAGTTTCTTGAATCTCCAAAAGGCGAACCGGAGTTGTTTTACGGCAAGTATTATTGGATGACCGCTTTTAATACCAAATACAAAAAGCTGTTTGGCGATGATGCAAGTTTGGATCAGCAATTGTTTAAATTATGCGAAGAAGCCGAGCAAGAAAATCTTGATGTTGATTGGCAAACCGTTGAAAGCATAGAGAAAGCGGCAAGTGTGAACGTCAACTGAAAATATGAGCTGTCATTAGTAAAGTAAGCAAAAATTTGTGTGCGGATTGTGTGCGAAGTCTGCAAAATCTGACCGCGACAAGCAAATTTAAGCAATTTGAGAATAACCTAAACCGTTGTTTTTCAACACGTTATAAACGCAAACAAATTTAGGTAAAATCAATTTTTAACTTTCGCAATGCGAAGGTCGAGAGTTCGAACCTCTTCGTCTCCATTTTCACAAACAACTTCAAACAAAAAAGCCTGTCGAAAACTAATTCGGCAGGCTTTTTATTTCGCGTATCTTTGCGTTATTTTGTTTGTTTAATCGGATTGATTAAGGCTTCAAATTCAACTTCGTTTTGTGCGTATTTATCCATAAAAATATCGCTGTCGTCAACGAATTGCGTATCAACAACCGATTCGATTTGGGCTTGAATCGCTGAATCGACATTCGAGAAAAAGTCGTAACCCGTTGCCGATTCAACCGCATCAACGGTTGTCCGATATTGTCGCCAATCGCTGACCACGTTGTTCGTATTCGGCAAACTGATGGCAATCGTGCGGGTTGTGCCGGTTACACGCGAAACATCGTTTGTGCCGCTCGGCAAGACAACCGCGACTTTCCACGTTGTCGTCGGAACGGTGATATTGCCGTTGTCGATAAAACCGCTCGCCCCGCTTCCACCCGAAATAATGTACAGTTCGTTGCCCGCCGTCACCAATGTTCGGCAATAACTTTCAAAGTTTGCCCAAATAGTTTGATTATTGGTCGGGGCTTGCGGAATCATATTTGTCATCAAAAATGTTGCCGAATTCGTGGCAACGGTACTTGTGCGGTCGCCCGACGGACACATATGTCCGCGATCGTAACCCGAACCCGAATAAGAACTTGAACCGACTTGATACCAACCTGCCGGCAGAGTTGTGTCTGCCCGAAAGTCATTTTGGCGAGCCGCCGAACCGATCCACGTTGAATCTAAATGCCACGAAGTCCAATTCGGAATTGCTTTTCCGCGATTGTATGAAAGATCGTATTGATCTTTAATCATCAAATAATTATTTTGCGAATTGACCGCATCCGTTACCGCGTTGCTCGGATTTCCCATCGTTAAATGAACGTTTTGAGCCGGAACAGGCGTTGGTGTCGGCGTTGGCGTTGGCGTTACTGTCGGAGTTGGTGTCGGCGTTGCTGTCGGAGTCGGAGTCGGTGTTGGAGCAACATAACTTTCGACAATAATATCGTCGATGTTCAGACGATTTGTGCCGCCCGAAACTTTGCGAATTTCAAATCGAACGCTTCCTTGATAATTAACGGCAAATGTTGCCGTGGCAAGCGTCGTCGAACTTGTCGTAACAGTCGCCCCGACTTTTGTCCACGTTCCGCCTTTGTTGTATGATTTCCATAATTCCCAAGCACTGGTGCCGTCGGAACTGAAAACCGCGTGTTTAATTGTGACGTTTCTCGCGGTCGGAATGTCGAATTTCATCGTCAATCTGCCGAGATTTTGGATTCGAGCGGCAAAATTTCCGACTTTACGATCGGTTGCCAAATTGCCGGTCAAGGCATCGTTCAACGTCCAAATGCCGGAGCCGAGTGTTGCGTTGGCGGCTGCGTAACCTGTTTTTCCGCCGGCTTCAAAGCCTTCGTTTAATGAATTGGAAGTTTGCGAACTTGCCACGAAAAAGGTTGAAATACACAATAAAAAGATTGCCGAAAAGCCGACAACAACGGTTAGTTTTTTTGTCATAAAAAGGTGTTTGATTTTAATTCCGAATCAGTCAACTCAAAAATATTAACGGTTTATTTCGTTCGATCAGTTTATGTTTTTGCGCCAACTTATAATAAAGTTGTAATCCTTTTTGCATCGAATCGTCAATCTCAAACGCGATATTTTGCGTTAAATAATCATTAAATTGTTCGCGTGTGAGCGGGATTTCGTTTTCGTAATTGGCGATAATTTCGTTCAAATGCGTCAAACCTTCGTTGCGGGCGGAAACAAAATCAATCGCGCAACTTTCGCGTTGCGTCATCCACATCGCAAAAACAAAGCCGAAATTTGTGTAACTTTTCCAAACTTCCGTCAAATCAAAAACTCTAAACCGTGTGTTATCAACCAATAACGCCGGATCGCCGATTAACAACGCACAATCCGAATCGCTTAACATTGCGTCCAAATTCGGCGGTGAATTCGTCCAAATCGGTTCAAAGTTCAAAAATTCCCGAAAGATGATTTTTGTCAAAGCCACCGAAGTTTTCGACGAAATATCGAGCGAAACTGATTTCACGTCAGCCAAATCTTCGCCTTTCGTAATCAAACAAACACTTTTAACTTTCTCTTTCGCCCCGACGCAAACCTTCGGGAAAAGTCGCACATTTTCAATCAACTGATATGCAATCACGGGAACAAGCGCCGCATCAACCCGATTTTCTGCCAACAATTCTGCCGAACGCGACGGCGCAGTATCCAAAATAACCTCAACTTTGCCGCGATTTGTACCGTATATGAACGACCAAATCAACGGTGCCGTATTTGAATAGCTTGATGCCGAAATGCGTGAAACTTTCATATTTATTCAGTTTAGCGGTTTTGGCGGCGATTGGACAAAATATCTTTCAAATTTTCGGGTTTTATGAAATAATTAGAATATATAAATTAGCTGGAAGCCATTATTTCAGGAGGAATCGGTTTATGAAAGATTTTAGCGATACATTGTTTCAAAAAACTTACACAGAAGTTGTTGATTTGAAAGACTCAACCATACCTGACGAAAGATTGGACGAATTATTTGATTGCGGACATATTTCTTCAAAAGAGTATTCTTTTTTAATCAGAAAGTTGTATTCGACGGAAAAAAAGATTTCTGTATATTCTGTGCTTTGCCTAGTTGTATCAGCAATTTCTTGGGTTTCATTTCTGAAATTTGAGTTTGGTGATGATGTTTATCAACTTATGTCAGGTTCGATGAGATTTAAAGTCGTGAGTTTTTTAGCCCCGATGGCTGTGTTTTTTGCGGTATTGGCATTTAGAGAGATAAAAAGCAGAAATAGAAATGGAGTAGAAGTAGCAATCGTTGGCTGTACGATTGCAATCGCCCAACTCACAATTATAATTCCGGTTTGGTTAATGAAATTATATTGAAAATTAAGGCTGGCTAAGTTTCCTTTGCCGCTCAAAATGCTCGACAATATCTTTCGCCGTCTTTTCGCCGACAAAAGTTTTTAGTTCTTCGACGCTTGCCGTGGCGATTTTGACGATCGAGCCGAAGTTTCTCAGCAACCGCATTTTTCGTTTTTCGCCGACTCCCGGAATTGCCGTCAGGTCTGATGTGAAATCGCGGACTTCGCGGCGTTTGCGGTGATATTCGATGGCGGTTTTGTGCGTTTCGTCGCGGATTTGTTGGATAAATCTGAACGTCGGCGAACTTGCGTCAAACGGAATCGGCAAATTTTCACGACCTTTGACGAGTAAATGCGAAATTTGGTTGTGATGTTTCGGCGGTTTTACCAAGCCGACTAACGGAATCGCTTCCAAATCGAGTTCACGCATCGCCGAACTTGCCGCCGAAAGCTGACCTTTTCCGCCATCGACAAAAATAAGATCGGGAAGTTGTTTTTGCTCTTCCAACGCCCGCCGCATTTTGCGGAAAACGGCTTCACGCATCGAGGCAAAATCGTCTTGTCCGTCAACTGTTTTAATTTTAAACCGCCGTGTTTCAGCCCGATTCTGTATGCCGTTGTCAAAAACGACGATTCCCGCGACGTTTTCCGCACCCGAAATATTTGAAATATCAAAACTTTCGATTCGGGCGGGCAGACGCGGAATTTCCAAAATATCCTGCAAATCTTCCAAAACTTTTTCCATATCGGGCTTCAAAACTCTGAAACGCTGTTCAAACGAAATCTTCGCGTTTTTCTCGACCAATTCGATCATTTCAAGTTTGATTCCGCGTTGCGGCGTAAAGAATTTAACCTTTCTTCCGCGTCTTTCCGTCAAGACTTTTTCAAGGATTTCACGGTCGTCGAAATCGCTCGGAACGTGAATTTCGAGCGGAACATAATCGGTCGAATAATACTGCGACAAAACTTCGCCGAAGAAAGTTTCGGGCGTAAATTCGTCTAAATCTTCCCAAAAAAACTCGCGTCGTCCGACAATTCTGCCTTCTCGCATTGTAAAAAGTTGTAACGCAAGTCTTGGTTTTTCAACATAATAGCCGAAAATATCAACATCGCGGTCAGCTGTTGTAACCATTTTCTGCTGTTCGCCGAGTTGCAAAACGGTCGAACGCAGATCACGATATTTGGCGGCAAGTTCGTAGCGTTGATTTTCCGCAAAATGCCACATTCTTTGCTCTAATTGCTCGGCTAATTCTTTGTTTTTTCCGTCCAAAAGCAACTTTACATCGGCGGTTGCCTGCACATATTCGGCAGGTTTGCACAAATCTTTGACGCACGGAGCAAGGCATCTTTTCAAGTGATATTCAAGACACGGACGCGGCAATTTTCCGTTAATTTCGATGTCGCAAGTGCGAAGTTGAAACGTGCGGTTGATTAGTTCGAGCGATTTGTAAGCAAGTTTGGTCGGCAAAAACGGTCCGTAATACGAACTGCCGTCTTTCAACAATTTTCGCGTCATCACGACACGCGGAAAGGCTTCGTTAGTCAGTTTCAGATGCGGATATTGCTTGTCGTCTTTGAGTAAAATGTTGTAACGCGGCTTGTGTTTTTTAATCAAATTCGATTCCAAAACCAACGCCTCAATCTCAGAATCTACGACGATAAATTCAAAATCAACAATACGTTTGACGAGTTCGCGGGTTTTCAAATCGTGATTTTTTGACGACTGAAAATATGAACGAACACGGTTCCGCAAATTTTTCGCTTTACCGATGTAAATGATCTTTCCATCCGCGTTTTTGTGAATATAAACGCCGGCGGAAACGGGCAAATTTTTAAGTTTTTCTTGTAAACTGGACACAAGAAAAGTTTAACGAATTGCGAACGGAAAGCAAAAGTTCGTTTGATTTTTTTATTGAAAATGCGGACAATTTACTGAAAGCAATATAAATTAACTTTTTTGGAGAAAAAAATATGTCGAAATCTGTTGAACAAACAAAAGCGATTGTGCAATCAATGATTACGTTGGCTTCGGCGGCGTTGGGTTTAGTGGCGGCGTTGGCGTGGAATGACGCAATTAAAGCGATGATGAAAGAAATTTTAGGCGAGAATGAAGGCTTGGTTGCCGTCTTTACTTACGCTATTTTGGCGACCTTAATTGCCGTGGTTGTGTTGATAGTGCTATCTAAAGTTGCCGCAAAAATCGGCGGTGAAGCGGCAATTTCACGCGAAGCCGAAGGTTAAAAATAAGTTAAACGGTTTGTTTTTCTTTTGTTTTTACGCCTTGAGTTTCTTGTTTATCTTTCAGTTTCGATAAATCCGATGCAGGCGTAGAAGGAGGTGTGGTTTGCCACGATGTATTTCGCGTCATTGCTCCCCAACTTGCGTCTGCGCGAATGAGCCATTTGATGATTCCTTCGAGTCGCCAGATTGACATAAGTTGGTGAAAACCGAAGTTTTCGACAAACGCGCCGAGAAACAAAACCCACAAATGCTTTGTTCGCGGATAGGTTTGAAAAGCGATTTCTTCGAGTAAAATCGAAGAAATCGAGAGCAAAAAACCTGTCCCGAACGATAAGAACATTACCGATATTGCTCCATCCGTGTTAAGCATTCCGAGCGAATATCCGATTATAAAAAACAAAAGCCCGAAACATTCGACCAACGGACTTATTCCTTCTAAAAACAGTAAAAACGGAAAAGAACCCCAACCGATCAAGCCCGCTTTCGGGTGAAATAAAAGTCGGCGATTTTCCCACAAACAGTCAAACAAACCGCGTTGCCAGCGAACTCTTTGCTTTTTCAAAACCTTAAAAGTTTCGGGGGCTTCTGTCCAACACGCCGCATCAACGCAAAAATCCAAACGATACGGACGCGGGTTTTCAATCCGGCAATATCTGTGCAAACGCAGCACCAAATCCATATCTTCGCCGAGCGATTTATGGCTGTAACCGCCGACTGAAATTACGGCTTCTTTGTTAAAAAGTCCGAATGCACCTGAGATCAACGGCAAGGCGTTGAAAAAATTCCAACCGACGCGACCGCTCAAAAATGCCCGTGTATATTCTAAAACTTGAAATAAGCCGAGCCAAGTTTTCGGTAAATCAAGGGCTGACAACATTCCGCCGTCAACTTTGCAGCCGTTTAATATGCGGACGTTTCCGCCAACGCCGATTGTTTCGGGATTGAGTAAAAACGGTTGAATTAAAAATTTTAAGCAATCACGCTCCAAAATTGTATCGGCATCGAGCGGCATAAAAAGTCCGTATCTCGCTCCGTTTATGCCCGCGTTCGAGGCATCGGCTTTCGATCCGCCGTTTTCTTTATCGATTACCCTCAAATTCGGATATTTACGCGACTGAAAAACTCGTTTAACTGGTTTATGCTTTATTCTTTGCCGAAACGCAATCGGAATTATCTCAAGGTCAAATTCGGCGGTCATTACTTCGATTGATTTATCGGTCGAACCGTCATTAACGATTAAAATTTCGTATTCGTGATACTCAAGTTGAAGCAATGCCCGAACCGAGGGAACAATCACGGCTTCTTCGTTGAATGCCGTGACGATTAAAGTTATCGGCGGTTCAAAACCCGTCTGCGGTTGCGGCAATTTATGAACGCTTTGACGTTGAATGTACGACGGCAAAACGCCCAGCGAAACTATTGTCATTAACAAATAAGTTCCGTTCAAGGCAAGAAAATAGACAAGAAAAAAGGACTCGACTATTTTGATACTGTAAATGAAGAAGGTTGGATCAAACATCCTAAGCGAATTTCCGAGAGAACATGATTGAGAATATCGCGGGAAAATTGGTTCGGGAGAGTTTTTGCGAGAAGTTCAATTTGTGCGTAAGTTACTGTCGGCATTGTGATTAAAGCACCGGCGGAGCGGTACCGCACCCACCAATCCAAATCGTTGAGAGACAAAATCAAACGTTCAACGTCTTCTTCGTGTCCTAAACGTCCGAGTGTCAAAACGACTTGCATCCGAATTTGCCAACGTTCGTCTTTGTGTAATGCCCGGACTCTCGGCAACATATTATCGGTTTGAATCAGTCGTAAACAGGCGATGACAATTTCCGTTTTGTTACTTTCGGTCAAAATTTGATTGACAAGTTTCAAATAATCATTCGAGTGAGCCAGCGAAAGATACGAAATAAGCCGCGAAATTTGACGATCTTTGAGCTTTTGTTTGTAACATTCGTCGATAAGTTTGACGAGTGTTTCGGAAATTACATCGGCACCGTGTTGCTTTAACATTTGCGCCACAATCGGCGGCGACCAATCTTCGCGGACGGCAATTAACGGCAGATAATATTTTGAATTTACCTTGAAATTTATCCGCAACAGCGAACGAACAGCGTAAAGCGAAACAACCGAATCACGGTGTTTTGCAAGTTTTGCCAGTTCGGGAATTGCTTTTTCGGAACGTAAATTTCCGAGAGTTTCAATTGCCAACAACCGATTTTTCAAAGACAGACTTTTAAGCAGTTTAATCGAACGATCTTCTAAATTAAGATTTGCTCCGAGTCGGTTGAGTCCGTCTTTTGAAGTGCCGCGCAAAGACGAATGGACGTAATTCCATGAAAATAAAAATGAAGGCAATTCCTCATTAACTAAATTTCTGCTCAAATTATTCTTTTTATTTTCAAGGCACTCAGGCGAAATTTCTTTCCATTCGGGCAATTTCAGCGAGGCTTTCTTTTTAGCTTTTGATGACCAAAACCGAATTGGAACTGTGACATTATCTCCTAAATTGTCAAATAGAATTTTTTCCCATTCCTGTTGTACAAGTTCGTCTTTTTGCCGTGCCGTGTTCATCAAAACCCGAAAACAAAGCATAAACAAAATGCAGAAACCGGCGGTCATCATTAGAGAAAAACCTGCCCACCACGCAACCTCCGCGACAAAATTAGAAGCGATAATGAAAGCCAAAATTTAAACCTCTGCGATAGAAAAGTGATCCTTGCCGATGAAGGGTCGCATTGATATTGACGGCAAAATTCTTTGTGATCCAATGTTTTTCGGACAATGTAACGCTCCAAGTGTTGCTGCGTAAAATGCCTAAATTAAAACCTAAGTTTTCGTTTTCGCGTCCGACCGATGCCGCCACGCCAAAATTATTTACTCGTTCGCCATAGTAACGATTGTAAGAAAAACGATGAGACGGAGCAGTTCCGGCGGTGGTTATATTCGTTACGGAAAGCGTATAAGCGGCTCGGTTGTTACCCCAATATTTTTCTGTTTGACTGTAAAGCGTAGTTGCTTTGATGGTGGAAAAAGCAGTAAAACGCGAGCCGCCGTGAATTACAAAGCCGTTCGCAAAACCTTTTTCAATCTCGCCTTTAACCGAAAATTTGCCCGCGAAGTTATGTGTCGGACTAACGCCTGCTTCGGCTGTAATCGCCCAACGATTTTTTAACGGTCTGTATATTCCGACTTCTAAGTACCGGTCGCGGATCGATTTTCGGTCGCTCACGGTATAATTCATCCAAACAAGTCGGCGATTTCTGAATTTTCGTTCAACGTAAAGCGAAGCCGTTTTCCACACGCCCAAATTACGCGACAAACTTTCGGTCGAATAATTTAACTGAACGTTATATTTTTTATAAGTTTCATTCTCCGCTTCATCGGAAACGTTACTTTCATACTTATCGACTGCGGGAGTCGGCGAAGGTTGCGGCTCAGCTTGAGCAAAAACCGCGACCGAAAAAATAAATGTAAATATAAGCAAACAAAGATTTTTTTTCATAAAACTACCTCATCAATCGGTGAATTCTCGCCATCAATTCCTCAATTTGAAACGGTTTTGTCATGTAATCGTCGGCACCCGCATTAAAAGCCCGCACAACACTCGGTTCTTGCGTTTTTGATGTCAGCATTATAATCGGCACATTTTTCCAAGATTTTTGGTTGCGGATTTTACCGAGAACTTCAAAACCGTCAAAGAAAGGCAAGATAATATCAAGCAAAACAATGCTCGGAGGCGGTTGGTTTGCAACTGTCTCAAAAGCCATTTTTCCGTCATTGGCAAGGCTTACGGAAAAACCTCGTTGCGCCAGCGTGTGTCCCAACAGACGTGCGACGATTACATCGTCTTCGACAATCATGACCGAATTATTTTTCTTTAACTTGTTTGTTTGCATTAAGTTAGGTACTATTGTGAATGGACTGTCTCACGGTTGAAAGCAAGGTTGTAATTATTCAAATAAACGGCTTTCGGGATAATTATTGAATGAACACAAAGACAGGGTTTGAAGATTAGAAAAAGGAGAAAAGCTATTTTGACCCAACAACAGCCTAACAAAATTGATTATAGCAAAGTTTTTGCTAAAAACAAAGAAATTTAACAAAACATGAAAACATTTTACACAAACAATCCGAAAGAAGCCGCCGAATTTATCAAAAAAGGCGGAATTACCGCATTTCCGACCGAAACTGTTTACGGACTCGGAGCAAATGTTTTCGATGAAACTGCGATTGCCGAAATCTTTGTCGCCAAACAACGTCCGAGCGATAATCCGCTCATTGCTCATATTGCCAACGTCAATCAAATCAACTTGTTAGCGTCCGAAATTAACGAAACCGCCCAACGCTTTATCGATGCTTTTTTTCCTTCGCCGTTGACCTTGGTTTTGCCTAAACGACCTGAGGTTCCGCTGATTGCGACTGCGAATTTATACACAATCGGGGTCCGAATGCCGAAAAACGAACTTGCCCGCAAATTTATCGAATGCTGCGGAACGCCGATTGTCGCACCTTCGGCAAACCTTTCGGGCAAACCGAGTCCGACAACTTGGCAAGCAGTTTCAGAAGATTTAGACGGTAAAATCGACTGCATTCTGCAAGGCGAAGCGACTGAAATCGGGTTGGAATCGACTGTCGTAGATTGCACTTCGGATATTCCGTACATACTTCGGACAGGTTCGGTAACGCTCGAACAATTACGCGAAGTCGTTGCAGATACACAACTTTACACCTTGCAAAAAGATGAAATTGCAAAAAGTCCGGGTTTGAAACACCGCCATTATTCACCCAAAGCGAAAGTCGTTTTGCTGACGGAAAACGGAGAATGGAAACCGGAAAATAATTGCGCGTACATCGGACTGCATTTGCCTCGATCTAAATCTGAGGCACTGAAAATCTGCCGAAATATCGATGAATACGCACACGAGGTTTTTGCTTTTTTCCGTGAATGCGACCACCGAAATATCACCACAATTTATTGCGAAACTGTTGCGGAACAAGGACTTGGACTGGCGTTAATGGACAGGTTGAAACGAGCGGCGGAAGATTAGAAAAAATAGAAACGGTGTAATTATAATAAACAAGTTCCTTAAAAATCCTCGATTTTCAAACCTGTTCGCCGCGTAAATTGTTCTTGCATCGAAGGTAAATCCATACTGCTTTCGTCTTTGGCGATTCGCTCGATTCGCCACATCGGGAAAAAATTATCGTTCATCCCGAAAAACTGTTCGCTTTTGATGATTGCTTGCGTAAAATCTTCAAACGCATTCAAATCTATTCCGCGAACAAAAACGCCCGCCGCATTTATTTCGTGCAAAACTCCGATGATTTTTTCGCGCGGATTTTGCAGTACCGCAATAATAATTTCTTTTGGTTGAATCTGCATATTATCCGAAATAAAACCGCGCGACATAGTATAAAATCGGCGCGTTGAAAAGCAAACTGTCTAATCGGTCGAGCAATCCGCCGTGTCCGGGCAAAATGTTTGCGGCATCTTTTGTACCTGTACTTCGCTTGATCGCGCTTTCCGCCAAATCGCCGAAAACCCCGACAATCGACATCACAAACGCCAACGGCAGCGATATTTTATACGGCAATTCGGGAAAGAAAAGAAACGTGGAAAGTCCTGCAAAGATTAAACTTAAAATAATTCCGCCGCTAAACCCTTCCCAAGTTTTGTTTGGCGAAACTTTTGGCGCAAGTTTGTGTTTGCCGAAAGTTTTGCCGACGTAATACGCGCCTGTATCCGAACCCATTATCACGAGAAAAAAATATCCGAGTAATTTAGTTGAAAGATTCGGCACAAGCGTTTCAGTAAAACCGACGCGAAGTGAAACCAAATATCCGCCCAAAAATGCGACATATAAAACGCCAAGTAACGTCAAACTCATTCCCGGTAACAGTTTAGCGAAATCTTTTTGAAACCGAAACGTTTGCGTTGAAAGCAAAACCATCAAAAATAACGCCAACGTTATCAACAATAAATCGGGTGCGGTTTTCGGCGCGTCGAAACAAAAAGCGATAAAAAACGCGCATGCGCCCAAATACGCAACGCTTGCATCTGCTTTGAGCTGCATTTTCTTGGTCATCAGAAAAAATTCGTAAATTCCGGCGGCGATTGCAAAACCCGCAAGCGCGACAAAAAGCCACACAGTTTGCGGGAAATAACTCGGTAAAACGATGGATGCAATCAATATCGGCAACGCGACAAGTGCGGTTAAAACTCGACTGTTCATAGGTTGAAGAATTAAAAATTAAGAATATCTCGATAATCCGGAAGTATTTTTATATCTTCAAAATATTACAACAAAAACACTGTGTAAGCGATTTAGGTTGCCGGGATTTCTTTAATTCTTAATTCAATTGTAAGCGTTCGGAATCGGTTTATCGCTCGGAATACCGAATTGGCTGACGGAAAACCCGCCCGATTGCAAAAATAGAATATACCAAACGCCGTCTCTGTAAACCGCCGCATCTGCTTTTCCGTCGCCGTCAAAATCGCCTTCGGACGGAATATCGGTGCTGATTCCGAATTGAAACGCGGTAAAACCTTGCGCGGTGCGGTTCAAATACCACACGCCGGTGCTTGGTCTGAAAACTGCGATGTCGGTTTTGCCGTCGCCGTCGTAATCATCGTGAACAGGCACATCGCCGGTTAAGCCGAACTGTGCGGCGGAAAATCCGAGCGTCGATCTGTTCAAATACCAAACGCCGGTTGACGGTCGAAAAACCGCAATATCTGCCTTGCCGTCCGCATCGTAATCGCCCGCAACCGGTTTATCGCCGTTCAACCCGAATTGGACGATTGTGGTCGAAACTCCGCGACTGTCGAAACTGTTCAAAATATACCAAACTCCGGTTGACGGTCGATAAACTGCCAAATCCGCTCTGCCGTCGCCGTCGAAATCTGCGGGAACAGGAATGTCGCCGGTTGTTCCAAACTGTTGCGAACGAAAGATTTGACGCGATGAAGTGTACCACACTCCGGTTGACGGTCGAAAAACCGCGTAATCTGTTTTGCCGTCGCCGTCAAAATCTGCGGGTGTTAAAATATCGCCTGAATTTCCGAAATTGAACGGCAAATAACTTCCGTTAGAACTGTTCAAAATATGCCAAACTCCGTCATTCGGACGAAAAACGCTGAGATCGGTTTTGCCGTCGCCGTCGAAATCCGCCTTCTTATTTTTCGCCACCTGAACCGCCGCAACGGGAGCATCGGAGATATTATTGTCAATATTAAAAGTAACTCCGCCCCAATTTTCGTCGCGTGGTCCGAGCCATTGGTGAATGCGTTGATGATTGTTCCAAAAACCGTCCGTTACGGGTAAAATACTCCACACGCTCATCACATTATTCCAACGCGCCATCCAAATAATTTCGGGTTGCGAAGCCGCCGGCATATTTATCCAATCGTTGTTGGCGTTGGTCGGCGAACCGTAAACGCCCGATTTGTAATTGAGTTCTTTGATTCGATCGGTCCAACCTTTCAAAAAAGCCTTGGTCGGAGTCGAACACGCGCCTGTTCCGCTGACATCGTCGTAACGTTCCATATCGTAATACAAAACAGAACCTGCGGTAATACCGAGATTATTTGCATCATTGACGGCAATATCGGCTTCGCCGCGACCTTGTGTTTCAGCCGTGGCGGCATCGGAACTGTGTTTCGCGCAACCCGCACAAACCGAACACGGCGATTGATAACCAACCACCGTCGGAATCAAACCCCAACCTTGCGCGGTGACGGAATTCACCCAAGTCGCCGTTAATTGCGGTTGCGAACATCCGCGATTTCTTCCGCTGTGATAGATATTTACATCATAAAACGGTGAAGCGTTCCACCACGTTTGCATCTGTGCGGCAGTCGCGGCGGTGCATTTGTCAAAACCGCGATTCAAACTGATTCGCGTGTTTCCGTTCGGCGGAAAAAATGAGTTTTGCGTTGCTTCGGCTTGAACTTTTTCACGTTCGAGAAGAACAAGATTTTTAACCTGAGGCGGTGTGATTTCAATATTTCCGCGTGTGATTTTCGATTCGTTGAGGCACCCGATTTTACCGTTTACGCAATCGCCGCTATTTTCTAAAGTCCAACGATTAGAACGCTTTACGCCGACATCATCGCTTTCGCGCAGAGCAACTTCGCGGCGGATAAATTGCCACGAATCTCCGCCGTCGAGACTTTCGTAAAAAACTTTCCCCGTGAAATTTGAACTTGTTTGCAACCGAAATTTCAACAACATTTGTCTGCCGAAACTGTCTTCCGAATCAATCGAAATATCTTGTAAATCAACTTCGGATAAATCTTCGGCACGCAAATTTATCGGCTTCACGCTCCAATTTATTCCGCCGTCGCCCGTTTTTAATAAACTGAAATTGTTTCCGCCGAGAATTACAAATCCGATATTTTCGCCGATGAATCCCGCACCGCCGATTGTTTGCGAAAAACCTTTCGGCAAACTAAGTTCACGCCAACTTTCGCCGTTGTCATCGGTACGAAAAAGCGTCTCGTTTGTGTACGCAACGCCCGATTGCGAACCGAAAGTTTGAATATTTTTGATTTGCGAACTCGGTTGCTCAAAAAGCGACTGAGCCGAACCGGTTAGACCGAAAGCAATCAACAAACAGAATGCCGACAGAAATTTATTCATCATTTTTACCTCACGGAAAGTTATGGAAATCAAGTTAAGTATAAGCTAAAAATGTGAATGTGAAAAGAAAAATTGCGTATCGAATTCGCATAACGCAAAATTTTCGATAAAATGTTGTTATTGAATCATTTTTTGATTGAATCAATGAACAAATTATTTTATGAGCGATATTCAACCAATTTTAGACAGAGCATTGGCAGGCGAGAGAATTTCCGCCGAAGACGCGACAGTTTTACTTGAATCAAACGATTTTGTACGCATCGGATTAGCCGCACACGAAATAAGAATGCGGAAAAATCCGACTGATGTTGTAACATACATAATTGACCGTAACATCAATTATACCAATGTTTGCAATGTCGTCTGCACGTTCTGTGCGTTCTATCGCCGACCCGGAAAACCCGAAACTTACGTTCATTCGATAGAAGAAATTTGCTTACGGATTGATGAAACAATCGAACTTGGCGGAACCGGCGTTTTGATGCAAGGCGGACTTCATCCCGATTTTAATATCGAATGGTATGAAAATTTACTAAGAACGCTTCACGCCAAATATCCGACGTTTCAACTGCATTGTTTTTCTCCGCCGGAAATTCATAACATCAGTAAAATCAGTAAGTTAGATTATGTGACGATTATGCAGAGATTGAAAGACGCAGGTTTGAATTCGATGCCCGGCGGCGGCGGCGAGATTTTAGACGATGAAGTTCGCCTCAGAGTTTCGACCAAATGCAACACGCAAGAATGGCTGGACGTGATGCGCGCCGTGCATAAAGTCGGACTGAAATCTACGGCGACAATGATGTTCGGAATCGGCGATAATGTTTCGCACCGTGTCAAACATTTGCAAAGAATCCGTGATGTCCAAGACGAAACAGGCGGATTCACGGCGTTCATTCCGTGGACATTTCAGCGTGAAAATACGGCGTTGGGACGCAAGATTACCGAAGAACCGACAGGCATCGATTACCTGAAAATGCTCGCCGTTTCACGCATATTTTTTGATAACATCAATCACATTCAAGCCTCGTGGCTGACGCAGGGAATTCGGCTCGGACAAACTTCCTTGCGATTCGGTGCGGACGATATGGGTTCGATAATGATTGAAGAAAACGTAGTTTCCGCCGCCGGAGCAAACAACGAAGCAAACGAAAAAGACTTGCGTTATCAAATTTCGGAAGCAGGTTTTATCCCGCAGCAACGCGATATTTTATACAATTATATCAATCGTCCGAATGTTGAAGAATTAGATGTTAAAAAATCAATGCCGCTGAAAAAATTGAGTGTTGCTTTTGCAGATTAGTTTTTAACGGTGAAAGGTAGCGTAAATTCAACGTGCGTTATCTTTCATCAATCAATATTACAAAACTCTGACGATTCAACCTCACACAAACCGGTATAATCAAATTGTTTAATTTTAACGAACTATTTTTTATTTAATGCAAAATATCATCGAATCTTCGGAGTCCAATCAACGCATAAATTGGCGTGATTTGACAATTATTACATCGTTTCATCTGTTACTTATTCCGGCTTTTTTTATGTTCAGTTGGCAGAATTTAGCCGCAATGCTGATCGGGAATTGGATTGTCGGGAGTTTGGGGGTCGGACTCGGTTATCATCGTTTAATAACGCACCGCAGTTTTAAAGCTCCGAAATGGTTGGAATACACGCTGACCGTTTTTGCCTCGATGGCGTTGCAAAACGAAGCGTACAAATGGGTTGCGACACACCGAATGCACCATCAATTTTGCGAAAAAGACGGCGATCCGCACTCAACGCGAGACGGTTTTTTGTGGTCGCACATCGGTTGGATTTTCAAAGGAACGGCTCAAGACCACGATGAAGCAACGTTTAAAAGATATGTTCCCGATTTATTGAAAGACAAAAATCACGTTTTGATTGCCCGATTTTTCTACGTTCCGATTATTGTTTCTGCGTTTATTTTGTTTGCAATCGGCGGTTGGTCAATGGTTTTTTGGGGAGTTTTCGTGCGAGTTTGTTTCGGCTGGCACACAACTTGGTTTGTAAATTCGCTGTCGCACATTTTCGGAAATCGCCCGTACAAAACCGATGATGATTCGACCAATAATTGGTTTGTCGCCTTACTTACATTCGGCGAAGGTTGGCACAATAATCACCATGCGTTTCCGACTTCGGCACGGCACGGTTTGAAGTTTCATCAATTTGATATGAATTGGATTGCGATTAAAATCTTCAAACGGCTTGGTTGGGCAACGAATATTAAACTTGCGGAAGCAGAAAAATAAGAAGGCTGTCTGATTTATTTTTGATTTTCAAACAGCCTTCTTTTTTAAATTTATTGATTTTAATTCACGTCTTTACCGGCTTTCAGTCTGTCAATCATTGCTTGAACCGCCTGTTTGTTCGCGTCATTCGGAGCAAGCGGCAATGCTTTCATCGCAAATTCCAACGCTTTTGCATAGTTTCCGTTAGCTGATAATCCGCGAGTCATTCCCATCAAAGTCGTAAACTGATTCGGGTTTTTGTCGTAATTCATTTGAAAAACTTCCAGTGCCTCTTTCGGCTTTTTCAAAGCCAATAATTGTCTGCCGTATTGATGAAGTTCGTTCACATTTCCAATCGGCAACGCTTGTTTCATAATCGCCGCAGATTCGGCAGGCTTACCCATTTTTTCGAGAATTTGAGATTTTGTTGCCAAAATCGGGAACTTTTGACTGCCGTTAAAAGTATTTACGGCAAAATCTATCCATTCCAAACCTTTTTCCAACTCGTAATTATTGGTTAAACACCAATTGGCGGCAATGTTTAAACCTTCCGATGTAAATCCGCGCGGATTTTTTGCTTCTGCCGCGAAAATCTCGAATTGTTGTTTCAACGCATCAACTTCCACTTTGAAAGGAATGGCTAATTTTTCAAATGAAAGAGCGATTACGGCAGAATTCGGCGTTTGATTTACAAAATCGTACTTGAGCCATTCAACGCTTTTCTCCAAAGTTTGCGGTTTTACTTTGACTCGCAAAACATCGTCTTTTTCATCGTAAAAGAATGAACCCCAAGCATCGGTTTTTCTCGAAAAAATAATGATGCTTTCTGTTGCATCGTAGGCGATAAAAAGTGCGTATTTTCCTTTCGGCAAATTTTGACCTTCGATTTTTACGTCGTTTTCAAATTCAATAATCGTATTTTCATTCGCACCCGCACGCCACGGAGCAGGATTATCGGGACCGAAACCTTGTTTGACGAAACCTTTATGAACAAGTTCGCCCCAAATTTTTCCTTCGCGTCCGTTCACCGACGGGCGATGATAGGTAATTGAAATTTGGACTAATCCGACTTGTTCCGCCACAACCGATTTTTTCGACGGTCCGTTCGGTAACGCCGAATTATACGGAACTTGGGCAAATGATTGACCGGCGAATAAGAATATCGCCAAAAAGAACAGATATTTTTTCATAATTTTAATCTCCTTTTGAAGCAGTAATTTTGTTATAGATATAGCATCTTAAAACTTTATTCCGTTATTTCGTCTAACCTTACTGAGATTTTTAGTTGTCTCTTCCACAACACTTGGAACTACATTTTGAAAATCGGCGGGCGGCAGAAGGTCTTTAGTTTCCAAATTCTTCGGTTCTGCGTTCATTTCTTCGGATGCGAGTTCAATGCTGTCTGAAGGTTTGCTCATTTTTCTCAATACACTAACAAAAAACATAAAGTGGGTAACTAAATTAAATATTAAGATGCCAAAGAAGAAATTGTATTCCCAAGTTAAATCAAAAATAGATCTGCCTCTTGTTGCCTCAATAATCTTCGTCCATATCCAAAGTAATATCATTAAAAAAGAACATAACATTACAACAAGATCCGCAACTAATATGATAGTTATTTGTTTTTTAAGACTATCGAGTCTGAAACTACCGCATTTCCTACAATAAGAATTGACAGTTTGATCGGCTTCACCACATTTTGAACAATACATATTTTTTTTGAATTTAACTCCTGATTTTTCTTAAATTTATATCGGGTAAACTTTGCCGAAATCTGAAATAATAATTACTTTTCGGCTTAAATTTACCCAAATAAAGTTATGAAAGTCTTGAAAGTTTGTTGAAATTTGTTTGAAATTTTGTCTGAATATGTAAAATTCAATCGTTTTTATCGGGTTTTTCGATAAGTTTAAAAAATAAAATAGTTCCCGAAAACACCAAAGATATTGAATTGGTTGCGGCAAAAAAACGATGGTGCAAAGAATCGCGGCAATAGTGCCAACCATCGTAAGTTTATCTATTTTATTTTTCGCGGAATAAATCGTCTGAGAAACGGTGTGAAGACGGAGAAAGTTTCGCCCTTTTTTCGCTCCGTCTCACACACTCTTCGTTCAATTACTACCTGTGTAAATCCAAAACATCCGCCCGCGTAATAATTCCCGTAATTCGTTTGAAATCTTCGACCAAAACCGCCGGCGATTTTTGCAGTTTCTTTGTAATCTCGTCAATCGGCGTATCAACTTCGACGACGGGAAATCCTTTTTCCATAATTTCGCTGATTGGTGATGTCATTAAGTCTCGGTTTTCCAACAATTTAGTCAAGATTCTACTTTCTTTGATCGAGCCGACTGATTTTCCGTCTTCGATAACGGGAAGTTGCGTAATCGAATGTTCGGTCATTTGAGCCAACGCATCGGCGATGGTGACGGACGGCGAAACGGTGAACAAATTGTTCGCGGTTTTTGTGTCGCAAATCAAACCGGCGGTTATTTTTTGCGGTTCTAGCAACAGTTTTTCCTTCATCCATTCGTCCGAATGATGCTTCGACAAATAATGTTCGCCCGTATCGCAAACGATGAAAACGACCAACGCATTTTCGTCCAAATCTTTGGCAACTTTCAATGCTCCGGCAAAGATTGTGCCTGCCGAACCGCCGCAAAAAATTCCTTCGTGTCTGCCTAAAAGACGCGACATTTCAAACGATTCGCGGTCAGTAATGTTGATAATTTCATCGACAATTTTTATATCGGCGTTACCGACCACGATGTTTTGCCCGATTCCTTCGACCAAATACGGCGTTGCTTCGGGAACTTGTCCGGTTTCTTTGTATGTTTTGAAAATAGAACCGTAAGGATCGGCACCGATAACTCGAATGTTCGGATTCATCTCTTTCAAATAACGCGATGTGCCGGAAATCGTTCCGCCTGTCCCGATCGATGAAACAAAATGCGTGATTTTTCCGTCCGTATCGTTCCAAATTTCAGGACCTGTCGTGCGATAATGTGCGAGCGGATTCGCCGGATGATTGTATTGATCGGGATAAAAACTGTTCGGCGTTTCGTCCGCGATTCGCTTTGCGGTGGAAACATAATGTTCGGGCGTGCCGTATTTTGCGGCGGCAGAACAAATTACCACGTCTGCACCGACAGCCTTCAAATATCGGCGTTTTTCGACCGAAACTTTGTCCGTCATCACAAACACGCATTTGTATCCGCGAACCGCCGCGACCAACGCCATTCCGATTCCCGTATTGCCCGAAGTTGCCTCGATCAGCGTTCCGCCTTTCTTCAAAATACCTTTTTCTTCGGCATCGTCAATCATTGAAACGCCGATGCGGTCTTTGACCGAATAACCCGGATTGAGGCTTTCCATTTTTGCGTAAACTTGGGCTTTAATGCCGTATTGTTTGGTTAAATTGTTGATGCGAACCAGCGGTGTGTTGCCGATAATGCCTAAAACGTTGTCGTATAATCTCATAAAATTGTTAAAAGTTTTGTTTATAAAACGATAATTTTAGCCTTAGTTTTGATTAGAACAAAATGGCGTGCGCATTATTTTGTAATTTGTCGGAAAGTTGAAACCGGGCAATAATATATTTTATGAGTTTAAAAGAGAAATATATCAATCCTTTTACCGATTTCGGCTTCAAAAAACTGTTTGGCGAAGAACCGAATAAAGATTTGCTGATTGATTTTCTTAATCAAATTTTGCCGCAACATCATCAAATAACCGAACTGACATATACCTCAACCGAAAAGTTGGGAATCTCTGAAATTGACCGCAAAGCAATTTTCGACCTGTATTGCACGAGCAAAAGCGGTGAAAAATTTATTGTTGAAATGCAAAAGGCGAAGCAAAATTATTTTAAAGACCGCAGCGTTTTTTATTCAACTTTTCCGATTCAAGAACAAGCTCCGAAAGGCGTTTGGGATTTTAAATTAGCGGCTGTTTATTTGGTCGGAATTTTAGATTTTGTGTTTGACGAAGACAAAAAAGAACAAGAAGTTTTACACGAAATAAAGTTAAAAAATCAACACGGCGAAGTTTTTTACGATAAATTGACGCTCATTTATTTGGAAATGCCGAACTTCAACAAAACTGAAGAGGAGATTGAAACAAACTTCGATAAATGGCTGTATGTGTTGAAAAACCTGCCTTATTTAGAATCAAAACCTAAAAAACTGCAAGAAAAAGTGTTTCAAAAATTATTCAAAACCGCCGAAATCGCCAAGTTTAACCGTGAAGAAGTTTTGCAGTATCAACAAAGTTTAAAAGTGTATCGAGATTTAAAAAATGTCATTGATACCGCTTTTGATGACGGTAAAGCCGAAGGTCGGAACGAGGAAAAACTTGAACGAATAACGCTGATGCTTAGAAAAGGAAAATTGTCGGTTGAAGAAATTGCGGATATTTTTGAAGTTACAAAGCAATTTGTCGGCAAAATAAAAGCCGAATTAAACTTGTAAACTATTTTTCCGCCAATAATCGTTTTATTTGTTTTTCCAGATTATCTTCATCGCCCGCACCGATGCGTATAAAACGAATAACGCCTTTGCGATCAATTAAAATCGCAGTCGGAAGGTTGGTCGCTCCGTAATTCCGCTGATTTTCGTCGCCGCGTGTCACGGAAAAATCGTAGTTTAAGTTAAATTTCTTTTTGAATACTTTCAGATATTCGATTTCGGCTCGTTCGACATCGGCATCATTGATTTTTTCGCCTTTAACTTTCGGCTCAACGTTTGGCGGATTGTAATAAAACCGCGTAACGCCGATTGTCTCAAAACCGTCTTTTTTGTAAATTTCGTTCCATTCGGTCAAATGTGGAAAAGCGATTTTGCAAGGTCCGCACCACGTTGCCCAAAAATCAAGCAAAACAACTTTTCCGCGTAAACTCGCCAAAGTTTTCGCCTCGCCGATCCAATTATCAACTTTTATTTCGGGAGCAATTTCACCAATCAACAAATAATGCTTTTCGCGTTTTTTCAGACCGCGAATTATCTCGTTTTGCATTGCCGCAACAGGGAAGTTTTTCGGTAGAGTTTCATAAATTTTTGCTAATAATGCGGTTGCTTCTTTTTTGTGGTTTGATTCGGCTAAAAATGTAATAAGCCTGTCGGTTGCATAGAAATAGATGCCGATTGCCTGCATCGAAATTGATGATTTTTGCACATCTTCAAGTGCTTTTTCAGCCGATTTGCCGTCGCCGAGTTCGCGGTTTATTTCAAACAATATTTCGCCTGAATCATAAATGTCGTTTAAGATTTTACTGCGTGTTTCGGTCGTGTTGTCCGTTAATTTTTGATAGTTTTGAAAGGCGGTTTCGGCATGAGATTTTGCATCGACAAATTTATTTTCAAATTGATAATTTTCTGCCAGTTCGCTTTCCATTTTTGCCGAATCACGCAAGTTTTTCGGCTGATTTTTCGTATAATCGGCAAGTAATTTTTCGGCAATTTCAAACTGTTTTTTTCGTGCGGACAAAACAACCGCAATTGTTCGCGCCGTTTGTGCTTTTTCGCCGTTTAAGGTTTTATCGGCAAGAAATTTCTGCAAAGTTTCATTTGCCGCTTCTGCGTTTTCCGCCAGCCAATGTAACATTCCCAGATAATATAAATCGTCTGAAATCAATGTTTTACGCGTCGAAAGCTGCAACGCATATTTTGCCGCAAGTTGCTTTTGTTCACGCGAAGTTTGTTTTTCTAACGCATCGTTATACGGAATTTTTTTGTCGTTAAATTCTTGATACTTCCGCTTTTTATATGAATCGGCTTCTTCGTATAGACTTTGCGCGGGTTTTTCGACGGTTTGCGGTTTCGGCGTAATTTTACCCGATTGGGCGAATGTACACAACGAAAGAATGAAGATAAAAAATATAACTTTAGGCATTGGTTTTGAGTGAAAATCTGTTCGGATTAAAAGTTCTGAAATAGGTTGAAATTGTTCCGCCGGTAATTCTCTCCGCAATCAATTCCGCTGTTTTCGGAGCCAGCAGAATTCCGTTGCGATAATGCGCGGCGGCGATAAAAACATTGTCTGAAATTTCGCCTAAAACCGGCAAGTTATCGGGCGAACACGGACGCAATCCCGACCATTTTTCCGAAATACTCAAATTACTTAAACTCGGCGAAATTTCAAATGTATGTTCCATAATTTTTTCGATTTCAAAATCGCTTGTTCGTTTATCAAACCCGACATCTTCGACACTTGCTCCGGCGATGATTTTACCGTTTTTTCGCGGCACAATATAACCACGCGGCGAATAGATAACTTTTGAAAATAAACGCTTTGCCGTATTAAAACTAATCATTTGTCCGCGAATCGGGCGAACATCGGGCAAAACGAAATCGTCCGTTTTGATGAGCGAAAGCCACGCGCCGTTTGCCAAAATCACAATATCGAATTCGTGTTTTTTATCGAAAGTTTCGGCAATATTTTTCGACAAATTTGTAACTTCCGTATTTTCTATTATTTGAACGTTGTTCAGTTCGCAAAATTTGCGCAACGCCGCAACCAATTTACGATTTTCAACCTGCCAATCGCTTGGGAAAAACAAACCTTCGCGCACATCGGGTGAGACAAATGGTTCAAGTTTACGAACTTCTTGAGCCGATAAATGCTCGACTTTTAAGCCGTTTTGTTTCTGCCACGCAAAACGTCCGGTTATTTCGGCGACATCATTTTCGGTAAAAGCCAAATACAAAGTTCCGCTTTTATCGAGTTCGACCTCGATGCCTGTTTCATCAAAAAGTTCTTCGGAAAATTGCGGATACAGCGATAAACTTTCGGTGCAGAAATTGAAAAAATCATCCAATTTTTCGGCTTCCGCGTGCGGCGCAAGCATGCCGGCGGCGGCGTGCGAGGCTTCTTTTCCAATCTCGCCGCGTTCTAAAATCGTAATTTTTTTGATTCCTTTTTTCGACAAACTGCGGGCGATGCTCAAACCAATCACGCCGCCGCCGATAATTAAAACTTTATTCATTGCTATCATTTCGCCTTTCGTTGTAAATTATTATTCACGGTTTAATTATCTCAGAATAACTTATGGGAAGAAAACGATGAGCGATGAAAAATTAGATTTAATAATAAAGCAACTCGGCAATTTGCAAACAAGTGTCGGCGGAATTAACACAAGAATAGACGGGCTTGATGCAAGAATCGGCGGACTTGAAACACAAGTAAGCGGACTTGACGCAAGAATGGGCGGACTTGAAACACAAGTAAGCGGACTTGAAGTAAGAATCGGCGGACTTGAAACACAAGTAAGCGGACTTGACGCAAGAATGGGCGGACTTGAAAAGGAATTAAGCGATTTTAAGAAGCAAGTTCTTAAATCTTTACAAATACTGCAGACGCGAATTAACACATTGGAAAAACAATTATTCGCCATTGGTTTTGAGTTAAAAGAAGACATTAAACGTGAAGTAAGAGACATTCGTGAAGACATTAACTCGTTGGAAAACAAAATAATGCTCGAACAAGCCGAGAAACTGCAAGACCGCGTCAGAGTCAGAGAACTTGAATCGAGGCTTTCAAAACTTGAGGAAAAATTCAGATTAGCCGCATAACATTATATGAGTAAACACATTATTACATTGATTCCGGGCGATGGAATCGGACCCGAAATTGTTGCCGCAACTGTCAGAACTATCGAAGCAACCGATATAGATATTGAATGGGAAACGCATATTATCGGAGCCCAAGCTCTGGAAAAATACGGCACAACAATTCCCGAATCGACAATCGAATCAATAAAACGCAATAAAGTTGCCCTCAAAGGTCCGCTCGGAACGCCGATCGGGAAAGGGTTCACGAGCGTTAATGTCGGTTTGCGAAAAGCGTTGGATTTATATGCAAACGTGCGTCCGATCAAGGCTCTGCCGAATGTTGAATGTCGTTATCCCGAACTTGATTTGGTGATTATGCGGGAAAATACCGAAGATTTATACGCCGGATTAGAACACGTGGTTGTTCCGGGCGTGGTTGAAAGTATCAAAATTATTACCGAAAAAGCGTCAACCAGAATTGCCAAATATGCGTTTGAATATGCAAGAATGAACGGTCGCAAAAAAGTAACGGCGATGCACAAAGCCAACATTATGAAACTTTCAGACGGACTTTTTCTGGAATGTTTTTACAATGTAGCCAAAAACTTTCCCGAACTTCCGGCTGACGATAAAATAATCGACAACGCGTGTATGCAACTCGTGATGCGTCCCGAACAGTTTGATGTGTTAGTCACGGAAAATCTTTACGGCGACATTGTTTCGGATTTGTGTGCGGGGTTGATCGGCGGACTGGGACTTGCTCCGGGAGCGAATATCGGCGAGCAAGGCGCGGTTTTTGAAGCCGTTCACGGTTCTGCTCCCGACATTGCCGGACAAGGAATTGCGAATCCGACTGCGGTTATGCTTTCGGGCGTAATGATGTTGCGTCATTTGGGCGAACCGGAAGCAGGGCAACGAATGGAAGACGCGATTATGGAAGTTTTTGCCGACGGGAAATTCAGAACCAAAGATTTAGGCGGAACCTCGAAAACCGACGAATTTGCCAACGCGATAATCGAAAAATTGAAGGCGTAAAAACTGATGAACGACAGCATTTGGGATAAGCCGTGTTCGCACGGCGAAATTCTGAAACATATTTGGAAACACCTTGATTTAGGCGTATTGGATCGACATCACGCCTTTCACTCGCCTGTGTTTGCGACCGAACAGAACGGCGAGGCGAACGTCCGAGTCGTAATTTTGCGAAGATTTTGGCGAAAGCCCGCTAAACTTGCTTTTCAAACGCATATCGGCTCGCCGAAGGTGGCAGAAATTAAGGCAAATCCGCAAGTCTCGTGGCTTTTTTATCATCCGAAAGAAAAACTTCAGTTGCGGATTAAAGGCGTGGCAACCGTCCACACGGAAGATGAACTTGCCGAAGAGCAATGGAACGCGACAAACTTTTTTTCGCGTCGCTGCTACATCGGCGAATCACCGACAACTGTTTCAAAAACCGTAACTTCGGGGTTGCCCGAACATTTGGTTGACCGTGAACCGACCAAAGAGGAAAGCGAAATCGGACGGGCAAATTTTACTGTAATTTCTTCGACTATCGGTTCGATCGACTGTTTGGAACTTGCCGTTCGCGGTCATCGACGTTCGCTTTTTACTTGGAAAGAAAACGGCGAACTTGAAACAAAATGGCTCACACCTTAGATTCAATTAAGAATTGAGAATGCAAAATTGATCGGGTGAAACTCTTCAATTTTGCATTTTACATTTTAAAAGTCGCTTGACAAGCCGAAATAATCGTAACGCGGTTGGTTGTTTGCGCTTTGCAGAATGAACCAAAGTTTCTCGCCGTTCAGATTGCGGTTGACGGTCGGGTCGGTTTTCCCGTCGCCGTCGTAATCGGCAAGTTTCGGCAAATCGGACGATAAACCCCACAGAATTACTTGCAACTGATTGTCCGAACTTCGCAAAATATAAAAATTTCGTTGTCCGCTAACGGTGCGGATAACCAAAATATCTGCTGTGCCGTCGCCGTCAAAATCGGTGCGTCCGGTAAAAAATGCGTCTGAACTGATGCCGAATTCGATGCGGCGAAACTGTCCGGTTGAACTCAGTCGGGCATACCACACGCGAACGCCGCCTTCGTTGCGGGCGACCGCCAAATCCCATCTTCCGTCCTTGTCGTAATCATTCGGACACGGCACGTCGGCTGATTGACCGAAGTATTCATAACGGGCATTTCCCGTCGAACTTTCGATAATATACCAAACTCCCGCCCGATATGTGGCGATGTCGAATTTTCCGTCGCCGTCGTAATCGGCACTTGCAAAAAAATCGCCGAGCGTTTGATTTCCCCATTCAACCTGACGCAAAGTATTCGTTTCACTTTGGAAAATAAACCAAGTATTTTGTCCGCCGACTGTCCGCACAATCGAAAAATCCGTTAAACCGTCGCCGTCATAATCGGCGTTTAACGATGATGAACCGCCCGCCGTTCCGAAGTTTTGTTCGCGGTAATTCCGCCCCAAACTGCCGAGCGAATAATAAGTTGAATTACTCGAACGATAGACAACCAAATCCGCCCGACTGTCGCCGTCGTAATCGTTATAAGTTCCGTTGGCAACGTGAATTTGTCCGCGAATTCCGCCGCTTGCGGGACTGTTTCCGGTAATCAATGCGGCGTAAAATTTATTTGCCCGAAAATCTGCGACCTGTTGCGGAGTTAAATCCAAATTTCGCGTAAACGAACCCGACGTGCCGCCTGCTCCGGTTGAAACGCCGATGGCAAATCCGCCGGTTTGTCCGACCGAACCGTTCCCCAAACTTAAAAACCCGTTCGTTGCAAGCGGTAAATTTGAATACGCGCAATCGATCAAAATGTTGGTTTCGCTTGAGTTCAGCGTAAATTTGCAAACACCTTTTCCGGTTGAATTTATTGCCGGAACAGCCTGCGAACCTGTTAAATTCGCCACAAATTTTTGCTGTGCGTTGACCGCCGCGGCGAACATAAAAATAACTGCAAAACTAAAAACGTTAATTTTTTTACACATAAAATTTTAAATTGATTTAATCGAATAAACCGGGTTGTTCGTCTGCTTCGGGGACGTAATTTTCGGGAAACCAACGATAAATTTTCAAATCGCAACAACCGTTTTCCTTAAAAATAATGCCTTCTTCTTCCAATAATTTTTGCTGAACATTGTAAGGCAGTAAAATTTTGTCGGTCGAGCAACTGCCTCTCGAATTGATAACTCTTTGCCACGGCACTTTTTCCGTTTCCGCCGCGTGCATCACATATCCGACTGTCCGAGCTGTATAATTTTTACTTAACATTTCGGCAATTTGCCCGTACGTCATCACACGACCGGCGGGAATTTGGCGGACAATTTCGTAAACTTTTTCACGATAATATTTGTCGGTGACGTTCATTAGAGTACAAACACCATAACCTTTTTGCTTTTTATTTTCAAACTGGACAACTGCCTATATTCGTCATAAACTTATAACCAATGGCTCAGTTGCACGAATATCAGGCAAAACAAATCTTAAGTAAACACGGTATTGAAATCACTCGTGGCGAAGTTGTGTTTGATGTCCAAAAAGTAAAAGAAATTGCCGAACAACTCGGCGGTAAAGTTGTTGTCAAAGCCCAAATTCATTCGACTTCACGAGCGGCTTCGGGTGGAATTAAATTCGCGAAATCGGCAGATGACGCAGAAAAATTTGCGTCCGAAATGATCGGGAAAGAAATTGCGGGTAACTTGTGCGAAGCCGTTTTAATCGACGAAATCGCTGAAATTGAGCGTGAATTTTATCTCGGATTTATTGTTGACACAACGCTCAAACGTCCGACGCTTTTGTTCAGCGATTCAGGCGGAAGCGGAATCGAAGAACGTGCAGATTCAATGCGAAAATTCGTTTGTTCAATTCGCAAAGAGCCGACGATTGATGAAGTTTTAATTATTTGCAACGATGAACGGATTGCCGAAATCCTCTTAAATCTTTACCGAGTTGCGAAGAACACTGACGCGAGAACTGCGGAAATTAATCCGCTTGCCTTATTGAAAGACGGTAGATTGGTTGCATTGGATTGTCGAATTTCAGTTGACGATTACGCCGACTTTCGACAAAAAGAACTTGGAATCGAAATCGCCCGCGAACTCGGACACACGCCCACGAAGCTCGAAAGAATCGCTTGGAACATCGAAAAAGACGATTTTCGCGGCACATTCTTTTTCGTTGAGATTCCGGAAGATAAATCGCAAATCGCAAATCCAAAATCAAAAATCGGCTTTCACGGTGCCGGCGGCGGCGGTTCGATGGCATCACTCGACGCGGCAACAAGGAACGGCTTGCAGCCCGCGTGTTATGTGGACACGAGCGGAAATCCGCCGGCATCGAAAGTTTATCGGGCGGCAAAAATTATTTTGTCGATTCCGAATATCAAAGGTTATTTTTTGTCCGGCTCGGGCGTGGCGAGTCAGGAACAGTTCGGGCTTGCTCGTGCGGTTTTGAAGGCGTTTCTGGAAGTTAAACCTAACATTCCCGCAGTTTTACGTCTCGGCGGAAACGGTGAAGATATTGCGAAAGATTTGGTCGAACGTTACGCGAAATTTTTGCCCGCACCGATTGAAGCGTATCGGAAAAAGAATACGGCTGATTTTTGTGCTTCGAGGCTGTTTGAATTGATTTCTAACGCAGAGACGCAAAGACGCGGAGACGCAGAGTCAGAAACTGTCGGTTTTGCTTCGGATTATTCATTCAAAACGAAAACCGGGGTTATTTCTTTTGATTATTCACAATTAGATGAATCATCCGCGACAAAAATCGTTGAATCCTGTCCGCAAAAGATTTTGAAATCAGACGAAAATAATCGACCGATTTTAGCGATTGATGTCGAAGAAGCGGAACGCGGAAAATGTTCCGAATGTCTGGCTTGCGAGTTTGCGAGTATGGATTTAGGTTTGAATGCGGTGAGGATTGATTTTCCGATTGAGGAATTATGAGCGAAAAAGTTTATCGAAAAGGTGCAATCGGTGCGTTGTTGGATGAGTACGAACGTGCTGTCGAAGAGTTAAAGTCCATTATCAATCAAGTATCTGAAAGCGATTACGAAAAGATTTTTGACGCGGAAACATCCAATAAAGATTGTCGCTCGATTCAAACAATTATGTCGCACGTTGTCCGTGCTTGTTACGGTTACGCGAATTCGATTCGGAAGGCGTTTTCGGTTGATTTCCAACCATATCGGCATAAAAAACTGTCGAAAGTTGAAGCTATCGGGTGTCTTGAAGTAGCAATGACATATACCGAAACTACGCTTGAAGGCAGATGGGAAATGAGCGAAAAAGAGATGATGGAAACTTTGATGCGGACACATTGGGGCGTGATTTACGACATCGAACAACTGCTTGAACATGCAATCGTTCATATTTTGCGACATCGGCGGCAGATTGAAAAGTTTTTGGCGAAAAGTTAAATGTCAATTCTTATCGACCAACATAAAAAAGTAATCGTGCAAGGCATCACCGGACGCGAAGGCTCGGCTCGTGCAAAGTTGATGCTTGATTACGGCACGAATGTTGTCGGCGGTTGCACACCGAAACGCGGCGGACAGATTGTTCACGGTTTGCCCGTTTTTGATTCCGTTAAAGAAACCGTTGAAACAATCGGGAAGATTGATGTCAGCGTGATTTTTGTGCCTGCTCCGCGAGTCAAATCTGCCGCGATTGAAGCGATTGTTGCCGGCATTCCGTTAATCGCCTTGATTGCGGATCGCGTTCCGCTTTTTGACGTTTTGGAGATTTGCGAAGTCGCGGACGAATACGGTGCGAAATTTATCGGACCAAATACGGTCGGCGTAATGTCGCCGGAAAAAGCCGTGTTGGGAATGATGGGCGGAAATGCCGCCACCGCAAAAGAATGGTTTCACAAAGGAAATGTCGGAATTATGTCGAGAAGCGGCGGACTTTCGGCTTCGACAGGTTATTATATCTGCCAAACAGGTGTCGGCATTTCGACAATTTGTCACGTCGGCGGCGATTCAATCGTCGGTTTGACGTTTCCCGAAATCGCCGAAATGTTTGAAAACGACGACGAAACCGAGTTAATTGTGATGCTGGGCGAAATCGGCGGTTCGCAGGAAGAACAAGTCGCGGATTTGGTTGCAGACGGGCAGATTACAAAGCCGATTGTTGCATATATCGGTGGAAAAGCAGCCCAAAGCGGCACGCGATATTCTCACGCCGGAGCAATTATCGAAGGCGGAAAAGGAACTTGGCAAGGCAAAATTGACAGACTAAATGAAGTCGGCGTAACTATTGTCGAACAATTCGGCAATATTCCGCAGGTCGTGCGAGGTTTTATCGGCACCGCGTAATAAAATCAGTTCAGCCGCAACATTACGACTCATCACGCGGTCGTGACAGGTCAAAATGTTGACGTGATGAGTCGTAATGTTGACGTGATGAGTCGTAATGTTGACGCGATGAGTCATCACGCGGTCGTGACAGGTTAAAATGTTGGTGTGATGAGTCATAACGTAGTCGTGATGAGTCGTAATGTTGACGCGATAAGTCGTCACGCGGTCGTGACAGGTTAAAATGTTGGCGTGGCGACCTAAAATGTTGACGTGATGAGTCAAACTAATAATCCGAATAAATAAATTTGAGGTCATATAGATGAAAAATACGATAAACACAATGCTTTTTTTGGCTTTGGCGGTAATCTGTTTCAGCAATGGTTTGATTGCTCAAAACAATAAGCCGAAAAAGACGAAACGTTCGCTTGCGCAACTGCAATTGGAAGCAACTTTTGCGCGTCCCGACGGCAAAGACTTTGTTTTTTATATTAAAGGCTCGGCGTATTCTTACATTCCGGGCGAACGTCCGCAAAAACTTTTCGGCGTTGAAGGTTTTAATGTCCGCCGCCGCGTAGAAACTGCGGAAAAAGACGGCTTTTTCTTGGCGACACGCGAACTCGTTTTTTACAAAGACCCGAAAACCGACGAGATTATCAAAGAATGGACAAACCCTTGGACGAAAGAAAATGTTGAAGTCTTTCAGATTCAAAACGATCCCGTAAATTCCCGCGTTCGCGTCAAAGACGGCAAGTACATCTTTGCTTCGATGGACGGAAAACGCGAATTCGGCGAAGGTGCGGCACCCGAAGAAATCAACAATCATCTTGTTTGGACATCGGACGTTTTTCCCTTCTATCCGCTTCCCGGCTTCGATAAAAACTACACGGCATCTGAGATGTTCGATTTTTATGTTGAAAAAGACGAGTTGAATAAAAAATCGCCGCCAAAGAATGTAATGCTCAGTTGGACTCGCGTCGGACCTTGGCTGCCGTGGATGAAAATGCCGAATAACAGTGGAATTATTATCGTTCACGCCCGCAGTTGGCGGATGGAAAGTTGGGATTTATTGCCCGAACAAATCAAAAAGGAAGTTAAGGATAAATATCCGATTTATACGACCGCGCCTGCGACCGTCGATCCGTTGAAACCGAATGAAACTTCGTGGACGTATTATAATCGTGAAATAGAAAAGCGGAAAAAGCCGTAAAAGTTTGCAATCAGCGTTCATTTGTCTTATCGTTAAAAGTAGTTTGAACATTCCGATTTCAAGTTTATTTAATATTATATTTTAAGGGAAATTTTGCATCGAATTCGGCAAATTCCCTTATTTGTGTTTCAGCAAAAGTGAGCAGTCATTATGAAAATTTTACTTTACAGTCCCGATAACGGCATCACACGCAACTTTATGCCGCATCTTTGGATGTTTTTGTTGCAATCATTAACGCCGAAAGAACACGAAGTTGTTTTAATCGACGGAAATGCAAAAGCGATGACCGAACAAGAAATTGTTGAGTTTTGCAAAAAAGAGAATATCGAATTAGTCGGAATCGGGGCGATGACGCGGATGATTAAGCGTGCGTATGTTGTCGCCGCCGCACTCCGAAACGCGGGAATTAAGGTGGTTATGGGCGGACCGCACGTTACCGAAGTTCCCGACGAACCGCTCGGCAAAGACGGCGGACCGCGTTACGCGGACGCAATCGCCTTGGGCGAAGCGGATCAAACTTGGGCGTTGATGGTCGCGGACGCGGCTCGCGGCGAACTGAAAGAAGTTTACACGCCCGCAGTTGACGCAAAAGGCAAAGACGTGAAGCCGACTTTGCAGGATTATCCGTATATTCCTTGGGAAACATTGGACTTAGACCAATTCAGTCTGGTGCCGAAGTTTATGCGAAACACGCTTTCAAAACTCGGCGCAGGTTGGGGAACTTTTCACGTTGTGCCGATTGAAACAGGTCGCGGATGTCCGTACGGGTGCGAATTTTGCACCGTTACCGGATTTTTCGGCGATTCGATTCGGTTCCGCACAAACGAAAGCGTAATCGAAGAACTTTTGCGGCTGAAAAAACGGTCGAGAAGTGAAAAAGGACAAATCGCCGTTTTCTTTATCGACGATAATTTGGCGATTAACAAAAAGCGTCTGAAATTGTTGCTCCGCGATATGATTGCCGCCGATGCTTGTCTTCCGTGGGTTGCTCAGATTTCCGCTAACTTGTTGGCAGACGAAGAGTTAGTTGATTTAATCGCCGAATCGGGCGGAAAGTGGGTTTTTATCGGAATGGAATCGATTGATCCCGCAAATATGGCGGACGTGAACAAAAATTTCTCGAAACCCGAAAATTACAAAGCAGTTTTAGACGGTTTAGCCCGCCGAAATATTTACGCCATTACCTCGTTTATTTTCGGAATGGATAACGATACGGTCGGTGTCGCCAAACGAACGGTTGACGAAATCGAAAGTTGGGCGCCTGGTTTGCCTGTTTTCGGGCAACTTACGCCGTTTCCGGCAACTCCGCTGTATGACCGCTTAGAAAAAGCGGGAAGGCTCGATCGTCCAAAACATTGGCTTGAATTCGCGCCGTTTTTGATGGCGCATAACCCGCTGAAAATGACGATTGAAGATGCCAAAGTCGAAACGTTTTATGCGTGGGACAGAAGTTACAGCCCGGAACGAAACGCCGAAGCCGTGGAGATGCTCAAAGATGCTCCGCTTGAATTCAGAATCGGACATTTGGTGGCGCGACTTTTCTTTCGCGGAATTTACTTTCCGCAAATGCGTCGGCGTGATTGGGCAAATCTGATTTTCCAAAATCGCAAACCGATTTTAAGTTTGGCGAAAGAAGGTTTCGGAACGTGGCGAAAATTCAAAAAACGTCAAAAAGCCGAGCAAATTGCCGAAGCTAAAGTCGCGTAATCGAACCTTTTTTTTCAACTGAACAGGCGTTGATTTCGGTCAATGCCTTTTTTATTTTCCCGAACAATGTTATAAAGATAATACAAATATCGGCACAGGCACATTTTATGAGAAGAAAATTTTTTTTGTTGATTGCAGTCTCATTTTTTTGTATGAATTCTATGGCACAATCATCGAGCATCGGCGGCATTTATGAAATCGGTATCGGTACAAAAAATGCAGACGAGTTGGTAAAGTATTGGGAACGCTTTGGTTATCGCGTCGGGAAAACAGGCGAACTGGATGAAAAGCAAGCTGAAAAACTTTACGGCGTTAAATCGAAACTGAAATCGATTCGACTTTATCACCAAGACTCCGACCACGGATTGATTCGTCTGATGCAGTGGGAAACGCCGATAAACGACGGTTTGCAGCTTTCGCGGATGAATGTTTTGGGAAATCGGTGGGGTGCGATGTTGACGAGTGATATCTACAATTTGCAAAATCACGCCGAAGAAGCGATTGCCCAAAAACGCGAAATTTTTATGGTCGAACCTCAACGCGCCGAGATTTATAAACTCGAAAAACGACCGCAACCTTTTATTGAAAATTACGCGACCGTCCGCGAAATGTGTCTGATTCAGCCTCAAACACGGCAAATTATGTTTCAACGATTCGGCTATAATTTACCGCTTTACGGCAAAATCAACGAACAATCTTTTTTCAAATCGAGCCAGATTACGCATGTCGGAATGGTGATTTACCGCAACCGAGAAAATATCGACTTTTACGAAAAAGTACTTGGTTTGCTGAAAGTTAAAGAAAACGAAGGATTTGATTCGGATTACGCAAACCCGTCGTCGAAAGCGATTTTCAGTCTGAATCCGCAGCAAAAATACGGCGCAACGGATTTTGATAATCCGAAAAGTTCAAAAAATCCCGCCGAAGCATTATCGGGCAGACTGAAAATTATTTGGTTTTCGCCCGAATCAAAACTCGACGACAAATTCGATTACGCCAAACCCGGAAGTCTCGGCTATTCGCTTTATACCTATCGCGTAAAAGATGTCGAAGATTATCGGAAACGAGTTAAATCAAGCAACGCCAAAGGTTTAACCGAAATAAAAACAAACGAATTCGGTGAAAAAAGTTTCTCGTTTATCGCTCCCGACGGTTACTTTTGGACAATTTTAGAGTAGAATATCATTCGATCGAATTCACAAAATCTAAATTTAAGGGTCAAAATTATGAAAAAAATTATCGGTTTATTTACACTTTGTTTATTGCTTTCAACGTTCGTGTTCGCGGATATTCGGTTGCCCGAACCGCTGAAAACTCCGACCTCGAAAATCAAACAAACAGACGCGACAATGCGAATTACGATTGACGAAAACGCAACCGAAACTGTGTTGAAATTAAACAAAAGTTCAGTCAAACAACTTCGGGCGGCGTTGGATGAGATCGACGATGCCGGCGACGCAACGGCGGAAGTAAAAACAACGAATTCGCCGCAGACGATTATCGGCGGACTGTTTTTATCGGTGGCGTTTGTTTTCGGCGGCGTGTGGATGTTTCGCTCGAAACCTTCAAAAACTGTGGTCGGTGTATTTTTAATCGGCAGTATTATTGTCGGCACAACTTTTGTCTTCGCCAATATCGCGCCACCGATGAAAATACGAAAAATCACGAATGCGGTATTTTCGCCGGAAGTCAACAATTCAGGCTATGCGACGGGTAAAATTAAAATTCAAATCGGCGATAAAAAATCAATGTCGCAAGACGTGGAATTGATTGTGCCGAAAATCGGAAGCGACAAAGACGGAGAAGAATAAACGTTGACCCGATTTTACCGAAAATCTTGCGATTTGTACCGAAGATGTAAAATATCTCTCGATACTTATGTGAACAGGAGCAAAATATGTTGAAAAAATTATTGGTTATTTCGTTGATAATAGTCGGTTTAGGGCAATTTACTTTCGGACAAAAAACGGTTTCGCCCGCGAAAAAGAAACTCGTTACACAACTTGTCGCAAACACGACGGAAATGTTTCCGATTCAAGTATTTGATGATTTTTTGAAATCGGCAGTCGAAAAAGCTACCGCCGAACAAGGCAAAGAAATGCTTGATAATTTGACAAAATCAATTGAAGCGTCAAATTTGTCGGACGAAAGAAAGTCGGAAGTAAAGGCAAAAATTCCCGCGTTTGTCGGGCGAATGACGGAATTATCGAGAACTTTGCTGAGTAAAGGTTTCGATGTCAGAAGTTGGACGGCAAAATCGCTTGAAAAGAATTGCCAACAACAATTTACGGTTGTCCAGTTGCAAAAACTAAACAAATTTTTCGGTTCGGCTGACGGAAAATCTTCGGTTACGGCTTTCGGTCGAGTAACTGCGTCGGGCATCAGAGGCGGCGAGAAGGATTCTTTTACCGTTGAAGAAGCGAAGATTTTGGAACAGTTTCCGGTGATTGTCGGGGAATCCGTGATGAATAAATTTTTTGATATTATCGTCAAAAATGTGATGGACGACATTACAAAATCAGTTGAAATTTGGGGCGGCAATATGTTGAAAAATTTGGAAGCAGAAGCGGAAACAGGGTTGCTTAAAAAAGAAATCAACAAATTTATCGCCGAAAATCAGTAAATTCAAAGCGTGCAAAATATAAATGAAATCGGCATGACCAAACGAGCGGAGAATTCTTCGCTCATTTTTGCCTGTTTATTCATATTTTTCGCGGCACTTGCGGCAGTTATTATCGGTTGGCAACCGTTGACGCTTTCCATGCTGACGATTTTTTTGTTTGCGGGCGTTCACAACTTCTTTGAATTTCGGTATTTTCTCGCCCGAATGCCGTTGCGTTGGGGAAAATCGCGGACGTTTTACACGGTCGGCATCAGCGGCGTAATTATTTTAACCGCATCCTATTTGGCGATTTATTTCATCGGCGGAAATTGGCTTTGGAGTTATGAAAATTCGGGCATAATTGTTGCTTCGTGGGATACCGCGTTTGTTTTGTGGCTTGCCTGTCTCGTTTATCTGCGCGGCAAACAGCGTCCGAAAACCGATTGGAGTCAGGCTTTTTCCGTTGCGTTTTTATTCGCGTCGTTGGCGTGGTTTTCGCCGAATTATTGGAGTCTGTCGCTCGTTTACCTGCATCCGTTCGCGGCAATGTGGTTTTTGGAACGCCAAATCAGACGCACCAAACGCAACCGGCTCAAAGCGTACCATTTATGTTTGGCGACAATTCCGTTTTTCGTGATTGCGTTGTGGTTTGCGTCTGCCGACACGCCGAATTTATCAAACGAAACCGCGCTTTTCGCTCGCATTACGCAACACGCGGGAAGCGAGATTTTACCGCATATATCGAGCCGGTTTTTAGTTGCAACGCACGTTTTTCTTGAAACAATTCATTACGCGGTTTGGATTTTGCTGATTCCGCTGGTTGATTTTCGAGCGATTCCGTGGAAACTGAAAGATATTCCGCTGTATGCCGACAAGCAAGGTTTTCCGAAACTTATTGTTGCAAGTTTAGTACTTGGTCTTTGCCTGATTTTTGCGTTATGGTGTGGGTTCGCAACGAATTACGAAACAACCCGCGATATTTATTTTGCGTTTGCAATGGCTCACGTTTTGGCTGAAATGCCGTTTTTAATTAAAATGTTATGAGTAAATTCGAGTTTGATTATGTTTTTTGACCAACCTGTTTTAGAACCGCTGAAAAGTATTGCGCCAACCGATTTGTGGCTTTTTTTCCCGATTGGTTATCTGACAACTATTTTGATTGAAACGCCGATTTTACTTTTCGGACTGTCGAAAAAACTGACTTTTAAGCAAAAATTGGTGTGCGGAATTTGGTTGACGGCTTGCACTTATCCGATTGTCGTCTTGGTTTTGCCGATAATTTTCAGTCAATTTTCGTGGACGGTTTACATTATTGTTGCCGAAAGTTTTGCTCCTTTGGGCGAATGTTTATTTTTTTGGCTGGCGTTTCGCGGCACCGCAATTTTTGAAACGACCGATTGGGCGCGATGTTTTATCGCCATAATAATTGCAAATTTGGCTTCGTTCGGATTAGGCGAAGTCCTGCATTATTATCATTGGTTCGGACTGTTTTAAGCCGAATTACACAAATGAATTTACGAATCACCGAAATTTTTCTGTCCGTTCAGGGCGAATCTTCGCACGCGGGTCGTCCGTGCGCGTTTGTGCGTCTGACGGGTTGCCCGATGCGTTGCGTGTGGTGCGACAGCGAATATACTTTTACGGGCGGAACAAAGTCGGGATTTGACGATATTTTCGATAAATTGAGTGGTTTCGGTTGTTCATTGGTGGAAGTTACAGGCGGCGAACCGCTCGCGCAAAAAAATGTATTTCCTTTTATTACAATGCTTTGCGATAAAGGTTACGAAGTTTTAATCGAAACCGGCGGTTTTGTTTCGACCGAAAAAGTCGATCGACGGGCGAAGCTTATTTTAGACGTGAAATGTCCCGCATCGGGCGAATCGGACCGAAATTATTGGGCGAATTTGGAGCGTTTGCAAAGCGATAAAGATGAAGTGAAGTTCGTTATCGCCGACATTTTCGACTGGGGTTTTGCAAAGGGAATCATCAAAAAATTCAACCTTGAAACTCGCGCCAAAGAAGTTTTAATTTCGCCTGTTTTCGGCATTGAAAATCTTGCTGAAATTGCCGAAACGATTACGAAAAGCGGTTTGAAAGTTCGCCTCAATCTGCAACTTCACAAATATATTTGGGGCAAAGATGTTCACGGAGTTTGAGAGTAAAAATGGCGGAATCGGAAAATAATATCGCAATCGTATTAGTCAGCGGCGGAATGGATTCGTGCGTTGCCACGGCGATTGCAAACGCTGAAAACAAAGAGCTTGCCGTGCTTCACATCGGTTATGGGCAACGCACCGAATCACGCGAACGAAAGGCTTTCGATGACATTGCCAATTTTTACAAGGTCAAAAAACGTCTCGCCGTTTCAATTGAATCGCTGACCAAAATCGGCGGTTCGTCGTTGACGGATTTAACGATGGAAGTTGCCGCCGCAAAAATCGAATCGACGGAAATTCCGACAAGTTATGTGCCGTTTCGCAACGCGCATTTTTTGTCGATTGCGGCAAGTTGGGCAGAAGTTATCGGTGCCACACGAATTTATATCGGCGCGGTTGCCGAAGATTCGAGCGGTTATCCGGACTGCCGTCCCGAATTTTATACGGCGTTTGAAAAAACAATCGAAGTCGGCACAAAGCCCGAAACAAACATCAAAATCATCACACCGGTTATCAATTTGCGTAAATCCGAAATTGTGCAAACAGGACTTAAACTCAATGCTCCGATACATTTAAGCTGGTCGTGTTATAAAAATACAGACGAAGCGTGCGGAAATTGTGATTCGTGCGCGTTGCGTCTGCGCGGATTTGCAGAGGCAAATGAAGTCGATAAAATCCCGTATCGAATTAACATTTCATAAAATTTCAGTTAAACTTTCTACAACTTAATTAAAATTTCGGACATCAAAAGCAGACAGATTCGGCAAAGTTTGTCCGAACAAATCTTTGGAGGAAAACATGATTCGTAAAAGTTTATTCGCGTTCTTTTTAATTACGGCTTTGAGCCTTATCGCCTGCGCCCAAACTGCTCCGGTGCGTGGTTTGGTTGAAATGACGGGAGCCGACGGGAAAAAAGTTCCGGTCGTAGGAGCATTGGTGGAAGTTTTCAGAACAGACATTAAAGCTAAATTGCCGAGTTCTAAAACGGATAAAAAAGGTGTTTTTGTCTTTGCGGGTTTGCCGCTCGGAGCAGACTTTACACTGTCTGTCAGCGGTCCGGGCATCAGCCCGATAACCTATCCTAATGTCAAAGCGGGACGCGAAGACATCTCAATTTCAGCGAGTGCCGGCGACGGTAAAAGATTCACCGAAGACGAAGTTCGCGGCGGTGCGGGCGGCAGCGCGGGCGGCGGTACAACTACTTCCGGCGGCGGGGGACTAACGGCAGACCAAAAGAAAAAACAAGCCGAAGACGCTAAAAAACTTGCCGAAGTCATTGACAAAAACAAGAAAACCGAAGACAACAACAAATTAATAAATCGTGTTTTGAAAGAAGGTAACGACGCTCTTAATCTGAAAAATTATGAAGTGGCAATTGCCAAATACGACGAAGGAATCAGTGCCGATTCAACTCATCCGGGGGCTCCGGTTTTGATGACCAACAAATCGATTGCGTATCGAACTCGCGGAGTCGATCGGTTTAATGTTGCGATTAAAGCCGGCGGTGCAGGTTTAGAAGAAGCAAAACAAGATTTCAGCAGTTCGGCGATGTCGGCAAAAGCGGCAGTCGATCTTTTGAAAAGCCAAACTCCGCCGACCGAAGCAAGTGAATTGACCAACTTTAACGCCTATAAATACTCGGCTCAAACTGCCTACGCAGAAGGTATGCGGTTGGTTGCGACAAAGGTCGATCAATCACAAGTCGGCGAAATGACGGTTGCTTATCAAGATTATTTCAAGATGGAAGTCGATCCGTTGAAAAAAGCAAAAACTCAATTAGTTTTCGCGCAAGCCTTGATGGATGCTCAAGATTTTGAAAAAGCGGCAGCTGAATTTGAAAAGGTTTTGATTGATAATCCGAATGATGTAAACGCTTTATATGGAGTAAGTTTATGTCTTATCAATTTAGGATATATAGGCGAAGACAAAATTAAACTTCAAAATGGAGCAAATTATGCGGCAAAGTTTATTGAACTTGCTCCAGAGTCAGACCCCGTTCAAAGCAAGAGAAAAATTGAAATGAAAGAAAATCTTGAAACACTTAAGAAGTTGCAAAACGTAACCGCTCAAAAACCTGCTAAAACTACGCCGGTCAAGAAAAAACCGTAACTTAAAATCTGCATTTCAAAATAACTTTCTACGCCGAATTTGGTCAAATTGACTGAATTCGGCTTTTTATTTTCTCAATTTGAACGACATTGCGGAATTTTTTATTATTTAATACTTATAGTGCAACTTTAACTTGACTTATTTATTTTGTTGCAATATAAAGGTTTGTAGGTAATTAAACGATTGCTTAACACAGAAAACAAGTCTTGACACAATAGTTGTTAAATGAGTATTATTATATTCAACAGCGTTTATCGTTGTTTTATAAATAGCGATAAATCGTGTAAGTATCCTCCAAACATTGTTCTCAATCCAAATAAGGAATCGGTCATATAAATAAATGTCGGCAAAATTAGGGGAAATCCTAGTCCGCGAAAATTTAATAACCACACAGCAACTGCGTGAAGCGTTGGAATACCAGCGTTCAAGCGGCGGCAGACTCGGCTCAAATCTGATAAAGATGGGGTTTTTGTCCGAAGAGATTATTACGGCTGTTTTGTCGCGTCAATACGGCGTGCCGTCGGTCAATCTTGAAATGTTTCGGATCGACGCTGATGTCATCAATCTGATTCCGCAAGAAACCGCTCAAAAATACGCGGTTCTGCCTATTTCAAAAGTCGGTGCGACGCTGACTTTGGCAATGGCTGATCCGACCAACGTCTTTGCGATGGACGACATCAAGTTTATGACCGGATTGACGGTCGAACCCGTGGTCGTTTCGGAAGCATCGGTTTTGCAGTCGATTGCAAAGTATTACAATCCAAGCCGTGATATTGAACTCGCAGGTGCGGTGCTTGACGGCGATTTTGACATGCTTAGCGCGAAGTTTGCCAAAAGTCAGGCTGCCAAATCCAACGGCTCAAACGCAAAAGCCGACACCGCCGGAAAAATTTCCAGCGCCGATTTATCGGTTTCGTTGGATGCTTACGATTTTGACGGCAACGACGGCGAAGACCTCGAAGTAATTGCCGAAAACGAAGAAATCGATTTGGCAATGTTGGCAAGAGCCAGCGAAGACGCACCGGTTGTGCGGCTTGTCAATGTGTTGTTGGTTGATTCGCTTCGACGCGGAGCATCGGATATTCACGTTGAACCATACGAAAAAGACTTCCGTATTCGGTTTAGAATCGACGGTATTTTGTATGACATTATGCACCCGCCGTTGCGAATGCGCGACGCTTTGATTTCGCGTTTGAAGATTATGTCGAAGCTCGATATTTCCGAAAAACGTTTGCCGCAAGACGGTCGTATCAAAATTAAAGTAAAGGTTGACAATCGTTCGCGCGAACTCGATTTTCGGGTTTCGACCTTGCCGACCTTGTTTGGCGAAAAAGTCGTGTTGCGTCTTTTGGATAAAGACAAACTGATGCTCGATATGACCAAACTCGGTTTCGAGAAAGAAAGTTTGGAAATTTTCCAACGCAATATCGCCAAACCGTACGGAATGGTTTTAGTAACGGGTCCGACGGGTTCGGGTAAAACAAACACGCTTTATTCGGCGTTGCAATCGCTTAACACGCCCGAAACGAACATTATGACTGCCGAAGATCCGGTCGAATTTAACTTGCCGGGCATTAACCAAGTGCAGATGAAAGACCAAATCGGATTGAACTTTGCGGCGGCATTGCGGTCGTTCTTGCGACAAGATCCGAACATTGTTTTGGTCGGGGAAATCCGAGATTTTGAAACGGCGGAAATTGCGATTAAAGCATCATTAACGGGACATATGGTTTTGTCCACCTTGCACACCAACGACGCTCCGTCAACTATTTCGCGGATGGTCAATATGGGAATCGAACCGTTTTTGGTCGCTACCAGCGTCAACATTATTCAGGCTCAACGGCTTATTCGCCGAATCTGCAAAGATTGTAAAGAAGAAATATCAACTTTGGCGGAAGCCTTGGTCGAAGTCGGTTTTTCAGCCGAAGAAGCTCCGACAATCAAAACTTATAAAGGTCGCGGTTGCGAAGTTTGCAATCAAACCGGCTTTAAAGGTCGTGTCGGATTATACGAAGTGATGGAGATTACCGATGAACTCCGTGAACTTATTATCATTGGCGCAAGCGCTATCGAACTGAGAAAAAAAGCAATCGAACTCGGAATGATAACGTTGCGTCGGTCGGGTTTGCAAAAAATCAGGGAAGGAATAACGACAATCGAAGAAGTCGTCAAAGAAACGGTTCTTTAAGCCGGAAGGGAGTGATTATATGATACGAGCAATTGCCTTATCTTTAGCTTTGTTGTTGGGAATCGGAACAATAATTCCGCTTGCCACCGATTATTCGGAAGCACACACAAAACATAACCATAAAAAGCACAAGAAGCACAAAAAATATAAAAAGTATTCAAAAAAATGGTGGCGCCAATACCACCGCTTGGTGAAGAAAAGAAAAGTGATTGCCGCCCGCAAACGCGCGTTGCGAGTAAAACAAATTTTGCTGGCGAGAGCCAACAAGGCGAAACAGAAAGCTGCGGTCGCCAAACTTGAAACCGAAACGCCGGTCAAACCCGAAGTGCCGGAACCGGTTGCGAAAGTTGAACCGACACCCGGTCCGCAAGTTAAAATACCGCGAACAAAAAATTTAGCGAATAAAACAAAAGTCAAAACTCCGAAAGTAATTCAGAAAATTGCTGCCGGACAAGATTCTGTGCAAGCTATGTTGCCGACCGGCGAAATTGCTCCCGAAGGTTGGAAACGCGGTAAATCCGACAACGAATACCAAGTTGACGGCGGCGGCACGGCTTCGATTTCGGATGTCGGACCTGTGGCAGGCGACGACAACGGCAGAAAAACTCTCGGCGGTGTGCCGATCAGCGCTTTGCGACGGACTGTCATCGACAAAATGGTGCGCGAAGAAGGTTGGGTTGTCAATGATTTTCAAAAGGAAATTAACGGTAAGAAAGTTTATGTGGTCATTGCTCAATCGCCGAGTAAAGGCGGCGGCGTGCAATCCAGAATTTTCTACTTTACCGAATCAAACGGACGCATTTACAGTTTGGCAACAAACGCGCCGACCGAATCTGCCGAAAAATTGGCAAAAGATTCGGAACGCATTCTAAATTCGCTTCATCGCAAAATACAATCAGCCGATTTGCGATAACACCCGCACATTCATCGAATCGTTGCCGGCGACAAATCATCTTGCCGGCGATGATTCTTCTTTCCTGAATTCCTTCCGTAAATCCTTCCTTTAATTCATAGGTTTTTCAATATGCTTGACCAAAATATTTTAGCAAATACAATTACGCTTCCCGATCTGCTCAAAAAAATGACTGAAATGGGCGGTTCGGATTTACACTTAACCACCAACAGTCCGCCGCAAGTTCGCGTTCACGGGCATCTTGCCCCGTTGCAAGGCTTTAAATTGATGACTCCCGCAGAAACCAAACAACTTGCTTATTCGGTTTTGACGGATGCCCAAAAACATCGCTTCGAGGAAAATTTGGAACTCGATTTTTCATTCGGATTAAAAGGTTTATCGCGTTTTCGGGCAAATTTGTTTAATCAAAAAGGTGCGGTCGGAGCAGTTTTTCGGGCGATTCCGTACGAAATTAAATCGTTTGACGCGCTCGGACTTCCGCAAGTTGTTCAAGATATGTGTAAAAAACCGCGTGGCTTGATTTTGGTAACAGGTCCGACGGGTTCGGGAAAATCAACCACGCTGGCTTCGATGATAGATAAAATCAATCAAGACCGCCACGAACATATTTTGACCATCGAAGACCCGATCGAATTTTTGCACAACCACAAAAATTGTGTGGTTAATCAACGCGAAGTTGCCGCCGACACACACGGCTTTGCCCCGGCTTTGAAATCTGCGTTACGACAAGACCCCGATGTTGTTTTAATCGGCGAATTGCGTGATTTGGAAACAATCGAAATGGCTTTGCGAATCGCGGAAACAGGGCATTTAACCTTTGCCACGCTTCACACAAACTCTGCCGCTTCAACCATTAACCGGATTATCGACGTTTTTCCCGCCGTTCAGCAATCACAGGTTCGCACCCAGCTTTCGCTTGTGCTGGAAGGCATTATGTGCCAAGCGTTATTGCCGAAAGCAACCGGCGACGGGCGGGCGATGGCACTCGAAATTTTAGTGCCGAATCCTGCTATTCGGAATTTGGTGCGCGAAGACAAAATTCACCAAATTTATTCGATGATGCAAACCGGGCAAGACAAATTCGGAATGCAAACTTTTAATCAAGCACTTGCCACACTTTACCAAAAACGGCTGATTACGCTTGAAATCGCCATGCAACGCAGTTCAAATACGGACGAACTTCGTGATTTGATTGACAGAGGTTCGGGACTCAACGTCGGACAAAATTCGGTGAACGCGCAAAGTCATCCGAGTCCGTATATGCAAGGGCGAACTGCCGGACAAAGACCGCCGGTTCGATAATTTTTAACATTCAGTTTAATTGGGAGATAAAAAAATGCCAACATTTACATATCAAGGAAGAAATCGTCTGAACGAACTCGTCAAAGGCGAAAAAGACGCAACAAATCAAGAAGAGCTTCGCGGATTATTACGCCGTGAACAGGTGGTGATGACGACCGCCAAGGAAAAAGGACGCGAGTTTGCGATTCCGAAAATCGGTGCCAAGAAAAAAGTAGGCGCCAAAGAATTAGCCATTTTCACGCGACAATTTTCCGTGATGATCGATGCGGGTTTGCCGTTGGTTCAATGTATCGACATTTTGGCGGGTCAGCAAAAAAACAAGTTTTTTCAAGATGTTTTGAACCAAGTTCGCCAAAACGTCGAAGAAGGTTCGACCTTGGCAAACGCGCTTGCCAAACATCCGAAAGTTTTCGACGCGCTTTTTACCAATATGGTCGAAGCGGGCGAAACGGGCGGTGTGTTGGATTTGATTTTGCAACGGCTTTCAACTTTGATTGAAAAAGTCGTCAAGTTAAAACGCAGTATTGTCTCGGCTTCGATTTATCCGGTGGCGGTGATTTTGGTGGCGGTGATTGCGGTGGCGATTATTATGGTCGTGGTTATTCCGCAATTCGAACAAATTTTTCTCGGCTTGCTCGGTCCCGGCGAAGGCTTACCGTTGCCGACGCAATTCGTGATGACGCTGAGTCGATTTTTGGCAGGTTGGGGCGGTTTAGCCACACTTGTCGGCATCATCGGCGCTTCCGTCGGGACACATTTCTATTACAAAACTCCGAAAGGGCGTTGGAATCTCGACACTTTGATGTTGAAAATTCCGATTTTCGGCGATATTTTGCGAAAAGTTGCCGTTGCCAGATTTTCAAGAATTCTTTCAACCTTGCTTTCATCGGGCGTACCGATTCTGCAATCGCTTGATATTACGGCAAAAACAGCCGGCAACGTTGTCATTGAAAGAGGAATTATGAAAGTCCGCGAAGGCGTAGAACGCGGCGAAACTTTTGTCGAACCGCTGAAAGCCGCCAATGTTTTCCCGCATATGGTTTCACAAATGGTCGGAGTGGGCGAACAAACCGGTGCGATGGACGCAATGCTCGGAAAAATTGCCGACTTTTACGAAGACGAAGTTGATTCAGCCATCGCCGATTTATTGGGACTTATCGAACCTGTTTTGATTATGTTCCTTGGCGTTACCATCGGCGGAATCGTCATCTCGATGTATTTACCTTTATTCTCGCTCATCGGCAAACTTGCGGGCGGCGGAAAATAGACTGAGTTATAAATATGGTTCTACCGCTAATTTAGTGGAAAGTGATAAAATGGGCAAATGTTTACAGAACAATTTTTCGATTTATTGTTGAATTTCGGAGTTGATTGGAAGGTTAAAGAAGTTGAAAGTAATCCCGAAACGAGCGAAGTGG
>JANPBM010000056.1:0-113646 GCA_031430435.1 Acidobacteriota bacterium
ATATACCAAACGGGAATTGGTTTGCGAAAACAGTTGCAGCAAAGTACAACAAACTTCAGTTTGTTGCGGCATTTAATAACATTCAAGCTCAAGTTTATGACAAGCTGAAGCGTGTCGTACTTTCGCAAACCAATTCCTTTCAGGTATAGGTGTACCTTGTGTGCAACTTAAAAAAACAACAAATTAGTGTTAAGTTGTTGTAAATAAACAGATGTTGCTTTGGTCGCGTCAGCGACAATCTGAGTTTAGCCGTGTCTTTTAAGGCACGGAACGTAAAAATGACATATTCTGTCGCGTTAGCGACAGTTGAACAAACGATGAATCAGTTGTCGCTGACGCGACATAAATTCAACTAAACCTAATCCGTGCAATAAATTACACGGCTAAATTCATTTAGTCGTGACGCGACAATTAAGGAATTTTAAGTTGCACACAGGGTAGGTGTATCTATTTGTAAACCAAATATTTATCCTTCACATCCGCATATTTCAGCGAAAAAACGTCTTTGATATAATTTTGATGAACTTTCCAAGGTGCTTTTGAACCTTGTTTCGGCATAATGTCGCCGGCACGGAGAATATAACCTGCGTCAAAATCCAAAAGCCGTTCCGATTTAAGGTTTTCGTAATCGAAGTTCGGAACACAAATCGAATAATTATTTTCCTTCATATAATTCAAAACTCGTGCGACAAATTGGCAGTTCAAATCACATTTCAACGTCCAAGAAGCGTTTGTGTAACCGACCGCAATCGCAAAATTAGGAATTTCGCTCAGCATAACTCCTTTGTAGGCGTGGGCTTTGCCTGTCTCAATCGGTTTATCGTCAACACTGATTTTCATTCCGCCAAAGAGTTGAACTTTCAAACCGGTTGCCGTAACGACAATATCCGCCGGCAGAGTTTCGCCCGAATTCAGTTCGATTCCGTTCGGCTGAAACGATTTAATTGTGTCCGTTACAATCGCCGCTTTTCCGTTTTTTATTGCTTCAAACAAATCGTTGTCCGGCACCAAACACAGGCGTTGATCCCACGGATTATATTTCGGGTCAAAATGTCGGTCTTCGTATTGTTCGCCCAATGTGTTTTTGATGTGTTTTTTCAGAAAGTTTTTTATCACGTTCGGATATTTGCGCGAAAATTCGTAAAAACCGATGCCGAACAAGATGTTTTTCCAACGCGACAAACCGTGCGCAAATTTGGCGGAAAACGTTCGTTTAAGGAAATTCGCAATTTTGTCCTCGCGCGGCATACTCGCAATATACGTCGGCGAACGTTGGAGCATTGTTACGTGTTTTGCCTTTTCCGCGAGTTTCGGCAAAAGCGTTACAGCCGTTGCGCCGCTGCCGATGATGACAACGTTTTTGTCGGCATAATCCAATTTATCGTCCCATTTTTGCGGATGAATTTTCACGCCTTTGAATGATTCAATGTTTGGAAAATCGGGTTCGTAACCGTTTTCGTAATTGTAATATCCGCAACACGCGAAGAGAAAATTACACTCGATTACTTCGCCGGTCGATAATTCGAGCGTCCATTTTTTAGCAACGGAATTCCACGCGGACGAAACAACTCGTTTATCAAATTGAATATGATCGCGGATTTTGAACTCGTCGGCGGTTTCATTGATGTATTTGACAATCGAAGGTCCGTCGGCAATCGCCTGCGGATTTTTCCACGGATTAAAGCCGAAACCGAACGTGTACATATCCGAATCCGAACGAATTCCCGGATATTTAAACAAATCCCAAGTCCCGCCAATCGCCGACCGACCTTCGATTATCGCCAAACTCAGCTTCGGACATTTATCTTTCAAATGATACGCCGCACCGATTCCCGAAAGTCCTGCTCCGATGATGATTACATCGTATGATTTTTTGTTGTTATCCATTTTGTTGTAATAATTATTTTACAATAAAACGGCGAGATAATTTACTGCAGGCGAGATTAGTGAAAGATTTTTATGAAAACTAACTTTTTTCGGTTTGGCAGAGTGCGAAAACAGAATGTTTCGGGCAAATATAAATAAAAAAGACAACGTTAATTAAGTGCGTCAGCCGTCATATTGCCAAACCGAGTTTGACGTTTGCCTCAGCTGTCAACAGGTTCCCACAGTTCAATCTTGTTGCCTTCCGCGTCCATAATATGCACGAACTTTCCATACAATGCTGTCAAGTATGGTTACTCCGTTTTCTTTCAGTCCGCACAAACTCAATCAGTTCGGGGAAAAATACTGCAAAGTCTTTGGCGAGTTCGTTGTAATTATTTTTGAGGTCGAAAATTCCTTCGGGTAAATTGTTTTTGCGTTTCAGACGTTTTGAAATTCGATATAAAGCCAAGCCGATTCCGTCTAAAGTTTTGTATGAACCAAGCAAATCGAATTCGGCAATCGCAGTAATTTGGCGGCGAAAATCTTCGGGCAAAAATTCTTGCCGAGAATGTAACGCTTTATAAACTTCGGCGGAAAAATCTTTCAGCGGAATGTTTGAGTATATTTCAAAATCAACGGCGAAAAAATGGTCGTAAAACATATCGACCAACACGCCCGCAAATTTTCCGCGATTCGCCGAAACTCTGCGTTTGCTCTGTTTTACGATTGAATGTAAATCAGTAAAACTATCAATTTTGCGGTGCATTTCAATTTCAAACGCGATTGTTTCGGGAAAGTTTTTATATAAACTTCCGCGTACAAAATCGCCCAAAATACTTCCGACAAAACCTTCGGGTGTTTGATCCGACAAATAAAAATGAGCGAGATAGTTCATCAAGAAAAAGTAAAAAGTAAAAAGTCAGGAAAAACTGTTCGGTTCCGCCGGTTTCTCCGTGTCGCTGCGTCTCATCGTCAATTTCTTCGCCGTATTTTCCCGCGTTGCAAAAAGCCGACCAAGTTTCCGGTTTCATCGATTACACCGACCGCGCCGATGCCGTTTTCACGCATCAGCAAACGCGCATCGTCGATTAAAGCAGTTGTTTCCACAAAATAATTCGGTGTAATCGGACGCATAATTTCGCGGATTTTTGTTTGATGCCAATCATCACGTTCGACGGCTTTCATGTCTTCGAGCAGTAAAACGCCGTAAAATTGTTTGTTTTGCGCGACTAAAAAAACTGTTTGACGAAACATCGGCAGAGTTTTTTCGACAAATCTGGCAATGCTCGTTTCCGGTTCGACAAAAACCGGCACAGTCATCACTTCGCCGGCGGTCGTTTGCTTCAGTTCGGCGACTTCGTTAATTATTCCGCGAGCCGCGTCAAACAAAAATATGCCGACTAAAACCATCCAAAGTCCGGTAATAAAATCGCCGTTTATCAACGTCAAAGCTAACCCGAATAACGCCAAAGTAACCGCGATTGCTTGCCCGCAGCGTCCCGTTAAAGTGGTTGCATCGTTTAATTCGTAACCGCGATTCCACAAAAAAGCCCGCAAAACCCGTCCGCCGTCCAGCGGATAACCCGGAAATAAATTGAACACGGCAAGCAATAAATTCAAGATAAAAAGTAACGAACAGAGAATGGAAAGAACTTTAACTTCGGCTAAAATCGCGGTTAAACCCAAAAAAACGAGCGCAAGCAGAAAACTTGCAATCGGTCCGGCAATGGCGATACGAAATTCGGCGCGCGGATTATCGGGAGCTTTGCGAAATCTTGCCAAACCGCCGAACGGATGAATGACAATTTCACGCACTTCCACGCCTTCTTTGCGGGCTGTGCGCGAATGGGCGAGTTCGTGAATTAAAATCGAGACAAAGAAAACGAGCGTTGTTGCCAAACCGAGTCCGAACCGAACAAACGAATCATCGACGATTGAAGTAGGAATCGGTTTTGCCATCAGCCACGACATGACAATCACGACAAAAAACCAGCGGTAATCGACCCGCACCGGAATTCCGTAAATATGCGTAACTAAAAGTTGTCGTTTGAAAAATTCGAGAAATTTCATCTGTACACAGTTTAAGGTTCAAAATTCAAAATTCAAAATCATAAAAACTTTGAACGTCGAATTTTAAACCTTAAATCTCTAAACCTTTGTTTGTAATTTAAACTTCGTAAGTAATTTCGGCATTTTGCAATAAATGAGGTTCGTTGCGGGCAACTTTTTCCAAAAGTTCGGGTTCTTCAAACATTTTCAGCAAGCCGCGAACGGTCGCATAACGCGGTTCGTCCGCCACTATCACGGAAAGATTAACCTTTGTCCGAAGGTATTGGTCAATACCGTTAAATAAAGCGCCGCCGCCGCATAAAATTACGCCGCGGTCATAAATGTCCGCCGCAACTTCGGGCTTTAATTCGGTTAAAGTATCGCTGATAATCTGAGCAATTCGGCGAATGATTCCTTCGACCACAGGATAAATTTCACCTGCGGTAAGTTCAACCGCTCCCGGACTTCCGGTTTGCACGTCGCGTCCGCGAACTGTTACACGCTTGCTCAAATCATCCGAAAGCATTGCACTGGCAAAATTAGTCTTCAGAGTTTCGATACTTTCTTCGCCGACCTGCAACCCGCGATGACGGCGGATATGATCGTTCAAAGCCGTGTTAATGCTGTAACTTCCGAGTCTTTCCGACCGCGAATGGACAACCGTTCCTTTGGCAATAACTGCGATGTTTGTCGTGCTGGCGCCAAAATCAACGACTGCCGCCGCACGTTTATCGTTGGTTGAAACGCCTGCTCCGAACGCTGCCGCAAGCCCTTCTTCCATCATAAACACTTTGCCGATGTTTGCCTCTTCTGCCGCGTTCAGCAAGGCTTTTTGTTCGACGTGCGTTACTTCGGAAATCATACTCATAATGGCTTGCCGCGAAACTTGCGAACCGCCGCTTTTTGACTTCTTGACAAAATGAGCGAGCATTTTCTTGGTTTTTTCAAAGTCCGCCACGACACCGCCGATAAGCGGCGCCACGACCATCACGTCTCTGGCTTCGCGTCCCTGCATGTCAGCCGCCTCTTGCCCGAAAGCCACGACTTCATCAGTCAGTTCGTTGACGGCAACCAAAGACGGTTCATCCAAAACAACATCGCGTCCTTTGACAGCGATAATTGTGTTTGCGGTTCCCATATCAATAGCCATCGAATCCGTCATCAAATTCTTGACCGGACCCATAAATGAGATTGTTTTATCTAAAAAGGACATATACGAAATTCTCTACAATTCGGGGGATAAAGCGGGATTTTGATTCCCGATATTAGTGATTTTAACCTAATTCCATTTTACTTCAAACAGTGAAACGGGCTGTGTACGATTTTTAACTTTCAAAGGTTCTCGTAAAGTAAAAGAAAATAACCCTTTACATTCTTTTGCCGTTATCTCGCTGATTAAAATTTGTTCGGCTTTGGCGTTTGATTCAAGCCGCGATGCCAAATTTACGGTGTCGCCGATGGCGGTGTATTCGCTCCTTTTTTCGGAGCCGATATAACCGACGGTTGCTTCGCCGGTGTGCAAACCGATACCGATGCCGATTTTATGAAAACCTTCGGCTTGCAGTTCCAAATTTAAATTTACCACACTTTTCTGCATTTCGACGGCTGCTTTCAAAGCATTTCCGGCATCCGCATCCGTTGCGTTCGGCGCTCCGAAAAGTGCCATCAAACCATCGCCGATGTATTTATCGAGCGTTCCGCCGTGAGCAAAAATTATTTCGGACATTAAACTGAAATATCGATTCAATAAACTTACAATTTTTTCGGGGTTTTCTTTTTCCGAAAGCGTCGTAAATCCGCGAATATCTGCAAATAACACCGTTATTTTTTGATTTGTTCCGCCTAGCTTAAACGAATCCGGCTTTTCAAGCAACTGTTTGACGACGTATTCAGGCATAAATCGACTGTAATTTGCCCGTGCGACCTCTTCTTTTGCCAACCGTTTGTGCGCTTTAATCATTTCGACCGTTACGGCGGTTTGTGCCGCAACTGCCGTAATCAATTCCAAATCGTCGGTTGTAAAACTCGCAAACGGATCAAGTCGGTCGGCGTAAACCACGCCGTGAACGTTTGATTCGGTAATCAGCGGAGCGCAAATTGTTGACCGTACGCCTTGTGAAACAATCGATTCCGAGCCGCGAAATTGCTCGTCGCTGCGTGCATCTTGCGACAGCACCGCAACTTTTTCACGCATAACTTTTTGCGTTATCGTGCGGCTTAACGTCAATTTCTCGGTTAAATTTTCGAGATGTATGTCTCTCGCCCGGACGGCAATCGGATATAAACTGTAATCTAAAATTTTACCGTCAATACTTTCATCTGCCAACAACGCCACGACTCTTTCGGCAGGCGTTACCCGAAAAATTAAATCGGTCGCTTTGGCAAAAATTTCCTTTAAATCGAAAACCGTGCCGAGCGTTTTACTCATTTCGTAAAGCAATTCCAAAATTTGCGCTTTACGACGAAGTTCTTTGATTTCTTCGGGCGTGGCAAAATTCGCTTCCAAAGAAATATTTGACTGTTTGCCGATTATTTCTTTTGCCGAAATAAGCATCTGCGTTTGCCCGAGCGGTTTGTCGTCAAATTGTACGCTTCCTTCGATTTTTTGTTCCGCCGATTTTTTTTCGATGACAAGCCGGCTTCCGCCAATCGTAATGATGTCGCCGAGTTCTAATTTTTTGTCGAAAAACTGGGTGCCGTTGACGAAAACTTTGTTCACGCTTCGTTTTACTTCGTTGCCGACCTGTATTCCGTCAATCAAGGTAAAGCCTGCGTTTTCAAACTTGATATGAGCATGAAAACGCGAAACGCGCTGGTCGTTGAGGACAATATGATTTTCCTTCGCACGACCGATTGTGTAAATAGAGTTCGGCAAAAGCCGGATTTCCCAAACTTTTCCCGTGGCTTCGGTGATTTTTAGAATTGTATTCACAAAATTTAATAAACGAATTGTGTTATTCTACAAAAAAGAAAGAAACTTGTCAGTTGAGATAAACGTTTTCGCAAATTCATTTTACCGGAATTTTGACAAAAATATGCGTAAAAAAATCGAAAGACTAAACCGCCGGCTCGTTGAAAATCATTTTTCAAACAACTCGTTGTTCGCAGAATTAACCGAAGCCCAAAGAAACCTCGGACTTTTGCAAGGCGACCGCCCGACTTGTCCGTTTTTGCGACCGCATTTTTTTTCGCGACAACAATACAATGAAATTGCCAATGCCGCCGAAATTCTCGCAAATGCGTTTGAAAATTTGACAACTGCCGCGTTGTGCGACGATAACGTCTTATCTGTACTGGATTTAAGCAAACAAGAAGAAAAACTCGCCCGTCTCGAACCGCGATACAAAGGCGTGTGTCATTCCAGCCGATTAGATACGTTTGTGTGCGGCAAAGATTTCAAATTTCTTGAGTATAACGGCGAAAATCCTGCGGGAATCGGCGACCAAATGCAACTTGAAAAAGTTTTGGAGACAATTCCCGAAGTGCGAAACTTTCTTGCCGAAAATGCACATTGGCGACCGAAACCGCACGTTGCCTTGCTTGCTTCGCTGATTTCCGCGTATCGTGATTTCGGCGGAAAAAAACTGAAACCGAACATCGCCGTCGTTGATTGGAAAGACGTGGCGACAGGTTCCGAGTTTGAAATTCTACGCGCTTTTTTTGAATCCGAAGGCTTTGCGACCAAGATTTTTGACCCGCACGAACTTGAATACGACGGAAAAAACTTGTGTGTCGGCAATTTTACGATCGATATTTCTTATAAACGAGTAATTATTCACGAATTTTTAGAAAAATTCGATGAAAATCATCCGCTTGTACGGGCGTACGCAGACGGAAACGTGTTGATGGCAAACTCTTTTCGGTCAAAAATTCCGCATAAAAAAGCAAGTTTAGCGATTTTATCCGACGAAAAATTCGCCCGTATTTTCACCGACAACCAACTGAAAATAATTCGTTCGCACATTCCTTGGACCCGAGTTTTGCGTGAATGCAAAACAACTTATAATTCGCAAACTGTTGATTTGCTTGAGTTAGCTCGTGCCAAACGTGAAAATTTTATTCTGAAACCAAACGATGATTACGGCGGAAAAGGGATTTTCTTCGGTTGGGAAAATTCTTCGGCAGATTGGGAAACGGCGATAAATTCGGCATTGTCGCAAAGTTTTATTATTCAGGAAAGAGTTGCAATCGAAAAAACAATGTTTCCGACTTACGACAAAACCGTAACAATGCAAAACTTATTGGTTGATTTCGACCCGTTTTTGTTTCTCGGCAAAGTTGAAGGCGGTTTGGCGCGACTTTCCGCCTCGTCTTTGGTCAACGTCACGCAAGGCGGCGGACAAACCGCGTTAATTATTTTGGAAGACGAATAAAAAATCTCCGCCATTCCCGAAGCGAAGGCTTTTACCCATAGATTCGCATTACTTTTTTTCACCCTGCTTAAAGTAACGCCGCCGGTTATTGCATTCCCTTTTTTTTCTGCAATTCGACTTGAGTTTGCGAAATGTGAATCGAATTGCTTCGTTTGCACACTAAAAATTCTTCTTTCCTCAAATTCACAGTGATTAATTATATTTTTTTAACTTTTTTGCAAAAAATGTGCAAAAGCGATATGCTCTTTCGTCTAATAACTGTAAGGTTTGAGGTCGAATTTAAAGAGGATTTTATGCAACCGGTTTTAGAGCAAAATTTTATTGCCGATTCAGTTATAAACAGAACGAATACGAATTTTGGCGGAAGAATCGGCATCGTTGCCACAGTATTCGGTTGTCAACACAGACGCTTAGGTCGTCCGTTTACAACCAATCGAGAATCGTATCGCTCTTGTTTGCAATGCGGAGCAAGAAAACATTTCGATTCGGAAAATTTGAAAACCTTCGGCTCTTTCTACTATCCCCCGATTGTGTCGGCTATTAACAAATAACCGGGACAACCCTGCTAACGTTCCATTCAAAGATAACCTACCAAGAGCGGTGCAAATGCCGCTCGCTTTTTTTGTCCTTAAATCATTGATTTATCTGAATCGGAAACGGCATAAACGACAGAATAAAAACGATGAGCGTAATAAACGCCACGATTTTGCGGTTTTTGTCGAGCGGCGTTAAATCATACGGCTGCGGATGCCCGACTCTGAGCATAAGCGCCAAAATAATTGTGAACAAAATCCCGCTCGGACTTCCGTAAAAATAAACTCCGATTACCGAAAAACTGACCATTACAACAAATGCAAGCCGTGTTGCCCAAAGGTGTGTTTTTTCGCCAAACACCGCAAAGACAGCGTGTCCGCCGTCAAGTTGTCCCGAAGGCAATAAATTCAAGCCGGTAACGATAAACCCAAACCACGCCGCATAATAAAACGGATTCTGCTGCATAAATTCAAGGTTTTTCCCGAACATAAATGCAAAAAACTTCATCAAAAGCGGTTGCGAAAAGGTTAAATCCGATTGCGTATAGTTCACCAAATCTTCGGGTTTGATAATTTCCGCCGTGTAAACTCCCAACAGGGCAATCGGAATCAAAGCGACAAAACCTGCCAACGGACCTGCCACGCCAATATCAAAAACGGCTTTTCGCGAAGGCATCGGCGACAAACTTTTGATAAACGCGCCGAGCGTTCCCGCCGGACCAAGCAACGGCGGAGTCGGAATAAAGTACGGCAAAGTCGCGTCAACATTGTAAATTCGGCACGCAATGTAATGTCCCGATTCGTGCGCAATCAGAATAAAAAGTGCGGAAACTGAAAACTTCAAACCGTAAATCAAGTTTTCGGGTTTGGAAAAAACTTCGTAAATTATGGTGAAATACCAAGTCGGAATCGAGGAAAACCAGCCGATCCAAGTTAAATTATTATCTGTATTTTCAAACCAATTGACGATGCCGAACGGATATAACGCGCCTGAAATTGTTGAGGTTAGAAATGTAATCAGTAAAAATACAAAATGTTTGAGCCAAGTTTTTAAGGTTGGACGCATTGCTCGGCGGGGAAATTGATTTTGCTTTTCAGACATTACAGTTATTTTATCATTACGACCGATAAATTTATTGATTGAAAAACCAAAAAATCAACCGCTGATTAAATAAATCGAGTTTTTACCCAAGCATAGGAAAAGAAACCGCCGAAACGAATCGACGGTTTCTTGTAAAACTAAGAAAACAGACTATTTAATGGCTTTTGCTTGGATTTCTTTGCCCGGTTTGAAACGGATTGTTTTGCCCGACGGAATCGGTACTTCTTTGCCCGTCCGCGGATTGCGTCCAACGCCTTTTTTGCGTGATTTAACCGTAAATACGCCAAAACCGCGAAGTTCGATGCGACTTCCTTTGGCAAGCGAATCTTTCATCGCATTAAACAATGATTCGACTACTTCCTCGGCTTTTTGCTTCGGCACACCGGTTTTATCCGCAACGATATTGATAATGTCTAATTTAATCATAAAATTATCCTTAATTTAGTTTTTATTTACTTAAAGGCTTCAAATGATGATAGTTAGGTTGTTTTAGAACTGTCAAGAGAAAATTGCGATTTTCCCGCTTTTTTCCGCTAAATCGTTGATTTTATTTCAGTAATCGTTGCTTCGGGTAAAAATCGGTTGAAAAGCGAACGAATTTTCGGCTCGTTATTTTCATCGATCGCATCTTTGAATTTATTGATTATTTCCGTTACTTCATCGGTTTGATAGGTTGCAATTTTGCCGATAAAAATTTTCGGGTGCTTGGTTTTCAATAAATTTTCGCCCGTAATTTCCAGTTCTTCAAACAACTTTTCACCTGCCCGAACGCCCGAAAATTCGATGTCGATATCTTCGTACGGTTTCAGTCCCGAAAGCCGAATCATATCTTCGGCAAGGCTCAAAATCTTGACCGGTTTGCCCATATCCAAAATAAAAATTTCGCCGCCGTTGCCCGCCGCGCCTGCTTGCAAAACAAGTTGCGAGGCTTCGGGAATGGTCATAAAATACCGTGTCATATCGGGATGCGTCACGGTAATCGGTTCGCCTTTGCGAATTTGTTCGCGGAAAATCGGGACGACCGAACCCGCCGAACCAAGCACGTTGCCGAATCGAACCGCCATATAATTTGTTGCAAACGAACGATTTAAGTCTTGCAAAACAATTTCGGCAATGCGTTTCGACGCACCCATAATCGAGGTCGGATTAACGGCTTTGTCGGTCGAGATTAAAACAAAATCTTTGGTGCCGAATTCTCCTGCGAGTTCGCCGATTAAGCGTGTCGCAAAGACATTATTTTTGATGGCTTCGCCCGGATTTTGCTCCATCAGCGGAACGTGTTTGTGAGCAGCGGCGTGAAAAACGACTTCGGGTTTATATTTTGCAAAAATTTCGCGCATTCGCGCCGCGTCCGCAACATCGGCAATGAGCGGAACAAAATTCAAATCTTGGTAATCTTTGGCAAGTTCACGCTCGATTTGAAACATAAAAAACTCGGCGCGTTCGACCAACAGCAATTGTGTCGGCTGAAATTCGGCGATTTGACGAACAAGTTCCGAGCCGATCGAACCGCCTGCGCCCGTAACCATCACGACTTTTTTCGACAAAAATTCGTGTAAATTTTTATCGTCGAGTTCAATCGGGTCGCGTCCGAGTAAATCTTCGATTTCAACATCGCGAATCCGCGAAATTTTTACTCTGCCGTGAGCAATTTCGTTCAAACTCGGAATAATGCGGGCTTTGACGGAAATTTCGCGGCAAATGTCTAAAATGCGCCGAATATCTTTGCCTTGAGCTTGGTCAATGGCAATCACGATTTGTTCGATATTTAGTTCGTCAACCAATCGCGCGAGATCGTTGGTGGTGCCTAAAACCTTTATTCCGCTGACACTTCCACCTTTTTTATATTTGTCGTCGTCAACCAAACCTTTGATGTCGAATTCGGAATCTGCCCGACCGAGAATGTCTTTCAACGCGGTTGCTCCGATTCTGCCCGCACCGACAAAAAGCGTAGATTTTTGTTTAATCGAGCGTTTTGCCAAACTGAAATTCTTATTTTCGGAAAATTCGTGCAAAAATCTTCGCAAAACGCGCAAGCCGAGCAAGCCGCCGAATGCCAAACCTGTATCATACAAAATGACCGAAAGCGGAACTTGCCACCGCATAAATTTTTCCGGCGACAGTAAAAGTCTGAACAAAATCAAAATAATACCGGAAATAGCGGCGGCTTTGAGAAACGCTTTGATGTCTTCGAGACTGACATAACGCCACAAAATCGAATATGCTCCGACCAAAAACAGCGAAGCGAATTGGACAAAAACCACGAACGGCAGTTGATTTAAGGCGTTATCCAAATAGTATTCGGAAATGCTGAAATCAAGCCGAAGCAGATACGCAATGAAAAATGCGGCACACAAAACAAGCACATCGGCTAAAAATTGAACAGGTCGCCGCAAAAACCAAAAACTGTCTTCCGTGAATTTATTTCTTGAAAAATTACTAGGCATTATAAAAAAGGCTAAATTCAAGTTACTTTTCAAACGCTTAACTGTCAATCAAGAAATGATTTATCGGCAAACTTTTTGACCGCAACCGCATCAAACCCGAAAAATGTTTGAATAAAAAGCATTTGTGCGTTAAGCTAAAGGCTCGAAATGTTAAGACAGAGAGGTTTTGTAATTATGATTTCTAAAATCAGTTTATCGGCGGTGTTGCTCGCAGTTTGTTGCTCGATCGGTTTTGCCCAAGATACGCCGCCGCAAATTGCCCCGATTGAAACAAAAGGTTATTTAATCGGCGCAGGCGATAAAATCGAGGTTAAAATTTTGGGTGAACCACAGTTTGACTTTAATGCCAGAATCGACGAAGACGGCGTTATTCAAGTTCCGTTTTTTGATAAATCGGTTTCTGCTCAATGTCGTACGGAAAAAGATTTGCGTGCCGATATAACAAAACTTTTGACGAAATACTTGAAAAATCCGCAAGTCAGTTTACAGATTCTCGAACGCCGAAGCATTGCTCCGGCAACAGTTTACGGTGAAGTTCGCCAACAACAACAAGTTGAATTGCGTCGAAAAGCGCGGTTGATCGAATTACTTTCGGGAGCGGGCGGAACAACCGAAGATGCGGGCGGAATGGTGCAAGTTTTCCGAACTCAGAAATCGATGTGCGGAAATCCGACCGAAGAAACGGCTTGGCAAAATAACGGTTTGGATGTGCCGAATCGGCAATACAGTTTAACCAGCGTATTGAGCGGAAAAGAAGAATCAAATCCGATTATTTATCCCGGCGACGTGATTGTGGTGCAAAAAGCATCACCGGTTTATATTACCGGCGAAGTTCGTCAGCCGACGGGTTTACGAATCAGAGAAGGCGGTTTATCGCTCACCCAAGCTATTGCGATGGTTGGCGGAACGATTGCGTCAAAGACAAAAAGCGTCAACATTTATCGGCTCAAAGACAATTCGCAAGAACGTGAATTATTGCCGGTGGATTATGAAGCGATTAAGAAAGGTAAGGTGAAAGATATGATGCTTCAGCCGTTTGACATTGTCGAAGTCAACAAACCGACAAGAAAACCTTGGGAAGTTGCCTCGGATTTATTTCTCGGCGGAGCAAAGACGCTTGTTCAGCAGTCAATTCCATTCAGAATTCTAAATTAAATAATCCGAACAAGTTATGAAACCTGCAAGTTCAAAGACTTGCAGGTTTTTATTTTTACGAACCTTTTGTTTATGATGCGTTCGCCTCCAAAAGAAAGGCTTTTGCAAAATAAAACCACGGATTTATTAAACGCATTAAAGTAGTGAAATGCGTTGAGTTTTAATTGTCGCGCCGTATTTTATAACCAAAATACCGTCCCGATTAAAAACGCCGAAGACTGTATAATCACAATCTCCGGCGTTTATTTTCAGATTAGCGTCTGATTACGGCACAAACGCACTCGGCACAGGTTGGTCGCCGCTGACCCCGAAACTTAGAATCTGAGTTCCCGAAGTCGAACGATTCAAATACCAAGTTACATTGCTCGGACGAAATATCGACGGGTCAAATTTGCCGTCGCCGTCGTAGTCGCCCGATGCCGGAATGTCGCCGTTTGTTCCGAACGGAAAGCCGTAAAACGAGCCGTCTTCACTGCGCAAGACAAACCAAAAACCGGTCGAAGGTCGGAAAAACGCCAAATCAGCTTTGCCGTCGCCCGTGTAATCGCCTTGTATCGGTTTGTCGGTCGCGGTGCCGAAAGTGAACGCTCGGTTGGTGCCGTCCGAACTTCGCAAATACCACCATTGACCAAGCGCAACGCGATAAATCGCCAAATCAGCTTTGCCGTCGCCGTCGTAATCCGCGACGGTCGGAACATCGCCGCTTGTGCCGAATTGTTGAATAGTCGTGCCGCCGCCGGATTTCAAAATAAACCAAGTCGAATTGCTCGGACGGAAAACTGCGGCATCATCTTTGCCGTCGCCGTCATAGTCGGCGGGTGCGGGAATGTCGCCCGAAGTACCGAACGGGAACCCGAAAAACGAAGAATCTTCACTGCGAAGAATACTCCAAACGCCGGTTGACGGACGGAAAACCGCGATGTCGGTTTTGCCGTCGCCCGTATAATCGCCGGGAACAATTTTGTCGGTCGAAGCGCCGAACGCAAACGCGCGGCTTGTATTATCGGAACTTCGCAGATACCACCATTGACCGAGACTCGGGCGAAAGACGGAAACATCGGTTTTAGAGTCGCCGTCGAAATCAACATAAGCTCGGCGGGTTGTGTTCAAATCGTATTCCCAAATTCCGCGTCCGTGCGTGGCAATTTTCAAGATTCGACCGGTCGGCTGAATCGCCATATCAAAAACGGCGACACGCGGAAGTTGTCCGTTGTTGAGCGGCAACCAATTTGCCCCGCCGTCGGCTGAACCGTAAACGCCGATGTCCGTGCCGGCATAAACATTGTTTGAATTGGACGGATCAATCGCAAAAGCATTGACCGGAACATCCGGAATTCCGTTGCCCGCGACTGCCCAAGTCGGTGTTGCCGCACTTAAATTTGTGGTTTTGAAAACGTGCCGACCTGCCGCCACGCCATAGCCGTTAAATGTAACATACGCGGTATTGGAATCGCTCGGATCAATCGCGGTGCGCCCGACAAATCGAGTCGGAAATCCGCCGCTCATTTGTGTCAAAGTCGTCGAACCCGTCGCCGTTGCCCAAACCGTGCCGTTACTTAAGCCGACCAGCCGAACATTATCATTTTGTTTTGAAACGCTGATTGCCGAAACGACCGCCGCAAAAGTTTGACTTGCCAAAACCATCGTTACGCCTTGGTCACCCGAACGATAAAGTTTGTTTGTGCCGAAATAAAGGCTGTTCGGATTTCCCGGACCGCCGACCATCGGAGCGTAAAACAGAGTCGTATCGGTACAACCGATTCCGTTATTGGAAACTCCGCCCGAACAACCAAGAAAACTTCCCCAATTCGGATCGCCGTTGGCAACCGTCGTGGTTGCTTTCGAATAGCCGATTTGAGTATTTGTTTGGTTAAAATAAGTGTGATACGCGACCACGTTTGTCGCGGTTGTAGCATTTTGGTCAATGACTACGTTTCCGCCGTCGCCGCCATCGGAATTTACCCAAGTCGCCCCGTCGTCAACCAAAAATAACGTGCCGTTATCCTGCGTTCCGCCAAGCGTATAATTTCGCAAAAGCGGATGCAGAGCAATCGATTGAAATTGCGTGGCGGCAAAGGTCGAATTATTCAAACCGGACCAATTTGTGCCGCCGTTGACCGACCGATAAATTCCGCCGTCGCTGCCGAAATAAATAATTTGCGGATTCGACGGAGCAACCGTAATTGCGTGCGTGTCAACGTGCAAACCGCTTGAACTCGATGCAAACGTTGTGCCGCCGTCGAACGAACGCCGAAAAACAGCAGTCGGCGAACCTGCCAAATAAACCGTATTGGCATTATTCGGGTCAAACGCGACCGCAATATCGTAAAAACATTGCGGATTACAAAAATTATTTCCGGCGGTTAATTGAGTCGGGAAAGTTGCTCCGCCGTCGGTTGATTTGAAAACCGAGCCTTGCGTTGAACCGCCCGCCACATCGCCGGTTGCGGCAACAACCGTAACATTTGCTCCGGTTTTTTGAATCGCCAGTTCACCGCGCGAATTATTTGTGACGTTTGCATACGTTTGACTGAAAAGCGGCGAAGCTGAAAGAGCATTGGTCGAACGAAAAACTCCGCCGAGACCGATACTGCCGCGAACCCAACAAGTTACATTGTCGGGAACGCCCGGTTCCATCGCCATATCCATAACCGATCCGCCAAATATATTTGTAAATGTCGGGCTTGCCGATAAAGCGTTGGTTGACCGATAAACTCCTTGCGCGGGTAAGGCTTGTCCCGTACAACCGCCTGTTCCGCATGCTCCGGTGGTACTTGAAACAAAAATTATGTTTGCATCGGTCGGGTGAATTAAAAGTTCGCTGATCGAGCGTCCCGTAAATTCGGCGCTTCCGATTGGCGCGGAAACAACGGGAGCGGTGTCGGCACTTGTAATCCGGTAAACGCCCACGCCAAAGAAACTGTCCTGGGAAGCAGCCGCTTCCCCCGTGCCGACATAAACGGTTGTCGGGTCGGACGGAGCAATGGCGACCGCGCCGATTGACAATGTCAAAGCACTGTCAAGCAACGGTGTCCACGTCGCGCCGCCGTTCAGCGTTCGATAAAGTCCGCCTTGAGCCGTGCCGACATACGCAATATCAGGGTTTGTCGGATGAACGGCGATTGCCGAAACTCGTCCGCTGGTCGGGACGGTAACGGGAATCGGCGACGGTCCGAGATAACGCCAATTTGCCGCCGCCGCAAAAGAATTTCTGCCGAGCAGCGATTCCTCTTGAGCTTCCATTTTCTGAATCGCTTTAATTCGCTCATCGCCTTTTTCCAGCGGCAAACCGCGCATTAAACCGATTTGTTCATCGCGCAATTTGAGGTAGTCTTCTTTGTTCGCTTCACTTCCGTTCGGCAAATCCATTTCCGAGCCTTCAGTTTCTAACTCTGAAAACATCGTTTTTGTCGGTGTAATAAATTTTTCGATGATTTTTTGACCGAATAAAATAGTCGGAATACCCAACAGAGCAAGGATAAAAATCCCCAACGTATATCGCGCAACTTGCTTTTTCATAACTTAAACTCCTTAAAAACTATAAATAATTGCAGAAAAATGTGGTTTAACGGCAGGGTTTGATGAAGAATCGAAAAATATGTGTAAACCGCAAAATCCGAACTTTGTAAAAACGCTCACTATATTGCGATATTAAGTGATGGAATTGCTTGCGTCAAGTTTTTATTGAGGTTAAAAGCCGTTCGGACAGACTTTCGCGCGGTAATTACGATTTCTGAATAGGCAACGTTGTCGCACAGTTTACGGCTCAATTTATTTCCGCGTAAATCTAATAAACAACAGTTGTTTCAGCGAAGGTATCGGTCAAAGCATCGTACCGGTTATAATCAAGATAAATGCGAAGAAAGCCAGCCATTGGTACAAGGTTTCAGGAAACTTCGCTTCCTTTGTTTTTTCGATAAAGAAGCCGATGAATGCCGACACGCACATCAACAGTAAGCCGATACCTGTAATAAATTCTTTCAGATGAGCGGCAGTTATTGTTAAATAGCAACTATAAATCGTTAAGATACAAGCTATTACAAATAAAATTGGGTTTGTGTTTCTTCTCATTATTTTCTCCTGTTTATTTCCACATAAAATCAGATAAGAAAATATTAGAGGTTTTTTTCTTACCTGATTTATCCGACTCAAAACTTACTCGTTACAAATCTGGTATGCATGATACGAAGCAAGAGCTGCGGCTCCAACAGCAATGCCACACGAATAACCCGGACCTAATCCGCAAGCAATAACTGCCGCAGTAGCAGCATATCCGGCAGCATTTATTGCTCTGCTGCAAGCATCACCGCGTGGTCAAACCGATAATTTGCAGTAATTCTTAGTCTTTGTAATTGATTAACCGGCATTTCCGATTCATATATTTCCGGATTTATAGTCTTCAAAGATTTTAACGACATCAAACAATTTTCGCTCTTTGGCAATATCTAGTGCTGTTTTACCGTTTTCGTCTTTCATATCTGAGTCTGCTCCGCGTTCCAGTAATAATTTTATAATTTTACTGTGGGCGATTGATTTGACGGCAACCAGTAGTGGCGTATCGAAATGTGAAATAGTTGGATGAACATCGGGGTCTTTATCTAAGATGTCGTCAAAATCTATCAGTTTGCCATTTATATTTACACCTTTATCAAGCATTTCTTTTGTTATATCAATTTCCCCAATAGTTGTTGAGCCAAGCAACGTAAAAAAATAGGCTAAGTTTCTTCTTTTTTCTTCCATATTACTCCTTAAAACTATGATATTTAGCTTGAGAAATAAAACCTCTCAAGCTAAATAAAAATTCACCTTAAAATATTAAGTTTATGCTTCTCAACCGCTAAAGAGTAATGCTACAAATAGCATTACAGTAACGTGCCCCTCCCGCCCCACTCGCTCTACAAAGAGCGTAGCAAACAAAGTAAGTTACTTCACCTATTTGATTATCTACACTATTTGTCAAAAAGGACTTATTTGAAAGCGTCCAAAATATCTTGTTCGAACTGTTCAACTCAAATAATTTCGGCGAGTCAGTTAAGTTTTGCTCTATTGAATTTGCCTTGGAAACTGTCTTTTCAATTTTAGTTTCCCTTGCAAAACTTGAAGTTACGGACACGCAAATTATCAACACAAACACCAATAATCTAAATTTATTTTTCAACATAATTTCCTCCATAGAAATTTTCTAAGGAGAATCAATTTTGATGCGGACAAACACATCACCAAACTTGACTCTCACGGTTTAAGTTGAATCTTTGTAGTGTTTTGCGTTATGATAGCCTTGCTGTTTCGGTGTATCACTTTGTCAAACACGACAAAGATGCCGGAAAAACAAATAAGCCGTTCGGTTGCAACTAACAACCAAACGGCTTATTTATTTTGAACGAATTTTTCTCTCAGATGAAATGTTATTCCATAAAACACGCAACTGTACTTTCTTTTCTTGTTGGCGGGAAAAGCAGTTTATAGTCGTGGTTTGCAGAAAATTGATTGGGTACATAAAATCTTCGCACTTTAAATCTGAGTTCGTAAATATCTTAAAGTTATTAGTAGTATTTGTCAACCTGTTTTTTTTTTGTATTTTATAACTCCTTTATTTACAAATGTTTATAATACTTAAGTAAGTAATTTCTAATTTTTTCCGCCGAAAAGATACAATTCGTTGATTTTAATCGGCAACAACTTTTCATTGTAGTTTTCGGCTCAGTTTATTTCCGCAATGTTACCAAAATCGCATCGCTTACTTTGCGTTCGCCTTCTTTGTCGGAAGGCAGATTAACAATCTTGTCTTTGACAACCATTGTCGTTGAACCGCCGCCGTCGAGATTCATCGCGTCAACCGCACCAAACTCCAACAGCATTTCCGCGAGTTCGTTCAAACTCATTCCGACGCTGACATTCGGTTGTCTGCCGTCAACTGTGATGAGCAAAAACTTTCCGTCTTTTAATTTGGCAACGGCGGTTCGCGGATGTCGCGTGTCAACAAATTCTTTGCCGATTTTTTCTTGTTCCCAAGTAATTTCAACCTTGCCGTTTTTGATTAATTGCGGAACGCCGCCGACGATGTCTTCGGCTTGAGTCGGCAAGACTGTGTTTGTCAGGCTTACTTTCTTTCCTTTTTTCAAAACACGGAGAAGTTCTTCGCGTTTGGTTCCGCTTGCCGAAATGACGAAACCGTCAAACGGAATTTCGTTGCTTCCGGATTTGTCCGAAATTGCGACAACCTTATCTTTTCTGATGATAAACTCGATTCCGTCCGGATTTGTCAGCGTCGTACGATGAAAAAAAGGAGTGAAAACAACCGCGTCGTTTTCACTTCGTTGACGATTTACACCAACTTCCAATATATTTTTATCAATTAAAAGTCCGCCGCCTAAATTTAAGTGCTTCATCGAAACTTCCGTTTTGTTTGAAAGATTAGAAATTCCCAACGCACATCTTCCGCCGTAACTTTCGCTTAAAAGTTTTCCGTCGATCTGCAAAATTCCCGCCGCATCGCCGTTGTAAACTCCCGTCATCTTAAAGAAACCTGCGTTGATTGCGGCAAAAGCTCCGTGTCGTGCGGCGATAGAACTTGTCGTTTCCAACCCGACAGCCGCATCTAATGCGTGAACAACATCAAGCCGAACTTTGGTTAAATCGAGTCGCAACAAATTAACGTTTACGGGTTCGTCTTTTATTTTGCGGGTGAACTTGGCGTGTTCGATGCCGTCCGCGACCGCTGTAAAATCTTGGGCAAAAATATTTGAAGCAAGCAATAAGACAATTAAAATTAAAGGTGATTTATAGTTGAACATAGTTTTTTTCAAATACGTGGCACGGTCGATTAAAAGCGTTTCGGAAATTATTTAAATCTTCTCGCCGGAAATTTTGACTTATTGATTATCTAAAAAAACTTGACCAAGTTCAGATTCTCTTGAAATCTAAGCAAGTTCAATCAACAAATTTTCCGCTGAACTTATCGGAAAATAATTTATCCCGAATATAAAAAGGACTTTAAGTTAATGAAAAACGAGCAACAAGAAGATAATACAAATTCAAACAGACGTAAATTTTTAAGTCAAGCCGGCGGAGTCATTGCCGCCACCGTCGCTTTAGGCGCGATCGGTGTTTCGGCTCAAGTTTCCGAAAAAGGCGAGTTTGAAACGACCAAAGAAAATAACGATGATTCGGCGCGTCATTCGATGCAAAACAGACGGCGAAATAAAGCTAAACGAATCCGCCGCGACGCAGCCCAAGAAAGGTTTGAGGAAACTGTTAATAATCATCCGAATAACGGCGATGAAAGTTTGTACCCGAATAAAATCGGAAACTATTCAAAAGCGTTGCCGCACGATGCCAACGGAGTGGTTGCGGGTTACGCTTACAACGCTTTGTTGAACGCGATGCAAACCGGCAATCCGGCTGATTTTGATATAATTCCGTTGGGCGGAACAGTCAGACAAGCCAATCCGCAAGCCGCTTTGGCTTTCAGTTTAGACAGTGCCGATTCCAATGCTCTGCCGATTGCCGTTCCGCCCGCATACTCCGGCGAAACGGAAGGTGCGGAAATGGCAGAGGTTTATTGGCAAGCCGTAACCCGCGATATTTTGTTTGCCGATTATGGCACAGATGCGACTATCGGTGCGGCAGTAACCGATCTGAAAAGATTTGCGAGATTTAAGAACGTAACCCGAAACACTTTATTTCGCGGTGAAACGGCGGGTGATGCAGTCGGCTCTTATATTTCGCAATTTTTGTATAAACCGATTACGCAAGGTCCGCGAGTCGTTGAACAAAAGCTGAAAGTTCCGGTTGCCAACGTCAACTTTATGACGAACTATTCGGAATGGTTGAATGTTCAAAACGGTTTTGCTCCGACGGGTGCTTTCGTCTTTGATCCGACGACGCGGTTTATCCGAAACGGTCGTGATTTGGGCGAATGGGTTCATCGCGATTACAGTTTTCAAGGCTTTCTGGACGCGGCGTTGATTCTGCTCGGTTTCGGCGGCGGTGCATTGGCTGATTCAAATCCTTATAAAACTTCGATAAATCAAGGCGGCTTTGTTCAATTCGGCGGACCGCACATTCTCGATATGGTTTCGCGGGCAGGTTTGCTCGGATTAAAAGCCGCGTGGTTTCAAAAATGGGCAGTTCATCGTCGTTTGCGACCTGAAGCATTTGCGGGCGATGTTCATAATAAATTGGTCAACGGAGCAGTTCGTCCGATTCATCCGAAACTTCTTTCATCGCCTGTTCTGCCGCTTATTTTTAGTCAAACCGGCAGTTATTTGTTGCCGATGGCGTATTCCGAAGGCAGTCCGACACATCCTGCGTATCCATCGGGACACGCGACTATTTCCGGAGCTTGCACCACAATCTTAAAAGCCTTTTTCAAAGAATCGTTTGTTGTTCCGAGTCCGGTTTTACCAAGCGGCGACGGTCTGAGTTTGACTCCTTTGGCGGCAACTTTAACGGTCGGAAACGAATTGAACAAACTTGCTTCAAATGTTTCCATCGGACGCGACACAGCCGGCGTTCATTGGCGTTCGGACGCTATCGAAGGAATGAATTTGGGCGAAGAAGTGGCGATAAGTTTGTTAAAAGATTACAAAGAAACCTATAACGAAAATTTTGCCGGTTTCACTTTTACGAAATTTAACGGCACAAGCATCACAATTTAGACTTTGCGAAAATAAACAACCGCGAAAGGGCAGAATCACACCAATGATTCTGCCCTTCTTTTTTTCGTCCGGCGATAAATGACACTTTAGTTTCAATATGATAAAAATACAATTATGGCAATACAAATCAGCGAAAGAGTTCAACTTCTAAACGATAAATCGGCGAATAACAACGGCAAATATATTTTGTATTGGATGCAGATGTTTAAGCGTACAACTCATAATCACGCCTTGAATTTTGCGATTCAACAGGCGAACGAACGCAAAATTCCGCTTGTTGTTTACGAAGGTTTGAAGTTTTATTATCAGTGGGCGAATGATCGTCTGCATACTTTTATACTCGAAGGCGTTGAGGAAAAACGAAAGGCTTTTGCAGAGAAAGGAATTCTCTATCTTTTTTATTTGCAACAAGATGAAACCTTTCCGAAGAACGTTGTCGCCGAACTTGCGAAAGATGCGTGTTTAATCGTAACCGATGATTTTCCGTGTTTTATCATTCCGCAACATAACAAACGAATCGCCGAACGTGCAAATATTCCGGTTTATGCCGTAGATTCAAACGGAATGATTCCAATGTCGAAATTCGATAAGGAAAACTACGCGGCTTACACGATTCGACCGCGAATCAAGCGAATGTTGCCCGATTACGACAAACCTTTCATCGAAGAAAGTGTTGTTTGCTCGGCTGATTCCTTTCTAAACTCGGCTGATTCCTTTCTACGCTCGCCGTCTTCCTTTCTACGCTCGACTGATTTCCTTCTACGCTCACCGTCTTCCGTTCTAAGCAACGAAGATTTCTTTCTACGCTCAGCGTCTTCCGTTCTACGCTCGCCGTCTTCCAATGCTTTCAATGACGAAACCATTGCAAATTTGGTAGCAAACTGTGCAATCAATCACGACATCAAGCCTTCGCCCGTTTACAAAGGCGGAAGTTTGAACGCACATAAACGGCTCGCACATTTTATCAAACATATTTTTCCGAATTACAGCGAAACGCGAAACGAATGCTCGGTTGACGGCAGTTCGCGGTTGTCGCCTTACTTGCATTTCGGGTTTTTGTCCGTTCACGAAATCGTCGAAGCGGTAAATAATGCCGATGTGCCGAAAGAATCAAAGGAAAGTTTTCTCGAAGAATTAATCGTGCGGCGAGAATTGGCGTATAACTTTACGCGATTCAATGAAAAATACGATTCGCTCGAATGTCTGCCGAATTGGACGCAGGAAACGATGCGAAAACATCACGCCGACACGCGAGATTATCTTTACACTACCGAACAATTGGAACGCGGCGAAACGCACGATGAGATTTGGAATGCGGCACAAAGGGAATTGGTCGAAACGGGCGGAATGCACAATTACGTCAGAATGCTGTGGGGAAAAAACGTCATCGCGTGGACAAAAAGTTACGAAGAAGCGTTTGCGATTTTAGAAGATTTTAACAACAAATACGCACTAGACGGACGCAACCCGAATTCATACGCGGGAATTTTATGGTGCTTCGGCAAACACGACCGTCCGTGGTTTGAACGCAACGTTTTCGGCACAATCCGTTATATGACTTCGGGCAGTTCGGGCAAAAAATTCAACTCGAAAAAATATATCGACCGGACAAAAGGTTTAAGTCAGCCGAGTTTGTTTTAAGATAGCAGACGCAATCGCCTTCGCACTAAAAATTAAATCTGCCTTGGACTTTTGTTTCGGCAAAAGTCTTTTTTATTTTTACCTGTAACTTTTTTCGCATTTACCGGAAATAGTATCGTAGAGAACGAAAAGCAGGCGTAACATTCTATAAATAATTTGAACCGGAACATAGAAACAAGTGTAATTAAAGATGCAATTAAAGGTGATGTTGCCGCATTTACCCAAATTTATACGCGTCTTCGTGATTCGATTTACGGCTTTGCTTTTCGGATGTTGACGGATAAATCGGCGGCGGAAGACATTACGCAAGAGACTTTTATGTTTTTGATTGAAAACCCGTCGAAGTTTGATGCCGAACGCGGTTCGCTTCATTCTTTTTTATGCGGCGTAGCAAGAAATTTAACGCTTCATCATCTGCGGAAAAGCGGGAATCGTTATAGAATCGCCAACGATTTTGATGAATTTATCGAAGTTAAAGATGAAATCGGACTGAATCCGTTGGAAGAACTGCTTGAATCCGAGCTTTCGGATTATGTGAACGAATGCGTGGCAAAACTGCCTGAACAACAACGCGAAGTAATTATTTTAAGAGAAATGCAGGAACTTTCATACGAAGAAATTGCGAAGATTACCGAATCGGATTTGAATTTGGTCAAAGTTCGCCTGCATCGTGCAAGAAAAAGTCTGGCGGTTCAGCTTGCACCGTATATGAAGTCAAAAAAGGAGAAAGCAAATGGAATGTCTTGATATAAAAAAGCAGTTTACCGATTTTTACGATAATGAGCTATCACACGAAAACCGCGTCGAAATTCAATCGCATCTGAATTTTTGCGAATCGTGCAGACACGAGTTCGAATCGTTGAAATCGGTCAGTATTCTGCTTAAAAAGGAACTTCCGGTTTCTGCCTCAAACGATTTGGATGCAAAGGTTTTGGCGGCTTTTAATCAACACCGCAAAAAGGAATCACATTGGGATTTTCCGGCAATTTTCAGCGGATTTATGATTCCTAAACCGGCGTTGGCATTCGGCGTTTTAACTCTTTTTGCTTTTACGGGTTTGGCGTTTATTGCCGGAAGAATGTCTGCCGGAAAGCCGGAAATTGTTGTTAATAATACTGCACCGCCGCAAGAATCTCCGAAAGCAAATGTAACCGCAAATCCGCAGATTGTTAAAGAAGTTGTTAAATACATTGAAGTTCCAACCACGAAATATGTTCAAGTTCCGGTCGAAAAAGAAAAGATTGTTACGAAAACTGTTTATCGGACAATTGAAAAACATCAACGCGAAAAGCCGTTTACGCAGATTGTGCGAAACACGGTGATTAAAACGCAAAATGATTCAAACGAACTTGATTTGAAAGATTTTCAACCGATTATCGAATTAAATCCGCAAATTTTGAAGAAAGGAGAAAGCAATGAAAAATAATCGAATCATTATTAACCTTTTAATGTTTTTCACTTTCGCGGTCTTGGCGGATTCGGCAATTAACGCACAATCGCAAACCGTTAATATGCCCGAAGGTTTTTCAATCGTTTTCGAGAAAAAAATAACGCCTGAACCGCTTGAAAACGCCGAACAAAAAATCAGAACAATCAACGTTTTAAGCTCGATTCTTGGCGTAAACACAGTTCATCGAATTTTTGCCGACCGCGAAAACAAAGTACATTTCGGTTACGACATCGAGGTTAAAAAGAACAGTGAAAAATACATCGTAACGTTTAAAGCATTGTCGGTTAATTTGTTTGTTACCGATTCCGAAGCAAAAAATCTGCCGAAATATCCCGAACCTTTGGAAATCGGCGAAGGCGACACAATTTCCATCAATCTTTTGGAAAACCCGAAAACCAAAGTAAAAATCGTTGATTTTATCAAACTTATTTTAACCGACCCGAATTTGCCTGAAAATAAGGCAAACCGAATTGTTATTTCAGATATCGCAATTAACCGGATTTTTACTACGCGAATTGTTACGTCAAAAGATTCTAAACCGAAAGATTTGGCAACTGACGACCTGAGAATGCAATCGTTTAATACGAAACTCGCGCTTAACGGAACACAAGTTTTTGCGGATAAATCGGCAATCGGTTCAAACATTTATTTTTATCTGAAAGGAAAAGGACGCTTTATTCTGTCGCCGTTTCCGCGTGCCGGATTCGATTTTCAAAAGATCGGAATAATTGACGACAACAAAATTTCGTTCACGATGAATGGAGATAATTACGAAATTTCATCGGCAACATCAATTATGTGTTTCGGCGGAAAGTGGAATCTATGGGTTTTATACGAACCAAACTATCGTCCGAAATTAGAAGATATTACCGAAGAGTTCGGAGCGGACAAAATTGAAAGTTTGGTAAAATAACGGACGTAAATTCAATTAAATCAAGTAATAAAAACATTCCGAGTAATTTCGGGCAAGTAGAACCGTGTTCAAAAAAAGGCTTTTCGGAGCAAATTTATCAAGGAGCAAAAAATGTTAAAAATCGAAATCAAACCATATTCAATAAAATCAGTTCTCTTCGCGGCGATGCTTTCTTTCGTCTTTTCAGGTGCGAACGTCTTCGCTCAAACGCAAAATGATGCCGAAAAACAAGGCAGAGAAATCTTTGAAAAATATCAAACGGCAATCGGCGGAAAAGATAATCTCGCAAAGATAAAAACGACGGAAACAACATCCGAAATTGAAGTGATGGGAATGAAACGCAAGGAAATCAGAATTGAAGATAAAGCGGGTAAAAAATGGTATTTGGTTTCCGAAGGCGGAATTGAAGGCAAGCAAGAAACAGGCTTTGATGGTACGCGAAGTTGGGCAAAAACAAATTCGTTTCGCGGTTATCGAGACAATTCGCCGACAATTTCAGGCGAAGCAACTAAATATATCAAACTGCCGAATGAAACAATTGACGGCAAAGAATACATTGTCGTCGAAGAAGTCAGAACAAATTCCAACATCAAAAACAGAATCTATTACGACCCGAATACTTTTTTGGCTGCTTTGCGAAAGGTCGAAATAGAAATGTCGGGCAACATAATCAAGCAAAGTAATTCTTATGCAGATTACCGAAAAGTCGGCGAAATTCTTATTCCTTTTTCTGAAATTATCAAAAACAATCAAGGCATTACAATTACAAAAAAACTCTTGACCGTAAAGCATAATATTGAAGTAAATCCTTCTATATTTGAATTTACGGATGATAAAAAAGACGAAGTAAAATCTGAAACTGCCGAAAAACAACCGACCAAAGTTACGACTGATTCAAACACTGTTTACAAAGACGAAAACGGCAATGTAATGACCGCTCCCGAATTTATCAAAAAGAAAAACTCAAGTAATTATTCAATCGAACCTGAAATTTCCGGCGGAAAAGTTGTCGCATTGAAACTGAAAAAAGGCAGTTCCGAATCTGCTCCGGGTTCAATCGCAACCGATTTCAGCGGAACACTTTTCGACGGTTCAAGTGTTCAACTCAGTAAATTGAAAGGAAAAGTCGTGGTGCTGAATTTTTGGTTCACGGGTTGCGTGCCGTGCGTTACTGAAATTCCGGATTTGAACGGTCTTGTTAAAAAATACAAAGATAAAGATGTTGAATTTCTCGCGGTTACATACGATGAAAAGTCGTTAGTTTCCGAGTTTTTGAAAAAATATCCGTTTGATTACAAAATTGTTGCCGACGCTCAAAACGTAATTGACAGTTATAAAACCACGTCTTTTCCGACTCATATTGTGTTGGACAAAGAAGGTAAAATCTTATTTACACAATTTGGGCTTCAAACAGGTATTATCGGCAATTTGACCAAAAATATCGATAAGGCATTAAGCGAAACGGCAAAAATTGATTGGGACAGAAAAAATCCGGAAGCGATTGTTCCCGAAAGTATCAAAAAAGAAACTTTCGGCAAGGTTTGGACAACAATCAACGATACTTATTTTGATCAAACCTTTAACGGCGTTGATTGGAAAGCAATGAAAACGAAATACGAACCGCAGTTGGCTGAGGCAAAAAGCAATCAAGATTTGACAGATTTACTGAACAGAATGCTTGGCGAACTGAAAGTTTCGCATTTGAAAGTTGCTCCGGCTGACCAAGTTTCGTTGGTTGAAACATCGCTTGATATGTCAAAAAGAGGAACTATCGGCGTTGATTTACGCTTGATAAATAAAACGGATTTAGTTGTCGGTAAAGTTCGTGAAAAGTCTCCGGCGGAACAAGCGAGAATTAAAAAAGGTTACATAATAAAAAAAATTGACGGACAAACAATCGCGGAAATTATAGAAAATCAAAGAAAAAAAGGCGGTTTTCAGCTTCGTGACGAGATTGTGGCGGTGCGTGCGGCAACGGCAAAACTTTCAGGCGACATCGATAAAAAAGTTTCGGTTACGTTTGTTGACGAAAACAATGCGGAAAAAACAATGGAAATCGGTCGGCAAAATTTCGGCTCTTCGCGGGATTTAAACTTTGAATCAAAACAACTTACCGAAAATGTCGGATACATCAAATTTAATCTTTTCTTCGGAGATTTACCCGCAAAATTCGCCGAAGCCGTCAATACTTTTCAAAAAACAAATGCGTTGATAATCGATTTACGCGGAAATCCGGGCGGAATCGGCAATTACACAACGGCGTTAGCAGCGATGCTCGATAAAGAAAAACGCTCGCTCGGTGTCTCGCAATATCGTTACAACAAACAAGAATTCGATTACGAAGGCAACGACAAATCATACAAAGGAAAGATTTTTATCTTGCTTGACGAGTTAAGCGGAAGTTCTTCCGAGGTTTTTGCGGGCGGTTTGCAGTCAAATAAACGGGCAATCATCATCGGACAAAATTCTGCCGGAGCAGTTCTGCCTTCAACAACCGAACTTTTGCCGAACGGCGGAGCATTACAATACGCGATTGCCGATTTCAAAACGCCGGATGGCAGAATACTTGAAGGCAAAGGAATTACGCCTGATGTCGAAGTAAAATTGACGCGAAAAGATTTGCTTGCCGAAAAAGATACGGCACTTGAAACAGCTCTGAAACTTGCAAAATAGTTTTAGGAATAAAGATTAGGCTGTCTTTATAAAAATTCGGACAGCCGAATTTATTTTATCGTTTTTGTTTGATTGGTATCGGTATTTCAGCCCGACCGTTCACATATTCGCCTTTTTCCTCACGAATCGGCATCGCAAAATTTCCCATTACCGCTTGATTTGAATTATCCGAACCTGCAACTGTTCCAACGGTTACATTTGCAGATTGTGCGACCTCAATTTCTCCCATTGTGTGAATGTTCTCGGATTTCTTAAAGAATCCAAACGCAAACAAACCTGTAAACAATCCGGCGAACAATCCGAACGCCGCCGTTGCCGTGCGTGAAATTTTGCGTTTAACTTTTGCCCAGCCGACCGGACAATCTTGCGTCAAAACCGTGCCGTCTGCACGTCGAAAGAATCTGACGCAAACGCGACCTTCCGACGCAAGCAAAAAGTTTTCCGCATCAACCTGCGGCATATCCGACAAGTTATAAACGTTTAATTTGCAATCGCCGCAAAAGCGTTTGCGGTTATCGCCGGTCATTCCATTCCAATCTGCCGAACACGGCGACGCGATTTTGATGTTGTTTAATAGATTTGTATTCATAAATTTCTCCTGTTATTCAGACACCGAAAAACGGCTTTTGTTCCAATGAACGGCGCGGAAAAGAGTTTCTTGCAATTTTTTGTTAAGATAATTTGTCGGAGATTTAAATTAAGGAGAATTTTATGTTGAAAAAATATGCGTGGTTTTTAATTTTGCCGTTGATTTGTCTATTTGCGTTGCAGACAAACGCACAAGACAAAATGCCGAAAATGTCTTCGTTAAAAAGCGAAAAAGATATTCCGTGCAAAGTAATCCGTGAAATTCGTTATCCCGTTACGCAAACCGAACCGTATAAACAACCTTTGCGAATCGCGTTGCTTAACGTTTGTCCCGCCGATCCGGGAGCCGAACAACGTCCGATGCTGACATTTTTTGTAAACGACCAACCTGTGATGCGTGAATATGTGGTCGAAAAAGTGTTTAAGGACGTAAAAGAAGCAAAGAAATACGCCAAGAAAAATAAGATAAAAGACGCGAGTTTTTAATGAACGAATTACTTAATTACTTTCAAAACCGACAATCCGAAATAATCAAATCGATTCACGAAACGGTCGAAATAGAATCGCCTTCGTCTGATGTTGCTGGAAGCAAAAACATCGTCGATTGGTTTGAAACGCAAGCGAAAACGATTCCGTGCGTTGCAAATATCGAACGAATTTTTGCCGAAAATTACGGCGAACATTTAATTATTCGGGCGTTCAATCAATCGCAAATCGCAAATCAAAAATCGCAAATCCTACTGCTCGGACACACGGACACAGTTCATCCGCGAGATACAAAACTGAAGAATCCGACGCGAATTGACGGCGATAAATTCTACGGTTGCGGCATTTTTGATATGAAAGCGAACGCGGTTTTAATGCTTGAAATTTTGCGTGCGTTTTCTGAGTTTAACCTTAAACCAAAAAATCCGATAACAATTCTATTAAGTTGCGACGAAGAAATCGGCAGTCATTCGGGACGCGAAATCGTCGAACGCGAGGCTTTAAAATCCGAATTTTGCTACGTTCTTGAACCGTCTGCACACGGCAAATGCAAAACAGGTCGCAAAGGAACGTCGAATTACACTTTGAAAACTCACGGTTTACCTGCACACGCGGGACTTGAACCGGAAAAAGGCGCGTCGGCAATCTTAGAAATTTCGCGTCAAATTCCACAAATTCAAGATTTAAGCGCGGCGGAAATAGGCACAACCGTCAACATTTGCACCATCAACGGCGGCACGGCAAGCAACGTCATTCCCGCCGAAGCCGAATGTTCGATTGATGTACGGTTTACGAAAATGAGTGAAGCCGAACGAATCGACGCAGAATTAAAAACGTTAGATTCGGTTGATAATCGCGTAAAACTTGAACTGCTCGGCGAAATAAATCGTCCGCCGATGGAACGTACCGAAGCCGTTATCAAACTTTACGAACACGCTCAAAATGTTGCAGATTCAATGAGTTACAGTTTTGGCGAAACACAAGTCGGCGGTGCTTCGGACGGAAACTTTGTCGGAGCATTGGGAATTCCGTTACTTGACGGTTTAGGAATTGCGGGCGACAACGCACATCGTTTAGACGAATTTATTTACGTTTCCGACATCGCCAAACGTGCTACACTAATCGCAAAACTTTTGAGTGAATAACTATGAAAAAACTATTTTTTTTAATCGCAATTTGTCTTTTTATTTCGTCGAATTCCTTTGCTTGGGACGACACCGGACACAAACTTACAACCTACATCGCGTGGGCACAAATGACTCCGCAAGCCCGCGAAAAAGTATTTAATCTTTTAATGGCGGCACCTGAAGATTCAGATTTGAGCGTGTTTTATCTGCAAGGTTCGCGGTCGGAAGAAGCAAAACGGCTCGAACTTTTCATGATTGCTTCAACTTGGGCAGACATTATTCGTGATAATAAAAACTTTAAAGCTCGCAACAAAAAATATCATCACGGCAATTGGCATTATCTCGATACGCTTTGGAGCGAAGAAAACGGCAAAATCAGCATTATTCCAAAGACCGAAGAAGAAGGCGAAAACGCGGTTGAGCGTTTGTTTGCGTTTGATAAGTTAATGAAAGATGCGACCAAATCAGATGACGATAAAGCGATTGCGTTAGCGTGGTTTCTGCATCTTGGCGGCGATATTCATCAGCCGTTGCATTGTTCCGGCAGAGTTACGAGTTGGGCGGCAAAAGGCGATCAAGGCGGAAATTTATTTACGCTTTCACCGAAAGATACGCCGCGAGAAAAACGCGAAAATCTGCATTGGTATTGGGATTCAATCATCGGTCGAAACATTCCGCGTGTAAATGATGCGTGCGATTCGGATTATTTGCCGAAAATTGCCCAAGAAATCGTGAAGAAATTTCCCGCGTCGAAATACGCAAATCGCTTGAAAATCGGCAAATACGACGAATGGCAGAAAGAAGGTTTTGAACTTGCAAGCAAAGAGGTTTACAAAAACGGCTTGAAAGATTTTGAAATGCCGAACGATAAATATAAAAAACGCGCTTACGTTATTTCGCAAGAACAAATCGCCCTTGCCGGCTACCGAATGGGACAAACTTTGAACGAAGTGTTCGGCAAATAAAATCAATATTTTACAGGGATAAAAGAGATGAAAAAGGATGAAGAAATTATCCCTTTTATCCTCTTTATCCCTGTAAATTTAAAAACAAATGAAAATCGCAACTTGGAATGTAAATTCAATCGCAATCAGGCTTGAGGCTTGTTTGAAATGGCTTGCCGACACAAAAACCGACGTGCTTTGTTTGCAGGAAATAAAATGCGTCGACGAAAAATTTCCGCGTTTCGAGTTCAAAGAAGCAGGCTTTAACACCGCGTTTATGGGACAAAAAAGCTACAACGGCGTAGCAATAATTTCTCCGCATAAAATTGAAAATGTCGTGTACAATATGCCCGATGATGATGCGGAATCACCAAAGCGTTTTATTGCCGCAGACATCAATAACATCCATATTGTCAACACTTACATTCCGAACGGAACGGAACTTTGGACAGATAAATTTGAATTCAAACTAAACTGGCTGCAGCGTCTTCGCAGATATTTCGACGAAAGTTGCCCGAAAGAAAACGACGTTTTATTGTGCGGAGATTTTAACGTTGCACCCGAAGAAATCGATGTTTGGAGCGTCAAAAAGTGGGAAGGGAAGTTGCATTTCAGCAAACCCGAACGTGCCGCCATTCATCACGTCAAACAATGGGGTTTTACCGATGTTTATCGTCAAATAAATCCGGAATTACAAGAATTTTCGTGGTGGAATTACCGCGAAGGTGCGTTCCCTAAAAATCAAGGTTTGCGGATCGACCATATTTGGACATCGCAAAGTTTGGCAAACAAATGCGTTAATAGTTGGATCGATAAAGAACCGCGAGGCTGGGAACGTCCGAGCGATCATACGCCGGTTGTGGCGGAATTTATGTGAGACATTTCCGCCCGAAACTAAAAAAACGACTCCGCCGATAAGGTTGCCGACCGATGCCGCCAAAAACCGAATTCCCGTCATTTGCCCGACATATCTTCGCGGCGAAATCTTTGTCATCAAAGAAAGCCCGACAATATTGACACAAAGTTCCCCGACCGTTTGGAAAAAATAACTGCCGATTAACCACATCGGAGAAATTTTGACCGCATTCGCGTCAATAAACGTAATTTACGGCAAAACATCCGAAACTAATATCAAATAAAAAGCGGGGAAAATTGGTGTTCCCCGCTCTCTTTATTTGAAAATTGCTTGCCGCCGTCGATTAAACGCCGGGCATTGCTTTTTTCAAAGGCTTAAGAATGATGAAAAGCACGATTGACATAAATACCGCCATCGAACCCAAGATAATAAAGAAACTGGATTGATTCCAAATACTCCAATAAATACCGATCATCGTCAGTTTATTGCCGATTGCCGTTGCCACAAACCAACCGCCCATCAGCACCCCGCGTCTCTTAATCGGAGCAACTTTTGAAACAAGCGATAACCCCATCGGCGACAACATCAGTTCACCGAGCGAAATAACGGCAAAAGCCAAAATCAGCCAAAACGGCGAAACTTGGAACAAATAAGAAGCCGCTAAAAACTTGTCTTTATACTTAATTCCTTCGCCCGGAGCAATTTTATCGATTACTTCGATTAAATGTTTTTCGCCCGTTGTTTTAACTTTCGTTTTCTCGTCTTCTTTGGTTGAAAACTTAACGTCGTTAATCATCAACTTGCCCTCGGCATCTTTGGCGGCAAATATTTTGTCAAGCACATCGGGCGGAACACCGTCGGCTTTTAAGTTTGTCACAACGCGTTCGTTAATTCTGAACGATCCTGCATTCAACTGTTCGGCAGTCGGTTTTACGCCTTCGCCTTGAGTTGCGGCAAAATAAAGAATAAAGAACGAAAGTCCGGTCAAAAGCATTCCGATTGCCATTTTCGCGGGCGTTGAAGGCTCCATTCCGCGTTTGTTCAAAAATCCCCAAAACCAAACCAGCGGAAAGGTCAAAACCACAATCCAAAACGGATTGATCGAGTTTGAAATTGTTCCCGAAACATTCCAAGCCGTATTATCGTCAGCCCAATAAGTTAAGGTTGAACCGTTTTGGTGGAAAACCATCCAAAAAACGATGACGATTAAGAAAATCACGATTAAAGCGGCAATCCGTTTTCCGTCGGGAACAGAGTTCATCAGGTTTTGACGCGTGCTGCTTGCAGCTTTATTGCGAGCGTCTTCATCACTTATCGAACCTGTGTTTTCAATTACATGGTCGCCGACTTTCAAAGAGCCTTTCTCTGAATCTTCAACGTAGCTTTTGAAATACCACATAATTCCGACAGAGATCAACATTCCGAAAGCCGCCACGGCAAAAGCCGCGTGGAATCCGAAATAAGCCTTAACGATTTCCATCACAATCGGAGCAACCCACGCGCCGACATTGATTCCCATATAAAAAATGTTGTAAGCGCGATCTTTGAGATGACTGCCTTCGGGATAAAGATTTCCGACCATTGTTGAAACGTTCGGCTTGAAAAATCCGTTTCCGATGACCAAACAAGTTAAAGCGGCATAAACTGCCCAAATTGACGAAATAGAAAGTAACCCGTGTCCCGCGATAAAGAAAATACCGCCAATCATCACCGCTTTTCGGTAACCCGTAATTTTATCGGCAATCAAGCCGCCGATCAGCGGACTCGCATAAACAAACATCAAATAATTTGCATAAAGCGAAGTAGCTTGCGTTGCAGTCCAACCGAAACCTTCGTTCGGGTCGCGTAGATAAAGGGTAAAAAGTGCGAGCATCGAGTAAAAACTGAATCGTTCCCACATTTCTGTCCCGAATAAAACGTAAAGTCCTTTCGGATGTTTATCGGCATTATTTGTTACACCAAAATTATCGGCAGTAGCTTCCATAACAATTATTTATTCCCTCGTTGTTTGAAATTTGATTAGATTAGGGCAAAATATACCACAGAATACTATTCTAAAGGAAAAGTAATGATGAAAAAACTTTTATTTATTTGCACAATTTTAACTTTTGTCGGTGTTACAAGTATTTTTGCTCAAAGAAAATCTGTCAGCGGTGCCGAAGTTACAGGAACATTTATCAATAGTTTCAAAGGGAAATTTAAAGATTTTTCAAATGAAATCGACATAAAAGCTCTTGGCGGCGGAAAACTGCAAATTTCGATGAACTTGGTTTATCCATTTGAATATGCAAAAGGCGAAATGTCCGTTAATATGGGCGAAGCCGAAGGCAAAGCAACGATTGTTGGCGATACCGCAATCTTTACGCCCGAAGGAACGGACACTTGCAAAATCACGATTAAATTTGTGAAAGCCGGCGTGATAAAAGTTACCGAAGACGGCGGAGAAAACGGTTGCGGATTCGGACATAACGTTTATTCAGCCGGAACTTATAAAAAAGTACCGAGCAAAAAATCAAAACTAAAAAACTAGATTATGAAAACCTTATTAATTTTTACGGTTTTGACAGCGGTTTGTTTAGTAACCAACGCTTTCGGGCAAAGAAAATCCGTCAGTGCAAAAGAAGTCAACGGCACATTTAAGATGAATTACACGGGTAAAGCCAAAGATTTTTCCAATCAAATAGATATTTTGGCAATCGGCAGCGGAGAAATAAAAATATCTTTCGCGTTGGTCTATCCCAAATTGGGTTCCGACGGCGAAATTGCGGAAAACTACGGATCAGCCGAAGGCATTGCCATTATTACGGGCGACACCGCCGTTTATGAAAACGACGAATTCGGACCGTGCAAAATCACGATAAAATTTGTAAAACTCGGATTAATAAAAGTTACGCAAAACGGTCTGCCTTCCGATTGCGGTTTCGGCGGCGACGTTTTTGCTACGGGAAGTTACAAAAAAGTAAGCAGTAAAAAGCCGAAAATTTAACTTTGATTTTGTGATATTTATTTTATTCATTTTAGCGGGTTTAATCGCTTGGACATTTTATCATGCGGCAAAACGGTTGGACAGAAACGGTTTTATTTGGGCAACTATTGCCGTTGCTGTTTTTTTACTTACCCGAACAGTTTGCGGGATAACTCTTTTGTTGACTGCTTATCTTTTCAATTGGAAGATAAACCTTGAAAAGTATGGATCAGTTATTGTGTTAATTGTAACTATTTTAAGTTTAGTTGCGGTTTCGTTTGTTTCGGCTTATTTGCATTATAAACCGAAAGAAAAACAATACTCGGAACCGCCTCCGCCGCCGAATTTTCACTAATTTCTTTAATTGGAGTTTCATAAAAATATATGGCAAATAATTTCACTAACGACACCTACCAACCTACTAAAATATTTTCTTATTTGGCAATATTTTGTTTTGGAGTACTGGTTTTTTGTTACGCTTCAAACTTTATTTTAAGTTTTGTTCAACTTGTTTTCACTCTGCCTGAAACTGATATTGGCAATGGCGAAAATACAGAAATTACATTTGTATTTATCGGCTTAATCTCATTACTGCAATTGCTTTTCAGACTTTTGACGATAATTTTCTTCTTGATTTGGTTATATAAAGCATTTTATAATCTGCCTGCTTTGCAATCCCGAAATTTAGAGTTTTCTCCGGGTTGGGCTGTCGGTTGGTGGTTTATTCCTTTTGCAAATTTGGTAAAACCTTACCAAATTGTTCGTGAACTATGGAATGAAAGCGATTCAGATGTTGATACGGAGTTATTTCTATCAAACAGTTTCGGAACTTCGCCGATGTTGGGTTATTGGTGGGGTTTATTTATCTCCGGAAATATCTTGGGAAGAATTGTAGATAAAATTTCTGAAACTTCGGCATATTTTTTCGTGATTTTTATGACTTACTGTATGTTGCATGGAATTTCCGCCGTTTTGGCTATGGTTATTATCAAGAAAATTACTGAGCAGCAAGATTTGCGTTTTCACAAAATCGGTAACGCAAATACACTACAAGCCCCGCCGCCACCGCCGAATTTTAATTAAATGGAAATTATTAACGAACTCGGAAATTACGTCGAAAAAATTTGGCGCGAGAAAAATTATCACGAAGATTTGTTTCCCGCGATTGCCGCTGAGGCGTTGCGTGAGTTTGATGTGCCGAACAAACTTTCCGTTTGGGAAGTTGCCGCGTGGACGCTCGATCAAACCGAATTGCCGCAACAGCAGGATTTACCCGCCCGTTTCAGCGATGTGCCGATTACGGTCGCTCGTTTTCCGCGTTTCCACATCGACGTTTATTACTGGTACGACGGCACAACCGCAATTCATCAGCATTCTTTTTGCGGAGCTTTCCAAGTCTTTGAAGGTTCGAGTTTGCACAGCAATTATACGTTTGAAGTTGACGAAAAACTTAACTGTTTTACCGAATTCGGTAAGATAAAACTCAACCAAGTACAACTTTTGAACAAAGGTGATGTGCGTGAAATCACCGCCGGCAGAAAATTTATTCACGCGCTTTTTCATCTTGACCAACCGTCCGTAACACTTATTCTGCGGACGCATCGAAGCCCTTTGAGTCTGCCGCAATTTTCGTATCGGAAGCCGACGTTGGCAATCGATCCGTTTTTTGAAGACCCGAATTTGGTTAAAAAGATTCAAGTTGCGGTGATGTTGATTCGGATGAAACGCGACGATGCGGACGAACAAATTGCCGAGTTGCTCCGGACTTCCGATTTTCAAGCGTGCTACACGATTCTTTCAATCATTCGCGGATATTTGTCGAATAATCAGGTTGAACAACTTTTCAATGTTTCGCAAAGTCGTTTTGCCAAACTGATTAAAGTTGTCGAAAGCACGCACGGAAAACTCGCCGATTCGTTGTCGCAAATATTTAACGAAGAACAAAAGGTACAGGAAATTGCCGACCGCCGTTCGTTGATTACCGATGCGGAACATCGTTTTTTCCTTGCTCTGCTGATGAATTTGGACGAGAAAGAACAAATACTCAAGCTCATCAAAGAACGTTTTCCCGATTCAAACGCCATCGACAAAATCTTGGATTGGACGTTCGATCTTTCAAACACGAAAATTATCGGCTCAACTTTGCCGAACGCTCTCGGCATTGAAAATTTCGACGATCACGATTCGATGGCGTTGGAATTTAGTTTGAAAAATTTGTCTGATGCGGAAATAAGCGAGGTTTTGGCGAAAGATTACGGGCTTGCAAACGGCGATGATTGGTTGCATAACCTGCCGCAACGCCGTGAAAAACTTGGTCAATCAATCATTTTGCGACTTTTAATAAATTAGCAAGCGCAAAAAAACTCCGACTGCCGAGAAGAGAAAGTGGCAATCGGAGTGTCGCCCGTCAAAAAAAGGCGAAGTTTAATTATCGGTTATTAGAAGCCGGTTGTCGGAATATCGTTGACTGTTCCGAAGTATTTGACTTCCATTGTGTTGTCGATGCTTCGCCAAATGTACCAAGTTCCGGTTTCCGCGCGGAATACCGCGATGTCGGTTTTGTTGTCGCCGTCGTAATTTCCCGCTACCGGAATATCTGTCGGAAGACCGAAACCGAAAGCTCGGAAGTTTCCGTCCGTGCTGTTCAACGAATACCAAACGCCGGTTGATTTTCTCCACACGGCAACATCATCGGCACCGTCGCCGTCGAAATCACCGACTGTCGGAACATCACCGTTTGCCCCGAAGTGCAAACCGACAACTTGTCCGTTACCGCTTTTGATGTAATACCAATCGCCTGAAATCGGACGATAAACCGCAATATCGCTGCGACCGTCGCCGTCGAAATCTGCCGAAACAGGAATATCACCCGCCGACCCGAATCTGATTGCCGTAAAACTGCCCGCGTTTTCGATATACCAAGTTCCGCTTGACGGACGGAAAACAACCAAGTCGTTGCGACCGTCGCGATTGAAGTCTCCGCGAACCGGAATATCGCTCGCCAAACCAAAGTATTTGACGGTTGTGCCGCCGTCCGAACTGCGTTTGATTGTCCAAACTCCGCCCGCAAACACAGCCGCATCGGTTCTGCCGTCGCCGTCGTAATCAGCCGACACAACTTTATCGGTTGCCGAACCAATGACTTGATAGCTGAAACCTGCTGTGTTTTGGGTATACCAAGTTGAAGTGCTTGGACGATAAACCGCCAAATCGTTGCCGCCGTCGCCGTCGAAATCTGCCGAGTGATTGTGCTGAACCAATTTTCCGCCTAATTCGCCCGTTGGATTGCCGACACTTGAAATGCGAGCAAACCAAACTCCCGTGCGAAGTTGTTGGGCTTGGGCAGCCGTTACCGGAATTGTGGCAGTCGCCAAATTACCGTTTGTTCCGCCAATGACAGGAAATGTGTAAACGGGAGTTGTCGTTCCGTTGACAACAGATTCGATAACGGCGCTTGTTTGAGCGCTTGAAAGGGCGTGGAATTCACCCGAAACTCTTGCCGATGTTTCGTCCGCGCTCAATAAAACTTTAACTTCGCCGGTTGCCGCAGTTGTAACGGGCGGTGTCAAGGCGTTTCCGGTAACGTGAACTTCAAAATATCTGCCTTGTCCGCTCGGAGTCGGGCTTGGAGTCGGCGAGGTTGAGCCGCGAAACATTCCGCTCAAAATTGTTGCATCGCCGTTTTTAACGATGATTGCCGTGCCGTCTATAATAACCGGAATGACATCGCCGTTGCTCGTTCGTAATTTTAATTTGCCTTCGCCGTTACTTCGTAAAATAATGTTTCCCGCAACGGTTGTGCCGATGGTGACGCTAAGCGAAGTATTTACGGGTAAATTGATTTGATGCAATTCAACTTCTAATTTTCCGGTATTGTTTTCAACTTCGTATTCCGCATAACCGCGCGGCAAAATACCGTTGATGACAGCTCCGCTCAAAGTTGCGAAAAATTCGCGTTCGTTGTTTGGCGAAGGACTCGGACTTGGCGAAACGGTCGGACTTGGAGAAACGGTCGGACTTGGCGAAACAGTCGGACTGGCAGTCGGCGAAGCCGTCGGGCTTGGAGAAACCGTCGGACTTGGTGTTGGGGTTGCGCCGAAAACGCCGGTAACGAGAACCGTTCCACCGGTTTTTACTTGGGCAGTCGAGCCGCTGTTCACCATTGGCACGGTTTGTCCGAGTTCAGTTTTCAATTTCAAACGCGCTTCCTGCTCGCTGACGGTCATCGTGCCGATTTGAACGTTGTCAATGAATGCTGTCAAGACAGTTCCGTCGGGTAAATTTATATCTTCAACTTCAACTTCGAGTTCGCGTTTTCCGCTTTGATAAAGTTCGTAGGTTGATTCGCCGTGCGGGTCTGATGCTCCGCTCGGAGTAACAAGATTTGCCGTGCGGGTTAAAATCGGCGGTTCACTGCTGAAAAAGCCGCCCGCTTTAGTAACCATCGAAATCGGCATAACCGCCAGCAGTAAACCTGCCGCCGCCAGTATCGCCACATTAAAAATTTGTTTTCTGTTTGACCAATTTATTCTTTTCATTACCTTTTTAATTCTCCTGAATGCTGTTTTATTAAAGTTCGCAGGACTTTCAAAGATACAGTGCAGGTTATGCGACAAAAAATACAGGTTTGAAAAAAAAGTTTTGAATTGCGGGTAATAAGCAGTCGCTAAAAATTGAAAGTTGAAAATACGCGCGGCGGCAAAGCACCTGACGCGCGTGTTTTTTGCGGCTGCGACGGTATTGTTCGGTTTTAGCCGAGTCTGTTTAAGTTTGCCTTGTATCGGCAAATTTGAAATCGAAAGCGACAGACTTATTGCTGATTATCGCCGAGTCGTTGCCGGTTATGTAAAGTACCCGAAGAATTTGCTCAAAAATACGACTGATTAAACAACTTTTCGCAGACTTTTTTTTAATTGCGAATTTCGCTAATCAGCCGATAAACGTTATATTTCATTTGCTATTACCGGATAAATAGAACAAGATGATTATGTTAATCCTTCTCCGAATCAGAAATGATTCACTCGTCAAAACGGTTTTTGGATAGTTCGAGAGCAGGTTCGTTTATAGTTACAGAAGTCGCTCTTGTTTTTTTGAGCATCCGAAACCCATTAATCCGCAGGCAATACCAATCCTAAAGACAAATCTGATTCGACGCTTCTTTTGAAATTCCCGTATTTTTAGGGAAAAGGTAAATATTATTATGTCAATGAAACTTTATGTAGGAAATCTTTCCTTCAACACATCAACTCAAGATTTAGAAAAAATCTTCGGTGAAATCGGAACCGTTGAATCAACCAACATCATCGAAGATCGTGAAACAGGACGCTCACGCGGATTCGGCTTTGTCGAAATGTCAACCGCAGAAGCCGCGCAAACAGCTATTGCCACACTTAACGGCAAAGAAATCGACGGTCGCGCTTTGACTGTTAACGAAGCAAAACCTCGTGAAGATCGCGCAAGCGGCGGCGGCGGCGGAAATCGTGGCGGTGGACGCGGCGGTTACGGCGGCGGCGGCGGTCGTTACTAAATCTTGAACGATTAAAAAAGTTTAATAAAAAAATGCCTTCGATAATAATCGGAGGCATTTTTTTGTTCAATAAAAAATATATTGACCTTTGACGACCAAACCGGTTACAATATTAAATGCCTTATCGGGCAAACTTCTAATTTTTCTGACTTTCTTCCAACTTTCCTGCTAAAAAAAAACTATAAAAATCTTGCCTAAAAAAATATGAAAAGTATCAGATGCCCTCAATGCGGTTTGCAAAATTGGGAAACCTCGGAATGGTGCAAGCGTTGTAAAATAACCTTGAAATCCAATGAACACTTGCACTCTGCTTCAACCGAAACAGATAATGAGCAAAATACGGGCAATAATTTACCGCCCGACTACAACGGTGAAAATCGCAGTCGCACTTATCAACATCCGAAACGAAAATTATATTGCGATGAAGTAAACGGCTTTTTCGCCAATAGTTTACGGTCGTGTCAGCGTAACGCGATGATTGCCTGCGGGTTGATTGTTGCCGCGTTATTCGGCGGATTAGCCTTGAACAGCGTGTATTTTTACAATGCCGTGTTTGGTCCGTTTACAATCAGCCGCGATGAATTATTGTCGGGAAAAAGCCGAAGCGACACCTCAAAAAATTATGTAAAATTTGCGGCTGAAGATGTTTTTGACACAGGTGTCGAATATGTTGAAACAAGTAAAAAATACGGGACCGAAACAGTTTTATACAAATATGTGGCGTTACAGGCGGGCGAAAAATTTCTGTTGGCAAAAGTCGATCCGGTTTCAAATATAATCGACGGTGCGACAAACGTTCAAATAAACGGAGTTTTAGCGGAAATGAGTTCGGGCGAAACCGAGAAAATTTTAACCCCGCTGTATGTAAAACAACCCGAACTTCGCAATTCTTTCTTGCCGTATATGATTGATGCCCGAAGCGATTATTCAAAATGGGCATATATTTGGATTGCCGTCGGACTTGTTCTGACTACAATTTTTGCGGGAATTTTTATGTCTGTTCGCAATCGTTTCGGCGACATCGAGCAAAGTTCGAGTTTGAAACCTTTGTCGAATTACGGCAGTCCGAAAGAAGTTGCCGCGATGATTGACTCGGAAATAACTGGCAATCACGAAAAAGTCGGATCAATTTATATTTTGCCGACGTGGATAATTAAAAAAAGAATTTTCACCATCGACATTCAACACATCGAAGACATTGTTTGGGTTTACCGCAAAACGACCAAACATTCGGTAAATTTGATTCCGACCGGCAAAACCCACGAAGTCGTTTTACACGACACGCAAGGAAAACAAACCACGCTGAACGGCAGTTTCTTAAACGAAAAGAAAACCAACAATTTGATTGAATCGATTTATAAACGAATTCCGTGGGTTGTGGCGGGCTATGACGACGATCTTTTGAAAACTTGGAATTCCGATACAAACGGTTTTATAAAAGCCGTGGCAGAAAGAAGAAATTCATATCGAAATAATCCCGATTCCCGGCAAACCGCATCCGCCGAACAAAGACAATGAAAGATAATAGTAAATGAAACTGTTCTGATTAAAAATAACGCCTTTGATAAAAAATCAAGGGCGTTTTTTTGTCATAAAATAAAGTTGAAAAACTTATTTCCAACTTGAAACATTTTTCGAGCCATCTGCGTAGTATCGGCTGAAGTACAAAACATTTCTATCCAAAATAAGTTTATGAAAAAACTAATTTTCGCTTGCTTGGCGATAATTCCGCTTTTTGCCGGCTCTGTTTTCGCTCAAAGCTATGCGATTACAAACGCTAAAATTGTCACGGTTTCGGGTGCCGTCATTGAAAAAGGCACGGTTGTTATTCGCGACGGTTTGATTGAATCCGTCGGCGAAACCGCGAAAGTGCCGACGGACGCAAAGATTTTTGATGCCGCAGGTTTGACCGTTTATCCCGGTTTTTTCGATGCCGGCACAAATCTCGGTTTAGCGAGTCCGCAAGCCGCCGCGCCGCAAGGTCAAGGTCGCGGACAAGGCGGACAGCCACCTGCGCCGACTTCAAATTCTAATTATCCGAGTGGTTTACAGCCCGAAACTTTGGCGGCTGACCAACTGAAAGCCGGAGATTCTCAGTTTGATTCGCAACGCAACGCCGGCATCACCACCGTTTTGACAGTTCCGAAAGAAGGTATTTTTAACGGACAATCGGCGGTTATCAATCTGGCGGGCGACAACGTTTCGGCAATGATTCTGCGTCCGAATTTCGCCCAACACATTACGTTTACAACACTTAGAACCGGTGCTTATCCAACGTCGTTGCTCGGAACTTTTTCCGCGCTTCGCCAAATGTTTCTCGATGCTCGGCGTTTGAACGATTGGAAAAAGCAATACGCGGCGAATCCGCGCGGCATCAAACGTCCCGATGCAGACATTTCGCTCGAAGCCTTGATTCCGCTTTTGAACCGCGAAATGCCCGTTGTTTTTAATGCCAACGAAGAACGCGAAATTATCCGGTCGCTTGATTTTGCCAAAGAATTTGATTTGAAACCGATTATCAACGGCGGTTTTGAAGCGTGGAAAGTTGCCGACAGATTAAAAAAAGCGGACGCAATCGTTTTGCTTTCGTTAAATTTTCCGAAAAAAACCACACAAAGCTCGCCCGAAGCCGATCCTGAACCGTTGGAAGTATTACGAATGCGGGCGGAAACGCCGAAATGCGCGGCAAAACTTGCTCAAGCCGGCGTGAAATTTGCTTTTCAATCGGGCGGAATGTCGAGCTTGGCGGACTTTTTTGCCAACGCGGGCAAGGCGGTCGAAAGCGGTTTGTCGAAAGATATTGCCTTGAAAGCAATGACTCTCGGCACAGCGGAAATCTTTGGCGTGGCAGACAGATTAGGTTCGATCGAAGTCGGCAAAATCGCCAATATCATCGTCAGCAAAGGTGATATTTTGTCGAAAGATAAATATATCACGCACGTTTTTGTGGACGGGAAATTGTTTGAACAAAAACCGCCGCCAAAACCCGAAGAAAAGAAGCCGACGACAACCGCAACCGCCGATGCTCCGAAAGTTTTACAAGTCGCGGGAACATGGAACATAACCATCGAAGCTCCGGGTCAAGAACTTCCCGTAACGCTGATTTTGACTCAGCAGGGCGATAAAATTACGGGACAAATGCAAGCCGGACAACTCGGTAATTCCGACATCAAAAACGGCATTGTAACAACGGGCGGAATGAGTTTCGACGCGACCGTAAATTTCGGCGGACAAAGCATCGATTTATCTCTGAGCGGTAAAATCGAAGGCAATAAAGTCAGCGGTTCGGTCTCGACTCCGATGGGAGCAGTTCCGTTTTCAGGTACTAAAAATCCGTAATCGGACGGCAGAGCAGCAAGTCAGGCAGTAAAAGAAATAACGTCAACAGACGGCATCCGCAGTAAAGAAATAATGCTGCCGGAAATAAGTTTCCAACAGAAATAATATGAAAAAAATAACAGCTTTCATACTCGTAATTTTATTTTTGACATCAACGTCATTAAGCATTTTCGGTCAAACGTCAACCGATGTTTTGATTAAAAACGCAACGATTTTAACCGCCGCGAACGGTACGTTGGAAGGTTCCGACATTCTGATTCAAAACGGCAAAATCGCCAAAATCGGCAAAGGTTTGAAGACAACCGGCAAGACGATCGATGCGACGGGGAAATTTGTTATGCCCGGAATCATCGACGCTCACTCGCATTCGATGCTTGACGCAATCAACGAATTTTCGTATTCCGTCACATCGATGACACGAACCCGCGATATGCTCAACACATCCGACATTTCGCTTTATCGGCAACTTGCAAGCGGTGTAACAGCCGCGAATTTACTGCACGGTTCGGCAAATTCGATCGGCGGACAAAATACGATGGTGAAATTCAAATGGGGAAAACCCGTCGAAGATTTCATTATCGCCGATGCGTTGCCCGGAATTAAATTTGCGATGGGCGAAAATCCGAAACGTTCGGGTGCGCAGGGGCGTTATCCGAATACGCGAATGGGCGTAATCGAAACGATGCGCGATGCTTTGACGCGGGCGCGGGATTACAAAAAATCTTGGGACGATTTCAAAGCCGGAAAAAATAAAATTCAGCCGCGCAGAAATCTTGAACTTGAACCGTTAGTTGAAGTACTCGAAGGCAAACGGTTGGTTCATTGCCACGGCTATCGTTCGGACGAGCATTTGAATTTGATGCGTTTAGCCGAAGAATTCGGGTTTAGAATCGGCACGTTGCAACACGGTTTGGAAGCATATAAAATTGCTCCCGAAATTGCCAAACACGGCGCGGGCGTTTCAATTTTTACCGATTCTTGGTCTTATAAACTCGAAGCCTACGATGCAATTCCTTATAATGCTTATATTTTGTGGAAAGCGGGCGTGGTTGTTTCAATCAATTCCGATGACGACGGACGCGCCAGACGCTTGAATTTGGATGCCGCAAAAGTAATGAAATACGGTGGTGTTCCCGAAGAAGAAGCCTTGAAAATGATTACGCTCAATGCGGCAAAACAATTCCGCATCGACAAACGGACAGGTTCAATCGAAGTCGGAAAAGACGCGGATTTGGCGATTTGGTCGGGACATCCGTTCAGCGTTTATTCGCGCGTCGAAATGACTTTTATCGAAGGCGAAGTTTATTTTGACATTGCCAAAGACAAAGAAATGCGGGCGAAAATGGAAGCCGAACGCAAAGAGTTGGAAGCCGCCGATTCAAATAAATCAAAAGGAAACGAACCGCCGCCGATTCCGAAAGAGCATCGTAAATCGCATCTCGACGATGCCGACGGTTTAGACGAAGGAGGCAATAATGAATAAGGCAAAAGTAAAAAGTAAAAAGGCAAAAATTATGAAATCGTTTATTTATTTGTGTTTATTTGTGTTTGTTTGCGGCTCGATTTCTTTCGCTCAAAGCGATGGTTCGCAGCAAAATTTGACCGGAAAAACCGGCACGTTTGCAATTAAAGGCACGAAGGTCGTAACGGTTTCGGGCGAAACGATTGAAAACGGTACGGTGGTTATCAAAGACGGAAAAATTCTCGCGGTCGGGGCAACCGTCACAATTCCGAGCGATGCTCAAATTATCGACGGCAAAGGTCTCAGCGTTTATCCCGGAATGATTGATGCGGCGACGAATTTGGGGTTATCGGAGATTCAACTGAGTGCCGATCCGACCGTTGACCTTGCCGAACTCGGTGATTTTAATCCGAATGCGAAAGCGGTTATCGGTTTTAATCCGCACACTTCGCACGTCAACGTCACGCGCGTCAACGGAGTTACAACCGTTATTTCCGCTCCGGGCGGCGGCGGAATTGCCGGACAATCCGCGTTGATGAATCTGAACGGTTCGACGCAAGCCGAAATGGCTCTCGTTCCGACTCATTCGCTGGTTATCAATTTTCCGCGAATTTCAACTTTTCAAGGCTTCGGCGGCAATGCTCCGCAACTCGATTTTAACGAAGCTGTCAAACAACGCGACAAACGTTTGGAAGAATTGAAAAAGAACTTTAAGCTCGCCGAAGAGTATGCCCGAATCAAAGACGCGACCGCGAAAGACGCAAGTTTGCCTTTTCAGCCGATTAACTTAAAAATGGAAGCGATGATTCCGTATATTCGCGGCGAAAAACCGATTATGTTCACCGCCGAACGCGAGCGCGACATCAAATCGGTTGTTAAATTTGTCGAAGAAATGAAGGTTAAAGGCATTATTTTGGGCGGACAAGATGCGTGGAAAGTTGCCGAAGGTTTGAACAAAAACAAAATCGGCGTAGTTTTTACGAATATTTACAGTTTGCCTGTCCAAGACGACGATGCTTACGATTATCTGTTTTCGGCACCGAGCAAGATGCAAAAAGCGGGAATATCCTTCTGTATTTCGACGGGTAACGAAGGTCAAGAAGTACGCGATTTGCCGTATCACGCAGGTTTAGCCGCCGCTTACGGACTTTCACCGCAAGACGCTTTGAAATCCGTAACTCTTTACGCTGCTCAAGTTCTGGGCGTTGCCGACAAACTCGGTTCGATTGAATCGGGCAAAATTGCCAACATCGTGGTAACGGACGGCGATTTGCTCGAACCGCGAACGAACGTCAAATATCTGTTTATCGGCGGTCGCTTGTTGCCGCTGACAAGCCGCCACACGGAGCTTTTTGAACGCTTCAAAGACAGAAAATAAGTAAACCCGAAATGTAAAAAGCGAAAAGGCATCTTAGTTCTAAGGTGCCTTTTCGGCGGGTTTGCAAAACGGATTTTCAGCATTCAAAGAAAGATGAACTTTTCGCGTCAAAAAATCGTTACAACTTTTTATGAGCGATGTTCATCTGAATTGCTCGTGCGGGTTAGATAACGCAAATTGTTTTAAGATTATTTTTTTGGATTAAGGAGAACTATTAAAATGTCGGAATTTGATCAAGAAGTTAAAAAAGCGGAACAAGAATTGAACCAAAGTTTGGTGCCCGTTATCAACAACACGGAAGAAACGCCGAACAATTTTCTGAACGATGAATTTTTAGGAGATTTAAAAGTGCAAGCCCAAGAATATCAGCAAAAATTACAAGACGCGGCATTAAAAGCAAAAGATTTTGCCAACGAGAAGTTTACGCAAGCAGGCGATAAGTTCAAAGAAATTTCGAGTAAAGACCCGAAAGAATTGGTCGAAAACGCCAAAGAATTTGCGAGACAAAAACCGGGACAAACAATTTTAATTTCAGCCGCCGTCGGATTGGTTTTAGGCTTGATTTTGAAAGGCGGAAGAAAATAATTCAACGTAAAAGTGATAATTAAAAAAGCATCGAGAGAAATTTCGGTGCTTTTTTACGTTTAATTCGCAAACTTCGCCCGTCAATAAACTTCATCTCGGCGGTTTGTTAAAAATACCGTAAAGCATTCGATTTTTTAATTTTGCCAACGCCGTAAGTTTGAATTTTATCATAAACTTTTTCGGCAATTCGAGCGTAAATAATCTTGAGGTTTTACCAATTCATTTATTCAGGAGCAAGCAATGATTCATCGTTTTATAATTTCATTAACATTAGTGTTTTCACTTTTCACATTATCGCTGCCGCAGATCGGCTATGCGCAAACAACCGCGACGCAAACCGCGTCCGATTTTTCAAAACAACTTGCGGAAATTGAGGCAAAAGTTGAAAAACGCCGTCAAGAACTCGGCATTCCGGGAATGTCGCTCGTCATTGTCAAAGACAATAAAGTGATTTACAGCAAAGGTTTAGGTTACAAAGATTTTGAAAATAAAATCCCCGTAACGGCGGATACTCAATTCGGCATCGGTTCGGCAACCAAAGCGTTTACCGCGCTTTCGGTTTTGATGTCGCAAGACGAAGGCAAACTTTCGCTCGAAGACTCACCGAAAAAATATCTGCCGTATTTCAAAATGAAAGACGCGGAAACTGATGCAAAAATTACAATCAGAGATTTATTGCGGCACAGTTCGGGCTTAAATCGGACAGATTTGGCGATGATTACGGGCAAATTAAGCCGCGAAGAATTGATAAAAGTCGCGGGTGAAGCAAAGCCTGTCGCCAAACTCGGCGAGAAGTTTTTATATCAAAATATTATGTTTGCCGCAGCCGGCGAAATCGTCGCAAAAGTCCAAAAACAATCGTGGGAAACGTTTGTTCCAAGCCGAATTTTCACGCCGCTCGGAATGAATAATTCCACCATGTCCATCACACAACTGGCGAAAGCCAAAGATGCTTCGTTCGGTTACGACTATAATTTCGACACTAAAGAAACGCGAAAATTGCCGTACCGCGAGCTGACTCCGTTTGCTCCGGCAGGTTCGATAAATTCGACGGCAAACGATATGGCGAAGTGGTTAAAGTTCGTTGTAAATGGCGGAACTGTTGACGGCAAAAGACTTGTGAGCGAAACAGGTTATGAGGAATGGACAAAGCCGCAGATGAAAATTGCGGGAAAAACGAGTTACGGTTTCGGCTGGTTTTTACAAGATTGGAACGGTAACAAAGTAGTCCAACACGGCGGAAATATCGACGGCTTTAATTCGATGGTGGCGATGATTCCCGAAAAGAAACTCGGTTTTGCGATGCTTTCAAATGTAACGGGTTCAAGCCTCGGCAATGAACTGATGCCGATAATTTTTGAAGGAATTTTGGGAAATCCGAATCCGACCAAAGATATTGCCGCAAATGATTTGCAAAAAGAAACCGGAAAATACAATTTCAAAGACGCAGGTTTTGATATTGAGGTTCAGTTAAAAGACGGAAATTTGGTGGCGATTGTTCCCGGACAACCGAATTTGACGCTCGAAAATATCGGCGGAAGACGTTATAAAGTCAAAGAAGCTGATGGTTTTTTCGCTACTTTCAAAGACGATTCGATGTATTTGGAACAGCCGCAAGGCAATTATACTTTGCCGAAAGTCGGGGCAAATACCGAAACCAAACCCGCTGATTTAACTTCCGCGAAAGAACTTATCGGCAAATATGAATCAGCCGAAAAAAAAGGCAGATTCATTGAAATAAAAGAAGATAACGGCAAAGTTACGTTTAATATAGAAGGTCAGCAACCATACGCTTTGGTCGAAAAAGCGAAAGATAATTTCAGTCTTTCACCGTTGCCGGGCGATTATTCGTTAAAAGTAAAACGAACCGCCGCAGGTAAAATTGAAAGTGTCGCAATCGCTCAACCCGAAGGCGAATTCGGTTTCAAACTTGTCGATGCAAAAGCGGTGGCGGATGTGATGCCGAAAATGTCGGTCGATGAAATTATGCAAAAAACAATCGATGCTCTCGGCGGCGAACCGGCGATGAAAAAAATCACGTCCAGAATCACAAAAACAAGCCTCGATTTTGAAAATCAAGGTGTCAAAGGAACGGCGATTTCATACGAAAAAGCGCCAAATTCCGCTTCAAGCGATACAACCGTAACCGCGTTCGGCAAATCGATTGCGACGATTCACGGCTATTTCGACGGCTCAAACGGCGGCACCGATTTATCGTTTGCACCCGCCGCGACATTGAGCGGAAAAGGTTTGGAAAACGCGAAACTTGCGGCTGATTTTTACGACTTCCTAAACTGGAAAGTCGGCTTGAAAAAATCGGAAGTAAAAGGTGCGGAAAAAGTCGGCGACGAAGAATGCTACGTTGTTTTGCTTGAACCCGAAAAAGCGTCTGAAATAAAATACTGGATTTCAACCAAAACATTTTTACCGTTAAAATCATTGACGTTGGAGGTTGACAGCACAAGCAGTCAAACAACTCCGGTTATCCAAGTCTTCAGTGATTATCGTCCGGTTGACGGCGTAAAAATACCGTTCAAAACCGTTGTTACCGATCAAGGTATGGGCGATATTGTCCAAATTGTTACCGAAGTAAAACAAAACGTAAAAGTTGACGACAAAATGTTTAAGCCGAAAAAATAACAACCGCAAAATAAAATAACTCGGTCGGAATAAATTTGAAACTTCAAACAAATTCCGACCGATTTTATATTCGTAAAGCAAACTTTGCAAAATTCCTTACAATCTGCGGTAATCATTGCTAAAAAACAAACTTCGGCTATTCAAGTTTTTGCCGGTTTGGATTAGAATTAGGTCATATAATTCAACTCGGAAATATATCGAGAGTTTTCAGGTAAAAGCAGTATCGTGGAATTATGCAAAATTTAATTGAATCTAACGCAAAAATAATGTTCGGCAAATCTGTTATAAAAGACACGCGACTCACGGTTGAATTGATTTCGGGAAAAATTGCCAACGGCAAAACCATTGATGAAGTTTTGTCGTCATATCCGCATTTAACGCGTGAACAGGTCTTGGCGTGTGCCGGTTTTGCAGGAAAAACATTGAGCTTTTAAGCGATTTGCGAAGAGCAAACTACATTTTTATTATTAAAATTATATGACAGAAAAAAACCCGTTAGGTTTAAAAAAAATACATCACGTTGAATTTTACGTCGGCAACGCCAAGCAATCCGAGTTTTATTATCGCAAGGCATTCGGTTTTTCGCGGGCGGCGTATTCGGGTTTGGAAACCGGAAACCGTGAAGCGACCAGCTATGTTTTGCGGCAAAATCGAGTCAATTTTGTTTTGACAACACCTTTGAACGCCGAACATTACGCCGCCGAACATATTAAAAAACACGGCGACGGCGTGCGTGATATTGCGTTTCAGGTCGAAGATTGCGATGCGGCTTTTAACGAAGCCGTCAAACGCGGCGCGAAAGTTGCGAGCGAACCACGCGATATTTCCGATGAAAACGGCGCGATTTGCCACGCCGCGATTCACACTTACGGCGACACGATTCATTCGCTGATTTCATACAAAGATTACAACGGCACGTTTTTGCCTCATTTTACCGAGCAAAATGTGGTTGGCGAAGATGTCGGAATTCAGCTTGTCGATCACATTGTCGGCAATGTCGAACTCGGTAAAATGAACGAATGGTGCGATTATTACCGCGATGTGATGGGCTTTTTCCGCTATATTACGTTTGACGATGCGGATATTTCGACCGAATATTCGGCGTTGATGTCGATTGTTATGTCAGACGGCGGACACAATATCAAGTTTCCGATAAATGAACCTGCCGAGAGCAAAAAAGGTAAAAGTCAGATTCAGGAATACATCGATTATTACAAAACTGCGGGCGTTCAGCACATCGCTTTATTGTGCAAAGACATCGTTCGGACGGTCGGTAAATTGCAGGAAAACGGCGTTGAATTTTTGTTTGTTCCCGACAGTTATTACGATGAATTGCTTGATCGAGTCGGCGAAATCGATGAAAATATCGACGATTTGAAACGCTTGGGAATCTTGGTCGATTGCGATGAGGAAGGTTATTTGTTACAGATTTTCACCAAACCGGTTGAAGATCGTCCGACCGTTTTCTTTGAAATTTTGCAACGAAAAGGCTGTAAAGGTTTCGGCAAAGGTAATTTCAAGGCGTTATTTGTTTCGATTGAAGACGAACAACGGAAACGCGGGAATTTATAAGTTAAAAAATTGAGCGTAAAAATTACCGTAAACTATTTGTATGATTGACTTTATAGAATTATGAGGAGAATCGAGCGGACTGTTGGTTTTCGGTAATTTTTTGCTTTTTGTTTTTGCGTTTTTACTTTTCACTTCAATTGGAAGCTCTCCGTATTTAAAATAATTTTGCAACCAAACATCGTATCAAGCGTTATTATAAGACAAGTGCGTTTTTTTCGTGCTAAAATGCGGTTTCAGAGTTAGATTTTCAATAAAATATCGTGATACAAAAACTCAATCTTTCAAGTAATCCGTTTCGCAACCGCACGCTGCCGTGGTTGTTGTCGTTGTGTCTGTTGGTCGTTTCCGGCATCGGCGCAATTTGGTGTTTTAAAATTTGGTCGGCGGCAAAAGCCGAAGACAAAATAGTCAGAACCACCACCGCACAAATGGAAACCGAGTTGAAAGAATTGAAGGATAAAGGACAACAAGTTCAGCAGGAATTAACGCCCGAACAGCGTCAATCGTTGGTTGCCTCGCATAAACTTGTCGCCCGCAAAGATTTTTCATGGTCAAATTTGTTTGCCGATGTCGAATCTTTGTTGCCGCCGAGCATCAGCGTTTCGCGGATTAACGTTTTGGAAGTTGTCAAAGACCCGAACGGCGCGACCAAAGCCGAACTTGAATTTGCGGTTTTAAGCCGTGACTCCGCCGGCGTTATCAATATGATCGATCGAATGAATTCGTCGGGAATGTTTCAAGCCGAATTACGCGGACAAGATTTGCAAAAAAGCGAAGCGATTACGTTTACCGAATACTCCGTGCGGTTGATTTATTCGCCGCGTTCGGGTGTTTCGAGCAGTTCGCCGACCGACACGGTGGCTTCAAACGAGGTGCAAAAATGAACGAAGAATTTGAACATATCGACGTTGAAAAAGAAACTGAAGTTGTCAAAAAAATTGATTTACAACCTCGCATCGTCAAGCAAAGAATCGTGAAATCGGGCATGTTCGGCATTCCCGAAATCATTGCCACAGGTTTGGGCGTTCTGTCGCTATCGGCGGTCGGTCTGTTTTATTTATTTTGGGTAATCCCCGCAACCGCCGAAGTTAAACGACACAAAGACACGCGGAATCAAACGGAAACCGAGTTGAAAGACGCAAATGCAAAATTCGGCAATATCACCACGACCAAAGCCCGCGTCGAGGAATTAGTCAACAGTGTCGATTTTTTTGAACGAAATTATTTGCCCGTTGCGGAAAACGGCAGAACGGCGCTTTATCAACGAGTCAACACCCTGATTTCGGCGTATGGTTTGGTTAATACGACAGGTCCCGATTTTGCCCCGTTGGAAACCGTGAGCGCCAAACAAAGTCAGCAAAACGAAAAAGAAAAAGGTCGTAATAAATTTCAAAGTTTATTTCCCGGCGTTTATGTTTCAATGACGCTCGAAGGTTCGTATCAAAATTTGCGGCGGTTTATGCGCGAGCTTGAAAGCAGCGGACAATTTGTCATTATCAGCACGGTCGAACTCGAAGCCGCCGAAGGAAGTCAAGACGATTTAAAGCCGAAACAACCAAAACAGCCGAAGCCGATTATTCAACAACCGTATTCGCGTTCAACCGAAGAAGACGTGAATAATCCGACGCGATCGGTAAATCTTGCCGAACAACCAACGCCGAAACCGACACCGCAATTCAAACAGCCGAAAGGGAAAACTCGCGGCGAAGCGGTTAGTTTGCATTTAGAAATGGCGGCATATTTCAGACGAAATATAAAATCGGAACCTGCGGTAACGCAACAATAGAAAGGCAACGGAAATTTACTGTTTCAAGAATTAAATTTATGGCATCACTATTTGAAGGAAAAAGTCCGGCGGAGCGAAATAAATTGATTGCGGCACTTGTTTTGGGTGCGTTGGCGGTCATTGCTTTGGGTTACACATTCAGCGGATTATTTGTCGGCGGAAAGAAACCGGGAACAACCGCCGCCGGTTCACCGACACCCGCGCCGAAAACAAATTCAGCCGGCGATGTCGTCAGCGACGGGTTGCCGAGCCGGGAAAACGTAAACGATATTTATTCGAGCATTCCCGTCAATTACGATCCGACCGCGTTTTCTTCGCGTGATGCGGGCAGAAACATTTTCGCGTTCTACGAACCGCCGCTTTATGTCCCGACTCCGATTGTCATTGTGCAAAAATCGCCGACACCGATTCCCGTGATTCCGACTCCGTTGCCGCCGACACCGATTCAATATACCGTCAATCTCGGTTTTATGAACACGCCCGGCGTTTTTGCCGGCTCGAAAGGTTTTCGGCTGGAGGTCAACGGCGATAAATTTACGCCCGACACCGCAATTTATTTTGGCGGCGCAATGTTGCCGACAACTTTTATTTCCGCTCAACGGTTGGCTGCCGATATTCCGCAAAATTTAATCGCAAACGCGGGAAATATCCAAATTGAAGTTCGTTCGCCCGACGGAAAATTATTTTCAAATTCGCTGATTTTAGCCGTTAATGCTCCGCCGCAACCGCAGTTTCAATATATCGGGATGATTGCCCGCAGTCGTAACAACAACGATATGGCGACATTGTTGGAAACCGGAAAAAAAGAGCCGATAAATGCGAGATTAAACGATGTCATCGGCGGACGTTTCAAAATGGTCAGTATTTCGACCGCCGAAGTTGTCGTGCAAGACAAAGAACTGGGTTTTCGTTATCGGCGCGCGTTGGAACGAACGAAAGACGGACAAAGTTCGACCGGCGGTAAAGGACAGCCGCAACAAAACCCCGGCATTCCGGGTTTCCCGAACAACGGTTTCCCGCCGAATTATCAACCTCCGCCGCAAGGCGACATTCCCGGAATTCCAAACAGCATTCCGCGGTATGTGCCGCCGCAAAAACAAGATGACAGCAAGGACGATGAAGACGATGACGGCGACAATTAAAACGAAACACGGTGAAAAAGGCGCAGCGTTGGTCGCTTTACTGGCGTTAATGACGATTATTGCGATTACGGCGCTCGCCGTTGCTCCGAATATCGTGCAGGAGATTCAGCGCGAAAAAGAGCTTGAATCAATCAGTCGCGGCGAAGAAGTTGCCGATGCCATCAAGCAATACGTGACATTTTATCAAGGCGCAAAACTTCCGAGGACAATGGACGAGTTGCTCGAAGGTTTACCGCAAGGCACAAAAAAACGGCAGATTTTGCGAAAATCGGCTTCAATCGATCCGTTAAGCGAGGACGGAAAGTGGCGGTTGGTTAAGCCGGACGCAAAGACGTTGATTAATTTCGGTCGCCGTGTCCAAAATTATAACGGCGGAATTTTGCCCGCAAATCCGAGTACGCTTTTTGACCGTTTCGGTTTTGGTTTGGTTAATAGCCTAAATACCAAAAGCGACGAAGAATTGAAAGATGCGGATTCGGCGGAAGAAGTTGACGAAGAAACAGAAAACGTGCCGTTTATCGGCGTAGTCAGCCAAAGTAAAAGCCGGGCGGTCATTGCCTATTACGGGTTGGAAAATCACTCGAAATGGATTTTTACCCCGATGTTTCGCGGCGAAGGTACAAACGCAATCCAACCCGGCAATGGATTGGGCGGCGGAAACGGTTCAAGTTCGAACACTTCGGTTGAACCCGAAGACCGATAAATAAGAAAAAGTCCGGCAGTTTATTCTCGGTACTTTACCGGTTTTCAGTTTTTGGCAGAAACCAGTTCACGCAACATTTCTTCGTCCAAAACATAATTTTCGTTACAAAAATGACAGCTCATAGTTGCCCCTTTATCTTGTGAAAGCATCTCTTCAAGCTCCGCTTTTTCAATCATTCCAATCAAAACCTTTGCCCGTTCAAACGAACAAGTACACGCAAAGCCGACGGTTTTTTCTTCTAAAACTTGAAAATCTATGACACCTAAAATCGTTTCTAAAAGTTCGGTCGGCGTGGCTCCGCTTTTAATCAGTTCGGTAACTTTTGGCGCGTAAGAAATCGAATCTTCGAGCATGGTGATAATGTGTTCGTTTGCATCGGGCATCATTTGCAACATCACACCGCCCGCCGAGGCGACAAAAGGTTCGTCGTTTTGCAACGAAACGCCAAGTAAAACCGCCGACGGAATCTGCTCCGATTTAGCCAAATAGTACGCAAAATCTTCGGCAATTTCGCCCGATACAATCGGCACCGAACCTTGATACGGTTCGCTGTAACTGCCAACGTCAAAGCCCGATTCACGCATCACATAAAACATTCCGTCGCCGACTAATCGATTTACACTTTCGGCTTCGGCGGTCGGGTTTCTGACGTAACCGCGCACCTTTCCGGCGGCGTTTGCTTCGGTAATTATGTTGCCGACATCGCCGCTTCCTTCGAGTTTGACAGTCAAGCGGTCAAATTGCTTAAGACTTGATCCGAGTAATAAAGTTCCGGTTAAAGTTCGCCCGAACGCAACCGAAACCAACGGCGAAGTTTGGTGTCGGCGAGTCGCTTCGCGGACAATTTCCGTCGTAATTGTCGCCATACAACGAATTGTGCCGTCCGCCGCCGTTCCGTGAATTAAAGTATCCATCTAAAAAAAAATCCTTTGTCCTTTGTTAAGGCAGAAGTTCAACCAGCCGTTCGATGTCGGCTTGATTATTGAAAAAATGCGGCGCAATTCGCAAACGTTCGCCGCGCGGAGAAACGATAACCTTGTTGCGTTCAAGCGTTTTGGCGAGATTCGACGATGTTTCGCCATCTTTCGGCAACACACAAACGATTTGCGATTTCTCGCCTTTTTTGCGCGAAGAAACTATTTTATAATCTCGCGTTTGCAATAAATAACACAAATGATTGGTTAATTTCTCTAAATAATTTTCGATGTTTCCGATGCCTGTTTCGGTCAATAATTTCAAACTTTGTTCCAAACCGTAAAACAGCGAACTTGAACCCGTGCCGGTTTCCCAAGCCAGCGCGTTCGGTTTCCAAGGTTGTTCGTAATTGCTGAAATTAAACGGTTCATCCACCGAAATCCAACCGACTAAACTCGGCTCGATTCTGTTTTTGGCACGGTCGGACAGATAAAAAACTCCGCAACCTTCGGGCGAACACAGCCATTTGTGCGACGCGCCGCACGCGATGTCAACAAATTGCGCGTCCAAATCAAATTCGACGGCGCCGAAACCCTGAATAATATCGACCGCAAAAAGCGCATCGAATTCACGCGCCGCTCGTCCGATTCGCTCAATATCGGCGCGAAATCCGGTGGAAAACTGCACCGCGCTAATCGAAACAAGTTTTGTGTTTGAATCGATCAGCGAAATAAATTCGTCGATGTCGATGCGTCCGTCGCGTTCGGGACAAGTCCGAAGTTCCACGCCGAATTTATCGCGAATCATTCGCCACGGATAAAAATTCGAGGGAAATTCGGCGGCAAAAGTTACGATGTTGTCGCCTTCCGCCCAGTCCATTCCGTTCGCTACGGTTGAAAAACCGTCGGATGTATTTCGTAAAAACGCCACATTTTCCGCCTTTACCTTCAGCATTTCGGCGACTAAAACGCGACACCGATTTTTTGTTTTGACCCAACCGTCAAGATTAAGCGAGCCGTTTTCGGAAACATCTTTCAGTTGCGACGTAACTGCTTTGACGGCGGAAACCGGCATCGGTGAAACTGCCGCGCTGTTCAGATAAGTATATTTTCCGGCGGCGGGGAAAAGTTTTCGGATTTCATTATTCATTTGACATTGAACATTTAACCATTAGCATTTAACATTAAAAAATTATCATTCTATAAAATAATGATAACTGATAATCAGTATTTGGTAAAAAGATTTATATGTTTGGTTACAAAGACGAAGAACCCGAGTTTGGCGTGATTAGCGCGGAAGACGACGAAAATATCGAAGTTCAAAAAATCAGCCGAGAATCACGGCGCAATATATTTTCGGAAAGTCTGTTACTTTTCCGCGATTTAATTTTGGTTTTGGCGGTATTCATTTTATTCGGCGTGTTTATCGCTCAACCTGTGGTTGTCGAAGGAACTTCGATGGATCCGAATTTGCACGAAGGCGAGCGTTTGCTGGTTGATAAATTGATTTATTACAAATTTCAAAGTTTCGGATTCGGACACCTTGAACGCGGCGATATTGTCGTTTTTTGGTATCCGAAAAATCCGGAGCTGAGTTATGTCAAGCGAATTATCGGTTTGCCGGGCGAATCGGTTGAACTGCGCAACGGAAAAGTTTTGATCGACGGACGCGAAATGAGCGAACCTTATTTGAGTCCGACCAACAATCAAGGCATGGCGAATCTGCCGTTTACGCCGATCGAACAACATCATTATTTTGTGATGGGCGACAACCGCGACAATTCGTCCGATTCGAGAATCTGGGGACTTGTTCCCGAAAAATATATTTACGGCAAAGTGTTTTTCAGATATTGGTCGCCTACGCAAGCGGGTTTTATTTCGAACGGCGAACCGCAGTTGAACGTGGTTAATCCGAACGATGCGGGCGTAACGGAGAACCCGATTCCGAACGAATAGAAAATGAATCTTTCAAAACAAGCAATTTTGGTTCTCGAAGACGGTCGAGTTTTTCGCGGAAAAGCGTTTGGCGCAGAAGGCGAAGCGTTTGGTGAAATGGTTTTTAATACGTCGATGTCGGGTTATCAGGAAATCCTCACCGATCCGAGTTACGCCGGACAAATTGTTTGTATGACGTATCCGCTGATTGGAAATTACGGTACAAATTCCGCCGATTGCGAATCGAACAGACCTTGGGCAGAAGGTTTTGTCGTCAAAGAAGCAAGTCGCATTGCCTCGAATTTTCGCTCGCAAGAAACACTCGATTCATATTTGAAGCGGAACAATATCGTCGGCATCGAAAGCCTTGACACACGAGCTTTGGTGCGACATATTCGCAATAAAGGAGCGATGCGAGTGGTTATTTCGACCGTTGATTCAAGCGAAGAAAGTTTGCTCGAAAAAGTAAAATCATCGCCCGAAATGACCAACCGTAATCTTGCCGACAAAGTTTCAACCGATAAAATCTATGAATTTCCCGCCGCTTCCGTCGAAAAGTTCCACGTTGTTTGTTATGATTTCGGCGTAAAAACAAATTCGTTGCGAGAGTTCGCCAAACTCGGTTGTCGGCTGACGGTGGTGCCTGCCGCAACTTCTGCCGAAGACGTTTTGAACTTGCGTCCGACCGGCGTTTTTCTTTCAAACGGTCCCGGCGATCCGAGTTCGATGAAATCCGTTATTGAGGAAATAAAACAACTGACAATGTCAAATGTGCCGATGTTCGGCATTTGTCTCGGTCATCAATTACTTAGTTTGAGCTTTGGCGGAACGACTTATAAAATGCTTTTCGGGCATCGCGGCGGCAATCAGCCAATCAAAGATTTATCAAACGGAAAAGTTGAAATCACTTCGCATAATCACGGCTTCGCGGTCGAAAAATCAAGTTTGCCGAACGATGTTGAAATTACACACCTCAATTTGAACGATGAAACCGTGGCGGGAATCAAACACAAAACAAAACCGATTTTCAGCGTTCAATATCATCCCGAAGCCTCGCCCGGACCGAACGACGCAAAGTATCATTTCAATAAATTTATCGAGCTGATGAAAGGCGAAGAGCGAAAGTAATATTTCACATAAATTAAACCGATAATTTTCGGCAATTATTTACTTTTTACTTGTTCAGCCGTTTCTTCTTCGAGCAAGTCGGCGACAATTCCTTTGCTGCCGAGATGTTCGCGGATGTTTTTATAGATTACAGCCGCCACGGCAACTAACGGAATCGAAAGAAAAACGCCCGGAATTCCCGCAATCTGTTCGCCCGCCAAAACCGACAAAATAATTGCTAACGGATGCAGATGAATTCCTTCGCGGACAATTCGCGGATAAGTTACATAATCGTGAATAATCCGCAATACGCCGAGAAAAATTGCGACCGAAATCGCCTGCGTCGGCGAATAAAAAGCCGACACCGTAACCGCAGTAACGCCGATAATTAGCGGACCGATAAGCGGAATAAACTCTAATACGCCGGCAAGAATTCCAAGCAAAAGTGTATAATTTACGCCCAAAACATAAAATCCGACGGTGCAAATTGTGCCGATTAGAAAGCACGAAATAAGTTGCGCTCGCGTATATGCGGCAAGGGTTGTATTCAAATCTTCGAGCAAAGATTCGCCGCGTCCGCGCCAACGTCCCGACGGCAACATTCGCAAAAGCGAGTCACGAAATTCGTTGACATCTTTCAAAAAGAAAAACGCCAAAATCGGAATCAGAAAAAACCACGGCGAAATAGTCAGAATGTTTATCGCCAAACCGCCGGCAATACTCGTGATTTTTCCGCCGACTTCGGGAATCATTTCGCCGATTTTTTTGTTGATGTCGGATTGTACTTGTTCCGGAATTTGATAGTTTCCGTACTTTTCGTTGAGCAATTCTATTTGCGTTTTCAGTTTTTCGGAATAACTCGGCAAATTTCCCGCAAATTCTTTGGCTTGTTCGATTAAACGCGGCGCCAGATACGAAATCGCCAACCCGACAAACGTAAAGACAATCAAATAAGCAATGACAATCGCAATGCTTCGCGGCATAAATCGTTCGAGCTGACGTTCCTTAAACGGTTTCCGAATCAAACGAACCAGCGGATTGAGCAAATAGGCGAAAAATATCGACAAAATTAAAAGGAACGCCAAACTCGTCAGTGATGCGATGATTCCGCTCGCAAAACCCCAAATTGACCAAATAAACAGGACAATAATTACCGTTCGCACAACCGAAGTTGCACTTGGTCCGGATGCATCGAGATTTGATTTTCGGGCAGTTTCTTTGTTGGGTTTTTCAGTTTTTTCGCTCATAAAAGTTCTTTGATAATAAGTAATTTCGTCATTATTTACAACGTTTTATTCCGGTAATTCGTTCAAATTGCCGTATTTATTTACAATTTGCCTGTGCTTTCGGTTTCTGTTCCAACTGAAAATTTTGTGCGGAACGGCTAATCGAACCAACATTTCGGCGATTTGTAAATTTGATGCGGCACCGCGTAAATTATTACGCATCAATGAAAATGCTCCGATTTTATCGCCGCGACGGATATAATCCGCGGTGGCGTTAAATCGTAATTCGGTTTGAATTTTGTCTAAATCCGCGCGGCTGATTTTCAGGTCATCGCACACTCTGTTTTGGGCTTCAATCCATTCTTGCAACATCAACGGAAAATCTCCGCTGACGTTCCAACCGTGTTGCCGCCACGCCGAAAGTATGTTTGAATCCAACGCAAACTCGCCGTCGGTACTTAGTTTAAGGTAAAGTTCATAGTCTTCGAGTCGCGCATTTTCATTCCATTTTCGGCGTTCCAACGTCGTTCGGCGATAAACCACGCTTGCGCTTGCCGGCACAATTCCGCGCAAAAGCATCGGCAAAATGTCTTTGTCGGGATAGTTTGTCCAATCGCTTGTGCAATCAATAATCGCATCGTTTTCATCAATCAAATATGAATGCCCGAACGCCAAAAGAGCCTTGTTTCGTTGATTCAGCAATCCGATTCGGCTTTCCAAAAATGTCGGCAACCACACGTCATCGGACGAAATATAAGCGAAAAACTCATCTTTCGACAGACTGAAACCTTGATTGAGCGTTGCGCAAAGTCCGCGATTTTCCCGCACAATCAATTCAGAATCGAACGGACAATCAGTCAAAATACGTTCGATTATGTTTACCGAATCATCGTTTGAACCATCGTCAATCACAAACAATTTTGTCGGCGGCAAAGTTTGTTTGAAGACAGAACGCAACGTTCGCTCGACAAAAGGCGCGTGATTATATGATGGAATTAAAACGGAAACCGGCATTTGAATTGATTATAAATTATTTCCAAAATTTAACCACAAAGTTTGACAAAGAAACTGCGAAGGGAAAATAAACCGGGCTTTTTGAGCAGTTTGAATTTTTCCTGATTTTCCGCCGATTTTAACGCGGTCACCTTTCAGTTTTTACGCTAAATTCGGGTGTCTCAATTTCCGGTAATGTTGGAAAACTCGGCTTTATGTCCAAATTTTCTCGGTTGTTTGCCGAGTGCTTCAATTAACTTTTTCGGCGTTTTACGGGCGACAGAAAGACAGCAAAAATCAATTTTAAAATTCGGCGGAAACTAACGAATTTCGTAAACAGCATCATTTTTGACAAAAAAAACTGTTTCCGAAAGATTATTTTCGAGTGCGATTTTTTTTTTCTCAAATCGGCACCAAACTAATCTCCCGACAGGCAAATTACCGCCGAATTTTTGCCGAAAATATGTTTGGTAAATTCGTCAATTCGGTAAATTGTCAGTTTTATATGAAATAATAAAGGCGACTTTAATAAGCCGCCTTTTACTGGCTGTAACACTGACTTTTATTGCTTTTAAGCCGTAACTACGGTTGAGTTTTCCGGATTAACGTCAAGATAAAAATGCTTGATTCCGCCGAGCATCAGGGTTTCTTCCATAAAATCAACCTCGCCTGTTTGAACGTTGTAAACAGCGCCGATCAAGGCGATTTCATTTTTTTCAATCATTTCGCGCAAAACCACACTTTGCTCGATGATGGCTTCAACACTTCTTTTTACTTGGATTCTCGCAACTTTCTCAACGAATTCGGCGTTTCCCGAATTTCTGTTTTCTTTTGTTGTTCGTTCAAAATAAATTGAAGGTTGAATTTTGTTCAGTAAAGTTGAAAGATTTCCCATCTGCACGTTATCGCACGCACCTTTTACGGCACCGCATTTTGTATGACCGAGGACGACAACGATTTTTGAACCTGCGGCTTTACAGGCAAATTCCATACTGCCCAGAATATCGTTATTCACAACAGCTCCCGCAATTCTGATACTGAAAACATCGCCCAAACCTTGGTCAAAAACTAATTCCGCCGATGTTCGGCTGTCTATGCAACTTAGAATTGTGGCGAACGGAAATTGTCCTTCGCTTGTTTCGTTTACTTGCTGAAGCAAATTTCGGTTTGATTTTAAGTTATTCAAAAAACGGTAATTTCCTTCACGCAAAAATTGTAATGCTCTTTCAGGGGTAACGGTCGCTTGGGTTTCTTTTGTATGTGCTTTCATTATGCTTTAATCTCCTTTTGTTTGCCTGTTAATGTTTCAAGCAGTTCTTTGTGTTTTCTTCGTGATTTATTTGAATCCGTTTCATCGTCAACGTATGTAAATTGGTTACTTAATGTGTTGTCAATTTTGTAGCTTTCTTTGAATCCGACCAATTCAAGTCTGATTTCTTTCTCGGTTGCTTTGATGTCTTTAAATTCTCTGATTAATTCCAAAACATCGTGATCGATATAAACAGTTTCGGATGCGTCAACAATCACATAGCTTTCTCTAGGCAGATTTTCTAACGTCAATTTGATAGCGGCTTTATTTAAAAATGAGACTTCTTGAGCCAAATTTATATGAATAACTTCACCTTGTTTACGTTCTTGCTGAACGAAAAAATAAGGACTTTTCAAGTTTTCACGCAAGATAAAGAATATACTGACTGCCAGACCTAAGCCGACTCCGATTAATAAATCCGTAAAAACAATTCCGAGAATCGTAACGATAAAAGGAATAAATTGATAAAGTCCGTTTGACCACCATTTTATGAAAAGTGCAGGTTTGGCAAGTTTGTAACCTGTTAAAATTAAAATTGAAGCTAAAACTGCAAGCGGAATTTTATTAAGCAAAAACGGAATTGAAACGGCACAAACCAATAAAACAACGCCGTGTGTGATTGCCGAAAGTTTTGTTTTGGCGTTTGCATTAACATTTGCGGATGAACGCACAATAACCGAAGTCATCGGCAAACCGCCTAAAAAGCCACTCAGAATGTTTCCTATTCCTTGAGCTTTTAACTCGCGGTTGGTCGGTGAATATCGCCGTAACGGGTCGAGTCTGTCAACGGCTTCTAAACACAAAAGTGTTTCAATTGAAGCCACAATGGCAATTGTCATACCAACTATCCAAACCTTTTTGTTAAGAAATCCGCTGAAATCAGGCAAACTTATCAAATTCGGAATATCACTTAAACTATTGACCAACGGCAATCCGACAAGATGTTCTTTTCCGATTGCCAGCACCGGAAACGACGAGATAAAAATTTCGTTCAAAACCACTGCAATCACAACGGCAACTAACGCGCTCGGAATTGCTTTAAAGTTTTTTACGAACGGGATTTTGTCCCAACTTAATATAATTGCGACCGAAACAATTGAAATTACGATTGCTCCAAGCGTAATAAACTCAAGCGATTGGGCGAAATCGGAAAAAGTGTTTCCGCCTGTCGGATCGGTAAAAGATTCATTGCCTTCGTAATCTTTGTCAAAACCGACGGCGTGCGGAATTTGCTTTAAAATAATAATAATTCCGATGCCCGCAAGCATTCCTTCGATTACATTCGACGGTAAATAATTGGCAATGCTTCCTGCTTTCAGAAAACCCAGTATCAACTGAAAAATTCCGGCAATAATGACGGCGCAGAGAAATATGTTAAAAGCCCCTAAATCTGTAATTGCGACCAGCACAATCGCGGCTAAACCTGCCGCCGGACCGCTCACACTGAGTTGAGATTTACTGATAATTCCAATAACAATTCCGCCGATAATTCCGGCGACAATTCCGGAAAACAAAGGTGCTCCGGAAGCAAGTGCAATTCCTAAACAAAGTGGAAGTGCAACAAAAAATACGACTAAACCGGCGGCTAAATCACCGCCGACGTTTGAAAATATGGTAGTTTCCGATTTATTACTCAATTATAAATATCTCCTTGTTATTACTGCTTATTGGAAATTATGAAAAACCGGCGAAAAAATACTCGCATTTTCAGATCTCATAATTTTTTGGCGCGCAAAAAGAAAAAAGACTTTTCGCAGAAATTGTCCTTATAAAAGGCAGAATCTGCGAAAAGTCTTGATATTTTCTTGATGCACCGAGTTGCGTTTTACAACCGTATTGACGTTTACATCAAACCTCTTGGGTAATCTACTCCCCTTTCACACTTTTATAAAGATAACTAAACATTATTTTTATGTCAAGATTGTAAACTTAACTTTATGTTAAACTCGGCTCTGAAAATCGTCGAAAAGAAAATGCGGTTCAGTTGCAAAGTCGATCATATTGGCAATCGGCAATGCTTTTTCATTCTGAAAACTTTCATTTATTTTTTTTCATCTTCGTGATTATGCGCATTTAAATTCGGCATCGGCGTATTTTCAGATTGAATAACCCTCATTATTTTCAAACCGACAAAACTTTATTTTTTAATCGAGTATAAGTTTTTCTTTTTCAATCCGAAAGAGTTATAAGAAATAGTTTGCCCGAAAACGCATTTCCTTTTGCGTTTTTTTCTTTAGCTTGTTATTTTCATAAAACGTGAATGATAGAAAAATACCGACTGTAATGAAATTTGGCGGAACTTCGGTGCAAGATGCCGAAGCCTTTGAGCGGGTGGCGAAAATTGTTGCCGCGCAGACTTCGCCCGTGGTGGTAACTTCGGCAATGAGCAAGGTTACGGACGCTTTGCTGGGTGCGTTTGAACTCGCCAAAAAAGATGAGTATCAACAAGGTTTTGATTCGTTGCAACCTCATTTCGAGCGACACCGCGAAGTTGCGAAAACGCTTTTAACGGACGAACAACAGGCGAAATTTTCCGATGAACTAGAGAAATCCAAACTCGAATTATCCGACATTTTACAGCGAGTTACGCGCCGTTCTCTGCCGTTGCAATTGCTCAAAGACGTGGTTGTTTCCTACGGCGAACAGCTTTCAAGTCATTTATTGGCAGAGGTTTGCAAAGCAAAAGGATTAAACGCGCGGCACGCCGATTCACGCCGTTTAATTGTTACGGACGACGAACACGGCTCGGCAACCCCGATTTGGAACGAAACCGAAAAACTTATTCAACTCGAACTTCAGCCGCTGATTGACGCGGGCGAAATTCCCGTCATGGGCGGATTTATTGCGGCAAGCCGAAGCGGTGAAACGACTACGCTCGGTCGCGGCGGAAGCGATTATTCGGCGGCGTTGGTCGGAGCAAGTTTGCGGGCAAGCGTCATTCAAATTTGGACGGATGTGACCGGTGTTTTGACGACCGATCCGCGAATCGTTCCCGAAGCCAAAACTTTGTCGGTTTTAAGCTACGAAGAAGCCTCGGAACTCGCGTATTTCGGCGCTAAAGTGTTGCATCCGAAGACGATACAGCCGGCAGTCGATTTTTCGATTCCGGTGCGCGTGTGCAATTCGCATCAACCGCGCGAAGCCGGCACGATGATTTTGGCGGAAAGCGGAGTTTCGACAAATAAAATTAAATCGATTGCGTATAAAAAAGGCATTACGATTTTGCGAATTTCATCGGCGAGAATGTTGGGAAGCTATGGTTTTATGTCGGCAATTTTCCAGATTTTTGAACGACATCGCACGGTCATCGACGTGATTTCCACCTCCGAAGTTTCGCTTGCTTTGACGATTGACAACGCTGATTCGCTTGAGCAAGTGGTGAAGGATTTAGAGCGGCTCGGAAAAGTGGAAATCGAAGCGAACAATGCAGTTATCTGTATTGTCGGCGAAGGTTTGCGAACAACGTCGGGCTTGGCTTCAAAGATTTTTTCGACCATTAAAAACGTAAATATCTCGCTGATTTCGCACGGCGCGTCAAGCGTCAATTTGACTTTCGTGGTCAAAGAAGCCGAAGTTGCAAATGTCGTAAAAAGTTTGCACGCCGAATTTTTTCCGGTCGAAGCCGCCGATTAAACTTTATGAAAATCAACGCAATTCTGCTCGACATCGAAGGCACAACCACGCCGCTCGATTTTGTTTGCCAAACACTTTTTCCGTTTGCAAAATCAAACATCGACGATTTTGCGTGTAACCATTTTAATCAAATTACAAATGAAATTTCACAACTTGAAATCGAACATTCAAACGAAGAGGTTTATGCGGAAATCTTTGATAAAAACTCGCCCGCATCAGTCGCAAATTATTTGAAATACTTGATTGAAGTTGACCGTAAGTCCACACCGCTCAAGTCTTTGCAAGGAAAAATCTGGCAACTCGGTTATGAATCAAACGAACTGAAAAGCGTTGTGTTCGATGATGTTCCGAATGCTTTCAAACGTTGGCAAAACATCGGGAAACCGATTGCGATTTATTCGTCGGGCAGTATTTTGGCGCAAAAATTGATTTTCAAACACGGTAATTTCGGCGATTTAACCTCGTATATTTCTAATTATTTCGACACCAATATCGGCGGAAAACGCGAGGTTGAAAGCTATCGAAAAATTGCTGCGACAATGAATTTATCGCCCGCCGAAATTTTGTTTGTGTCCGATATTGTCGAAGAACTCGACGCGGCAAAGTCCGCAAACTTTCAAACCGCGCTTTCAATTCGGGCGGGAAATGCGGAAATCGGCAAGCAAAATTCGCACAAAATTATTTATAATTTTGATGAATTGTAAAAAATAGATTTTTGACGACGCAGGATTACTGTAAAATAAAGAAGAACGCAAGAGAGTTTCCACGGATGTCCGTTTTTCGCTTTTTTAAGAAAATTATTTGATAACTTTGTCGAAACAAACATCATTCAGCCGATTACAGAGCAAGGTTTTTTTCAAGTAAAAACAAATATGTCGATTGTTTTCGGGCTTGAATGTTCATAAAATCATTTAACCGGTAATATTTAGGGCAGATGAAAGTTTTAATTACAGGCGCCAACGGAATGGTGGCGCGGGCGACAATCAAACATTGTCAAAGTCTCGGCGACGAGGTTTCAAGTTTTAATCGGCAACAACTCGATATTGCCGATTTCAGCCGAGTCAGCGAAGTATTCAAGGGCGAAAATCCCGATGCCGTCATAAATTGTGCGGCTTATACAGACGTTGACGGTTCGGAAACCAACCGCGAAATTTGCTATCGGGCAAATTCGCAAGGTGTCGAAAATTTGGCGTTGGCGTGCAAGGGAATTGACGCTCGGTTCGTGACGATTTCAACCGATTATGTGTTTGACGGAATAAACAAAGGCTTTTATACGCAACGAGATACGCCAAATCCGTTGAGCGTTTACGGGCAATCGAAACTTGACGGCGAACAACGCGCAAGAAACGCTTACGCCCGTTCGATAATCGTCAGAAGCGGTTGGATTTACGGTCATCACGGCACAAATTTTTTATCTGTCATGCACAATTTTTTGGCGGACAGAAAAAATATCAAGGCGATTTTCGACTCTTACGGAACGCCGACTTTTGCCGATGATTTAGCCGTTCGTCTGCGTGAATCAGCCGAACTCGATTTGCCGAATATCTACCACGTTACAAATTCGGGCGAAGGTACCAGTTATGCGGGGTTTGCGGAAAAAGTGTGCGAGATAAAAGGTTTTGACAAAAAGCTGCTCGATTTTGCCGAATCAAATAGTTTGAAACGTCCCGCGCCGCGACCGCAAAATTCAAAAATGGCGTGTTTATTCAGTGAAAAATGCGGACTGAAACCGTTGCCGAACTGGGAAACCGCTCTCGAAATATTTTTACAAACCTGATTTACGCTTGACAAATTATTAGAATTAGAATTATTCTAAGTCTAAGTCTAAGTTTAGGTTATGATTCATACAAACGATAAAAGTTCAGGTTTGACGAAACAGCGTGAAGTTGTTTTGCAGGTAATCGGCGAAGCGACCGAGCATCTGACGGCGAACGAAGTTTTCGACGAAGCCAAACGGTTGTTACCGACGATCAGTTTTGCGACCGTTTATAATTCGTTGCGGTACTTAAAAGATGTCGGACACATTGCCGAAATTCAATTCGGGAACGGAGCAACTCGTTTTGATAAAACAACTTCGCGGCACGACCACGCCTTGTGCGTAAAGTGCGGAAAGTTGGTTGATATGCACATCGAATTGCCGGTTGAGGTGGTTAAATTTGCCGCCGATTTCTCTAAATTCAAACTTGAATCAATCGAATTAACCTTGCGTGGATTATGTCCCGAATGCAGTAAATAAAACTTTTGGAATCTTAAATAAATTAAATAAGGAAACTATAAAAAATTATGTCAACAGAAACAACAATCGCAAAAGTCGGAAAACCGGCACCGGATTTTAACTTGCCTTCGACCAAAAATATGGAAACGTTGGGCGAAAACCTCAGCCTTGCCGATTACAAAGGTAAATGGTTGATTTTATTGTTTTACCCGCTCGATTTTACATTTGTCTGCCCGACGGAATTGACCGCATTTTCGGATAGAATCGAAGAAATCAACGGCATTGGAGCAGAAATTTTGGGCGTTTCAACCGATTCGGTTCACTCGCATCGGGCTTGGGTCAAAACCCCGCGCGACCAAAACGGCATCGAAGGCTTGGCTTATCCGTTAATTTCGGACGTTGCCGGAAAATTGGCTCGTCAGTATAATATACTGGTCGAAGAAGCAAATATTGCCTTGCGCGGACTTTTTATCATCAATCCGGACGGGATTTTGCAATATGCCGTCGTCCACGATTTGAACATCGGACGTTCGGTTGACGAAACTTTGCGTGTTTTACAAGGTTTGCAAACAGGCGGATTATGTTCGGCTGACTGGACACCGGGACAAGCGAATTTGAAAGTGTAATTTGATGATTTTTTCATTGAATTATTTATTCGTTGAAAAAAATTTACAGCCGATTGAGTCAGCAAAAAGTAATGAATCAACGATTCAATCAACCAATGACTCAATCGGTTTTTTATCGGAGTAAAAATATATGCCAATGCGAATAGGCGAAGAAATGCCGACATTTGACGGTGCCACCGAATTTTTGAACGGCGAATTAAAAATTGAAAAAGGTCAGCCGACCTTGGTGCATTTTTGGGCGACCAGTTGCGGAATCTGCAAAGAAAAAATGCCGCAGTTGCGAGAATTGATTACCGAAAACGGTGCGAAAGGTTTGCAAACCGTAGCGATTCATATGCCGCGTTACGAAGCCGACACAGATATGAATGTCGTGCGTGAAACTGTTGAAAAGCAAGGAATTACAGAAGTTTGCGCGATTGATAACAAGCATCAATTAAAAGATGCGTTCAAAAACGAGCAAGGCTGGGTGCCGGTTTATTATTTGTTCGATGCGGACGGAAAACTGAAATCTCGGGCGGCGGGCGAATTCGGAATCGGACTTTTGAAAACGGCTTTAGACAAAATTTTTGCCGAAAAACCGGCAACCGCGTAATAACCGCAAACCAAGGAAAATAAAAAGAGCAGTGAACTTTAGAAAAGTTTGCGGCTTTTTTTATTTTTTGTCCAAACTCCGCTTTAAGGTCAGTTTTTTCAATGATTTTATAAATGCCGCGTTTGCCCAATCTAATTCGGACAGGTTTTTCACAAAACTGCGTTTGTAATGTTATCATTATTTTTGAAAGGCGATGAAGAACGACACTTCCGAATTTACAATCGACACCGATAAAAGTCTTTTACAAATTGATGTAATTCACGAATTTTTGTCGAAAGAATCTTATTGGGCAAAAGACAGAACGTTTGAACAAACGAAACGCGCAATCGAAAATTCGCTTTGTTTCGGGGTTTATTTTGCCACCCGACAAATCGGTTTCGCCCGCGTTATTTCGGATTTCACCACGTTCGCTTATATTGGCGATGTCTTTATTTTACAAGAGTTTCGCGGAATTGGTTTGAGTAAATTGTTGATGAAAACAATAGTTTCACACCAAGATTTACAAGGCTTGCGGCGGTGGGTTTTAGCCACCAAAGACGCACACGGACTTTATGAACAATTCAACTTTTCAGGTTTGAAATTTCCCGAACGTTGGATGGAAAAAACTGCGCCGAACGCTTATTGAAAAACAAAATATAAGCGGACAAGCAAGGCGTTTACGGTTTATTGATTTTCTTTGATTAAAAAAGTTGCAGGTTTATAACAATCAACTCCTAACTTTTCACTTTTTAATTTACATATATGAAACGTCCTTTAGTACTGATAATTTTAAGCGGTTGGGGTTATTCGCCAAGTCGCGAAGGCAACGCGATTGCACTCGCCAATACGCCCAATTACGATCTGCTTTCGACCAATTATCCGTTGACTTTGCTGGCGGCAGCGGGCGAAGCCGTCGGATTGTCGAATAAGGCGGTCGGTGATTCGGAAATCGGACATCGGACAATCGGCGCGGGGCGAATTCAACGCGCGGGTTTGTCGAAAATAAACGACGCGGTTAAATCCGACGCTTTTTCGTCCAATAAAGTTTTGCTTGAAGCAATGCAAAAAGCAAAAAAAACAAACCTGCATCTGATCGGCTTACTTTCCGACGGCGATGTTCATTCGTCGCAAAATCATCTTTTCGAGTTGATTCGGTTGGCGAAAAAATGCGGAGTCGAAAATGTTTTTGTTCACGCCACGCTTGACGGACGAGATGTTTTGCCGAATTCGGCGGAAATTTATGTCGAAGCGTTGGAAATAAAAATGGCGGACATCGGACTCGGCAAACTCGCGACACTGTGCGGGCGAAAATGGACGATGGATAAATCGAACCGGTGGGAACGCACCGCCCGTGCTTACACAATGCTCGTTCACGCGGAAGGCGAACAGGCTTTCGATGCCGTAAACGCTATTCGCGGCAACTATTTACGCAATATTTCGGACGATGAAATCGAGCCGATTGTGTTGCTTTCCAGCCCGAAAACGCCGGTTGCCGTACTGAAAGACGATGATGTCGTGATTTTTTTCAATCATCGCGGCGACCGCATTAAACAAATGGCGCAAGCCGTCGCGTTTGCCGATGCCGAAGGCGTTTCGACAACAAACAAACCGAAAGTTCACACTGTTTGTTTGACCGAATATGATGCGACGTTTAATTTGCCGGTTGCTTTTACCGACCGCGAAGAGATGAAAAATACGCTCGCCCAAGTATTTTCAGACCAAGGGATTTTGAATTGTCGAATTACCGAAACCGATAAATATGCCCATGTAACGCACGTTTTTAACGGCGGCGAAGAACACGAATACGCTTGCGAACAACTGATTTTGCTGCAAACCGACAAACTCGGCGAAACGTTGCCCGAAATGTCGAGTTACAAAATTACCGACAAACTTTTGCGCGGTATCGAAGCGGGCGAAAATGATGTTTTTATCCTTAATTTCCCCGCCGCCGACACGCTTGCCCAAACCGGAAATTTGGAAAAAACGATTGAAGCGATTCAACACATTGACACCTGTTTGGGTGGAATCGCGGATAAAATTCGTGAAACTAACGGCGTTTTACTGATTACCTCCGACCACGGAAATTCGGAAGAACTGATTGACGAAAATCAAACTTTGAATAATTCAAACACAAAAAATCCTGTTCCTTTTCATCTCATCGACGATCGATTAAAAGACGCTAAACTCCGCGAAGACGGAACTTTAGCCGATATTGCTCCGACAATTCTCGGCATTCTCGGCATCGAAAAACCTTTGGAAATGACAGGCGATGATTTGCGTACGGAGAACTGAAAATGGGAAACGGAAAGTGGAAAATTAAAAATTATTGGCAGTTGTCGGCAATTTTACAGGTTATTTTTGTCGCCGCCTGTTTTAACGAGCAACCGAAACCAACCGAAACTCAGCCGATTCCGCAAAACGAAACTGTTTCCGTTCCGGCTTCAAACGTTAAACTTGCCGATAAATTGGTTGTTTCAAAGTTACCGGAAGATGTTGCGATACAAAATAAAATCTCGCAAACTATTGATTCGAGCGAGTTTGCGAACGCTCGTTGGGGAATTATCGTCATCAGTTTGAAAGACGGCAGAATTGTTGCGGCAAACGATGCGCAAAAACTTTTCAATCCGGCTTCAATCCAAAAAACTTTAACTTCGATGGTTGCGTTAGATAAACTCGGCGGTGCTTTTCGTTGGAAAACGCAAGTTTTAGCCGAACAAAATATCGAAAACGGAATGCTTAACGGTGATTTAGTTCTTTACGGACAAGGTTCGCCCGACTTTGACGACGAAGCATTACAAAATATCGTTAATCAACTGCAAACAAAAGGCTTAAAGCGTGTAAAAGGTAAAATAGTCGGCGATGAAAGCTACTTCAAAGGCGACAAAATCGGCGACGGTTGGACGTGGAATGAACTGCAATGGTATTACGGCGCCGAAGCCTCAGCCTTAACTTTTAACGAAAACCAAACAAATTTGAGTTTGCAAAACGGCAAACCCAAAGTTTCCGATGATTTTGTAATCGCAAAAGGTGAAGCAAAACCTGTCCAAGACATCGAAGCCGTCGGCGTAAAACGCGAACTCGGCGAAAACGAAGTTTATGTTTGGGGAAACGCAAACTCAATAGATGCAAGAATCAGCGTTTCGCATTCGGCGCTTTGGGCGAGCAAGAAGTTGAAAGAAAAGCTCGAAAAAGCCGGAATTACGGTTGACGGCGAAGCGGTAAAAAGTGATTGGAAAGACAATGTAAACCGCGAAAAATTCGGTGAACTGGCGAAAGTTGAAAGCAAAACTTTGGCGGAAATTGTCCGTAAAATGAACAAAGATTCGGTCAATTTATATGCCGAATTGATTTTGCGAACGCTCGGAAAACGTTTCGGCAACGAAGCACCCGACGAAAATCCGAAGTTTCAAAAACTTCGCGGCGATGATTCCGCAGGTGCAAGCGTGATCGTTAAATGGTTAAAAGAGAACAAGTCAGCCGACGACGAAATACAAATTCACGATGGTTCAGGACTTTCGCGGCTCGATTTAGTTTCACCTGAAACTTTCGGTCGAGCGTTGGTTTTCGCAAATCAAGCGAAATTTGCCGAAACTTTCAAAACTTCGCTGCCGATTGCGGGCGTTGACGGCACGTTACGCGGGCGTTTGCGTGGCGAAAAAGTTGCCGCAAAAACCGGTTCGATGACCTTTATCAATTCAATCGCAGGTTACGCAAATAGTTCAACAGGCGAGAGTTACGCTTTCGCAGTCATTCTCAATAATGAAACTCGCAAGGCTGAATCAACTGAAACAATTGATTCGATTGTAAAAACTCTGTTACGCTGAAACTATGTATTTACAACTATTTGACGTAAATCCGAGCGGTTTATCGTCAACCATCGAATTTTTAACCGCGATGATTACGCCGGCATTGCTGATTTCGGCTTCGGGAAGTTTAGTTTTATCAACTTCGACGCGACTTGGACGAGTAATCGACCGTTCGCGAGATTTAATAAAACGGCTTGACGATCTGATTTTGACCGACGACAAAGGTAAAATTCCTTATTATTCAAGGCGTTTGGAAGCAAATTTTGAACTGCTCGATAAAGTTACGAGTCGAGCGAGACTTTTGCAAAGAGCGATGGTGACGTTTTATATCAGCTTAGGTTTTTTTGTGCTGACCAGCGTCACAATCGGCGTTGTCGGGCTGATAGGTTCGTTGCGTTGGGTTCCGATTCCGGTTGGAATTATCGGGTTTTTGTTCACTTTTTACGGCAGTATTTTGATGATTAAAGAAGCAAGAATGGCGACAATTACCGTCAATACCGAGATGGATTACACTTGGGAAATAGCCAAAAAACTTGCTCCGGCGGAAATTGTCAGCAAATATAACGTCAATAAAGAAGGCGAATTGCACCGAACTGATTAAAAATCGCTACAACATTTTCTATGCGGATAAAGATTTTTTCTTCGTCCGTATTTTTTTGACCTTTTTTCACAATATTTTTAGCGATTGGTTGTAGGAGTTAATTTTATGAATTTCAAATACTTGTTACTTTTAATCGTAATGTGTCTATTTATCAACAATTGCAAAGTTGACGAAGCCGTTAATAATTCAAATAAACCGGTTCCGAATCCGCCGAGCGTCAACAAACCGGTCGCCAATATCGAAAAGTCCGAACCTGTTTCAAACGACAAAGTTTTTTCGTCTATCGAAACGCCGAAGGACACGTTCAAATCGCATTACGCGGCACTAGCGGCAAACAACGACGAATTACTGCGAAAAACGCTTGCCGCCGGAATGCTGAGTCTTTACGGAGGACTTTTTCCCGATCAAAAAATCATTGAAATAATGCGTGACACCCTGAAAAGACAAGGTGAAACGACCGATATGCCCGAAGTTATTTCAGAAAAAATTAATGGGGATAATGCAGTGATCAAATGGAAAGCCAACGATCAGTCTATCAACGAACAGCCGCTGGTAAAAGAAAAAGACGGATGGAAAATGGCAATGTCGAAATAAAAACTAAAATTCGGCAGTCTTTGATTGAATCGATTTGAATAAGCGGTTTTTTTCAAATTCGAGGAAAAAACTAAAATGATTCTAATACATCTGCTTGGACAAGCAATTTTAGGCTTCGCAGTCATGAGGTTTTTCGATTACTAAAAAGAAGAAAAATTATGAAAAAAATACTATACATTTCAATCGGATTTATGTTTCTCTCGCTATCGATCTTTGCCCAAAGCGTTCCTAAACCCTTTGTAATTAAAACAGATAATGGCGTGGGAATAGTTTGCAACAACGGCAACCAATCGTTTGTTTTTGAAATTCCGGGAAACAAAATTCAATCGGCACAAGCCGGCGGAATGCTTTTTGTTGTTGACGGCAAACTGGTTCAAGTTAATTTCGTTCCGGTTGAATCATTGGCTGATGCGAAAAAACTGGTTAATAATCCGGACACGATTTCCATGCTAAAACTGCATCAAGTTTGGGAAATGGATTATCAATCAAAAGAAGTTTTCAAGGAAACAGTAAGTGCTGAAGGAGATTCTGAAGTTAAACTTATGCTTGCAAATGGAAAATCTCAAGATTCACTTTTTTGGTATTACAAACGCCCAAAAGATGAAAACGCTGCCTTTATCGGCGATGCTTTTCATTCAACTCAGGTTGGCAATGTCGTTGCAATTGTAGGCACTTCGCTTGAGCCTAATGATGACATTTCGAAACGAAAAGAGTATTTGGTCAAAGTTTTGTCGAGCTTGGTTTTACTAGATAAGGAAATAAATCCAAACGTTTCAAAACCAAAAGCTGAGGTAAAACCAAAAATAAAAACACCCGTTAAGCGTAAAGCCAGACGGAACTAAAATAGTCCAATCAAAATCATGACTTTATTACATCTGCTCGGACAAGCAATTTTAGGCTTCGGAATTGGAGCAATCGCTAAATTTTTGATTTTTACCAATAATTCAAATGATTGGATTATCCACGGTTTAATCGGCACATTTGGTGCAATTGGTGGAACAAAACTCGCCCGAATGATTTTCGGTGTGGAGAATAATAAAGCCGGATGGATTCTAGCGTTTGCGAGTTCAATCATAATCATGGCAATTTTTTACTTTGCCAAAAAATAAACAAATGAAAAAATTATCAATCAAATTTATCGTAATTTTCTCACTCGCCTGTGTGAGCGTTTTCGCACAATCAACCGACGATTTGGTTGATCGTGCTTTCGATTTATCAACAAGTGGAAAAAACGCCGATGCTTTGAAAATTTGTCGCGATATTTTGAATAAAACTCCGAATCATTCGGGAGCAAACTATGTGTGCGGATTGGCGAGTTTTAATCAAAACAATTACGCTGAAGCCGAAAAATATGCGGAAGCCGGTTCTAAAAATCTTTCATCCGGAGGACTTTTTGCTAATTTGCAAATTTTGAAGGCAAAGGTTTACATTGCGACCAATCGAAACTCTGAAGCACTTGCGATTGCCGACGATTTAATTTTGTCCGTCAAAAAAGTTTACGAGGCATATCCAAACGCCTTGCAAATTAGTATCAATTTGCGGTTAATGATGTCAGAACCGGCGGAATTATTGCTCGCAAAACTGCATTGGAACGATTTGATTAATCTGCATCCCGAATTTGCGAACCAAGAGCCATACGCTTCGTTTAAGGTTAAGTTGGATGACAAAACCAAAAATCTGCCCGCAAATACGAAAGCCGCGAACGAACGATACAGCCCGAAATTGCTGAGCGTGCTTGCCGAAATCCAAGCGGGTTTAGACGAAGTTTCTGCTGCCGTTAAGGGGTTCAACGCAAAACCGACGGAAGAATCCTTAAAGCAAATTAGCACTGTAAAATGGAAAGTTCTTGAAATGGCTGATAAAACCGCCGAATACAAAATTCTTGAAGATAACCGAATGAAACGTGTTGGTTTTACCTTGCAAGATGTAAAGCAAATGCAAGAACAGTTCGGCAGCGATTTAGCCGATCAAAAAGTTATCAAAGCCGAAGCCGATTTATCCGACGCACAAGATATTTATCGAACCTACGAAAAGTGTGAAAAATGCGATAAAGCAACGAAATTGAGGATACTTGGTGCATCAAAAACTGCCTTTAACTCGGCGAATAAGTCATTTGCAGACGCAACAAAAACGATAGATAAATATAACGCATTCCTATTGCGAACGACCGTTCAAAAATCGACCGAAGCAATCAAGCAAGCAATTGCTAAAATTGATGAAGATTCACGCAAACTTAAAGAATCGAAATAACTGAATATGAAAATATTATCAATCAAATTTATCGTAATTTTCTCGCTCGTGTGCGTGAGTGTTTTCGCCCAAACGAACAATAAATCAGCCGAGCAAGCAGGGAAGTTTTTAATGAAGGTAAGGGGGAAATTGCGTTTATGTGAAGGCGTAGATGTAATAAGCGATTTTCATTTTTATAAAAATAATTTCACCACAGAGTTCACGGAGAATTTTTCAGCCAAAAACTCCGTGTCTCCGGGGTGAAAATTTCCTACTTTGAAACCTCAATTTCCAAACTTTTCTTTGCCGTTGCCAACGCTTCAAAAACTCGTTCGGGTGAAGTTCCGCCGATTTGGTTTTTGCTTGCCAAAGTTTGTTCAAGGCTTAATGCGGTAAAAACATCATCGTCGATTACGTCGGAGAATTTTTCCAGTTCAAACAAGTTAAGTTCATTTATTTCAACATTTCGGCTGCCGGCGTGAAGCACAACTTTCCCGACCGTATCGTGTGCCGTGCGAAACGGAACGCCTTTGTTGACCAAATAATCGGCTAATTCGGTCGCGTTCAGATAGCCTTTGGTCGCGGCAATTTTAGTTTTTTCTTCGTTTACTTTGACATTTTTCAAGACGATTTCCGCCACCTTGAGCGATAGTTTTACCGTGTCAACCGTATCAAAAACCGCTTCTTTGTCTTCTTGCATATCTTTGTTATATGCCATCGGCAAACCCTTAAGTGTTGCCAGCAAAGCAGTTTGATGACCGAAAATGCGTCCGGCTTTTCCGCGCAAAAGTTCCAAAGCATCAGGATTTTTCTTCTGCGGCATGATCGAAGAACCTGTCGAAATCGCGTCGGAAAGTTCGATAAAATTAAATTCGTTGGTCGCGTAAATTATCAAATCTTCGGACAAACGCGAAAGATGAACCATTATCAGCGAACACGCTCCGACAAATTCGACGGCAAAATCACGGTCGGAAACCGCGTCCAAACTATTCGCCGTAATTCCTTCAAAACCGAGCGTTTTTGCCAACTCTTCGCGGTCAATTTCGTAACTTGTTCCGGCAAGCGCCGCCGAACCTGCCGGCAGAATATTTGTTCGTCGCCAAACTTCGTCAAGCCGTTCGCGGTCGCGCGAAAACATCTCGAAATACGCCAAACACCAATGCGCAAAAAGAATCGGTTGAGCTTTTTGCAGATGCGTGTAGCCGACAAAAACCGCGTCTTTGTGGCGTTCTGCCAAATCAACCAAACCTTGCTGAACTTTTCGCGTAACTTCTGATATTTCAAGGATTTCTTCGCATAACCAAAGCCGAAAAGCGGTGGCAACTTGGTCATTTCGGCTTCTGCCGGTGTGTAATTTCCTGCCCGTATCGCCGATTAGTTGGACGAGATTTGCTTCGATAAACGAATGAACGTCTTCGTGGTTTGAATCAAAATAGTTTTTGTCGAAATTGGCGCGTTTGGCGATTGTCAGCAAGCCGTTTTTTATCTTTTCGGATTCCGAACCGGTTAAAATTCCGGCGTTGAAAAGCTGTCCGGCGTGGGCGATGCTTGCCCGAATGTCGGCGTGAAACAAACGTTTGTCAAAGCGAAAAGAATCATTGAATTCGGCAAAGGTTTCATCGGGTTTTTCGGTGAAACGTCCGCCCCAGAGATTGGCTGATTTGGTCATACCTGAATTTTACGACTTACCTCGATAATAAACAAAAAAAGAGCCGCAAAATTTTCAGTTTGCGACTCATCAGGTAACATTCCGTCGAATAGAATGTTATGGCAGAGCAGTAAAATCTTCGTTACCGAGATTTTCCTGCAAACTTATGAATCTGGTCGATTGCTTAAATTCGTAAAGTTTTGAACTGACCGACAAAACGTAATCGCTTCCCGTCGGCAAATCCGCAAATCTGTAATAGCCGAAAGGATTGGTTATGGCATAACGGATTTGACCGTTTGTGTCCGTAATTGTAACTCTCGCGCGATTTATGCCGCGTCCGCCGGCGGTCAAAACTCGTCCGTTAATTGTCGCTGTGGCGGCAGTCGGAACTAATTGGGCAAATGTCCAATCCGAAAAAGTCGATATATTTTTGATAAGAATCGTATTTGCCGCCGTATCGATGACCACACTCGGCGGATTGTGGGCGAATACCTGGCTGATAACGCCGCCGTTGATTCTAACCATTTTGAACAAATTTTCGTTTGCTCCGATAACATCGGGTTGCAGATAATTAAAGGTCAAATCAGTTGTAATCCCCGACCCTGAAAGCGTCCAAAAGCGGGCAATCGCATTAGCCGGACTATGTACGTTCGGATGAACCGTTTGTTTCGCGTCGATTGTCAAACTTCCGGTTCCCGCCGTAACATTTGCAACAACAGGAGAATATCCGTTTGCCGTGCCGACCGCAAAAGTGAAACTTCCCAAACCGGTAAATGTTTTCGTCGCTTTGCCCAAAATATGTCCGCTCGTGCGTGAAACACTTGACGAACCGCCCATTGTCAAAGTATTTGCACCCATCGAAACATTTCCGCTCGTTAAAGTTAAAATTCCGTTGACCGTTCCGTTTTGGCTGAATGTAATTCCGGTTGCGTTATTTACCTGTAAATCGTTGAATGTTGTCGCAACTGTTCCGCCGACTGTTTGAGCCGCCGTTCCGTTCAAGACGACTTTTCCGCCGACCGACGGACTTTCGGGAACAAGACTTGTAAATGTTCCGTTGTTTGTAAATGCTCCGCCGATATTCAATATATTTCCGCTTAAAGCAAGCGTTGTGCTTGTTCCGATTGTAACGTTGCCGTTTGCCGTAACTGTCCCGCTCGCCGTTTTTGTTCCGCCGTTTGAAGTAGAAAGATTATTAAACGTAAAAGCCGGAACAGTTTGAGCCGCCGAGCCGTTGAAATCAAACGTATTTCCGGTAATTGTGTGTCCGGTTGCAGTTCCCGGCGTAAATACGGTTTGTACTCCGACCACACCGCTCGGCAAAATTTTGTTGAAATTGCTGAACGTTAAATTACCGTAATTTGCGGCGATAACATTTTGTCCGTTGGAACCTTGATTATAATTTACCGTTCCGGTTGCCGCACTCGAAAACGCTCCCGCAGTTTGTGTAACATTGCTGTTCAAAGTCAGCGTGTTTGTGCCGACCGCAAGCGTTCCGTTGGTCAGTAATAAAGTTGAATTAACCGTAGTGTTTCCGCTCATCGTTGCTCCGGCGGCATTATTTAAACCAAGTCTGCCGAAAGTTATCGGGCTTATAACCTGAGCCGCCGCACCAACATAATCAACCAACAAATTGGTTAAAGTTTTGTTGGTAATTGTGTATTGGCTCGAAAAATCTGCGGTTGCGGCTGTCCGTGTAACTTGTGCGGTTCCGCCTCCGGTCAATGTTCCCGCACCGCTGACAATTGCGGCGGCGGACGGGTTTAATCTGGCATTGGCATTAATATCTAATGTTCCGCTGACGACAACGCCGTTAATTACCGAAAGTTGAGCCGTTGTATTGGCATCGGTCAAATTATTAAATGTCGGAACACTGCCGCCGTAAATTTGCTGCGCCGCCGTTCCGTTAAAGTTGACGGTGCTTGTTCCCGGCGTGAAATTTCCGCTTGAAAATTGGAAATCTTCGCCAAGGTTAATTAGGCTTGAACCTGCGACCAGCGTTCCGCCCGCAATGCTCAATTCGCCCGGAATTGTAACTGTACCGCTGAAATTGGTTGTTCCGCCGGTCAGACGAACTTCCGCCGCATTAGCAGGAAAAGTATTTGCGCTAAAGGTTACGCCGTTGACATTTACCGTTCCGCCGGAAACAAATAACCCGCCGCCTTGCACGTCGGCATCATTTCCTGAAATAGCAGATGAATTCAAAGTCAGCGTTCCGTTTGAATGATGGATTGCTCCGCCGTTTTCGGTTGTTGTTGCTCCGTTTCCGTTATTGCTGAATGAAACTGTTGAAGCAATAGTTGTAGCTCCGCCGGTATTATTGTGATAAAGTCCGCCGCCGTCGCCGCTCGCGTTATTATCTGCATCAGCATCATTTGCCGAAAATGTTGCTCTGGTCAGAGTTCCCGTTGAACCTCCGGTCAGCGAAATTCCGCCGCCGTGAACATTGGCGTTATTTTCGTCAACAGTTACATTAGTTGTTGAACCAACAGTCAAAGTGCTTGGGTTTCCGGTATTAAAATTTGTTCCATTTAGAAAAACTGCACCGCCTTCACCTGATCCGGTTGTTCTGGTAGCGTTGTTTCCGACAATTGAACCATTATCAACATTGATTGCAGTAACATTGGTGGCACTTGCACCTGCCCGAAAAGCGTGAGCAATTCCGCCGCCGTTATTGGCTCTGTTTGGCGAAGCAACTGTACCGACTGAGCAGTTTGTAACATTCAAAGTTCCTCTGTCGCGGAAAATCGCCCCGCCGTCACCGCCGCCGCTAGTATCACTATTAGCGTTATTTCCGGTAAGCGTTATACCGCTGAGTGTCATAAATCTGCTTGCGCCGACTGTACCAATATCACCCCAAACCGCACCGCCGTCATCACGCGATGTATTGCCGCTCATTGTTCCGTTTGAGACAGTTACCGCACCATTAACAAAAGCAATTCCGCCGCCGTCATCTTGGCTGATATTATTTGTAAAGTTTGTATTTGAAATCGTTGCCGTATTTGTGTTTGGCGTGCCGTAAATTGCACCGCCGTCAACATCGGTAGTCGCCGTACCAAAAATATTGCCGGTTCTGGCTTCATTTGCGGTAAATACTGATGCAGAAACGCTTAAGGTTGCAGGTGACGATGCCGCAAATTGCAATGCACCGCCCGGACCTGCTTTTCCGATATTCGTCGTACTCGTTACCGATGAATACGAAATTGACGCAAATTGATTGAAAACTCCGCCTGTATTGTGATCGGCTTGGTTATTGTTGATGGTAACACTCGTCAAGTTTAATGCACCGGCTGTTCCCGGTCCGTTGCCGTCCAACCGAATTGCACCGCCGCGGGCAAAGTTTCCCCAATTGTTCCCGGCACCGCAGTTGACGACATCACAGTTTTCGCGGACATTACCGTTTTGAATCGTTAAATTCGACATTGTAACTTGAATTGCGGTTGCTCCGCCGAATCCGCCGCCGAAAATTCCGTCGAATCCGATATCAAAAACGCGGTCTGTCGTGTTGGTTATCGGTGCAGATGCCGCAAACGTTCCGCCTGCGATTGTATTTCCGCCTGCCGCACCTGTGATAGTTAGATTATTGACATTTGAAGCTAACGGTGCAGTGCAAGTATCAAAGGCGGGATTGGCGACGACGCAAGTAATATCTAAATCTCCGCCTGCTTCCGTATTGAACGGCGTGTTGAAATCGTTGTCGGGACTTCCGGTTGAAAGCGTGATGTTTAAGCCGGAATTGATGGTGATTGAATCTGATCCCGCTAATTTGTTTGCTTCCATAATCGCGGCTCGAAGTGTGCAGACTGCACCTGCTGTCGCACAAACTCCGTTGCCCGGATTTGCATCGACCGCATCACCTGCGTTATTGACCGTAAATGATGCTTGCGGTGCGGAAACAATCGCCGATGCTTCGGCTTTTCCGCTTTGCAAAACCAATAAATCTTTCTCGCTGTCAAAGTTAAAACGTCCTGTAATTGCCACAATCGGTGAATTTTCCAAACTGAATTTAACCGATTGACGTTTGCCGATATATGAAGCTTTTTCGCCTGATGCCGATTCGGCAACCGCCATCGGCATCACGTTAATTTGATTGTTGTCTGAATCTAAAATAATTAAATCTTCGCCGGAATTGCTCAATCTTCCGCTCGTTAAAATTGCGTTTGATGAAACGGAACGGCTCGGCACTCCGCCAAAAAATTGATCGTATTCATTCCATGTTTGATTATCCGCTTCATCTGATTTCACGGGTTCAAGCAAATCTTCTTTGCTCAACTGATTCAAGATCCGTTGCGGAATAGCGTAGCCTTTCGATTTATAATCGCGGACTTGGCTTGCCGTTTGTTCGTGTTTCGTAACAGGTCGCGTATCCAAATCGCCGCGTGAAATTATGTGAATTGTTCCGGCTTCGTCCAACGTCGCAATTTCCGAGCGGAATTCGCGGTCAGGCACAAAATCGCCGACAATTAAAGATTTAGCCGAGAAATTTTGCGGTAAATCAACAACTTCGTTCTTATCATCGCTGCCCGAAATTATCGAAATTTGATTGCCGTTTCCGACCGCAATATCCGTAAATGTGTTCGCGTCCAATTGTCCGACGGCGATTGATTCAACGTTGTTCGCCAACGAAATGCGGCTTGGTTCACGGCTCAAAATATCGCCTAAACCTTGATAAATAAGTAATTCGTTTCCGACACCGACAATCACATCAGGCAAACCGTCAAGCCGATTTACGTCACCTGCAATCATCACCGAAACATTTCCGCCGACAAAAATTTCGTGTGGCTCGGAAAAATTTCCTTTGCCGTCGCCGGTCAATAAAACAAGTTCGTTTGCGTTGCGTGAAGCCGCAATTACATCGATATTTCCGTCGCGTGTAAAATCGCCGACTTGCACAAAATCCGCTGAAATCGGTAAACCGAACGAGTGAGTCTCGCTTTCAAACGGCGAAATATACCGCAAATCTCTGATTGCTTCCCAAGCTGACTGAGTTTTCGGCGCAAACGCATTGATGTCGCCGCGTTGAATTGAAACGGAATCGCTTTTGCCGATAATTAAATCGTTGATGCCGTCCGAATCTATGTCTGCGACAACTGCCGACAACGGATTTCCGTTCGCAAATTTGCCGTCGGAAATTGTCGGGACATCAAAAGTTCCGTTCAGTTTAAGCGAACTGTCACCTTGCGGTTTGCTTTTCAACAAATCTTGGGCATTTACCGAACCGAAAGAAAAAACCGCGATTGTTAAGTAAAATAAAATGTTACGAGTCGAAAATTTGGAAATCTGTTTCATTGTTTTATAACTCCTTTTTGGGAAACGAGTAAGCGGGGGAAAATACTGTCTCGATTGTTTGAAATACTACTGTTGCTGTTTAGGTAAACGAGAATCGGAATAGAAAAGTGTCACCAAGACAAAAAGTTTTTGCCTTGATGATAACTTTTTTGCTTTGGTGCCGAAAACACTTAACTTCTCGGCGGAAAAACGCCTTGCAGAGCGATAATAAAATTCATCGTCAAAAAAGGCATCAAGTTGTTATGCGGTTGGTTTCCGCCGTTTGGCTGAACTGCCGTTGCTCCCATACTTGCGGACGCGGTTGCCGTCGGCGAATACGGAAGCGAATTTGAACGTCCAAAACCCAAACCTACCGGCGAAGTTTGCGGCGTTGTCGGTGTCGGTCGCGCCGTGTAATTATGATTATGAATCGGCATCTCACTTTGTTGTAAAGTTACGTTCTGGCTTCCGCCTGTTTCGCCAATATTACGAAAACTTAATCCCGGACCTTGCTGATAAAACATCGGGGCAGTTCCTTGAAAATTAGGCAACGCGAAATTTGACTGACCGTTTCCGCCGTAGGTTGTTCCGAGCAAGGAAAAGAGAGCCGTATTCTGGGCAAGCGGAATAAGTTGACCGTTGCAAAATGCCCAACCTCGCGGGGCAAAATTAAATCCGACTATTCTGATTTCAGCTACAAATGGACTTGACATAATATTTTCTCCTTTAAAGTTTAATTCTGTGAAGGGAAAATCCCTTGCAGTGCGATACAAAAATTCAATGCCAAAAACGGCTGACGGTTTTCGTGTCCTTGGCTTCCGCCTGTCGGCGAAATAACTGCCGCGTTCATTGCTTGATTTGCCGGAGCGGTAGAATAAAGCGTTGACCCGTCCTTTACAGTTCCCAAAAAGTTATTCGGGGCAGAAGATACATTATTTGCCGGTGCATCGGCTGAAACGGTTGCCGGATGAAAATGCGAAGGTATTTCCGGAATGGTCAAGGTATGCGCGTTTTCGCCGCCTTGTTGTCCTTGTGTAAAGCCGTTCCCAATATGAATCGGAACGCGTGTTTGCATATTCGGCAGACCGAAATTTGTCGTTCCGTTTCCGCCGTAAGTCGTTCCCAATAATGCAAACAACGCTTGGTTTTGGTTAATCGGCAAAAGCTGTCCGTTGCATAATGCCCAGCCACGCGGTGCAAAATTGAAACTCATTATTCTTAATTCTGCTAAAAATGGTGTTCCCATAATAATCTCCTTTTAGTTTGGTGACGGAAAGATTCCGAAAAACGAAATAATAAAGCTGACGCATAAAAACGGCTGGATATTGGTGTGCGGTTGGTTTCCGCCCGCGTTTCCGATAATCGCCGGATTCATTCCAACATTCGGCGGAATTGCTCCGTAAGTCAATGCCGTGGCATTAACTGCCGGAATGCTGCCGCCCGCAGTTGCACTGTTACCGGTTGCATCGGTACAGCCTGCGGCGTGATTATGCGAAGGCAATGTAGTTGAATTAAGCGTAACCTGCTCAACTCCGCCGGATTGACCGAGAGAGTAAGTAACTCCCGCAAGACTTCCGGTGTGAACCGGAACACGGCTTCGCAGATCAGGCAGAGCAAAAGTATTTTGCCCGTCGCCGCCGTAGGTTGTGCCGATTAATTGAAAAAGTGTTTCGTTTTCAGTAATTGATTGAAGCGAACCGTCGCAAAATCCCCAGCCTGCCGGAGCAAAATTCCCCGCAAAAAGCCTAATTTCACCAACGTATGGTTGTGACATAAAATTATCCTCCTTTATTTTCCTAAATTGTGTGTTTTCAAATTCTTATTTTCAGATACCGGGTATTCCCAAAGTCCGTAAATCCCTTCGTTGCTTATCATTTGAAAACCAAGTCGCGTAAATAAATTAATTGATTGATTGAAAGATTCAAGATAAATTTGCACAGGCTTTTTCGCCGTTTGCAAAATATCCGTAATTATTTGTGTGCCGATGCCTTGACCGCGAAATTCGGGTAAAAGCGTCAAATCGATAATTTGAATTTCGTCTTCTGACTCGCAAACGTAAAGCCGTCCGATTTGCCGATTGTCTGAATTTATGGTTTGAAATATCCCCTGCGGGTATTCTAAAAGATAATGATTGTGTTGCGCTTGAAACTGGGACTGCACAAAAGCGTGTTTTTGCTCATCGTTCCACGGAACAAGAGCCATCTCATCGGCACGAGTAGTCGAATAAAGTGCAAATAGAAATGTTTCATCAGAACGAGTAATTAGGGGAAAACTCAATCTCATATTTTTAGACCCGATTAAATCGACAAACTTAACGTTTGATAATTTAGCAAAACTATACAACGAGTTTTTATAAAAATGCAAACTCGTCTTGCGTTATCCTCAAACTTTCGGTTATTTTTGCAGTATCACCCAAATAAAAAGGAGAACCCCGAATGAATTTTTCAAGAAGAGATTTTGTAAAACTTGGCGGAATTGCCGCCGTTGCGTCGTTAGGATTTTCGAGTTCGGCTTTCGGACAAACCGCCGACGATGTTTTGATTCAACAAACCGCCGAATCTTTCCGCCGTTGGATCGGCACGGAATTTTATATGACGAGCAACGATGTTTCAACCGTTGCCACGCTGACCGACATCAAAGATTTTCCGCATAAAACCGATAACGGCGAATCTTTTTTGATGGAATTTCAAATTCCGTTGACACCGACAAAAGAAGATATTTACCGGGTGTGGCATCCTGATTTGGGAAACTTCGATTTATTTTTAACCGAAGGCGAAAACCGCACTTTATTGGCAACAATTAACCGGCTTTAGCCGATTATGCGATTGAATCCGGCTTCGTATCGATAACCGTCCGGTTTTTCGGCAATCGGCACCAAAAACAAATCGCCGTCGCCTAATTTTTCGTGGCGCATTCGATAGATTTTCTGTTCGAGAAAATTATCTTTTGCACCGCGAAATATCAGCGAAAACATTTCCTGTTGCACCGTTGATTTTTTTTCCGAAACTTCGATAAGTTCAATTTCCACAGATGTTTCCGTCAAATGAAACTTAGTATTTAATTCGCCGACATAGTCTTCGTATTTTAAATTATCCAACATTTTTCCACTCCATTTCCAAATACATTCCGTCATCGTTGATAACCGTGAAGCCGTGTTTTTCGTACAATCCGATTGCTCCGAAATTTGTTTTATAAACCGATAACCCGATGCTTTCGGATTCTGCTTTTAATTTATTCAATAAACGGTTTCCAAAACCTTGACCGCGAAAATTATGCAAAATTGCAATATCGACCAAAAACGATTGGTTGGCTGCGCGATTAACCAAAAGCCGCCCGATTTTCTCGCCGTTGAGTTCAATTATCGAATGTTCGGCGTTCGGGTATTGCGCGTTGTAACTTTGCTTTTGAGCCTTGTATTGCATTGAAAGCAAAGGTGTTAGTTGCTCTAATAGAAAGCCCGTTTGTATAAATTCAACGCTCCGAACATCAAAAAATAACGCTTGAAGAAACGGTTCGTCAACTGAATTTGCAGTTCGCAATAAAAGATTTTCCACATTTGAATCATTATCGAAACACGCAAAACTGTCAAATCGAGTTGATTTATGACAACCCGTTTGCTACATTACAGGTTTATGCCAATAATATGCAGTAATAATGAATAAAATAAATCGAAATGCAAAAAAACGAGCGACAAGAAACAATTTTGAAAGTGATTGCGGAAAAGCAAATCGGCAAACAAGAAGAATTAACTTATGAATTGCAAACGCTGGGCTTTACAGTAAATCAATCTAGTATTTCGCGTGATTTGCTTAAACTTGGAATTGTCAAAACAAATGGTTTTTATACTGTTCCAAGTAAAGTACATTATGCATGTTTCGGCTTAATTCGTTTAGAAATTACCGGCGAAAATTTAATCGTTGCCAAGACCGAAATCGGCTTTGCGGCGGCAGTTTGCGTAAGAATCGACAACGCGAAAATCGTCGAAATTGTCGGCACAATCGCCGGCGAAGACACCATATTTATTGCCGTTAGCGGACAAAAAGAGCAACGAATCGTTTTGAAAAAAGTTTGGGAAATGTTTGAGAATTGATTCATTTGCTCATTGGTTCATTGAATCATTGAAAACCGTGAGCTAAAACAATGAATAAATGAATAAATGAATAAATCAATAAACAAGGTAGTTTTAGCGTATTCCGGCGGACTCGATACGTCGGCAATGTTGTTGTGGCTGAAGGAGACTTACGGTTGCGAAGTTGTTTGTTTTTGCGCGGATGTCGGGCAGGGCGACGAGCTGACAGGCTTGGAAGAAAAGGCTTTGAAGACAGGCGCGACAAAACTTTACATCGAAGATTTACGCGAAGAATTTGTTAAAGACTTTGTTTGGACAGCCGTTAAAGCAAACGCGCTTTACGAAGGCGTTTATCTGCTCGGAACAAGTTTAGCGCGTCCGGTTATCGCCAAAAAACAGATTGAAATTGCTCAACGCGAAGGTGCCGACGCGGTTGCCCACGGAGCAACCGGCAAAGGCAACGACCAAGTTCGGTTTGAGCTTACATATTATGCGCTTCAGCCGGATATTAAAGTTGTTGTGCCGTGGCGACACTGGGAATTCAAAGGTCGCGCGGATTTGATCGCATATTGCGCCAAACACAATATCAACGTTACCGCGACCGCCGACAAACCATATTCGACAGACAGGAATTTGATGCACATTTCATACGAAGGCGGAATTTTGGAAAATCCGTGGGTTTCGCCGCCCGACGATATTTTCTTGCTCACGAAATCGCCCGAAAAGGCTTCGGACACAGCCGAAGAAATGATAATCGAGTTTGAAAAAGGCGAACCGATTGCGATAAACGGCGAAAAATACGGTGCGGTTGATATGTTGTCAAAACTCAATTTTATCGGCGGCGAACACGGAATCGGGCGAGTTGATTTAGTCGAAAATCGCTTTGTCGGTATGAAATCTCGCGGAGTTTATGAAACGCCCGGCGTGACGATTTTGCAAGCAGCACATCGTGCGTTGGAATCAATCACGATGGACCGCGAAGTTATGCGTTTGCGAGATTCTTTGGGCGTAAAGTTTGCCGAATCAATTTATTACGGCTTTTGGTTCGCTCCTGAAACCGAGATTCTGCGTTCGATGATTGACCAAACGCAAACAACCGTTTCAGGCGAAGTCCGCATCAAATTATACAAAGGCAACATCACAATTTTAGGCAGACGATCGCCAAACTCGCTTTATAAAGAACGAGTTGTAACTTTTGAAGACGATGCCGGCGCGTATAACCAATTCGATGCGGAAGGATTTATAAAACTTCAAGCGTTGAGATTGAGGTTGAGGAAAATGGACTAAAAATGTTCACCACAAAAACACAGAGGACACGGAGATGGAAAAAGTATATTTGGTTCACCACATTCGAGATATTTCGGAAGATGATGACATTCAAGATGTAAAACTAATTGGAGTATATACAACTGAAGAATTAGCGGAAGAAGCAGTTGAAAGGAAAAAAAAATTAGAAGGTTTTCGTGATTATCGCGAAGGTTTTGAAATTTCTAAAACTACATTGAATGAGGACATATGGACTTCAGGATTCATTTCGATTGAAGAAGCTGTTACTGCAATTAAAATAGATGAAAATTAACTCCATGTCTCGGTGGTAAAAAATTGAGGTAAAAATGATTTTAGAGGTTGATAAAATCAGTTCGGCAACATCGTTATTGAGTTTTAATAAAAATGAATGAATTAAAGCAAAATCTCTTCGTCTCTCCGCTCCAACGTCTCCGCATCGCTATCTTTGGTGGCTCAGGCTACGGCGGAAGCGAACTTCTGCGGATACTTTTGTTTCACCCGAACGCTGAAATAATTCTGGTTACGGCAAATGAACAAGCGGGAAAATCGGTCGGCGAAGTACATAAAAATTTGTTCGGCTTAACCGATTTGCGATTTCAATTAACGCCCGAAGATTTATCAACTCTCGATGCCGATGTCGCGTTTTTCGCGCTTCCGCACGGACAAGCCATTTCGATTGTTCCGAAATTGCCGAAAAATGTCAAAATTATTGATCTTTCGGGCGATTTTCGGATTGATGCCGCCGATATTTTCAGACAATTTTATAAACTCGAAAATTCTGATTTACAAAAAGATTTCATATACGGCTTAACGGAATTGAATCGTGAAAAAATCAAGTTTGCCGATAAAATTGCAAATCCGGGTTGCTTTGCGACTGCGACAATTTTGGCTTTAAGTCCTTTAATTACAAACAATTTGATTACATTAAAAGTAATTGTTGACGCAAAAACAGGTTCAAGCGGTTCGGGCGCGAAATCCGCCGCGAATACTCATCATCCGCAAAGAATAAATTCGTTTTACGCCTACAAACCGTTTACGCACCGGCACGTTCCCGAAATTTCGCAATGCTTAAAAAGTATCGGCGAATTTGAAAATGATTTTGTCTTTATGACGCACAGTTTGCCTGTTTCACGCGGAATTTTTGCGAGCTGTTATGCCGAATTGAAAGATGAAATCTCAACCGCCGAATTAAAGCAGATTTACGAAAACTTCTACGCCGATAACTTCTTCGTCAGAATCGTCGAAAACTCGCCCGATATAAATTGGGTTAAAAATACAAACTTTTGCGATATTGCCGTAAATGTTCAAGGCAAACAAGTTGTCGTCTTTTCGGCGATTGATAATTTGGTCAAAGGCGCGGCAGGTCAAGCTGTCCAAAATATGAATTTGATGTTTGGTTTCAACGAAAAAACCGGTTTGATAATGACCGGTTCAAATCCGTAAAACTACGGTTTTATGCGAGCAAAAAATAGAGCGAGGCGGAGATAAATCCTACTCGCTCTTTTAAGTTTTGAAAGGGGTTGCCGACTAAAAAGTAAATTTAGCTCTGAACTGCATTACTCGCGGTCCGCCGACTGTATTAGTAATTTTACCGAAATCAGGGCTTCCGAGTTCGCCGTCCGGTGTTCCGAAATTTGCCCGATTTAAGACATTAAAAACATCCCAACCAATTTCAAACGATGTTCTTTCTGTTAATTTTGTGCGTTTCACAAGTCCTAAATCCAAACGAGTTTGTGCCGGTGAACGCAACGTGTTTCTGCCCAAATTTCCGACTCCGCCCAGTGGTGAGCATATATTTCCGTTAGCTGTAAATGCTTGCTCGGTAATATCGGTACCGGTTGAATTTAATGTTGTTCCGCATAAGTTCGGACGACCGAATCCTAAACGATACAAACCGCCTGAACCGCGAACAATGTTGGTTAATTGCGATACATTGGATATTTCGGGTTCCGGAGCAAAAATCGTGTAAGGTGTTCCTGTTTGTGTTTGGAAAAAGCCGGAAAACTGCCAACCTTTTAAAAATCTGCTGTTTGACTTGAAAGGCAAATCCCAAACAAAGTTGGTCGAAAAACGATGTGAACGGTCAAAGTCCGAAGCTGCTCGGTTTGCGTCCAAATTACGTTGATCCCCTTGAACAACGAAACCTGCGTTTGGAACATCAGGCTTTCCGCCTCCTGCCGTACTTCCCGGATCGCTTGAATTATTGTCAATTGATTTTGAAAATGTATAGCCGGCATTAAATTGCAAACCGTTAGCGAATCTGCGGGTCAAACTAAACTGTCCGCCGTGATAAATGGATTTTGCGGTTGATTTAAGCAACAATGCTTCGGGAACATTAAAGCCGAGAATCGGAACTCTTGCTTCAAAACCAATAACCGTTCCGTTTGCGGCTGATAAATTATTATCAATCAATCCTGTAACCGTGTTTAAAAATCCGAATGTTTTACCTGATCCGCGAAGACGGGCAGTTGAACCTGCATTCAATGCTCCGTTTGGCGAACCTGCCGCAAGATATGCTTGATTAAATCTTTCAAAAATGTGATCGGGTGTATTCGGGTCATTTAAATCAAAGCCTTGATTGAAAGCAACAGATTGAAGTAAATTACTTCCTTTTGTGCCAACGTAGCGGGCTTCAAAAACAAAGTTTTTGGCAAATTCCCATTGTCCGCCAATGTTCCATTGTTGAATTAAAGGCGTTTTCAAGTTTTGGTCAACTGCCCGAAACTCAAATGTTTCGGCAATATTACCGAGAGCAGAACCCGTTGAAACTCCACGCGGGTCAAACCCGACTCCGGTATTGTCCCGAATTACATAACTGCCCGTTGTACCCGAACCGCGAACTATGCGAAACGGCAACCAATTATTTAAACCAAGTGTTGTCGGTTGCGTGCCGAAAGCATTGGCAATCGGCACATTTCCGTTTGGCACGGTAATTTCAACTTCTCGCAGAAACGGATAATTAGAAAAAACCGTATTGATAAATGCCGACGAAGGTTTATCATAAAACAGACCGTAACCGCCGCGAACTACAATTTTATCGGTAATTGCGTAAGCCGCACCAAATCGCGGAGCAAAGTTATTCAAATCCTGTTTTGCGATTGTGCTTTGGCTCTTAACTTTGCGTGAAACATTTATTGCCTCATCAACATTCGCCAAACCGGTTAATTTAACTTTGCTCGGAACAATAAAACCGGGCAACGGATTATCGCATAACGCAAGCGTTCCGCCGGCTGGTGTATTGCAAGCCTCGAACGCCGAAAAATCAAAGTTACCGATGCGTCCGTTTTTTTCGGTCGGATACAAAAATAATTCGTATCTGGCACCAAGATTTAAGGTTAATTTACGACCGATTTTAAAATCATCGGTAAAATAAAACCCGAAATCTTTGGTGCGGAAACTTTTCTCGGTAATACCGAATTGAGTGTCTGCTTCAGTAGCGTTTCCGGTAATAAATTGCGTGAACGAATCATATTTTTCAAACTCGGTAGCTTGTTCTTCGGGCAAATTAGTATCGTAAGCGGCACGTTTAAAATCGCCTCCGAATTTTATTGTTTGGTTATTTTTAACCCAAGTTACATTGTTTGAAAAACTTAGGTTTTCTGACCTGCGTTTATTAAAACTGTCATTCGGTCCGCCAAAACTGAACTGCGAAAGCGGAGTTCCCGGACGACCGATAAAATGTCCCAAACGCTTTGTTCCGGGTGAATTATCAAACAATAAAGCCGGATTTGAAATTCCTACGCTTGCACTGGTAATTTCCAAAAACGGGTCATCAAGACTTCGCGTATTGTTCAAATAAAAGTATCCGAAGCGAAATTCGTTAATTAAAGTAGGCGTAATTGTTCGCGTGTATGAAGTTGCCAAAGTTCGGTTTTGGTCATTTCGTTTCAAACTAAAAGGCGAAGCCAAACTGGACGGATCGGGAAATGAATCGATTCCGGGAAATTTTGCCCAAAAGAATGTTCCGCTGACCGTATCTTTTTGAGTTAAGTTTCCGTCAAGACGAAGGGTAAACTGATTTTGGTTAAACAACGAAGGCTGAACATTTAATTGTTGAACCAACTGATTGTTTTCTTGCAGTGTGCGTGAAGTAACTCCGCCCGTTGCAACTGTTCCGAATTGAAAGGCTCTTGCCCCCGAACGGTCAACTCCAATTAAACGTGCATTTCCGTTCGGTGTCGGAATTACAAAACCGCCTGTTACGGGGTTGCGTAAATTCAATAAATTTAAGGCAACAGGCGAAATATCGGTTGCGGTCAAACAGTTGACAGTAACCGTGCAACCGTTAAATTGATTGAATGCGGCGGCAACGTTTGCGGCTGTTCTCTCGCCTGTTAAGAGCGTCAAGGCTCTTGGTAAAACCGTAATACTTCGTGCCGATGAAACAAAACCTGTTTCGGCTTTAGTATATTGATAACCGCCGAAGTAAAAGAATTTATCTTTGATAATTGCACCGCCGATTGTTCCGCCGGTTTCTAATCTGTCTGCCTTCGGCTTTTCGATTTCAAACTTATTAAAGAAAAAATCATTTGAATTTAAGGCTTTATTTTGTAAATAAACGTAAGCCGAACCGTTAGTTGTGTTTCCGCCGGATTTGGTAACAACTTGAAAGTTTCCGCCGCCGCTTCTGCCTGTCGAGGCATCGTAAAGCGAGGTTTGCAGTTTAACTTCCGACAAAGTTTCAGGTGCAGGCGAGATATTGTCGCTCAAACTCCCTTCGTTTGTCGAAACATTGGTTGCATCAATACCGTTAAAAGTAAAACTCGTTGAAGTTGTTCGAGTTCCGTTGACCGATGGCGAAATGTTTCCGTTTCCGTTGACCGCAACCGGCGAAAGTTCAGCCGAAACACCTGCTTCACTTGATAATAAGCCCGTAAAACTTCTGGTTGAAGTCGGTAAATTCGTAATTTCTTTACCGCTGATTTGCCGAGAAACCGCCGCCGATTCAGTTTGTACAAGAGGTAAATCGGAAACAACCGTTACAACATCAACCGAGACTGCTCCAATTTCCAATTGCACGTCAATCGTGCGTGGAACTGAGGCTTCTACTTCAATATTATTACTGACAGATTTTTTGAAGCCTGTTTTTTCGTATGTGATTGTGTAAATCCCGACCGGTAAAACTTGAAGTGTCCAACGCCCTTCTTCGTTTGTAATTGCCGTTCTTTGCAGATTTGTACCGGAATTTTTTACCGATATATTTGCCCCTTGTAATACGGCACCGTTCTGATCTGAAACCGTACCGCTTAAACTACCGTTTGCTTGCCCGTAAGTCAGAGCAACGCACGACAAAATTATTATCGAAACGATAAATGAATATTGTAAAACTTTTTGAAATAACTCCAACGATTTAACGTTGTAAGTATAGCGTCTGATTTGCATAAATGTTCCTCTTTTTTTTGAACCTGTAACAAAATAAATTTTTACCGATGCCGAGCAATCTCGGACACCGTGTTGTTTGTATTTTTTAAAATTTGTGGTTAGCAAAAAAGAGTGTATTTCGGGCAAATTACAGAAAAATGTACGGAAAGTTAAATAAATGTTAAATCGTCCGATTTTGTTGTTTCCTTAAAATTATGCGAAAATCTTCAATCGCCGTTCGATAAAAAAAATATGTCAAAAATTAAACCGTTCAAAGCCTTGCGTCCGATCGGGGAACGCGCCAAAAAAGTTTCAAGTGTGCCGTATGATGTGGTCAATCGTGATGAAGCCCGCGAGATTGCCAAAAATAATCCGCTTAGTTTTCTGCACGTTTCACGGTCTGAAATTGATTTGACCGACGATGTAAATCCTTACAATGATGAAGTTTACGAGCGAGCGAAGCAAAATTTGCAAGCCTTGCAAGCCGACGGAACTTTACGGCTTGACAGCGAACCGAGCTTTTATATTTATCGTTTGAAAATGGGCGAACAGATACAGACAAGTATTGTCGCAACCTGCGCGATCGACGAATACGATGCCGATTTAATCAAAAAGCACGAAAAAACTCGCCCCGACAAAGAAAACGATCGCACCAAACACATTGTTACCATGCAAGCTCAAACGGGTTTGATTTTTCTCTGCTATCGCGGTACAGAGACGATAAATGATTTGATTGAAACAGTTACGGCAACCGAGCCGGTCTATGATTTTGTTTCGGAAGACGAAATTTCGCATACAATTTGGCGAACAACCGCGACTGAAAGTTTGGTTTCGGCGTTCAAAGAAATTCCGTTTATTTACATTGCCGACGGTCATCACAGAGCCGCCGGAGCGTCGCGGGCGAGAGCCGAAATGCAGAGCGCGAACGGACATCACACGGGCGAAGAAGATTATAATTTCGTTATTGCCGCGCTTTTTCCGGCGGAACAGTTGAAAATTTTGGCGTATAACCGAATTGTCAAAGATTTAAACGGTTTGAACACCGAACAATTCTTGCAAAGCATTAACGAAGCAGGCTTTATTGTTACAGATACGGAAAATTCCGTTCCCGAAAATCAAGGTGAAATCTGTGTTTATCTGGGCGGAAAGTGGCGAAAAATGACTTTTAACGTGCAGTATTTTGTCGCTCCGACCGTGATTGAATCCTTAGACGTGAGCCGTTTGGAAACGTTTATTTTGAAACCGATTTTGGGAATCGAAGATGTGCGAACCGACAAAAGAATTGATTTTGTCGGCGGAATTCGCGGCACCGAAGAACTCGAAAAATTAGTTGATTCGGGCAAAGCCGAAGTTGCGTTTTCGATGTTCCCGACCACCGTCGAACAGCTTTTGGCAGTTTCGGACGACAACCGAATCATGCCGCCGAAATCAACTTGGTTTGAACCGAAGTTGCGCGACGGTTTGCTGATTCATAAAATTTAACCGCATTTTTATAACTGATTCAATGATAAATTTTTGTAAATTACACGGTTTCGGCAACGATTATATTGTGCTGGAAGCAAAGCATTTGACGGCAGTTTCGTCGGTTTGCAAACTTGCCGAATCTATTTGTCGGCGCAATTCGGGAGTCGGCTCCGACGGGATTGCGATACTCGAAAAACTTGACGAAACTTCCGCCGATTATAGTTGCCGAATCATCAACCCCGATGGCAGCGAAGCGGGTTTTTCGGGTAACGGAACTCGGTGCGCCGTCGCGTATTTGTACTATAAAAATCTGTGGAATGCAGAGGAATTACGTTTGCAAACCTCAAGCGGTTTAAAAACATATCGGCTTTTGGAACGCAGTGCAACCACGTTTTGGTTCAACGCGGAAATCGGCAAACCTTCGGAAATCACGAGCTGTGAATTGTTTGATTTTCAAGTTATTTCGATTGATGTCGGGAATCCCGTGGCGGTCATTATGGTCGAAAATTTCGACTTTGATTGGCGTGAAATCGGCAGAAAAATCGAGTCGCACGAAGTCTTTCCGAATAAGACAAACGTTGTGTTTGTTAAAGTTACGGACTCGCAAAACATCGAAATTCGCATTTGGGAACGCGGTGCGGGCGAAACTTCTTCATCGGGAACTTGTTCGACGGCGGCAGCGGTTGCCCAGCTTTTTTACGCGAAAAGTCGAGGTGCGGTAAAAGTTCGGGCAGAAGGCGGAACAACCGAAATCGAGTGGCGTAACGATGATAAAATGTTGATAAAAGGTCGGGCGGACGTAATTTGCGAGGGAGAATATGTCAACGAAAATGTTTGAAAACAAACGTTGTCCGAAACGTGAAGGAAAACTTATCACGGTCGCCAAAACCGACTCGATTCCGAGTGGTCGCGGGGCAAATGTACGGTTAAAAGACGGTTCGGAAATCGCTCTTTTCAACCTCGAAGGAAAGTATTTTGCGGTTGAAAATTTTTGTCCGCATCGCGGGGCAAATCTGGCAGATTCGAGAACTTACGGCAGCGAAGTCGAGTGCGATCTGCACGGCTGGCGATTTGATTTGGCAACCGGCGAATGTTTGACCACTCCAACTTGCGCAATCGAAACTTACGAAGTGAAAATCGAAGGTGAGTTTGTCAAAATAATGGTTTGAAACATTTTCAAACTATATGAAGTTTGTTCGCGTCAAATGTATTGTAACGGCAAAAGCCAATCAAAATAAAGGGACAAAATTTATATGAAAATCAAAGCACTTATAATTTCAACTGTTGCAGTTATTGCATTTAGCTCATTCGCCTACGCCCAAGACGCGAAGCCGATCGACAATCAAGATTCAAACGGGCAAGAAAAAAGTTTAGGAAAACGAGAGCAAAAACACAGACGACACGGCAAAAATTCGGTAATGCGCGGTTTGAAAGAATTGAACTTGTCGGACGCTCAAAAAGAGCAGGTTAAATTGTTGAAAGAGCGAAATAAATCGCAATTTCAGCCGCAACGCGAAGAGATTAAAACGCTTGCTTCAAAAAAACACGACGGAATTATTACCGCCGACGAAGAAAATCGCTTGAAAGAATTGAAAGGTCAAATGAAGGCAAACGGTCAAAAATCACGCGAAGAAATAATGACGATTTTAACGCCCGAACAAAAAAGCCGGTTTGATCAAAAACGAAATGAAATGCGCGGAAAAATGAAGGAGCGCCGAGGGAATCGTGGAGAATCGACCCGGAAACCACAAGAAAATTAAACCGAATTGTTTGACAAATCAAAGGTGTGAGCGAAAGTTTACGCCTTTTTTATTCGATAATCGACAGGAATTTATTTTCAAAATAAGTTTTAATTTCATCACGAACACGCCGAAAAATACTGAGCGTAGTTGCTTCATCGGCTTCATCAATCGCCGGCGGATCGTCGAAACTGTGGTGAATAACTTTGGTTTTCGCCGGAAAATACGGACAAGTTTCTTTGGCGTTATCGCAAACGGTCAAAACATAATCAATTTCAATATTCGCAAATTCATTAAATGATTTTGAACGATTTTTTGAGATGTCAATCCCGATTTCAGCCAATACTTTGATTGCTTCTTTACGCACAAGCGAAGGTTTTATTCCCGCACTGTAAACATCATATCTGTTTTGCGTTATATGTTTTAATAAACCTTCCGCCATTTGTGAACGCGCCGAATTTCCCGTACATAAAATCAGTATCTTTTTCATTATTTTTCCTCAAAATTCAATAACCAATTAAATAAAAAAGTTGCCGTAACTGCTCCTAATATTTGTGAAATTATAAACGGTAAAATATCATCGGGACGAATTCCGGCAAAAGTGTTACTCATTGACCGTGCAATAGTTACAGCCGGATTTGCAAACGAAGTTGATGAGGTAAACCAATACGCCGAAGTAATATATGCCGCCACCGTCAAAGGTACAAATTCGGCGTGAAATTTTGAACCTGTGCGAATCACCATTATTAAACCGAACGTGGCAATAAACTCGCTGAACCATTGCGAAAAACCTGTCCGTATTTTAGTCGAAGCAAACAAAATCGGAAGTTCAAACATCACATTGGCAATCGCCGTACCGCAAATCGCTCCACATATTTGCCCACCCAGATATATTGGAAGTTCTCGACGCGTCAGATTGCCTCGCCACGCTTCCGTTAAACTGACAACCGAATTAAAATGTGAGCCTGAAATGTTTCCGAAGCTGAAAATAAGGAAAATTAAACTTGCGCCTGTCGCTATCGTATTTGCCAAAAGTGCGATTGCCGCGTTTCCGCCGGAAAGTTTTTCGCCCATAATTCCGGAGCCGACAACAACCGCCAAAAGAAACATTGTACCGATAAATTCGGCAACGAACTTTCTCGATAAACTCATAGTTTTATAATCTGTCCAATGCTTGTTGTAAATCTTCGAGCAGGTCTTTTTCGTCTTCGATTCCAACCGAAAGTCTTATTAAACCATCGGTTATGCCTGATTTTAAACGTTGTTCGGGCGGTAATGCCGCGTGCGTCATCGAAGCTGAATGTTGAACAATTGTTTCAACTCCGCCAAGCGAGGTTGCCAACGTACAAATCTCAAGATTATTGACCAAAGCCTTTCCGTTTTCCATACTTCCAACGTCAAACGCAACCATTCCGCCGAAACCTTTCATCTGGATTTGAGCAATTTCGTCAAATGCAGGATAAAAAACAGCTTCAACCTTCGGGTGAGTTTTTAACATATCTGCAATAGCAGATGCGTTGGAGTTATGACGCTCCATTCGTAACGCGAGCGTCCGGATTCCGCGCAAAACCAACCAACAAACTTGCGGCGCAATGTTTCCGCCGTAAAGTTTGGTTGTTTTTAACCGCGCTTTTTCGACAATTTCGCGTTTTCCGACCATTACGCCTGCTGTTAAATCGCTGTGTCCGCCAAGATATTTGGTCGCGGAATGAATGACGACATCAACGCCGAACTCCAAAGGTCTTTGATTATACGGCGTGGCAAATGTGTTGTCGGCAACCGTTGAAATATTGCGTGATTCAGCGATTTCCACAGCTGTGGAAAAGTCTGTGATTTTCAACAGCGGGTTTGACGGCGACTCCAACCAAAACAGCTTAGTGTTTGATTTACAAGCGCTTGCGTAGTTTTCCGCATTAGTTGCGTCAATAAAAGAAACCTCAATTCCGAAATTATCTCGCAGATGTTCAAAGAATAAAGTCGTGGTTGAATACATCGAAATTGGCGCAACAAGGTGATCGCCGGCTTTAATTATTGTCAAAACTGCCGCTGAAACTGCCGCCATTCCGGAGGCAAATCCCAACGCCGACTCACCGTTTTCGAGTTGGCACATTGCCTTTTCGAGCGCATCTTGTGTCGGGTTTCCGAGTTTTCCGTAAAAATAACCCGGTTTTTCGTAATTATGAATCGCCGAACCTTCGTCCGCGTCCGCGAAGGCGAAAACGGACGCATTATAAATCGGAACGGAAACCGAACCGAAGTGTTGCGTCAAATCTTCGCCTGCGTGAACCGCCAAAGTGTTAAATGATTTTTCACTCATATTTATCGGCTGATACTAACTGTTTTTGTGATTGGCGCGCAACTTGAATTTGTTTGTTTGTCGGCGGTTACACAGCAAAAACTTGTCGGATTAGAATCTTGTTGATTTTCGGTGTTTTCCAAAACAACAAAAACTTCCCATTCGTTGCCGTCAGGATCGCTGACCCAAGCCTTGTCTTGAATCGCATAGCAACAATTTACCGCCATTTCATCAACCGTCGGCAAATCGTTTTTGTGCCATATTTCACGCATCGCCAAAACATCTTCGGTTGTTGCAACTTGTAAACCGAGGTGTGAAAGCGATCCGCCTTCCTTAAATTCGATTTCATTCAAAACAAGATTTAACGGCGGATTTTGCACGTCGAACTTGGCATAACCGGTTCGCGTTTGCCGACTGTCAAGACCTGTTTGGGCTTGCAAAACCGAGTGAACTTCCGTATCGGCTTTGATAAACTTCATCGGTTCGATGCCGAGCATTTTTCGATAAAAATTAACGCTTTCTTCAACATTTCGCACATTTAACGAAATATGCGGCTTCAAGGTTTTAATTACTGTATTTGACATAAATTATTATTCCCGACTTTAAATTTCATATATGCTGTTTCATATATGTTAGAACGAATATATCTTTAACCTGATTGGTTTGTCAAGACATTATTCGGATTTTCCGGTAAAGTTATTTTATGAATACCGAAACCCTAGGCGAACTTGAAACTTTTTTTATGGCGTTGGCAGATAAAACTCGTCTGCGTTTATTAAATTTAATGCGAGACGAAGAAATTTGCGTGTGCTTTTTTACTGAGGTTTTAAGCGAAAGTCAGCCGAAAATTTCGCGTCATTTAGCTTATTTACGAAACGCCGGATTGGTTGAATCTCGACGCAACGGTAAATGGATGCACTATAAAATCATTGAACCCGCGAACGAAATGGCGGCAAGTATTTTGCGTGAAACGCTGGCAAGTTTGAAAACTCAAAAAAATTTACAACAAGATTACGAGAATTTAGAAAGTGTTTGTTGCGGAACTACGGTGCCTGTTACTTTTTCAAAAGCACCGAAACTCAACAAATATGCTTCAACGAATATGTATCGACAAAAAGAGGAAATAGAAACGTTTTTACTGTGATTTCAAGTTTGAATTCTGAGATTTAAACAAGTTTTCGTCTTTAAACGGACAATGACGACAACCGTTACCGCAACAATATCCGCGATTTAAGTGATAAGTTTCGGTCAAAACCATCAAACCGTTCTCATAATAGTAATCGACACCTTCAATAAATTCAGTTCGTTTGGTCGCCGCCGCAGTTTTGTTCATCCGAAACAGAATATCGAAAAATGAGTTGCAACTCAACGCCAAAGTAAGGCATTATTACATTTACCCAAAAAAAATCCCCCGAACAAATAAAAATTTCAGAAAATTATCGGGAGAATAAATGTCGAAACTTATATCTTTTGTGCTTATTTGCACAATTTTTTCAGCGTCTGCTTCAATTACGTTGGCAGATCAAATTATCTTAAAAAACGGCGACAAAATTACGGGAACAATCGTCAAAAAAGACGGCGATTCAATTATTATTAAAACTGAATCGGCAGGACTCGTCACGATTGTTTGGGCGGCGGTCGAAAGAATTGTTTCGGATGCCAAACTCAACGTAACCTTGACGGACGGTCAATTAATCAAAGGAAAAGTTGACGCGGAAAACAACAAAGTGAGCGTTCAAACCGACAATGCGGGAACGGTTGCGGTTGAAAAAGATAAAATCAAAATCGTTCGTTCCGATGCCGAACAAGCAAATTTCGAGGCGGAACAAGAACGGCTTCGTAATCCGAGTTTGGGCGATTTGTGGAACGGAAACGCGGATGTCGGTTACTCGATGACCGGCGGAAATTCGCGCACATCGACATTTACGGCGGCAGTTCAGGCTGCCCGCGAAACCTCGCGCGACAAAATTTCGGTTTATGCAAACGCGATCAAAGCAGGTAATTCAACTTCGGGAAGATCGGTTTCAACGGCAAACGCGCTTTGGTACGGAGCGAGATACGATGTAAATTTGAGCAAAAAAACTTTTGCGTTCGGTTCGGCTGATTTTGAACACGATCGACCGCAAAAACTTCGCGTTCGGTCAAGTTTCGGGGCAGGTTTCGGCTATCGCGCAATCCGCAGCGAACGCGCGCAACTGGACTTATTTGCAGGTGCGGCTTACACGTTGGCATATTTTACAAACAACACGCGGACGAAAGGCGCGGAATTATTATTTGGCGATGAGTTGAAGTATAAACTCAACAGCCGTATGTCTTTAACGCAACGATGGGTTGTTTATCCGGGCATTACAGACAAAGGTTTGCGTTCAAATTTCAACGCCTCGTTGGTTACAAATCTTAATAATTGGCTCGGCTGGCACGTTACCGCCGGCAATCGATACAACAGTAATCCGGCGGTTGGCGCAAAGAAAAGCGACAATTTCTTTTCGACCGGATTGCGAGCATCATTCGGACGCAAAAAGTAGTTTTTTTTCGTAAAATCAAATGTTTATCGGACGATTTTCTTTTAAGATCGTCCTTTTTTTGCGGCAAACAGGAAACTTTTTCTTGAAAATACAGATAACTCAAGTTAGCTGTATTTTCGACTGCCTCACGAAATAGTTTTCCGGTAAGATATTTTTATGATTGAAGAAAATGAATTTGCCCCCGATTTTTCAACCAAAAATCAGAGTAATAACGAAGTCAAACTTTCCGATTATCGCGGGAAGAGAGTAGTTTTGTATTTTTACCCGAAAGACGACACGCCCGGTTGCACGAAACAAGCCTGCTCTTTTCGTGATGCCGATGATGTTTATAAAAGTAAAAACATCAAAGTTTTCGGCGTTTCGACCGACAGCGAAAAGTCGCATCAAAAATTTATTTCAAAATACGGTTTACCCTTTGATTTGCTTGCCGACACCGAAAAAGAGATTGCCACGGCTTACGGTGTTTACGGCGAAAAATCAATGTACGGCAAAAAGTATATGGGCATCAATCGCACCACTTTTTTGATTGATGAACAAGGCAAGGTTGTCAAAGTATTTAAGAAAATAAATGTTTCCGAACACGCCTCAGAAGTTTTAGAAGCATTCGGAGCATAATGGAAAGCAGAAAATCTACGAGTCGTTTGAGTTGGTCAGAAATGCTCGACATTTTGACCGATTCCGAAAAAAAGCGGAAAACCGTCATCGAAAGAACAACCGAAATCGAGCGAGTCGCTTTGTTTTTGCTTCGCCGCGAAGGTTGGTCAGCCCAAATTTCTCCGAATCACGACAAAAATTACAACATCGAGCTTGCCAAAAATGCCGAAAAAGTGGCGGTGCAAGTCAGCAATAATCGGGCGAAAGTAAATCTGAGACAAATTGAAAAGTTCGCCGATTTTTTGAATCATCCGACATCACAGCATTTTTCGCAAGGGATTTGTCTTTCGACCAATGGTTTTACGCCGTCGGTTTATTCGTTTTTACGCGAAGAAAAAAATGTAAATATGCGGTTGGGAATTCTGAAAAACGAGCGTTTGATTTGGAATCCCGAACAAACCGAGTTGCCGAATAAAAAGAAAAAGCCGACATACATCGGCGTTTTTACCTGCAAAGGCGGCGTTGGCAAAACAACCATTTCGGCTCATCTCGCGGGTGCGTTTGCCCTAAACGGTTACGACGTGGCGTTAATCGATCTCGATCATCAGCAAAATTTACGCAAACTTTTGGGCGAAGGCGTTTATCTGCCGGCAACAAAAGGGAAGTTCGGCTCGAAAATTTCGGTTTTTAATCAAACGGAATGGTCGGAAGCGAATCACGACGACAAGAAAATTGTAATCTGCGATTGTAATCCCGAATTTGACGCAAACCCGCTCGAATTTATTCGCAAATTTGATTATTGTTTGATTCCGACCACGCTGAATCCGCTCGGGGTCAATAAAAATGCCGATGTTATCAAACGAACTTTCGAGGCGATTCGGACTGAAAATAAACGAGTCGAGTTATTTGTTTTAATCAATAATTTTTTTGGCGATGAAGAAAATCGCAACGAATTTCTCAACCGAATTTTGAAATCGCAATTCAAACAAATGACCGAAAAAGACAGTCGATGTCATTATATCGATCCGTTTGAATCTGCTGTCAGGTTCAGTAAACACTTACTTTATTGGGGTTTACATATTTTCGACGGGACAACTCCGGCACTCGCGTTTCGTTCAAAAGGCGGACGCTCGTATCCGCGAACCGATTTTTTGAAATTAGTCGATTATTTGGAATCTCATACGGAAATTCAACCGACCGCGTTTCATCCGACAAAATTTTTGATGTAGCAATTTTGAGTTAAAACCGAAATCCGTATTGGTATTTCGGTTGAAAGCGAGTAGAATCATTATCTTGACCTTTTACGGGGGCGACAGGCTTCGACAGGGGTTAGTATAGATCTTTGGATGCACGTCGGGCTTGTTTGGTAGCTCGTTAAACCACTGAACAAAACACAAATGCCAATAATAATATGGCTCTTGCTGCCTAGTTAATTCTAGCCCGCAAGTGTTCTGTCGCAAGTCTGTTTGGAGCGAGCGAATAGAGCATAACACAGTTCAAACTAGCTTGTTTTCTAAGTCTGCGAACTCAAGCAAAATGTTAGTCGGACTAGCTTTTATCGAGGTCTTGCCGGTTCACTTACTCGGTAAAAGCGAAAACTAAAGAGAACCGAATAAACGTGTAGATTCCCTTGGTCGCTGCTCTTGGATGCGAGTTCAATTCTCGCCGCCTCCACTTAAATAAATAAAAGCAGATAAGAAAATACACTTTTCCGTCTGCTTTTTTTTGTAAAAATTATTGTTTTACTTTGCGGAAAATCTTCATATCCACAAGTTTTTCAACATCTAAATCCTTATAGCCTTTAGACTTAACGAGTCGGATATATTCGCCGTCAATGTTGAAAGTTTTTAGTTTGACAACTTCTTCGACCGAAAGATCGGTTAAACCTTCGCTGTTCATTTCGCCGACAAATGCCGGCGTAACTTTGAAAATGCGAAGTTTTGTCGCTTCTTCCGCCGAAAGATTACCGAGTCCGACCGACTTCATTTCACCGAGATATTTCGGCGTGATTTTGAAAATGCGAAGTTTGACCAAGTCTTCGAGCGCATTTTCTTTGAAACCCATTTCGGCGGCTTCGCGTATAAATTTTCCGTTAATCTTGAAAATTTTGGCTTTGACCAACTCTTCCATTTCCAAATTCGCAAAACCCGACGTTGCCATTTCTTTGATAAAAGACGAATCGACTTTAAATATTTTTCCTTTGAAAAGGTCTTCGGTTTCCACTTTTTTGAAACCTGCCGACTTCATATCATCAACGAATGCAACGGTTAAACCTAAAAATGCGGCAGAAAACAGATTTTCGTCGGTAAAAGTAAATCCGCGATTTTGCATTGCATCGGCAAAGTTTCGATCGGCTGAAAAGCTGAAAGTTCCCGAACCTCTGCCGTTGTTAAATGTGCCGACGCATTGAATCGCGCCGGCTTCCCGCGTCAAACTGAAATTTACCGAAACATTCGAGCCGACCATTTGCTCTTTGGTCAAGCCTTGAAAATCACTAAAATTAAAGGTTGAGCTTTGCAGAAAATAATTTCCTTTTGTTTTGCGGCTGAAACTTATTTGCAAATCACTTTTCTCGACTTTTCCGAAACCTTCGGCTTCTGTCGCGTCTTTGTCGAGCAAGTTGAATTCAACCTCGCCGACTTTCCAAATTCCCGACATATTTGATTGAGCCGAAATTTTCGGAATCGGCGAGCCGAAAAAGAAATATAACGCTGCCAAAATCAGTAAAATTTTGATGTGTCTCATAGATAAACTCCTTGTGTTTTTGGTTGGACAATAAGAAAACACCGCACGCCGGAATTTTATGACAAACTTTTTATAAACCAACATTTTGAAATACGCGACTGTATTCCGGATAAAATAATCCTTTACAAACGATTGCGGTAAATTTTATAATTAAACTTGTTTGAAACAACTCAAACAAACTCCGGTAATTACTTCTGAAAAACATTTCTCGCGTTGCTTAAAACTACCCGAAATCAAAAATAAAATTATGTTAAAAAAATCTCTTTTCGTTATTGTTACGCTAACTTTGTTGTCCTTGCAAACCGTCTTTTCGCAAGGACTTATCAACGGTACAGTCGTTGACGTAATTGACGGACGAACGTTAGTCATCGCAAATTCGACGGGCAAAAAAATTAACGTCCGGCTCAGATATTTAGAAATTCCCGAAGCCGAACAACCGCTTGCCGAAGTAGTTAAAAAGCATTTGAAAGATTTAGCGTCGGGTAAAAAAATCTATGTTACGAAAGTTCAAGTTTTCTCCAATTACGCGCTCGGCGTTGGTGTCATGACCGAAAGAGACGTGAAAACCGATTTGAGTCAACAAATGATTCGCGACGGCGCAGGTTGGTTTGATATTTACGATGCGAGTGCTTCGACCGATGAATCCGCCGAAGATTACCAAGCCGCCGAATCTCTTGCCAAAAGCGAAAAACGCGGCGTTTGGGCGGTGGCGGGAATGAAAACGGCGTGGGATTATCGGAACGAAAAATCCGCCGGCAGCGTTCCGCCCGCTCCGGTTTCGCAACCAAATAAAGTCGAGAAAAAAGCGGCTGATTTAAGCCTTGCCGAGTTAGTTCAAAATTCATCCAACAACAATGCAATCAAGGGTTTAGGGCGATTGGCAATTTATGATTTCGAATATAAAACCGTCAAAACCGCGACCGACGCAACCGGAAATACAAGCGAATCTAAAACTCCGAATGTAGCGGTAAACAGTCAGACCGCCGATTTAACCCAAGTTTATTTTGCACAGGTTAATAAAGGCGGTATTTCGACTAAACCGTTTGAGTTTACGATTCAAAACGGCAAAGTTGTCCAACAATTCTCGCTGCTGTTCGGCTATAATTACTCGATTGAAAATTCAAACAAAAATATCACCAAACTCGGACTTTTGGTGCTTGCAAAAATTGAGAAAATCGCTTTCCTCAAAGGTAAAAATGTCAGCATTATTCTTGATGACGGCAAAAAAGTTGACTTAGGAATCGGTAAATATTATTCATTTAATAAACAACTGGAAGGAATTCAGTTTGAACAGGTTGACCGCAACGAACTTTTATCGATTTCGGCAAGCAATTCCGCGACGTTGGTCATCGGAAAATATAAAAAGAAAATCGACGATTCTTATAAACAAACAATCAATAATTTTGTAAATACGCTTAAATAGCATAAACGCTTTGACTTTCGCCGCGCCGGAAATTATCCTTACTCTTTCTGATGAGCGATTCAAACGATAAATTTGCGAGTTTGCCGATCGGCATTTTCGACAGCGGCGTCGGCGGTTTAACCGTTTATCGGGCGTTACATAATCGTTTGCCGAAAGAGCGGTTTATTTATCTCGGCGACACGGCGAGAGTTCCGTACGGCACAAAATCGCTGGCAACGGTTGAGCGTTACGCACTGGAAAACTCCGTCTTTTTGGCTTCACTCGGAATCAAACTTTTGGTAGTTGCGTGCAATACCGCGTCGGCTTTGGCGTTGCCGAAAATCCGTGAAACTATCGGCATCGAGGTTGTCGGCGTAATCGGTCCCGGAGCGAGAAAAGCCGCGAAATTTGCCGACAAAATCGGTGTCATTGCGACCGAGGCGACTGTTTCGAGCAATGCGTATGCGGATTCAATCAAACTGGCGAAAAGCCGTGCCGAAGTTATTCAAACGCCGTGTCCGCTGTTTGTGCCGCTTGCCGAAGAAGGTTGGTTGCTTGAGCCGGAAACGCGGTCGATTGCCAAAAGATATTTGCAAAAAATCATCGAATTTAATCCGCAAGCGTTGGTTTTGGGTTGCACACATTATCCGATTTTGCGCGAAGTTATCGGGCAAACCGTCGGCGAAAATGTGAAGCTGATCGATTCGGGCGAAGCGTGTGCCGAAGAAGTTGAAGCCTTATTAAACGAAAAAGATTTGGCAAATCCGCACAAAGTTGAAGGCAAACGCCGAATGTGCGACGATTTAGACCATTTTTATGTGACGGACGCGGCAGAGAGATTCAGCCGTATTGCCGAAAGATTTTTGGGCGAAAAACCAAGCAAACTCGAAGCAATCGAGCTGTCGGAGTTAAAACAGAAATAATTTCCGGGGATGAAGAAGATAAAAACAGGATAAGAAAAAAATCAACATTTCAAATGTATTTATCCTTTTTCGTCACCTTTAGCGCTGTAAAATTACATTTATTATTATGGATTTTCAAAGATTTGATAAACGTGCGTTTGACCAACTGCGTCAGACAAAAATTACGCCTAATTTTATGCCGAATGCCGAAGGTTCGGCGTTGATTGAAATGGGCAACACCAAAGTTATTTGCTCGGCATCGGTCGAAGAAAAAGTGCCGATGTTTATGCGAAACCAAGGTCGCGGTTGGGTTACGGCTGAATATTCGATGTTGCCGCGTGCGACGAATACGCGGACGCAACGCGAAACAGGGACGCGAGTTTCGGGGCGAACACAAGAAATTCAACGGCTGATCGGACGCAGTTTGCGGACGGTGGTTGATGCGAAAATGCTCGGCGAACGCCAAATTATGATTGATTGCGATGTTTTGCAAGCCGACGGCGGAACTCGTTGCGCGTCGATTACGGGAGCATGTGTGGCATTGGCGTTGGCGGTCAAAACTCTGTTGCAACAAGGTAAATTGAAAAAGAATCCGATAATTTCGGAAGTCGCGGCGGTCAGCGTCGGAATGGTCAAAGGCGTGGCGGTGTTGGATTTGAACTACGAAGAAGATTCGACCGCCGAAGTTGATATGAACATCGTTTGCACAGGCGGCGGAAAATTTATCGAAATTCAAGGCACCGCCGAACGCGAACCTTTTTCAACCGCTCAAATGAACGAAATGTTGGCGTTGGCAGAAAAGGGAATCAATCACTTATTTACGATTCAGCGGTATGCGTTGGTCAATTAGTTCGGAATTCCACATTTCAAATTCAAAAAACGGATGCTGATTATCAACGTCCGTTTTTTATTTTCGACTTCAAAAATCAAGTCTTATTTGTTTGCCGGCACAGTTGCAGGTTTTGCATCCGCCGGTTTTGCCGTGTTGGTTGTATTTGCAGCAACCGGTTTTGTGTCAGCCGGTTTAGCGTTTGCGTCTGTTGGTTTTGCAGCTCCGTCGCCTTTAATCAAACGAACCGAAGTTTTTCTGTCAACTTTGCGTTCATCGTCCGTACCGGTTTCAGCCACGGTGGCAAATTTTTCGCCGTAACCTTCAGCCTGTGGAACTTGCGCTCCGACACCTGCTTTTTCGATGGCGGCTTTAACAGCTTTTGCTCTGGTGTCTGACAGTTTCAAGTTTGCGGCATCATCGCCTTTCTTGTCGGTATATCCGCCGAGTTTCATTTTAACATCGGGGAAAGCCTTTAGAATCGCAACAATGTTATCTAACTGACGCTTTGATTCGGGAGCTAATTCGGTTGTTCCGAACTTGAAGTTCAAATCGTCGAAACTGAACCATTTATCTTTCAAAGTAGCCTCAGTTCCATTCTTATACTCATCCGATTGGATAAATTTAATCAGTTGATCTTCGATGCCGCCCGGATAAGCCTGAAGTTTCGTGCCGTTCGGCAATACTACTTCGGTCAATTTTTTCTCGCCTGCCGGAACTGCGTTTACGTTAACATTTGTATTTACGTTTGTAACCACATTTGCCGGTTTGTTTATGTTTGTATTGGTGTTGGTCGCCGGCGCTTGACCTTTGCCGCAGAACCAATAGCCCAAAAGCAACAATAAACCCAACAAAAGTAACGGCAGCAACCATTTCAAGATTCCGCTTCCGCCATCGGTAACATCACCGATTGCTCCGCCGACCATTTTGCTTGCTCCGCCGAGTGTGTCGCCGACTGCTCCGACAACTTTTTTGCCTGCGTCAACTCCCGCACCCGCAACATCGCCGACGGCGTTTGCTGTTCCGCCGATTGCCGAACCCGCGAGTCCCGCAACTGCACCTGCGGCGCCAACCGCCGCTCCGCCCCAACCGCTCAGAAAATCACCGATTTTCGAGAGCAAATCTTTTTCTTCCGGAACAACGCCGTCCGGAGTTAATTTGTCGATAACTTGCGGAACCATCCACGCCATGGCAGAGGTTGCCGTACTTGCCGAAAGTCCGACTTTTTCGGCAATCGAGCCGATTGTGTTTGAGCCGAGGGCAGATTCGAGTTGCTCGTTTGAAAGCGACGAATTTGCTCCGCTGCTGACCCACGAAGAAGCTAAATCACCTAAGCCTGCTTTGCTGAATAAATTCAAGAACCCCGAAAAACCGCCTGAATCTTGATTTGTCATCATCGAAAGTAACGCTGAGAGCAACGTGCCTGATTTGTCGCCCAAACCAAACTTTTCCGCTGCCATACTTATAACTGAATCAAATAGAGACATTATTGTCTTCTCCTTTAAGTAGTGTAAATAAAACTTACTTGTTTATTGCGGGCATAAATTTATCCGTTATTTTTTTTTGATAACGCAAAAATAAAACCCTGTTTTTTTTGAAAAATCTTTGAAACAATTTTTATAAAAAAAGTTGCCTAATTTTATTTATTTGTTGTGTTTTGCCAATTTTCACCGTTTTTTACCAATTCGTCAAGTGTTTTTTGTAACTCAAGTCGTTTATTTTCAATATCTTCATCATTTATTTTGCTTTCAACGCAAATCGGTTTGCCGATTTTCAATAACGCTCGACTGAAAGGCTTCGGAATTTGCAGTTTGTCCCAACTGTTTATTGTCCAATATTTCTGCGGAACAACAACAAACGGCATAATCGGATTGCCCGTTTTTTTTGCCAGTAAACACACGCCCGCTTTTGCCTCATATTTCGGTCCTTTCGGTCCGTCAACCGTAAAACCGGTCGGAAAACCGCGTTTCATCATTCGTACCATTTCGACCAAAGCTCCGACTCCGCCGCGGGTCGAACTTCCGCGAATCGTGCCGTAACCGAGTCGTTTGATAAATCTGGCAATATATTCGGCATCGAAACTTTTTGACGACATCACGATTATTTTTCGGTTTCTGAAATAATATGTGCCGAGAAAAATATTGTTGTGCCAAAATGCGTAAATCGGAATCTTTTCGGCTTTAATTATTTCATCGTAATTTTCGATATTCTCGATTTCAAACTTGATTGTTTTTCCGATTATTACGACCAACGAGTAAAAAACGAGGTCGGCGAGCCGAATCAGGCACCGCTGTGTGAGCGTGTATGCGGAAATATCGTCGAATTTGAAAACTTTTTCGTTCATTTTTAAGAAAATTCTCGCAACTTAGGTTATTATTTGCAACAAGCCCAAAAAAATATCGTAACATTTTACAGTGATGCAAAGACAAATTTTAATTATTGATGACCACGATGATTTAGCCGGAGCGTTATCAAAAGTTTTTACCGAAACGAGTCATTATGTTGAAATTGTCGAAAATCGCGCCGATGCTTTAAATATAAAAAATATAAAGAGTTTCGATTTGGTAATTACGGATTTGGACGGCGAAAAAAGTGTTTCGGGGTCAAATAATAACGGAAACGAGCCAACTTGTCTGCCGACAATTTCCGCCGTCGCCGATGAACACATCAAAGCCTTTAAAATCTGTGCGGCAAATTTCAAACGTGATGAATTTAACGAAGATGAGCTGAAAAGTTTTGTTGAAACAATCTTGAACTACAAATCACAGTTTGTCGATAAGGTTGAAATTGTCCGAAACCTGCGCGAAAAAATCGAATTTGAATTACCCAGCGCAATTTCCACGATGCACGCCGTCTTGGATTATTTGATGAAACGCGTTGAAAAAATCGGCGTAATTGACGTAGAAAAATCCAACCTTTTTATAGCTTTAGACGAAGCATTTGTGAACGCCGTCAAACACGGCAACAAATTCGACTCTCAAAAATTAGTGAAAATCACTGCCGAAGTTTCAACCAAAGAAGCTCGTTTTACCATCGAAGACGAAGGCGAAGGCTTCAAAGTTTCCGAAATTCCCGACCCGACCAACCCCGAAAATCTGTTCAAAACCAGCGGTCGCGGCGTGATGTTTATCCACAACATAATGGACGAAGTAAAATATAACGAACGCGGAAATCGGCTTGAAATGATTAAGAGAAAAAATGTCGAATAATTATCTTCCGCTTTTTTTTCAAATCTTTGTTTGCCACTGCAACAAACTATTTGCTTTTTTCACCAAACCAAAATATACTCCATTTACATCAGCAGTTTTTTCTTGGCTTTCCTGTTTCCCGTAACCTGACTCAGGAAAAAACTTTTTAATCAATAACATATTTTCCCGAAAAACAATATTCCGGGGATTTCATTTAAGAAGGAGAATTTAATGAAAAGAGCCGTATCAGCATTTATTTTGGCGTGGTTGACTATATTTTTGCCTGCTCAGGTAAAATCAAACGATTTCAAACGCGAAACTGTTTATCAAATTATTACCGACCGTTTCCACAACGGAAGCGTAACCAACGATAATCCTGCCCAAAGTTCGGGTCTTTTTGATTCGACGCAATCAAATTGGCGGCTTTATTGGGGCGGAGATTTAGCGGGAATTCAAGCCAAAATGACCTAAGCACCTAAGCAAAAGTAATGTAATATAATGAACCGATCCGGGAAAGAATTTTATCAAGTTCTATGCACAAGTTTTTGTATGAACTATAGGCTTCCCAGCCAAGCCAATCATACTTTATCTTTTTCCACAGCATCTCT
>JANPBM010000057.1:0-9221 GCA_031430435.1 Acidobacteriota bacterium
AGAGATGCTGTGGAAAAAGATAAAGTATGATTGGCTTGGCTGGGAAGCCTATAGTTCATACAAAAACTTGTGCATAGAACTTGATAAAATTCTTTCCCGGATCGGTTCATTATATTACATTACTTTTGCTTAGGTGCTTACTTCTATTCAAATAAATCTTGGTGCAGTTGATTCATACTCCAGACAACTTTCATTTTCGGTTATCGCTCATAACGACGGAAATGGTTATCTTCAGCTATACGCTAACGATACAAGTGATATGCGAAAATCAGGTATTATGTTGCTTTGCAACAAGTTTGATTTTGACAAACTTAAAAACCTGATGACACAAACTGATGAGTTAATAAACAAATTATTAGTCTCAAAGCAAATGAAAAAGTTAGCTCCAGCTTTTCCGAAATGAAATAACAATATCTTACTTTTAGCGGAGGGCATAACAATTCTATGGACGTGAGGGCGAAACAGCGACTTTGTTATCTGATTTGGAGGGTTGCCTATCATTTTGCCGCAGACGGAAGATGTTGAAAAAGCGGTGTTGGATTTGATGAAGTATTAAAGATTGAATAAATACTTGAAATTAAGAAGATGGAGTTTCGGCTTCATCTTCTTTTTGCTTTTTTAATATATCTAGCAATATCTTCATCGGTTAGATTGTGAGTTATCCTTAAACCATTACTAATTAACTCTACATACTCAGCCATTGGTGCATTTGGTCTATTTTTAGGAGGAACTTGGCTATTTGTAAATGTCAAAATTGGATAACCTTTGTAATTATCTTTCAATTGGATGATTCTGTTGTAAAAACCGCGTTGGAAATCTAAAATACCATCTCTTTGAAGTGCATCATAGTCTATTAAATAGGTATTTCCGTTATTTTCACTTTCGTATAAATGATTAAACTGATCTCTGCTTATCAAATATAATTTAGCATAAGTAAGACTTCGGCTATTACATTTAGTAGAAATAAAACCAACGCCATGTCCATTCCAAGTTTTCTGCGACTTTTTTGCAAAATAGAATCGTCTGTTAATCAAATATGGCTCTGATTCTCTTGGTGAATTTGTGTCAGTTGGGCAAGCCGTATAAGGTATAGTTTTCCCATTAACTGTTAAATCGCCGCCTTGAATATACTTTAAGAACCTCGTTTCGTCCATATTAGAACCGTAACACGCATACCAAATCATATTTAACATTTAATCCTCTACTTTTTACAAAATTCTTTCTGTATCTGCAACAAATATAAAAGATTTACGCCAAACAATCAAAAACAAAAATCCCGAATAACATTTCCCGCTGATATTCCAAACATCGCCGAAGGTGACGAATTTAATAGCGTCGGGTACAATGAGTAACGAGAATGCGTTCAGAGTACAAACTTCAGTTTGCTAAATACGCTTCAGCGTAGAGTCTTCGGATAAAATAAACTTGAATTTCGCGTGAAGTTCAACCGTTTTGCTTCGCTCACGGTTTGCAAATTGAAATTTGTACTCTGAACGACCCGACGCTATTAAATTTGTCGCCGTCAGCAACTAAAATATTCCTTGTAATAAAAGAAAGTTCAGAGTCCAAACTTCAGTTTGCCAAATACGCTTCAGCGTAGAGTCTTTCGGATAAAATAAACTTGAATTTCGCGTGAAGTTTAACCGTTTTGCTTCGCTAACGGTTTGCAAACTGAAATTTGTACTCTGAACTGCAAACTTTACTCTGCGCAGAGTAATTTTACGCCGCGCAGATGAATTTTATGTTGCGCAGATAAGTTTTATGTTGCGCAGATGAATTTAATCCTTGCGAGAGTCAATTTTACGTTGCGCAGAGTAATTCAACCTTTGCAAGAGCCAATTTTACGTTGCGCAGAGTAATTTAATCCTTGTAACCCGCGTTATACAAAACTAAATCTTCGGCGACTGAAACCGGTTTGCATAACATCGGTTTCTAAGGTATTTTCGTACTTTTCAGACTATATTACGCGGCTCGACGCTCATTCAATCGAACGTTCCGACAACTGCCGTTTTATGTGCTGAAAATCCGAACCTAAAACACAAAATTGTTTCCGTAAACTATATTTAATTTATGCAAAAACCGACTGTTCTATTCGCTCTGCTACTTTTGTCCGCCGTTGCTTTCGCGCAAGGTTACAAACAACCGCCGCAAAATGTGTCGGACGTTTTGAATGCTGCGGTTACGCCGAATGTTTCGATTTCGCCCGACAATAAATATATGCTGTTGTCCGAAGGCGTGCGTTATCCGCCGATTTCCGAACTCGCTCAACCGATGCTTCGGCTGGCGGGTTTGCGGATAAACCCAAACACAAACGGTCAATATCGACAACCGTACGCCGTAAAATTGAGCCTCAGAACGCTCGATAACGATACTGCCAAACAGATTGAATTACCGGCGAACGCGAAGGTCGGCAGTTTGCGTTGGAGTGCGGACGGAAAACATTTTGCCTTTACAAACACGACCGCAAACGGCATCGAACTGTGGTTTGCCGAAGTTGAATCGGGTAAAGCCAAGTTGTTGAAAAAGATACAAGTAAACGGGATTCTCGGCGGCTTTCAATGGATGCCCGATCAAAAAAATCTGCTCGTTTATATGATTCCGAACAATCGCGGTCAAGTTCCGCAGCGTTCCGTTGTTCCGATCGAACCGAATATCCAAGAAACTTCGGGGCGGACAGGCGCAGTGCAAACCTTTCAAGATTTATTGAAATCGCCGGAAGACGAGCGTTTGTTCGAGTTTTTGATGACATCGCAACTCGCAATCGTTAGTTTAGACGGAAAAATCAAGCAAATCGGACAACCTGCGATTTACGATTCAGTTTCGGTTTCGCCCGACGGACAAAACATTCTTGTCTCAAAAATTCAGCGTCCATTTTCGTATCTCTATCCGTTTCAACGCTTTCCAAAGGAAGTTGAAGTTATAAATTCGGACGGTAAATTAAATTACAAAGTTGCGAGCATTCCGCTCCAAGACAACTTGCCGATTGAAGGCGTAACGACATCGCCGCGAAGTTATAATTGGATTCCGACCGAAAATGCAACGCTGATTTGGACGGAAGCATTGGACGGCGGAAACCCGAAGAACAAAGTCGAGTTGCGTGATAAATTGATGACGATTGCCGCACCGTTTTCCGAATCGCCGAAACAACTTTTGACGGTGCAACAGCGTTCTGTCGGACAAATTTTCGGCGAAAAAGACGGACTGATGATGTATTACGATTACAACCGCGATACGCAAAAACGACGTGTTTTTATGACCGATTACCGCAATCCGTCCGCTGTGCCGAAGTTGATTTCAGATTTGAACATAAATGACCGCTACAACGACATCGGAAGTCCCGCAACCAAACTTTTACCGAACGGGAAATCTGTAATTTCGCAAAATGGCGATGATATTTTGCTCGAAGGCGATGGTGCTTCGGCTGACGGCGACCGACCGTTTTTGGATAGAATGAATTTGAAAACATCGGCGAAAATTCGTTTGTGGCAATGCGACAAAGAAAGTTATGAAAGCATTGTTGAAGTTATCGATAACTATGGCGGACGGATTATTACTCGCCGTGAATCTACCACCGAGCCGCCTAATTTTTTCGCTAAAACATTATGTCCGGCAGACACAAATTGCGTGATGGTTGACGATAAAAAGCTGACAAACTTCACCGACCCGACACCGCAACTTCGCGGAATTACCAAACAGCTCGTTAAATACAAACGCGCGGACGGCGTTGATTTGTCGTTTACGCTTTATTTGCCGCCGAATTACAAAGCGGGAACTCGTTTGCCGACAGTCGTTTGGGCGTATCCGCTCGAATTTACCGATGCTTCGACCGCCGGACAAGTTTCGGGTTCAACCAAACGTTTTACGTCGATCGCCGGTTATTCGCATCTGTTTTTCTTGATGCAAGGCTACGCGGTTTTGGATGATACAACGATGCCGGTTATCGGCAATCCTGAAACGGTGAACGAAACTTTTGTCAAACAAATTGTTGATTCGGCAAAAGCCGCGATTGATAAAGCGACCGAAATGGGCGTTACCGATCCCGAACGAGTCGGCGTTGGCGGACACAGTTACGGTGCGTTTATGACCGCGAATTTGTTGGCTCACAGCGATTTGTTTCGGGCGGGAATCGCACGTTCGGGCGCGTATAATCGCACGCTCACGCCGTTTGGTTTTCAATCCGAAAGACGTTCGTTTTGGGAAGCAAAAGATATGTATATGAATGTTTCGCCATTTGCATTTGCCGACAAAATCAAAGAGCCGATGCTGATGATTCACGGCGAAGCGGACAATAACCAAGGAACTTTTCCGATTCAATCGGAGAGAATGTTTGCCGCCATTCGCGGAAACGGCGGAACCGCGCGACTCGTTATGCTTCCGCTCGAACAACACGGATATTCGGCGCGGGAATCAATCGACCACACGCTTTTTGAAATGATCGATTGGTTTGATAAATATGTAAAGAATGCCAAACCGCGCGGAAAGTAAGCGGCAAAAGTCGGTTTGCAAATGCGGAAAATTACCGGTTGCTTTCTAAGCAAAAGCTGTCGGCAAACCGCGTCTGTTGTATGATGTAAAAGACGTAATTTAGTCAGGAGAAAATGATATGAAAAAAATAATTTTATTGATCGCCGTCGTGTTTTCGATGTGCGTTGTTTCGGCTTCGGCTCAGACACGAGTTCGGGTAAGTTTTGCTAAAAACCAATACGAAAAAACTGTTTCGGGCAGCGTTAAAGGCTCTGATTACGTCGATTATGTGATTCGGATCAATGAGTATGAATTTATCGAATCAACGCTGACCTCAGCCAACAAAAACGTAAAATTTACCGTTCGCAAAACCGACGGCTCAGAGTTTACCGAAGGAATCGACGTTCGTAAGTTCAGCGGCGAAGCCGAGAAAACAGGAGATTATGTGTTTCGGGTGTATGTCAAAGGCGGCGGCAGCGGCGTAACCAAATTTCGGCTTAAAATTTCCGCGTTTATGGGAACATAGACAACAATCTTTTCAAATTGACCGACTCGGCAGATAAATTGTCGAGTCGGTTTTAATTTAAATAATCGCCCCGATTAAATCGTATTCGTGAGCATCATTTATTTGCACATTATAAATTTCGCCGATTTTCGGTTCAAAGTTTTCGGGCATATCATTGATTAAAATAAAACCGTCGATTTCTTGCGCTTGGCTTTGCAGACGACCTTGAAAAAGCAAATCGGATTCTTGTGAAACGCCTTCAAACATAACGGGAAAAGTTTTACCGATTTTCAACTTGTTGTTGCGTTTACTGATTTTAGCTTGCTCTTTCATCAACCGCGAACGCCGAGATTTCATCGTTTTTGCATCAACTTTCGGAAAAATATCAAACGCGGGCGTTCCTTCTTCATCGGAATAGGTGAACACGCCGACGTTATCGAATTCGCAGTTGCGGACAAACGTCATCAATTCTTCGAAATCTTCTTCGGTTTCACTTGGAAAGCCGACAATAAACGTTGTCCGAATCGCAATATTCGGCACTCTTTCACGCACCCGCTTGATAAGTTTTTCCAGACTTTCACGAGTTCCGCCACGTTTCATTGCCTTCAAAATTTTGCGTGAAGCGTGTTGCAACGGCATATCCAGATATTTTACGGCTTTCGGATTATTAGCGATTGCGTCCAAAAAAGCGTCCGAAATATGAGTCGGAAACGCATACATCGGGCGCACCCATTCGATTTTTTCGAGCTGCGAAAGTTCGTTGATAAGATGCGCGAGAGCATTGACATCGCCTAAATCTTCGCCGTAACGCGATGAATCTTGGGCAATCAAAACCAATTCTTTGACACCTTGATTCGCTAAATCTTGGGCTTCTTTCATAATCGAACCGAACCGGCGAGAGCGAAAACTGCCGCGCATATTCGGAATCGAACAAAACGTACAAGGTCGGTCGCAACCTTCGGCGATTTTGATAAACGCCGTGTGCGATTGCGTGGCGAGGAAACGCGGCGAATCTTCGTCATACAAATATGTCGCGGATTTACCGCCGATTTTGTAATACGGCAAATCTTTCGGATTGATATTTTCGTCCGAAACCTCCAAAATCCGGTTAATTTCGTTCGTACCGATAAACGCGTCAACTTCGGGTAATTCTTTCATCAAATCATCGCGGTAACGTTCGACCAAACAACCCGCGACGATGACTCGTTTCGCCTTTCCTTCACTTTTCAACCGCGTTGCTTCGAGAATTGCGTCGATAGATTCCTGCTTCGCCGATTCGATAAACCCGCAAGTATTGACGACCACAGTTTCCGCTTCCTGCGCGTCCGTGACAATTTCGTAACCCGAATTTTTGAGTTGTCCCATCATCACTTCGCTGTCAACCAAGTTTTTCGGGCAACCTAAACTTACAAATCCAACTTTTTTCATTCTTTCACTTCCAATTTTTGCAGCCAACTTTCAATTTCATTTTGCTCGTCGCCGTTCAAACTTTTTTCGCCGAATCGAACACGATTATAATGTTCGGTAATTTTTACGGCTTCCGACATATTCAAACTCAGCGCGAATTCTAACGGCGTTTGCGACAATTCGCGTTTGTAACCTTTTCTGTCCAAAGCAATTATCATTCGCTGATAAAATTCGATTATCGGAGTTTCCGATTTACGGGAAAACCACCGCCACAACTTTTGCCAAAATTTCAAACGCCAAATTCCGCGTCCGAACCAAAACGAAATAACAATCGCCAATGCCGTAATCAAAATTGTGCCGACTGCGTAAATTATCGCATAAATTCGCGCTTCAAAACCTTGTTCGCCCGAAATATCTTTCCACCACGCAATCAAATGATTTTGTATTTCAATCAACCAAACCGACGCAATGACTTGATATTCCGAGAATTTACCGCGAAAAGTTTTCGCTAAAGTTCGCTGCTCTTCGTTGTCGTAGCTGACAAAATACTGAACCCAGATGGATTCCAAACCTTCGAGATAATTTGAAATCTGCGAAGTAAACGTTGATTCGGAGACAGGTGCATTTTGTCCTGCAAACGGAGTCGGGTCAAAGGTAATCCAAACATCTTTTTCCGGAAAATAAACCTCGACCCACGAATGAGCGTTGCGTTGTTTGACGACAAAAACATCTGCCGTCGTGTTATATTCGCCTTGTTGAAATCCGTTGACTACTCTGGTTGCAATACCCTGCGTTCTGAGCATAATCGCCATTGCGGTTGCAAAATACTCGCAATGTCCGGCTTTTATATTGAACAAAAAATCGGCGACAGGTTCGTCAGTCCCAACTTTCAAATCAAGCGTGTAAGCAAAATTGTTCTGCAAATATGTTTCGATTGCCTTCGCTTTATCGTAACGATTCGCGGCTTTTGTTTGCTCGATAACTTCTTTTGCTTTCACCGAAATCCTTTGATCGATTTTCGGCAACTGCACATATCGTTTGTCAAAACTGTCGGTGAACGTTGAATCTTCGTTTCGTAAATCTGCAATTTTCGGAGTCGAAACATCAGAAACAACTTTGTAACTTGTTCTGTTCGCATCACTTCGAGCAATTATGTAAGCGTCTTCCCTGTCTTTTGAGATGGAAAGGTAATTCCCGAACACTTGAATCGGTTTTGATAAATTGAACAAAACCGAAGTGTCAATCGATTCGAGATAAACTGTTTGGGTTACAAAATTTGCGTCGTTTTTAGCTGCATTCAACCTAAAGAAGTTACCGTTATCTTTGGTCAAAACCTCACTCATTATCGGAGTTTTCCTCCAATTTTTATTGTCGAATTGATCTAAGGCTACGCCACGCCACCGAGTATTTTGAATCTGCGCATTTAACGGATTATCGACTTTAATCCGCATCACCGTCTCATCGCTTTGTTGTACTTTGCCGATGTCGCCAAGCGTAACTTTATCCGAAAAGCCTGTCAAACTTTGCGAATTTCCAAAGTTTGAACCCATTCCTGCACCGCTGAATCTGGGCAAAAAGAAGAATGTCGGAACGGCAAAAAGGATGACGGCAAAAAGTAATAAAACTGCGACGAACGGAAGTTGCGAAAGTGTTTTAGAAGACAAAAAATGTTGAGTCTTGAGTGTTGTCTTTTGGTTTTCAACACTGCGCGAGGTTTTTTTTATTTCAAACGCAATTATCGCCAAAACCGAGAATATCAAGAACAATGCCAAAGAGGCAATATATGTCGGGCTGATACTTACGCCTGCCGCCAATAAAATTTCAAAAAACGCGATGATGTATAAAAATACCCAATCTCTGTCCGCTTTACGCTGAAGTAATTTTATCGCTCCTAAAGTCAAAATCAGACGAGATAAAGCACTTACCGCCAACTGTTCTTTGACACCGCCGAAGAGTTGAAATTTCCAATCGAAATAATAAAGCGGAACCGCCAAAAAAATTAAGACAAGCGCGATTCTTTCGGATATTTGCCAAGTTGATTCTTCTAAAAACCAAGCGACAAGCATAACAACTAAAAATAATACAGTGGCAATAATCCCGATGCCACCCGAAATAAACAGCGAAAAAAGTCCGCTGAAAACCACTGCAAAGGATAAAAACTTAAAGTAATTGTTAAAGCTGATATTTTTGTCGGGCATATTAAAATCAAAAAAGCCTGTCTAGTATTGTAAACTAAACAGGCTTTTGAAATAAATCCGGCGACTTCCTACTTTCCCACACCTGAAAGATGCAGTATCATGGGCTCGAATAGACTTAACTTCCGTGTTCGGGATGGGAACGGGTGTAACGCTATTGACAAAATCACCGAAAAACTTGATATATCGGTAAAAATTTAACAGTAAATATAATAACTAAAAACCTGTGTAAAATTGCAAATAAATTTTATGGTCAAGCCTTGGGACAATTAGTATTGGTCAACTAAACACATTACTGTGCTTACATCTCCAACCTATCAACGTGGTGGTCTACCACGAGTCTCACTGGCAAAACTAATCTTGAGTCTGGCTTCACGCTTAGATGCATTCAGCGTTTATCCATGCCTAACATAGCTACCCGGCACTACTGTTGGTACAATAACCGGTACACTAGAGGTCAGTCCGTCTCGGTCCTCTCGTACTAAAGACAGATTCTCTCAATTTTGCTACGCCCACACCAGATAGGGACCGAACTGTCTCGCGACGTTCTGAACCCAGCTCACGTACCTCTTTAATTGGCGAACAGCCAAACCCTTGGGACCTTCTTCAGCCCCAGGATGAGATGAGCCGACATCGAGGTGCCAAACCCT
>JANPBM010000058.1:0-7309 GCA_031430435.1 Acidobacteriota bacterium
GGAGCATTGGCGGCGGTAAAAAGCCGTAGATTTACGGACAAAGATTTTATTGCCGCGATAAATTTTCGCAGACAAGCAAATTAACAATCCCAAACGCCTTTTCTCGCGCTTCGATAATCTTCAAACCGGATGTTTCGGCAAATTATTTTCCGTAAAAGACTGATTACTTACCTTGTGTGCAACTTAAAATTCCTTAATTGTCGCGTCGCGACTAAATGAATTTAGCCGTGTAATTTATTGCACGGATTAGGTTTAGTTGAATTTATGTCGCGTCGGCGACAACTGATTCATCGTTTGTTCAACTGTCGCTAACGCGACAGAATATGTCATTTTTACGTTCCGTGCCTTAAAAGACACGGCTAAACTCAGATTGTCGCTGACGCGACCAAAGCAAAATCCGGTTATTTACAACAACTTAGCACTAATTTGTTATTTTTTTAGGTTGCACACAAGATATTACTTTTTTATTTCGCCTTTTTCTAAAATTATCGTGAACTTATTTTCTCTCGCTTCCGTGAATAATTTTGTCAAAAAACTTTTCGTCTTTACCTCGAATAAATTTGCTTTGAAAAAGTTTGTAACTTCGGCTTCACTTGCGTCAGATGTGATGTTTCCGACAATTTTGGTCGAAGTTAATTTCAACGCAGATTTGCTTTCAAAGTTTCCGCGTCCGATTTTGACGTTACGCAGATTTGTGTAAATCATCATTTTCAGCAAACCGTCTTTGATGTCGTTTTCTGTCGGTAAAATACTGCGTTGGCTGTGTTTAGCTTCGATTAACCAAACAAGTTTTTCTTCAATTTTTGTTTCATCGCAAGTAAAAAAGTACTTGCCGAAAAGTGCGTTTGTGATGGTTACACGGGCTTTCGTGTCGCTGTCCAAGGCTTCTTTCGGTTGAAGCGTATTGAATTCGCGGTCTTGTGCTTTGCTTGATTTTTGGCGTGAAAATTCGATGAATTTGCTTGGTGTTTCGGCGAAATTTATCAGTTCGTCGATTGAGTCGGAATTATGCAGATAAGTTTTCGTTTTTTCCGAAATTCGGGCGTAAGATTCTTTCGCGGTCGTGAAGATATTTTTCAGATTCTTCGCCTCGTTTTCATTCCATTCGCGTGAAGTTCCTTTGAAATTCATCAATTCGCGTAACTTGCTCGAAACAAATTCGTTATCAAGTTTTTGGGAAGTAATTTGGTCGTTTTGCTTCGTGTTTTTTATCGCGTCGTCGTAATACGCAAGCACCACGTGAACATCCAAAAGGCTCAAAAGCGAAATCGTGTCCCATTGCAAAAAGTCGCGTTCGCCGCCTAAACCTTCGTCTTTTATCACAGGAATTATCGCCACTTTTTTGCCGTTGAAACCAAGCGTTTCATACACCCGCGAGTACGGATACGAACGCGAACGTTTGGGCGAAAGCCAGCGACTGACGGCAATTTTATTTTCGTTATCTGTTAGAATAAAAGCACTTGGCGAATTATCGACATTCAATTTTTCAATTTTTACTTCACGCAATTTACCGTTTACAAACTGTTTATAATTTACTTTTTCAACCTCGCCGCGAATTTCGTTTTCGGCAAATTCTTCGACAATTTTCGGCTCGAACTTTTGATATTCCGGAGGTGAAAGTTCGCCGATCGCGCCAAGCGAGGTTGACACATTTTCACGGTTTATTTTAACTTTCAAACGCGGCGTAGAACGATTTCCGAGTTCCGCAGTTTCCGAGCGAAAAGTCACATTATACGCGGTGCGAAGCTGAACAACGATGTCGTCGTAAGCCTTTTGCAAATCTTCCAAACGCTTGATTTGGTAATAAACTCCGCCGGAAATTTTCGCCAATTTTTCGCCTTCGCCTTGTGCTTTTGAGGTTAATCCGAGATATTTTGTCCGCAAAGAATCTTGGCTGAGTGTTGCCGTTGAAGCAATTAACTCTGACGGCACATACAGCGGATAAATTAACGCGCCGCTTTCTTCTATCGAACCGAGCAGAGTGTCAAACGGTAAAAACGAGCGGTTGTCGTCGCCGTCCGTGATTGCAATTATCGCCGTGCGTTCGCCGCGTAAAGGTCGCAAAGTTTCAACCAAACTAAACGCAACCGCATCGTAAAATGCCGTTCCGCCGCCCGCATCAAAAGTATCTAAACTCTCCGATAAACTCTTTTTGTCAACCGTAAATTTCGAGATAACTTTTACGTCGTCGCGGAAAGTTACAATCGAAATTTTGTCGTTTTTGTCCATTGTGTTGACAAATTGACGGGCAGTTTTGCGAATAAAATCAACGTAATTTTCGATGCTTCCGGAAACGTCCAACAATAAAACTAAATTAAAAGATGCAGTCGAAGGTTGAATTTCGAGAACTTCACGCGACTTTCCGCTTTCTGAAATTATGAAATCTTTTGCTGTCAAATCAGAAACCGTACGATTTTTTTCGTCAACAACTTTAATCGTAACTCGTTTATAAGGTGAATTTGCAAGATTTGTATTCGGTTTTGCATCATTCAAACTCGGCTCGCGTTTGAGCGGCGGAAGAGTTTTTGCGTAATCGCCGAAATACTTTGGCGAAGATTTGCGGATTGCTTCCGTCAACATCGAATCGCCGCTGCGGACAATCGCTTTCGAGGCTTCCGTCAGCGGTCTTTCACGCAGATCGGACGGAACTTCGGACGGTTTTATATTCAGCAAAATAATTCCGCGTGCCGTTGTCAGACTTAGAAAAATGTCCTTTGTCTTTTTTCCTTTGTCTTTCGTTTCCTCGCTTTCAATTTTTTCGTTTTCCGCTTTCCAACTTCCTTTTATTTCAAATTTCCCCGCGTTTTTTTCCTTTACGTCTTCAAGTTTAAAATCGCTCAAAAATCGCGGACGCGAAGCTGTCCAGAGCAAATTATATGTTACATCGTCAAGCGGAATTTCGGTAAAAATTGTTCCTGTTTCAGTTCTAACTTCTGCGTTTGCAACATTTCCGCCGATTTTCACTTCGCCCGCGTCCGTTTGGACACGCACGAATGAACGAAGCGGAACTTTGACGACAATATCAATTCGAGCCTTTTCATTTTTTGATTTTACGGTGATTTTATTCGCGGAAATTTCGACATTTTCAGTCGGTGAAATTGTGAATTTTTCGATCTCTTCGGCAATAATCCAAACTTTACCATAATTATTTGTAACGTCGATAACGTTTGTTTTGGTTGAAGTTTGCGAAAAACAAACAAGTGAAAAGGAGAAAATTAAAAGCAAAAATACAACCTTCTTAATTTTGAATTTCGTCATCACGTTTTACCTGTAACCCTGCCTGATTGTTGCAATCTTTCGCGGATTCGGGTTTGCCATTTAGTCGTTTTTTGCGAATCCGCGTCTTCAAATTTTGACAGTAAATCTTGCATCGATTCACCGCCCGCGAGCCGTGTTTTAATATAAAGTAATGCCGTAATTACAAACGACAATGATGAAATTAAAATCAAAATCGGAGTTAAAAATATGTGCATCAAAAATTGTGTCAATGTTTCTCGGCGAACGTTTTTCAAACGCTTGGCATATTTTTCTTCGGGCGAAAGGTCTTCGGATTCCGAGTCTTTTATTTTAATCGTGCCACCGCCAATACTTATATCGTTATTATCACTGACTTCATCACTATTTTCATCGTCATCTTCTTTGATAACCTTAGTTGCGGAAGTTTTAACTTTTTCCGCCTTTTCATTTAACTCTGATTGGCGAGTAATTGCCGCCGTTACAACTCCGATTGTTCCGCCGATTGTTACAGGCACCATGTAAATTAAAATTGAAACAGCCAGAGTTGTCCAAAATGAACGATTTACCAGTTCTTTCGATCGCCGAAACGCCGCTTTGCCGCTCACATTTTCCATCATTATCGAAGGTGTGATTAAAGAATAGACGGTTGAAAAATAAATACCGAGCGGAAAACAGCAGGTAACTGTAATCAACGTCAATAAAGTTTGCGGAATGAGCGTAAAGAATAGCGATTTTCTTTTTGTCCAAGCCATTTTCAAGCCGGATTTAACGCTAATCGGGCGAAGCGGAGCGGCGAGAATCCGAGCGACTAACCAAGTAACCGTTCCGATTATCAAAGCGGCAGTAAAAATCTGAGCGAAAAAACCGATAAAGCTGATTGTGCCGATAAAATAATTTAATGTGTCAACTTCAATCACCTCTGTTGAGGCAAGAATCCCGAAACTGACCTGTAAAATTGCCAAGATTAAATTCGGCAGAGTCGCCAACAAACCTAAGCCCAAAAACTTCGGTAAATGTTCGGAATAAATAACTAAGGCACGTTGCAAAAGTCTGCCGAAACCTTCAGAATGCGAGCGTAGTTCACTGGCAAACGCTTCGGCTGTCGGCGGTCGTTCGTCAACATTTTTCGCTAATGCCGCATGAATAACTCGTTTTACTTTTTTCGGAACTTTTTTTGCGTCAAGCGGCGGCGGTTCATCGAGTTTGTGCGATTCCATCACGCTCATAAACTCACCGGCGAACGGAGTCTTCCCTGCCAGCATCTGATACGCGATAACCGCTAAACTATATATATCGGAACGACTTGTAAGTTTTTCGCCGCGACATTGTTCGGGCGACATATACAACGGCGTTCCCAAAACTGCTCCGACTCGCGTTAATTCAGCGGTTGAATTGTTTGAAGAATTATCGGTGTCTTTGGCGACCGAAAGCATTTTCGTGCCGCTTTCATCGCTAAGAATTTGCGTTTTTTTATCGGATAAAATCGCCGTGTTTTGTTCGCCGACATCTAAAATTGCCGTGCCTTGTTCTGATTTATCTGTCTGCACAAGCGTTCCCGATTCGTGAAAGATCGCGGTATTTGATTCTGAAATCATCGTTGAATTTTTATTTTCAACGATTGTTTTCGCGTTGGTATTTTCTGCAACAGTTTCGCTTTGTCGGAAAGATTGTGTCGGTAAAGCGTTGCGTAAGTTGATGTTCTGTGAATCAAACGAACCTGCTTCTTCGAGTTTGGCGATGCCGAAATCGAGAACTTTGACCGTGTAACCGCCGCGTTGATTCGGTTCGAGCCAAATGTTGTCGGGCTTTAAATCGCGGTGAATAATTCCCTGTTCGTGGGCTTCTTGCACCGCAAAACAAACTTGTTCCAAAATATCGAGCGTAAACGAAAGCGGAAGTTGTTTTTCTTCTTCCAAAATCTCGCCGAGCGTGCAACCGTCAAGATATTCCATCACCAAATATGCAACTTTGCCGTCTTTCGACTCGGAAATTCCGAAATCGGTTACGTCAACCACATTCGGATGTCGAAGCCGTCCGGCGGCGCGAGCTTCACGCCGAAAGCGTTCGACAAATTCGGCTTTCTGCATAAATTGCGGCACAATAACTTTGACCGCAACGGGTCGTTCCGTACCTAAATGCGTGGCAAAATAGACGGTTCCCATTCCGCCTCGCCCAAGTTCGCGTTCAATTTTATATTTGCCGTCAAGCGTTTCGCCGACCAACTCGAGAAAATTCATATTCCGTGTGAAAACTCTAACTATTTATTGAACGGTGTGCAAGTTTTTAGGTTCTGAATCGGGAATTTTTTAGAAAGTATTTGTAACGCAAGGCAGAGTTTGTGATTGACGAAACTGTTATCCGATTTCCGGAAAACTGTTTGGCTTTGCCTGCGAATACTACAAAACAGGCTGAAAATAAGACAAAATCTGCAAATTCAAACTGATCGTTTTTAGTTTATTCGGTATATTTCGCAGGCGTATTTTTTATTTTTACCGTATTTCAGGCTTTACAAACAACTTTTATAAAATAAAATTTCGTCGGTTTGCGTCTGTTATTTTGTAATCGGGAAAAATCTTATCAAACGATTTATTGCCGAGATGTTTCGATGAAATTTCGGCAAACACGTCGCGGAAATCCGTCGTAACGGCTAAATCTCTGCCTTCGTTCAAACCATTCGGACTTAAACCTTTCCAATCGCCGTAAACCTTTCCGCCATTGACCTTATTTCCGATGACAAACATCGCGTTCGCGTGTCCGTGATCCGTTCCGCGTGAGCCGTTTTCTTTTGCCGTGCGACCGAATTCCGACATCGTTAAAATTACGACATCGTCCATTTGTTTGCCCAAATCTGTGGTTAAAGCGGCGATTGATTGCCCGAAATCGCGGAGTAAATTCGCCAGTTGTCCGCGTCCGCCGCCTTCGTTGACATGCGTGTCCCAACCGCCGACTTCGGCAAACGCGACTTCCAACCCGATTCCCGCTTTCACCATTTGCCCGATCTGCAAAAGTGAACGTCCGAACGGCGAATTCGGATAAACCGCGCCGTTTTCGGCTTTGTACTGCGACGGGTTTGCTCGTTTCAAATAATTTACGGCTTCAAATGTTTCTTTGCCTGCTTCGCCGAGCGCATCTTTTGTGGTTTGCTCGTAAATTCCTTCAAAACCGCCTTGTACATTTGCCGAATAAATACCTGCTTTGATTGAAAAATCAGCGAGATTCGTCATCGCCACGGTCGGATATTTACCGATTAAACTTCGCGGTATTTGTTGTGTCATCGCCACCGTGCGAAACGGCGAATCTTGTGTGGTTTCGGACGTTTGCAAAACTCGATTGAGCCAACCGTCACGCGTCCCTTTGTTGCCCGGCGTGCCGCTTTCCATGTAATCTTGGGCATCGAAATGCGAGCGTGTGTTGTTTGGCGAACCTGCCGCGTGAATCACCGCCAGTTGTTTTGACTGCCATAATTTTTCAAACGGTTCGAGCGAAGGATGAAGCCCGAAAAATCCGTCGAGATTTATTGCGCCGTCGGTTTGATTGGGTTTTTGCACCGCGATTGTTTTGCGTAAATTGTAATAATCGCTGTCGCCGTGCGGCACAACCATATTCAAACCGTCAACCGCGCCGCGTTGGAAAATAACAATCAAAGTTTTCTTTTTACCGCTTTTATCGGTCAACGTTTGAGCATTGGCAAATTGTTGTAAAAAATTCGGGGCAATGCCCGTCAAACCAAAACTTGCCAGTGCGATTCCGCTCGATTTCAAAAAATATCTTCTGTCCATAATTGCAAACCTCAAAATTATATTGCCGAAAATATCGACTGAAAGTAAGACGCAAGTAATTCCGGTTTAGCCGTAATTTTTATATGTTTGCCTTAAATTTTCAATTTATCGGATAAACTGTGTTATTTTTGTAACGTAAATTTAACGAATATGTAAGCACCTAAGCAAAAGTAATGTAATATAATGAACCGATCCGGGAAAGAATTTTATCAAGTTCTATGCACAAGTTTTTGTATGAACTATAGGCTTCCCAGCCAAGCCAATCATACTTTATCTTTTTCCACAGCATCTCT
>JANPBM010000059.1:0-2553 GCA_031430435.1 Acidobacteriota bacterium
TGGCAGAGCGGTTGAACGGTAAAATCCAACTGCTCAAAGCAATCGGCAGAGGCTATCGAAAGTTTGATAACTTCCGAAGTGCCATTTTGTTCTTTTACGGGAAACTTAACTTGTTACCATTAAAATGTCGGTAGAACCATATTTTTTTCAACTTTCCGCATATTCAAAACTAAATTCATAAAAGTTTGAACTCTTTCAAGCGTTACGGTCAATTCAACATCATTTTTAATCATAATTCTCAAGGCTGAGGAACTCTATAAACGATTGTTGACCAATTGTAAGAATCACCGCCACTAATTCTAATTTCTTTTTTCAATCTCTCTAAAGTTGCTAAATTACCATCGCTTCTATCTTCGGCAAGTATTTCTATGCAATCCCAGAAAGCGTGAGAGTAAACATTCATCAAATTATTTTGGAAACACTCATCATTTGATGAATTTCTTTCAAGTATTTTAAGAATTTTCGCCAAATCAAATAAATCTTCTTTATCCTTTACCTTTTCAACAAACAGTCGTATTTTTGCTGAATCAGTTTGCATAAAACTCTTATCAGAAGTTCTTATTTTTGCCAGCTCTGTTAATAGTGAGACGATTTGAATATTTTGTTTCTCACATTCTCTATCATCTTTTCTGACTAATCCATCATAAATTGATTCTGAAGTTTCATTCGGAATTGATGTTTTTTGTTGACAAGAGAATAGGAGTGAAAAAATTAAGACAATTAAAATAATTCTTGCAAAGTTCATAATGTTTAAAATAAAAGGCAAGTAATAAAACCTGCCTTTTCAATAAGTTATAGCAAATTCTAAATCTCAACTTCATCAATTTGAGCCTTTTGCAACTTGCCCGAATAGTCAATGTAGAGCGATTTCCATTCCGTGAAAATGTCCAAAACCTGCGTTCCGGCTTCGCGGTGTCCGTTGCCTGTGCCTTTTGTTCCGCCAAACGGTAAGTGAACTTCGGCACCGATTGTCGCCGAATTTACATAGCAAATTCCGGTATAAAGTTCTTGCATCGCGTAAAACGCTTGGTTCACGTCTTGCGTATAAATTGCTGACGACAAACCATACGAAACATCGTTGACAATATCAATCGCTTCGTCCAAAGTGTCAAACGGAATCACGCTGGTAACAGGTCCGAAAATTTCTTCTTGGGCGATGCGGTGATTTCGATTAACGTCCGTAAAAACAGTCGGTTCAATAAAATAACCTTTCGCATATTCGCCCGTTGTCAGTTGATTTCCGCCGCACGCCAACGTTGCTTTATCTTCGTTTTTACCGATTTCGATATATTTCAAAATCTTTTCCATCTGCGATTGGTTGATAACCGGACCGACTTGAACATCCGGATTTAAACCGTCGCCGACCACTAATTGCTTCGTTTTCGCCGCTAATTTTTCGCAAAATTCTTTATAAATTTTACGATGCACAACAATCCGACTCGAAGCCGTACAACGTTGCCCCGAAGTCCCGAAGGCTCCCCACAGCGAACCTTCGACGGCGTTGTCAACGTCTGCATCGTCCATCACGATAATCGCGTTTTTTCCGCCCATTTCTAAGCTGACAATTTTGTTGGTGGTCGCACATTTTTCGGCGATAACTCTGCCTGTCTCGGTCGAACCCGTGAACGAAATCAGACGTACGTCTTTGTGGGCAACAAGTGCTTTTCCGGGTTCGGCAAAACCGTTGACAAGATTGATTACGCCTTTCGGAATTCCCGCTTCTTCGCACGCTTTGACGAGGTTAATGGTTGATAACGGCACGTCTTCGCCCGATTTAATGACGACTGTGTTTCCGCAAACTAACGCCGGAATCAGCTTCCAACTCGGAATCGCCATCGGAAAATTGAACGGCGTAATCAAGCCGCAAATTCCGACGGGTTGACGCACGCACATCGCAAATTTATTCGGCATTTCCGCCGGCGTGGTGAATCCGTGTAAACGTCTGCCTTCGCCCGCCGTGTAATAGGTGCAATCGATCGCCTCTTGGACATCGCCGCCGGCTTCCTTCAAAACCTTGCCCATTTCGCGGGTCATATCTCGCGTAAAACTTTCTTTTTCGCGTTCCAAAATGCGGGCAAGTTTGAACAAAATTTCCGCTCGTTTCGGTGCCGGAGTTCGTCGCCACCGCGTTGCCGCCGATTTTGCCGCCGCAACTGCTTCGTTCACGTCCGCGTCGTTCGATTGCGGAAAACGACCGATAACGTCGCCGGTGTTTGCCGGATTAAGGTTTTCAAACCATTGATTAGACGAACTTTCTTTCCATTCGCCGTTGATGTAATTGTGATAAGTATTTGTCATATAAATTTTTTATTTTAATTTTCTTTTTGAAGTTTTTGGCTTACTCCTCAAAACGCTCATTAATAGAATCCGCTATAGCATCATACCAGTCAATCTTTTCACCTATTGAATCTACTCATTAGTGTCCGGTTATAAGTCGAATAAACTCAACTGTTTAGAAGTCTGAACTTCCGAGTTTTGTAATCGACATTCGTTAAGTAGCTGATTTAATTGGGTTTTGTCAAAGATTGAGACTGAAATTATTTGTAGAATTTC
>JANPBM010000060.1:0-14213 GCA_031430435.1 Acidobacteriota bacterium
GTCGGAGTATTTCGACCGACAACGAACGAATGGTATCGGTTGAACAGTTCAAACAACGCGGTGGTGCAAAAAGTATTCGGGCAAACGGGCGACAGACCTTCGCCTAATTCCGTGCAACCTAATTAGTTTTCGGCAAAACTTTCATCTGAATGCCTAAAGTCTTGTTAAAAACTTGGCTTTAGGCTTTTCGCTTTTATGATGACAATATGAAACTTTCAATTATTCTGCAAAACAGTTCGTTGGTCGGTAAAACTTTTGATATTACCGACGGTTTTTTGACTTTCGGACGAGGTGAGAAATGCAATGTGCAATTTGCCCCGACCGAAAGAATTGTTTCGAGTAACCACGCCTATATTCAGTTTTTAGGCGACGGATTTTATTTGGTTGACAATAACAGCACGAACGGAAGTTTCGTCAACGGTGAACGAATTCAAAAAATCAAGTTAAATTCGGGCGACAAAGTCGGATTCGGGCGAAACGGCGTTGAATCGGTGGTGCAGATATTATCGCCGCAAATCGGACAATTTCAAGTTCCGCCGATAAATCGAGTTTTTCAACAACCTTTGCCCGCTCAAAGCGTCATGAATTCGATGTCGTATATCGGATTGCATAATAATAACGTTGATAAGCAACCGAAAAGCCAAACTGGGAAATATGTATTTTTCGGCGTGGCGACATTTGCGGTTGTGTTTTTGTCGTTGATTGTGATGTTGATGATTGGCGGAAGCATCGGCATCGGCACGGCGATTGTCGCTTCGGTGGTTGCGTTTACGCCGGCGGTTTTATATATTTTACCGCTCGTTTGGCTTGACCGCTATGATCCCGAACCGATTTGGTTGCTTGCTCTTTCGTTTGCGTGGGGAGCATTGGTCGCGGTTATTTTTTCCGCCACTGCCAACGATGTGATGGGAGCAATTTTCGGACGCGAAGTCGCGGCGGTTATTTCGGCGCCGATATTTGAAGAAGGCTCGAAAGGCTTTGGTTTGTTGCTGTTGCTCGCTTTTTTTCGCCGCGAATTCGACGATATTTTAGACGGTATTATTTATGGCGGAGTTATTGCGCTTGGTTTTGCAACGGTCGAAAACGTCCTTTATTACGGTCGCGGATTGAACGAAGGCGGCGGAAAAGCGTTGATTGTTTTATTCGTTTTGCGTGGGATTATGTCGCCGTTTGCTCACGTTACATTTACTTCGATGACGGGAATCGGATGCGGAATTTCGCGTGAATCACATAATACGGTCGTCAGGTTTTTGATGCCGATTGTCGGTTATTGTTGTGCCGTTGCACTCCACGCGATTTGGAACGGAATGGCGACTTTCGGACAATTAGAAGGTTTTATCGTCGGATACTTGATTCTGGAAATCCCGTTTTTTCTGATATTTATCGGCTTTGCGATTTTTATTATGCGACGACAAAGCAAGATTTTGAAAGATACTTTGGCAATAGATGTGGCACGCGGGCTTATTACCCAAGAACAATTAGACATTGTAACATCGGCATTCCGGAGTTTTATTTGGACGCTCAGCGGTAAATTCAGAGCAAGACGGGCGTTTATTCGGTCGGTCGGAAAACTCGGACTTTCGTATTGGCACATTCAGCGCGCGACCGCCGCCCAAGGTCAAACGGGAAGTTTTCAACAAAACCCGATTCTGCGAGATGAAGTTTTGCAGTGGAAAGATAAAATCTGAATTCTCTGCGGTAAAATTTGTTGCCGCGAACCTGCGTTGTATCAGTCTAAAATTTTATTGAGTTCTTTTTTGAATAATTCCGACAACCTTTTTGAACCTTTCAGAAAAAATTTGCTTCCGATAAAAGGCAACGCGCTTTGCGGAAATGCCTTTTTACCGTTCAAAAATTCGAAACATTGCGACCGCGAATCTTTTGCTTCGGATGCTTTTTTCAGATAATTTTCAGCGTCGGCTTTTTCGCTCGAATTCAGACAGGTTCGACTTAACATAAACCACGCATCGGCAAAACTTTCATCAAATTTAACTGCCATTTCAAGCACTTGCTTTGCCAATTCATCCTGTTTTACTTGATATAAAATGCAGCCGAACAAATAAGCGCTTTCGGCGCAAGGCAAAACGCCCATACATTCTTGGAAAGCCTTGAGCGAGTTCAGCCATTCTTCTTTGGCAAATAACACAAAACCTTTGATGAAATTGACGCAAAATGCCGAGTCTGCGTTGTTTGGCAGACTATCTAAACAATCTTTCGCTTCATCGAAACGCTCGGAATCAGCGTAGATTGTGGCTGATAAGAGTAAAAGTTTCTCGTCGTTCGGGGCAATTTCACGGGCTTTTTCAAGGTATTTTTCGGCAGATTTATTGTTTTCCTGCTCAAACAAAATCTTGCCGAGAAAAGTCAGCAACGCAATATTTTTCGGCGAAACAGTGACGGCGCGTTCAAAAGTTCTGAGCGATTGTTTTTCTTCGTTTTGCGAATAAAATTTGAAACCGTCTTTAATTAACTGATTAAACAAATCTTGTTTTTTGCCGTTGTGTTGCTTAATTATTTGATGATAAACCCCGATTCCGTCAATCGATAACTCTTTGAATTCAGTCCGTTTAAGTCGAGTTACAGGTTTTTCGCCAACGATTTGTCCCGATTTTGAAACGGGTTGTGATTTATCAAAGATGTCGAGTATTTTTTTAAAGGAATTAGTCATCAAAACAATTTGCAGTTCAAGCGAGGAGACTTTTTCGAGCAAAAACTGTTCGTAATAACTTGGCTGAAACGGTTCATCGTGGCGGTAAGATGCCGGAAAAGTAACAATCATCAACCGTGTTCCGCATTTCACGCAATTCGGTTCGCCGATTGAATTTGCAGACTGACATTTCTGACAATATTGAGTATTTTTTTTCACGTTAATCAAATTCTAACGGATTTCTGAACGGTTTATCCGAATCTGTATCGGCACGTTTCAAGGCTGCTTGAAATTTTTCTTCGAGCAGTCGTTCGCGGTCTTTTTGCGACGACATTTCTTGGGCAAAAATGTTTTCAACCTTTTGTTTTTGTTTGTCCAAATCACTTTTTAAATCTTCAAATGTCCCGATCGGCTTCTTTTTTTCTTCGTGGGCGAGCAAACTTCCGGTTTGCGAATCAATCGTTAAAATCGCATCACAACACGGGCAAATTATCGTAAATTGTTCCATATTATAAATTTATTCCTTCGCAGAGTTTACCGTTGACGCTGGTATAATTTAGTTTTACTTCGGAAAATTTGTGGGTTTGATTGCAATAAGACAAACAGCTTTCGAATGGTTTTGAATAGACGTGGAGACTGACTGCGCGTTCGTTAAATTCTTGTAAATTAAGGATTTGATGGATTGGCTCTTCGAGTTCAACCTTTGCCGTCAAACAATCCGAAAGGTCAAACATAAAGGTTTCCTGCAACTTGCAATAATTTTTATCTTCATCAACTTCGACGGCTTTAAAGTTTTGACCGCGAAGTTTTCCGACGGGGACAGTCATCCAACATCGCTGATCGGAATGATTGTGAATACGCGAAGCCTGTCCGCTTTCCCAACAAAGCGTCATCAGTTCAAAACGCTCGTCTTTATAAATCAAGTTTCGCGTGTAACATTTGCTGCTCCAAAAGAAAAAAGGTGAAATTGTCTCAACTTCAATCGGATTTTGAGCCAGAAATTCATAGACATTATCGCAAGTAAAATCCGAATCTGAAATGGAGCAAAGCCCGTCGATAAGTTTTTCAATTTTAACGGTCATAAAAGTAAAAGTTTGCGGTAAAAATCAATAAGATATTACCACAAACTTATTGTGATTGTGAATCGAATAATTTCCGAATAAGCGTGAACTTATCAGGCGACTGCCGCGACAACCTTCGCCGCCGCGTCTTGCATTCCTTCGGCTGAAATAATTCCGATGCCCGATTCTCGCAAAACTCGCTTGCCTTCTTCAACGTTGGTGCCTTCTAATCGTGCAACGACCGGAATTGAAATGCCGAGATTTTTAATTGCCGCGACAACGCCGTTGGCGACCATATCGCACCGCACAATGCCGCCGAAAATGTTGATTAAAACAGCTTTAACCGATTTATCAGCCAATAAAATTCTAAACGCATTTTCGACTCGTTCTTGTGATGCGCCTCCGCCAACGTCCAAAAAGTTTGCGGGTTCACCGCCGTTATGTTTGATGATGTCCATTGTTCCCATCGCCAAACCTGCGCCGTTGACCATACAGCCGATGTTTCCGTCCAATTTGATATAGTTCAAATCAAACTTCGAGGCTTCGATTTCAAGCGGCTCTTCTTCGTCCAAATCACGCAATTCAATAAATTCTTTGTGTCGATACATCGCGTTGTCGTCGAAATTAACCTTTGCGTCCAAAGCAATTAAGCGATTATCCGAAGTCAACAAAAACGGGTTGATTTCCAATAACGAAGCATCGATTTTTTCGTAAGCATCATACAACGACAGCATAAATTTGGTCGCCTGTCCGATCAGTTCAGCCGGAATACCGAGTCCGAAAGCCATCTTTCTGGCTTGAAACGGACGCAACCCGACGCTTGGGTCAACCGCTTCTTTCAAAATAAGTTCGGGCGTTTCTTCGGCAACTTTTTCGATGTCCATTCCGCCGGCTTTTGAAGCCATAAACGTATTGCGTCCCGTTACTCGGTCAAGCGTAATGCCGAGATAAAATTCTTTGTCAATCGGCAAACCTTCTTCGATCAAAAGAGTTTTGACTTTTTGACCGGACGCTCCGGTTTGGTGCGTAACTAATTGCATGCCAAGTATTTGCGAGGCAAACTCTTTTGCTTCTGCCGGCGATTTGGCAATTTTTACGCCGCCGCCTTTCCCGCGACCGCCCGCGTGAATTTGCGCTTTGACAACTACGACCGGCGTTCCCAAATCCTTTGCCGCTTGTTCGGCTTCTTCGGCGGTGCGGGCAACAATTCCTCGCGGCACAGGCACACCGAAACTCTTCAAAATCTCTTTTCCTTGATATTCGTGAATTTTCATAATGATTTGCAGTTCGAATGAAAATTTTAACTTTCAATCGTATAAAATGCAACGTTGAAGTTATTTTCACACTTTTCATTTCACATTCGGCTTTGTAATCTTTTTAAGTTTGTGTTGAAATTTACTTTATGAAAAACCAAGCAACGCTCGGCGAGATTGCCGAAAGATTAAAATCCAACCTTGTCGGTAATGCCGAAACTCTCGTTGCGGACGTGACGCACGATTCGCGGCAAGCAAGTGTCGGCGGACTTTTTGTCGCCGTCAAAGGGTTGACAATGGACGGACACAAGTTTGTTGACGATGTCATGCGTCGGGGTTGCGTCGGAATTATTTCGGAATTCGATGTTCCCGAAAATTTCCAAGGCGCGTGGCTAAAGGTTGCAAATGCAAGAGTTGCACTTGCTCAAGCGGCGGCTGTAATTAACGGAAACCCGTCGAAACAACTGAAATTAGTCGGAATTACAGGCACGAACGGCAAGACGACAACCACATATTTAACTTACGCCTTGGCAACCGCTGCGGGCGAAAAATCGGCGATGCTGACAACGGTTGAATACAGAATCGGCGACAAAAGCGAAGAAGCCGTACGCACAACGCCCGAAGCATCGGATACGAATCGTTTTCTGCATGAAGCGATTGAAAGCGGTTGCAAAATGGCGACAATGGAAACTTCGTCGCAAGCCCTGCATTTACATCGTTGCGACGCTCTGCATTTTAAAGTCGCGGTTTTTGCGAATTTAACCCGCGATCATCTTGATTATCATTTGACGATGGAAAGTTATTTCGACTCAAAAAAGATGCTTTTTGACGGCAGATTAGGCGAAATACCCGAATCTTCGGTGATAAATATTGACGATGTTTGGGGCAAAAAATTAACTGCTGAACTAAAAGCGAACGGTCAAAAAATAGTTACATTTTCGCAAGAATCGGAAGCTGATTTAACTGCAAACAATATCGAAGTTTCATTGCTGAAAGGAACATCTTTTACGCTGAAAACTCCCTACGGAACACGCGAAATTGTTTCTCCGCTGGTCGGTAAACCGCACGTTTACAATATGTTGGCGGCAACCGCAACGGCGTTTGAACTCGGTTACAGTTTCGATTCGATTCAAAAAGGATTGGAGGTTTGTGTCGGAGCTCCCGGAAGATTCGAGCGAGTTTTGCACGAAGGAAATTTTGCGGTTGTCGTGGATTACGCACATTCGGACGACGCGCTTTTGAACACTCTCAGAACCGCGAAAGATTTGGCTGACGGCAGAATTATCACCGTTTTCGGTTGCGGCGGCGACCGAGACAAAACGAAACGTCAACCGATGGGCGAAGTCGCGGGCAGAAACAGCGATTTGGTTATCGCCACATCCGACAATCCGCGAACGGAAAATCCGTTGCAAATACTTGCGGAAATTGAAGTTGGGTTAAAAGACACAAATTGTCCGTATCAAATAATTCCCGACCGACGCGAGGCAATTCATCAAGCAATCGCCAAAGCCAAACCGAATGACGTTGTGTTAATCTGCGGAAAAGGACACGAAACTTATCAAATTATCGGCAACGATAAATTTCACTTTGACGACCGCGAAATTGCCAAAGAAGCATTGGAACTTTTATCGGAAAATTGACAATAAAAAGTGGAAAATCAAAACGCATTATTGCTTCAATTTTCCACTTTTCGTTTAAAGTTTAGATTTCAACGGCAGGCAATTCAATATCTTCGTATATTTCGGCTAAAGTCAGGTCACAATCAATCGTGGTTAAATTAATCACATCGTCTAATTTATCGTATTCGGTCTGCATCCAAAATTTTTCGTTGTGTTTGCGATAATGCACAACAAAATATGTCTCTTGCGAAATTAATAAATACTCGCTGAAACTTTCAAGCGATTTATAATGTTTGAACTTTTGGTCGCGGTCGAATTTTTCGGTCGAGTGCGATAAAACCTCAATAATTAACTGCGGATTTACCAAAACATCAACATCACCGATTTTTTCAAACACCGCTTCACCGCACAAAGCCGAACCGTCGGAGTAACGATACGGCGGCAAACTCGGAACTTTCAAACGCATATTAGCCGCAAAATTACGACATTTTTTACCGCGAAGTTTCGTGCGAAAAGTTGTTATCAAATTTACTTCAACCGCATCATGCGTTTCGCTAACTCCACTCATTGTAATAATTTCTCCGTCGAAATATTCAAATCGTTCATTCGAATCCAATTCAAGCTGAAAGTATTCTTCGAGCGTATATATTTTTTTCGGTAAAGCACTCATAATTTTTACAAAAGCATCATCGCCGGCGTTTCCAACATTTGCTTAAATGTTTGCAAAAATTTCGCACCTGTTGCACCGTCAATTACGCGGTGATCGCACGACATTGTAACATTCATCATATTTCGCACGACAATTTCACCGTTTCTGACGACCGCTTTTTCACTCGCACCGCCAATCGCCAAAATTCCTGCTTCGGGCGGATTGATGATTGCGGTAAATTGTTCGATGCCGAACATTCCGAGGTTTGAAATCGAAAATGTTCCGCCTGTATATTCTTCGGGTTGAAGTTTTTTCGCCTTTGCACGTCCCGCAAGTTCTTTTATTTCAGCACTTATCGCCAACAATCCTTTTTTATTTGCGGCACGAACAACCGGCGTAATCAAACCGTCTTCAATCGCCACGGCAATACTGATGTCCGCATCTTCGTAAAATCTCACCGATTTATCTTGGAACGAAGCATTAACCCATTGATGTTTGACGAGCGACATTGCCGCCGCTTTGACGATAATATCGTTGACGGAAACCTTCTCGGCTTCTGAAACGGTTGCGTTAATTTGTTTACGCAGAGCAATCACGCTGTCCATTTCTATTTCAACGGTTAAGTAAAAATGCGGCACATTTTGAGTCGAAGCAGTCAGACGTTCAGCGATAATCTGACGCATTTTGGACGCAGATTCATCACGGAAATTTGACGCACCGAAAACTTGTGAAGCGGTAAAACTCGGACTTTGAACTTTCGGTTTCGGACTTTCCAAAGCAGTTTCAATATCGCGTTTGATAATCCGACCTTGCGGACCTGATCCGTTTATTGTTCGCAAATCAATGCCGTTTTCAGTCGCCATTCGTGCGGCAATCGGCGAAACAAGTATTCTGCCGTCTCCGGACTTCGGCGTTTGTTCCTCAACTTTCGGCTGAATTATTTCAACGGGTTTCGCTTCTTCAACTTTAGATTGCGAGTTTCCGTTACTGCTCACCGCGACCGGCTTAGTGCCGATTTCCGCCAAAAGTGCGGAAAAATCTTCGCCTGTTTTGCCCGTAATCGCAATCGTTTCATTAAGTAACGCAGTTTCGCCGCCTTGCTTCAAAATTTTGAGCAAAGTGCCGCCTTTCAACGCGGTTAATTCCATCGTTGCTTTGTCCGTATCAACTTCGGCAATCGTTTCGCCTTCTTCAAATGTGTCGCCTTCTGCCTTTAACCAACGTGCAATTTGTCCTTCTTCCATTGTTGGCGAAAGTTTGGGCATTGTAAATTTATCAGCCATAAAATGTTTATTTTCTTTAGTTTATCAAACTCTTTGTAAAAATGATGCGGTAACAAAAACATTGCGAATCCGAAAACGCAACGGACTTTCGACAATCGCGGTTGCCTTTAACTTTTCAAAACCTGCGACAAAAAAAGGCGTTTTGCAACTCGGCGTTTCGTTCAACCATTTCGGAATTTCCAAACCTAATTCTTCGCAAAGTTTTTCGGCAGTTGAAGCAAGCAAAGCATCAAATTTTTCATTATCAAAGGCAAAAGACTCGGAAATCATTTCAACGTTTTTATAATATCGAAAATCATCAACAAAATCATAAAAATACAACTTCCAATTTTCCGAATCGGCGTTAATTTTTTCTTTTGTTTCTTTCAGCGTTGTCATTTCTGCATATTGTTTGCCGCAATCATTTGCAGACGTTGTTCACGAGTTTTTTTCGGCTCGTTATAGCCGAAATTCCCGAAAGGTTTTAGCTTTTCGAGCCATAAATCTTCCAAAAATTCCAACTCTTTTTTGATGTCGAGATTTTCTCTTGGTTCAAGTTCTTCTAAAACTTCAAACTCAAATTTTTCGCTTCCCGATTCATTCCAATCGGCTTGTAAGTCATTTTGATTATGACAACCGGCGTTTAATTGAAACTTAATCCGATTAATAATTCCGTCTAAATTTTCGCTTTGTCCGATAAACATTTTTTCATTCGCTAAATTGCGAATCGCGAAAATTCCGATTGGTCGCGGAGTTTGCAAGTAATTGAGTTTTAAGGCTTTTCTGTTCACGCCGCTAATTTTTTTTTTAATCTGCTAACGAATGTTGAATCGTTCAGCAATTCTTCGCTAAACTTACGATTTTCAATTTTATGACGCAAAATGTTGTTTAATAAACTATTTATCGAATCTTCGTTTCGTGCTTTTGATTCAGTTTCTAAATACTCAAGCAAATCTGCGTCTATTTTAACTTCGGTAGTAACTTGATAATCTTTTTGCGTCATATTCTTATTATCATTAAAGTTCATTTACAAATAACAAACTTCTTTCACCGCCGCAATAATCTTCTCAACACTCGGTAAAGCCAAAATTTCCAAGTTTCGTGCGTAAGGCATCGGCGTTTCGGCACAAGAAATTCGTTTGATCGGAGCGTCGAGATAATCGAAAGCGTGTTCCATAACTTGATGCGAAATTTCCGCTCCGACGCTGGCGAATGCGTGCGATTCTTCGGCAATAACCAGACGATTTGTCTTTTTAACTGAATTTACAATCGTGTCAATATCAAGCGGTTTGATTGTTCGCGGATCGACAACCTCGACTGAAACTCCTTCACTTTCAAGCATTTCCGCCGCTTTCAATGCTTGCGGAACAGTAAATGAACGTGCAACAATCGTGCAATCTTTGCCTTCGCGTTTCACATCGGCAACACCAATCGGAACCAAGAAATCGTCATCGTCGGGAACTTCGCCTTTCATTCCATACATCGTTTCTTGTTCAAGAAAAACGACCGGATTATTGTCACGAATCGCCGATTTTAACAAGCCTTTTGCGTCAGCCGCAGTTGACGGCATAATCACTTTTAAGCCCGGAAAGTTTGCGTAAAATGCTTCGAGAGCTTGCGAGTGCTGCGATGAAACTTGGAATGCAGAACCGTTCGGACCGCGAAAAACAATCGGAACATTGAACTGTCCGCCCGACATATAAAGCATTTTTGCGGCGTGATTGATGATTTGGTCTGACGCTAAAATACTGAAATTCCACGTCATAAACTCGATTACCGGACGCAAGCCAGCCATCGCCGCACCAACGCCCAAACCCGCGAAACCAAGTTCGGTAATCGGTGAATCAATTACACGCTTATCGCCAAACTCTTTCCAAAGTCCGCGTGTAACTTTATATGCCCCGTCATATTCGGCGACTTCTTCGCCCATGATGAAAACATTTTCGTCTCGTAAAATTTCTTCACGCAATGCCTGGTTTAAAGCATCGCGAATCGTCATAACTGCCATATAATTTTGATAATCTTGATTTATTGATTGGAAAACTAAGCCAAAACATCTGTGAATAATTCACTCGCATCAGGAAACGGACTTTCTTCCGCAAACTTCACCGCATTCTCAACAACTTCGGCGACCTTTGCTTCAAGTTCCTCAACTGCTTTATCGTTGATAATTTTCGCTTCTTTCAAACTTTCGATGAACAGATAAATCGGGTCGCGTTGCTGATATTTTTTAATTTCTTCAGATGTGCGATAATTTCCCGGGTCAGACATCGAATGTCCGCGATAGCGATAGCAATTCATTTCTAAAAGTGTCGGCGAACCGTCTTTTCGCCCGCGTTCGATTGCCCGCAACGTTGCCGCACGAACCGCCATAACATCCATTCCGTCAACAAATTCGCTTGCCATTCCGTAGCCTTCGCCTTTTTTCGCAATGCTTTTGATTGACATCGCACGTTCTTGCGAAGTTCCCATTCCGTATTGATTATTTTCGCAAATATAGATGCACGGCAACTTCCAAAGCTGTGCCATATTTAACGATTCGTGAAACATTCCTTGGTTGAGTGCGGCTTCGCCGAAAAAGCAAAGCGTAACTCCGTCGGTGCCTTTGTATTTTTGGGCAAAAGCCATTCCGGTTCCCGTGCCGATTTGTCCGCCGACAATTCCGTGTCCGCCAAAAAAGCCTAATTCTTTGGAAAACATATGCATCGAACCGCCTTTTCCTTTCACACAACCGCCGGCTTTGCCGTAAAGTTCCGCCATTACTGATTCGGGCGACATTCCTTTAACCATCGCTTGAACGTGATCGCGGTAGCTGGTAACAACATAATCGTCATTATCACGCAGAGCCATCAGCGAACCGATTCCGACCGCTTCTTGTCCGATATAAAGATGACAAAAACCGCCGATTTTGCCCATTCGGTAAACTTCGGCACATTTTTCTTCAAAGCGTCTGCCTAAAACCATTTGGTACAACATCTCCAAAAGTAATTCTTTCGGTGTGTTTTTAATTGATTCAAGCTGCGACTTTCGGCGCTCCAAATACTCGGCTTTTGCGGTTTCCGGGTCAAGTACATCCGAAACGTCTTTATCGTTCGTATTTTCTTCGGCAATCTTTTGTTTTGCGTTACTCATTGGAAATAAAAAATGATTAATGAAACTTATTATTGTTTGATACTAAATTCTTAAGATTGATTATACGAAATTGTTTGCAATTAACGCAAAATGCTAAACTTAAAACTATGAAGCGATTCCAAATTCCTTATTTCAGATTTCAGATTGTTAGTTTGTTTTTAATACTTATTTTTTCAACAGTACTTGTCACTGCACAAAATCCTGTGTCGTGGAAACTTGAAAACAAAGATAAATCGTTTAAACTTTCGGCGACGATTGAAGGCGATTGGCATTTATATTCGACCGAACAACCCGCAGGCGGACCGATTGCGACAAAAATTACGGTCAACGAACCGTTTTTAATTGACGGAAACATCGAAACGCCGAAACCGATTGTTAAGTTCGATCAAAATTTCGGCATCGAAACTAAATACTTTAACGAAAAAACCGAGTTTAATTTTAAGCTCAAAGATATTTTAAACGTTGAAAATTTGATTGTTTCGACACGGTTCCAAGTTTGTAACGACACGCTTTGTCTGCCGCCGAAAACCGTCAAAATAAATCTGAGCGGCGTTATCGAAGATAAAAAACCGGCGACTGCCGCACCGACATTTACGGCTGAAAAACCTCAGGATTTAAATATCTGGTCATTTATTTGGCTGGCAATCTCGTTCGGCGCAATCTCGCTTTTAACGCCGTGTGTTTTTCCGATGATTCCCATTACCGTATCGTATTTCACTAATCACGCAGGCGGAAATCGCGGAAAATCTCTGAAACTTGCGCTTGTCTATTCGGTCGGAATTATTTTGACATTTACGGCTTTGGGAATGGCTCTGGCGATTTTACTCGGTGCTTCGGGCATCAATTTGTTTGCGGCAAATCCGTTTGTCAACATTTTAATAATGGGCATATTTTTCTTCTTTGCCTTTAATTTGTTCGGGTTTTACGAAATCGGCGTGCCAAGTTCAATCCTAAGCAAACTCGATTCAATTACGCGAAGTTCGGAAGGGAACGGCAGCGCCTATATTGGCGCGTTGTTGATGGGTTTGACGTTCTCACTCACATCTTTTACTTGCACATCGCCGTTTGTCGGCACAATTTTGGTTTCAACCGCCCAAGGCGATTGGCAGTATCCGTTGGTCGGAATGTTGGCTTTTTCGACTGTTTTTGCGTTGCCGTTTTTTATTCTCGCGCTTGTTCCGCAACTGCTTTCACAACTTCCGAAAGCCGGCGGTTGGCTTAATTCTGTCAAGGTCGTCATGGGATTTTTGGAAATTGCGGCGGCAATGAAATTTCTCTCAAATGTTGATTTAGTGTGGCATTGGGGGGTTTTTACCCGCGAAGTTGTGCTGACGGTGTGGGTAATTATCGCCGTTGCGTTAGCGTTTTATTTGCTCGGAATCTTTAAATTTCGCAACGATTCGCCGATTAAAAAATTGTCGATGCTCAGAATCGGATTTGCCGTGGTTGCGTTCGGCTTCGGGGTTTATTTAATTTCGGGAGTTTTAGGCAAAAAACTCGGCGAACTTGAATCGTTTTTACCGCCCAAAAATGCCGAATCAGCGTTTAATATTCTCGGCAATAAAAACGAAGAATCAGTTTGGATAACCAATGATTTGGACGAAGCTCTGCGACAGGCGAAACTGCAAAATAAAAGAGTTTTCGTCGATTTTACGGGTTACACCTGCACAAATTGTCGGTGGATGGAAGCAAATATGTTTCCGCGTCCGGAAGTAAAATCTGAAATGGATAAGTTTATTCTTGCCAGACTTTATACGGACGGCAACGGCGAAGTTTACGAAAAATATCAACGTTTCGAGCAGGAAACTTTCGGCACTGTTGCTTTGCCTTACTACGCTGTTTTCGATGCAGACGGAAAACCGCTGGCAACTTTTCCGGGTTTGACCAGAACCGGCGATGAATTTGTCGGATTTTTGAAAAAGTCGCAAAAATAGTTTGCGCATAAGATAAATAAAGCCGCTTCTAAACTTGGCTTTCCGAGTTCCGAAACGGCTTTATTTATATTTTAACTTGCTTAACCGAGTTATTTATCGGCTTAATCGAGTTATTAACTCGCTTCATTTACTTCCGAACCAGCTTTTTTTATGTTTTAACTCGCTTCACTTAGTTCCGAACTCGCTTCAACGAGTTATTTTATCGGTTAAGGCTTCTTTTTACTCACCTTTTGAGCTTCAAACCTAACGCTGAGATCATCGGCGACGGCTTTGGCTTTCGGGACATTGACCTTAGCGGCTTGTTTGACCGAACCGTAATAGATTAAACCCGCCGAATACGCTTCGCTTCCGCAGAGCATCGCCGTATCTTCTAAATTCCGAGTAATTTGAGCCAAAGGACGCAAAAAATTATTCAGAACGGTAAAGGCGTTAAAGTCTTTTTTCATCTCGTCCGTGTTCAAAAACACAGGAATAAACTCAGGATTCGATTCAACATACTGAATAACTTTCTCGACAAACGGAACGCTTTTATCCTTCATTTTGGCGAGCGATTGTCGGTCGGACGCTTCAAGAGCAATCAGCAACGGCTGTAATTTGTCCGCTAAAACTTGTATCGCTCCGTTAATTTCAGCAGCGTCCGATTCTTTTATATTCAA
>JANPBM010000061.1:0-16561 GCA_031430435.1 Acidobacteriota bacterium
CGATGGCAGAGCGGTTGAACGGTAAAATCCAACTGCTCAAAGCAATCGGCAGAGGCTATCGAAAGTTTGATAACTTCCGAAGTGCCATTTTGTTCTTTTACGGGAAACTTAACTTGTTACCATTAAAATGTCGGTAGAACCGTAATTAAAAGTAATTTTGGTTGGAGTGAAAAGGCACAACCACCCCGCCGAAGCGGCACCCCTCCTTTGGAAGGAGGGGAACTTTTATGTGAGAAATTTGCTCCAATTGATTTGTTAGATTATATTTACGCCGTTCTACATTCGCCAAGTTACCGCGAGAAATACAAAGAATTTTTGAAGATAGATTTTCCGCGTGTGCCGTATCCGAAAGATGCCGAAACCTTTTGGAAATTAGTCGAGTTTGGTGGAGAACTAAGAAACATACATCTTTTGGAAAGTGAAAAGGTTACGGAATACATTACGCAATATCCGATTGACGGCGATAATGTTGTCGGAAAAGTAAGGTTTGAACCACTCCGTCCTGCGGACACCTCTCCTTGCGAAGGAGAGGAACTGAAAGGAAAAGTTTGGATAAACGAAACGCAGTATTTTGATAATGTTCCGGAAATTGCGTGGCAGTTTTACATCGGCGGTTATCAACCTGCTCAAAAATGGTTAAAAGACAGAAAGGAAAGAACGCTGAATTTTGAAGATATTTTCCATTATCAAAAAATCATTGTGGCATTGTGCGAAACAGACAGGTTAATGAAAGAAATAGATAAAATCGAGTTGGACAAATAGCAGAAACTTTCAAAAAAGATTAAATATTTTAACCGTGCGGAAACTGATTGGCGGCGACGAATCGGAAATCACGAACTTTAATCAATCGGAATAATAAGGAAACGAGCAAAGAGTTTTTGTTCCTGTCGAACGTAAAGACGGAGATTAAAAAGTTAAATTTAATCTCCGCAATTAACCGCTTGCGACTTTATTTACGGCATTCTTCCTTTGCTGATCGAAACCGTAAAAACAGTTCCGCCGAGTGTAATTGTGCCGATTACATTTCCCTCGGAATATAATTGGGCAACCGTTACATAACCGCCGTCCAACGGAAATCTCCAAGCCTTGATTGCCGAACCGAATCCGTTGATTCTTAATTGTGAAACACCTTCTGCCAAGGCTTCTTCCAACGCTCTGAGAATTGCGGATTTTTGATAGCCTGATTGGGCAATGTCGGCGCGTATTTGTCTGAAAGGTCCGAGTTTCGGCACAAACCACCGATGAACCAATTCGTGATAAAGTGTTTCTTTTAATTGTGAGACGGTTTGGTTTCTCAAAATTTGGATATTACCCCAAGAATCCGTCATGCCGCGCCAACCGTTCGGAAGTGAATCAACGGCGGTTGTCGTTGGCTTAAAACCTGCGGCGGGAGCAGGTCCGGCATTTATTCGCGGTTGAATTCTAAACGGAGTTTGTCCGTTGGCAACATTGGTTTTTATTCGTGTAGAGACATTTTTAACGCTTGTTTTCAGCAAAACTGCGGCTATGGTTGTGATGCCCAAAATACTTACGGCTTTGGCGAAATGTTTGGCGGCGCGGTTCAAATCGTCTTCAGTTTTGGCATCGATGGCAGTTGTCGCAAAAGAATATAATTCTTGAGCTCCGCTGAAAATACCGATGCCGATGGTTAAAAACCCGACTGCCAGCAAAATAACATCAACAAGTTCGCCGACTCCGAAAAAATGCGAACCTGCCCAAATTACTAAAGTTCCGGCGACAATCGCCAAATTTAACGGAGAAAGCAACGATTTAACTACTTCTTGAGCTTCAGCCGGAAGTTCGGGAAGCGACCTTTTCATTGCTTCGCCAATCTTGTCTTGTTTGCTCATTGCCGATACATTCATAAATTTAACCCCTTGATTTTTCTTACTTGGTTTGACCAAACAGAGAGACGGAAAGAAGTTGGTTTTTTGCTTGAATTTATCCGGAGTTTGTTTTTTTCGTCATTACTTGAATCGATGAATTTTCGATGTTCGCCGACAAATACTGACTCAACCGCAATTTCGGCAATGCTTTACGGGCGGCGTGTAATATCGGTTAACGCGGCTTTATTGTAAATTTGCGTAAAAACTTATAAACTCAAACGGACAAAAAAATCATTATGAATTCAACACCAAAAAATGACAAACGCGAAATTTTCGGCTGGATGCTGTATGACTGGGCAAACTCTGCTTTTTACACGACTGTCGTTGCAGTTTTGCTCGGACCGTATTTAATTGCTTTGGCTGAAAAATCTGTCGGAAAAAACGGTCAAATTCTCGATTTGTATTTTTTCAAGGTAACTTCCGGCGGATTACCCGCTTTCTGTATCGCGCTTTCAGTAGTTTCGATGGTTATTTTTCTTCCGATATTGGGAGCAATTGCCGATTACACACATCTGAAAAAGCGCTTGATGGCAATTTTTTGTTACACGGGCGTGCTTGCGAGCGCTTTGCTTTTTTTTGTTAAGGGAGATTCATACGTTGCAGGCAGCATTTTGTTGGTTATTTCAAATATGTGTTTTGCCGCCGCCAATGTTTTTTATAACGCGTTTTTGATTGACGTGACTACCGAAGATCAACGCAATAAAGTTTCGAGTTACGGTTACGGCGCAGGTTACATCGGCGGTGTGGTCATGCTGGTGATGAATCTTTTGCTTATCAATAACGCTCAACAATTAGGAATCGATAAAGGTTTTGCGGTCAGGATTTCGTTTTTGGCGGCTTCGCTGTGGTGGGGAGTTTTTGGTTTTATCTCGTTTTCATTAATAAAAACAAGAGGCGCGGACAAAAAAATCCCGAAAGACAAAAATTTGGTAACTTTGGGTTTCAGCGAAATATGGCAGACACTCAAAGAACTTCGCAAACTGCGTTATACGATGATTTTCTTGATTGCATACCTTTTTTATAACGACGGAATTCAAACCGTTATTTTGATGTCATCCAGTTTTCTTTCGCAAGAGCTTTTTACCCAAGTTGAACGAGATGCGAATCTGGATCAATCGTTTTTGATTCAAATCTTTCTTGTCGCCCAAATTTCCGCACTCGTCGGGGCAATAGTTTTTGAACGGATTGCCCGTGTCATCGGCTCGAAAAGCACAATCATTTTATCGTTATTAATTTGGTGCGGAATCGTAATTTTTGCGTATGCGATTCTTGAAACAAAACTGCAAGCCGTTATTATGGGAGTATTTATCGGGTTGGTCTTGGGAAGCGCTCAAGCTCTTTCACGCTCGCTTTATTCGCAAATGATTCCGGCGGGACGCGAATCTTCATTTTTCGGACTGTATGAAATATCCGAAAAAGGAACATCGTGGATGGGTCAGTTACTTTTTACGATAATAATCGGGGCAACCGGCTCTTTTCGCCAAGCCATTTTAGCTCTTATTTTCTTTTTTATTGCCGGAAGCTTCATTTTGTTATTTACCAATACCGACCAAGCCGTCAAAGATGCTCGTAATATCCAAGAGGTTTAATGTAACTAAAAAAGCCTTTTACATTTAACGTAAAAGGCTTTTGAAAATAACTTCGATTACAAAATTTCCTTGAATCTGTTTAATAAATGCGTCTCTTCGGGACTGACAACGTGATTTGTGTCCATCGACGACTTTTCGCCGGCTGACTCCGCGACTTGCCGACAGCGTTGCAGAATGATTGCTTTTGTTTCTGTTCGTTCCTTGACGGTCATATTTTCAAATCTCGTATTTATCAACAATAAACATTTCTCGAAAAAAGATTGGCTTGGTTGATAAATTAAAAATTCGTCGATTACATTGTTAAATTCATGCAATTCGTCAATCGCCGCCAACCGCGCCGCCGAAAAGATGACGTGTTTTTCACGCGGCGAAACGGCTCCGCAAATCCACGCCATTTGGATCAAAGGCATTAAGTATAAAAGCGAAATTTCATCATTTGTCAGTTCGTCCGTACTTTCCGTGTTTAGAAATAAATTAGTCCTTTTTTTCATAAAATTCTCCTTGTCTCATTTAATTAACCGATAATTTTTTCTGCCGCAGCAGATTTGGGAAACAACAGCGAGGCAATTATGGAAATTGCTATCACGCCTAAAATAAAACCGAGCGAATATGTAATCGGAAACTTTCCGCCGAAAGCGTCGTTTAACCAAACCATTTTCAACCCGACAAAAGTTAAAACAATCGCCAAACCGTATTTTAATAAGTGGAATTTATCGACCGCGCCGGCGAGCATAAAATACATCGAACGCAAACCGAGAATCGCAAAAATATTCGACGTAAAAACAATCAGCGGTTCTTTGGTAACGGCGAAAATCGCGGGAACGCTGTCAACGGCAAAGATAACATCGGTAAATTCGAGGAAAATTAACGCGACAAAAAGCGGCGTGGCGTGCGTAACTCCGTTGATTTTCGTGAAAAAGTTTTTGCCGTCAAGTTCGTTTGAAACAGGCATAAATTTTTTCAGCAACCGCACGAGCAAATTCTTTTCAGGTTTGATTTCTTTATCCGAACTGAAAACCATTTTGATTCCCGTCAAGATTAAAAACCCGCCGAACAAGTAAATTACCCAATGAAATTGCATCAATGCCGAACCGAGTGCAATAAACACGGCACGGAAAAACAATGCTCCCAAGATGCCGAAAAATAAAACTCGGTGTTGATATTTGCCCGGAATGGCGAAATAGGTGAAGACTAAAACGAAGATGAAAATGTTGTCAATCGAGAGCGAATACTCGATTACAAAACCTGTCAAAAATTCCATCGCCAATGTCCATGCGACGGCATCACCGAATTTTGTTAAAGCGTATTGGTAAAACCCGAAGTTAAAAGCCAAAGCTAACAGAATATAAACAACGCTCCACACCGTTGCTTCTTTAAATGAAACGGAATGTTCTTTTTTGTGAAACACGCCTAAATCAAGCGCCAGAATGATGCCGACCAGCGAAAGAAACAAAGCGTAAAACCACCAGTACTCGGCGAACGGAAATAAACTCATATAATAGATATCCTTTTATGTTGTTAATGTTTGCGGATTGCACAAAGAAATGACCTTGCGCAACCTATATTTTTAAGTTGCGCAAGGTCTTGATATTTACTTTGTCGAGCCGGATTAAAACTAATCGTGTTGACGGCTTCAACAAACCAACTTGGGCTATCTACTCCCCTTGCTCGAATTGTTAATTTGATACTACTCAATCATTATAAAAAAGTCAAGATTAGGTTCGCACTGTTTTTGTGATATTATGCAAACAGATTAATAAATTATTAAAAACAAAGGAACAAGGATGTAAAATTAGTGGATAAAATTGAAATAATACCGCTCGGCGGCATTGGTGAATTCGGCATGAACTGCATGGGAATTCGCTATGCGGACGAGATGATTGTAGTTGATGCGGGAATGGGTTTTCCGGAGGAAACACCATACGGCGTGGACATTTCCATCCCCGATTTCAGCTTTTTAGACGAACACAAAAACGATTTGACCGCGTTGATTTTGACACACGGACACGAAGATCACATCGGCGCGTTGCCGTATTTTTTGAAAAAATTCAACTTGCCGGTTTATGCCTCGCGGTTCACTCTCGGACTGGCGGAAAAACGGCTCGACGAACACAGATTGCTCGGCGATGTTTTGTTGCATCGCGTGGTGGCAAACCAAGTTGTCAAGGTCGGCAGTTTTGAAATTGAATTTATTCACGCTTCGCATTCGTTAATCGATTGCTTTTCGCTCGCTATCAAAACCCCGATCGGAACAATAATTCATACCGGCGATTACAAAATCGACGACACTCCGGTTATCGGTAAAGCGTATGATTTGAAGACTTTAGGACGATACGGCGATGAAGGTGTGTTAGCATTATTGTCGGATTCAACCAACGCCACAGTCGCCGGCAGAACGCCGTCCGAGCAAGCCGTGATTCCTGCGTTTGAGGAAATTTTCGACCAAACCGAAGGACGTTTAATTGTTTCCACGTTTGCTTCTTCGGTTCATCGTTTGCAAATAGTTTTCGATGTTGCCGAAAAATACGGACGCAAAGTTTGTCCGCTCGGACGTTCGATGCTCAAAAATATCGACCTTGCGGGTTCGATGGGTTTTTTGAACATAAATCCCGATAACGTGGTCGGAATGGGTGAAGCGAAAAAGCTGGAAGACGATGAAATTTGTTATCTGGTAACAGGTTCGCAAGCCGAAAATCGGGCTGTTTTATGGCAACTTGCAACCGGCAGTTACAAAGGTTTAGCCGTTGAAAAAGGCGATACGGTGGTACTTTCCGCACGGATTATTCCGGGCAACGAAAAAGGTATAAGCCGTTTAATCGGAAGTCTTTACAAACGCGGCGCAAACATTATCGAAGAAAAACGGCGGCTCATTCACGTTTCGGGACACGCTTCGCAAGAAGATATAAAAATTATGACCGAAACGGCGAAACCGAAGTTTGTCGTCCCGATTCACGGCGAATATCGGATGCTTTTCCGCCATAAAGAATTTGTCAAAAATCACTTAGGTTATGCCGATGAAAATGTTGTTTTAATCGAAAACGGCGATATTTTGGAATTGCAAAAAAATTCCGCGAAAATTGTCGGAAAAACCGAGTTAAATAAATCGTTTATTGACGAAGAAGCATTCGGTGAAGTTGATATTGACACGGTTCGCGAACGCAAAAAACTCGGACACAGCGGCACGATAAGTCTTGTTGTGCCGATAAACAAGAAGTCCGCCGACCTTCATTCGGCACCGCAAATTACCGCTCAAGGCGTTGCCGGAATCGATGATTTAGGTACAATTTTGACTCGCGCAAAAGATATGATTAAGTCGTCGATCAACGCGATGACGGACGATGAAATGTCAGATAAAAATTGGGTCAAAGAAAATTTGCGAATTCATTTGAAACGATTTATCCAAAAAGAAACAGGTGCCAGACCTGTAATTTTAACAACTATTGTAGAGGTTTAAGTAATGAAAGCTAAACTATTGAATTTGTTATACTTGATGGTGTTGGTAAATTTGCTGAATGCGTTTGCTTTTGGTCAAAAAGCAGGTAAATACATAAATCTTTTCGACGAGCAAAAGATTAAAAACACAACTCGTTTTATTGCTGACGACGGTTTTGAAGGTCGTTCGCCCGGCACGCGTACGGGCGAACTTGCAGCAAAGTTTCTCGCTTTTCAACTTCAACAAATCGGCATCAAACCCGGCAATAACGGTTCGTATTTTCAGCCTGTTTCGTTGGTTGCGGTTAAATCGAATCCGAATACAACGCTCAATGTCGGCGGTGTGGATTATAAATTCGGCGATGATTTTGTCGGTTCGACAGGTTCGCAAACCGATAATATTTCGGTTGACGGCGAACTCGTTTTTGTCGGTTACGGAATTGATGCTTCGGAGCAAAAATGGAACGATTTCAAAGGCGACAAAAATGATTATCGCGGGAAAGTTCTGGTGATGATGGTCAACGATCCGCCGGCGACCGAAAAGGAACCGAATTTGTTTGGCGGAAAGGCTTTAACCTATTACGGACGTTGGACTTATAAACTTGAACAAGCCGCGAGAATGGGTGCGGCAGGCGTGATTTTGATTCACACGCGTGATTCTGCGGGCTATGGTTGGAACGTTGTCCGCACTTCAAACGGAAATTGGCGATTTGATGTCGCACACACTCCCGAAGACAAAACGCCGTTTTTGAATTGGCGTTCGTGGATGACGGAAGATACGGCTCGTGCGATTTTCAAACAATCGGGCAAGGATTTAGACGAATTACGCTCGCAAGCAAAAAGTCGCGATTTTAAACCCGTTAAACTTAATCTGAATGCGAAAATTGACGTAAAGTCTGAAATGAAACGAGTTAATTCAAATAATATCGTGGGAATTCGAGACGGAAGCGACGCGAAACTGAAAAATGAATATGTGATTTACACGGCTCATTGGGATCATTTAGGGATTGGCGAAACGAATCCGAGCGGCGATAATATTTACAACGGCGCGTTGGATAATGCGTCGGGTTGCGCGTCGATTTTGGCGATTGCCGAAGCGATTACGAAACTTCCGAAAGAGGAACAGCCGAAGCGTTCGCAAGTTTTTCTCTTTACAACCGCCGAAGAACAAGGTTTGCTCGGTGCGGAATGGTATGCGAAACATCCGATTTTTCCACTCGAAAAAACTGCGGCAAATATCAATCACGACGGAGCAAATTTATTCGGTTTAGTTACGGATTACGGAGCTTTGGGGGCGGAACGTTCGCCGGAAACGTGGAAAATTACCAACGAGATTTTGAAAGAACGCGGGATGACTTTTTCGCCCGATAATCAGCCCGAACAAGGCTTCTTTTTCCGCTCCGATCATTTTCCTTTTGCCAAGCAAGGAGTTCCTGCTTTGAGTATTCGCAGCGGCGATACATATTTGGATAAGTCTATTGATGCCAAGAAGATAGGTGAAGAATACAACGCTAAAAATTATCATCAGCCGTCTGATAATTTCGACGAAAACTGGCGATTTGACGGCGTTGTGCAAAATCTCGAAGTTAGTTTGGCGATTGGTTTGAAAATTTCAAATATGGACAAGATGCCGAAATTTAACAAGGACGACGAATTTGCGAAGGCTCAGCCGAATCGAAAATAATTTGATTTTTTAATTGTTAGTGGTTAGTGGTTAATTGTAAATGGTTTATAATTAACGATTGACCATTTTTTATGAAAGAAACTTTTTACATCACAACGCCGATTTATTACGCCAATAGTTTGCCGCATCTCGGTCATTTTTATACAACTGCGGTTGCCGATTTTCTGACGAAATACAAAAAACAGCGTGGTTTTGATACATATTTTTTAACCGGAACAGACGAACACGGTGTAAATATCCAACGCGTTGCCGAAGAAAAAGGCAAAACTCCGCAACAATACGTCGATTTTATTTCTTTTGAAATGGAAAAAATGTTTGAACAATTTGGACTCAATAACTTTGACATATTCATGAGGACAAGCAATGGTTTTCACGTTGATATGGTAAGAGAAATATGGAGCGAAATTGCCGAACGAAAAACACCGAAAGGTAATTCCACAATTTACAAGGGTTTTTATGAAGCGTGGTTTTGTCCGAATTGTGCCGAATTTAAGACAGAAACTGAATATGAATTAAGAGATGGCGAAGATGTTCCAAGATGTAAAACGCATGAAAAACCGCTTGAGAAAGTTAATGAAGAAAGTTATTTTTTCCGACTTTCAGACTACGGGGATAAACTGCTCGAAGTAATTGAAAATACTGAAATTGTTCAACCTGAAGCTAGACGAAACGAAGTTGTTTCGTTCATCAAAAGCGGGTTGCAGGACCTTTCAATTAGCCGATTAAAAACGTCAGTGAGTTGGGGAATTCCCGTTCCAAATGATGAAAGTCATATTATGTATGTTTGGATGGATGCACTTTTTAATTATTGGACAGCTATCAAATACAAAAAAGGGAATGATGCAGAAAGGTATTGGTCAAATGTTACGCACCTTGTCGGAAAAGACATTTTGCGTTTTCATACGGTTTACTGGTTTTCGTTTTTGCTCGCCGCGAATTTAGCCTTGCCGAAACAGGTTTTTGCACACGGAATGTGGCTTGATGCGGAAGGTCGCAAGATGGGGAAATCGCTCGGAAACGTGATTGAATTGGACTTTTTGCACAAACATTTTCAGACTGACGCAATCCGATATTTTGTTTTGCGTGAAATGGTTTTCGGGCAAGACGGCAAATTCGGCTACGAAAATTTTATCGATCGCGTTAATGCCGATTTGGCAAACGGACTTGGAAATCTCGCAAGTCGAACGTTGTCAATGATTACGAAGTATTGCGACGGCAAAATTCCGAACGGAACAATTCACGAAGCGAATTTTATTTATGCCAAACGTGCGGGAATTTCACCTGACGCACAAGAACTTGCCAGCGTTCTCACACACGCCCGCGATGAATTTGTCGGCAAGGTTGATAATTTTGAATTCAGCCAAGCATTGGAAACACTTTGGGCGGTAATTGCGAGAATCGACGGAATGATTTCAGACGCGAAACCTTGGAATTTGGCAAAGGACGAAACGCAGACCGAAACGCTTCACGCTGTTCTTTATCGAGCGACTGAAACGCTTCGTTGGCTGTGCGTTTTGCTTTATCCCGTGATGCCGGAAGCGACTAAAAATATTTATTCGCAAATCGGGTTAAGTGATGATATTGCAGCAATTAGCCCGATAGAATTAATCTACGGAGAATTACAAGAAGGAACAAAAATCGGAGAAACCGTCGGTGTTTTTCCGCGAATCGATAAGAAAAACATAATGGAAAATGTAGAATTGAAAATTGAAAATGAAAAGCCGGAAGATACGTCAGTAGCGCCTGCGTTAGCGGGTGCAGACGTGGAAGAAAACTTCATCACAATAGATGATTTTTTGAAAGTTGAGTTAATAGTCGGTGAAATTTTGGTTGCCGAACGCATTCCGAAAGCCGATAAACTTCTGCGTTTTGAAATCAATTTGGGCGAAGAGAAACCGCGTCAAATTCTGGCAGGTTTGGCTGAATATTACGAGCCGGAATCTTTAATCGGCAGAAAAGTTGTCGTAGTTGCCAACCTTAAACCTCGTAAAATGCGTGGTTTAGAATCGCAAGGAATGATTTGTGCCGCAAGTTTAGAAGACGGAACAGGCGAAAAACCGGCGTTGGCAGCGTTTATCGAAAACGTGGATATTGGGGCGAGATTGAAATAAGGAGAATTGAAGATGAAAAAATTATTGTTATTACTTTTATTATTGTTTAGTTGTATGAGAATGTTTGCTCAAGGTCCGCCGCCACCTGCAATATTCTCTGTTCCTAAACAGGAAGATTTGAAAGAATTTGTTCCCGAAGACAAAAGGTTCAAAATAACTTTTGGCGGAATACCAAATTTAGAAAAGCAAGATAAAATTGATTATCAGTTGGAAACTTATAAAGTTGTTAAAAATGCTTGTAAATCGATTGTTGTAATTAGAGAATATAAGAGAAATGTAGAAAAAAATAAAGATGAGATTTTAGCTGATATTAAGCAGAATATTTTGAATTTGCCAAACAATTTATACACATCAGAATTTCCAAAAACTGAAATAAAAGATGAAAAAGTAATAAAAATCGGCAAGTATAAAGGTATTGAATTTAATTATTTACATACTTATAACTTTTATAAAATAAGAATCCTTTTTGTTGGCAAAAGAGTTTATGAAATAACAAATCACGCAACTAATTGGCATATTTTAAGTGATTATAACAAAGAAAAAGTTGAAGCCTTTCATAAGGAAACGGAAAGGTTTTTCAGTTCTTTTCAAATTCTCGAAAAATGATTTAAGTATAATAGGATTTAATTACGGAAGGAGAAAAGTCGGTTACAATTATCAGTGCGAGAGAAATAACGGCACAAGAAAGGAAAGATTATGAACGAGAAGAATTTAAATGATGAATTAGAGACTGAATATGATCTGACAAAACTTCGCGTCCGTCGCGTTGGTGCAGGCAGAGCAGCGAAGTCGAAATATGGCGTGATTTTGGATTCGGATGTAGCTCAAGATTTTCCGTCCGCTGAGTCAGTGAACGAAGCCTTGCGTTTCTTATCAAGAATTACAAAACAGCACCAAACCGAATTAACCCATAAAGAATTTAATGAAATCTGATTTATGCAATTTGAATGGGACAACAAAAAAGCCGAAGCAAATCTCAAAAAACACGGCGTAGGTTTTGAAGAAGCGAAAACCGTTTTTGGCAATACTTTGGCTATAACCTTTGATGATGAAGAACATTAATTTGACGAAAGAAGACACGGAATTATCGGACATTCACTTCAAAACAGGTTGTTAGTTATTGCTTTTACCGAAAGGAAAAATGATACAATTCGAATAATAAGTGCAAGAAAAGCAACACCAAAAGAAAGTAGAGGTTACTAATATGGAAATGGATAAAAATGATGATTTATTACCTGAATACAATTTTGATTATTCAAAATCAAAGCCTAATCGTTTTGCTGAAAAATATAATCAAATGCAAAAAACAGTTGTCTTAGATTCCGACGTTGCACAAGATTTTCCATCGTCAGAAGCAGTTAATGAAGCCTTACGAACGATTTCAAGACTCATCAAACAAAACCAAACAGACTTAACTCATAAATGATTTTAACAGATTCACATTGCCACATCGACGGCGAACAATTTGACGCAGACCGCGAGCAAGTGATTGAAAATGCTCGGCTTGCGGGCGTTCGGGCGATGCTCAATATCGGCACGGGAAGTCCGAAAAGTGATTCGTTCGAGAAAACCGTTGCACTCGCCAACGCTCACGATTTTATTTACGCATCGGTCGGCATCCATCCGCACGATGCGATCGAATATGATGAAAACGTTGAAACGCGTCTGATAACGTTAGTAGAAAAGAATGCGAAAGTTATTGCTTGGGGCGAAATCGGGTTTGATTTTTACTACGATTATTCGCCGCGAGACGTGCAAATAAAAGTCATGCGACGGCAGATAAATGTTGCCCGCGAATTAAATTTGCCGATAATTATTCACAGCCGAGATGCTGATGAAGAAACTGTTCAAATTTTAACCGAAGAATGTTCGCACAAAGATTTTCGCGGCGGAATTATGCATTGTTTCGGCGGAACTCCGCAAATGGCTGAAGCGTTGATGAAGTTGGGTTTTATGATTAGTTTCGCGGGAAATGTAACATTTAAAAAAGCTGAAAATCTGCGTGATTCGGCAAAAGTTGTTCCGCTCGATAAACTTTTGATTGAAACAGATTGTCCGTATTTAACGCCTGTTCCGTTTCGCGGAAAACGAAATGAACCGAGTTTTGTGCGGCATACGGCAACTTTTTTGGCAGATTTTTACGGATTCAAAGTTGAAGACTTGGCACGACAAACAACAGACAACTTCACAAAATTTTTCAAACTCCCAAACATTGTTTGAAACCTCAAAACCATTTACAATTAACATTTAACAAATTACATTTAATAATTTATAAAACTATGGCAAAAGAAAATTCATTCGATATTGTATCGAAAACCGATTATGCGGAATTGGAAAACGCAATTAACCAAACAACTAAAGAAGTTTTGCAACGCTTTGATTTCAAAGGAAGTAAAGCTGCGGTGGCGTTGGATAAAAAAGATTTGTTGATGACCGCCGAAGATGAAACACGTCTGCGAAATATGAACGATATTTTTCAGTCGAAACTTATCAAACGCGGGATTTCGTTAAAAGTTTTGGATTACCAGAAAATAGAAGCCGCTGCGGGCGGATCGGTGCGTCAAAGCGTCAAAGTTCAGCAAGGTATTCCGATCGAAAAGGCAAAGGAAGTCGTTAAATACATCAAGGACGAAAAATTTAAAGTACAAGCCTCGATTCAAGGCGAAACCGTTCGCGTTTCGGGCAAAGACCGCGATACTTTGCAGGAAGTTATGGCGAAACTGAAAAGCGTCGATTTCAAAATAGATATGCAGTTCGATAATTACAGAAGCAATTAAGTAAGTTGTCAATTGAACTAAATGCAAACATTTTCTCCAAAATTAAGTGTTCAAAATATAACCTCGACTGCTCGCAAAATTTTCAGTTCGATCAAGTCTGAACTTGCGTTGGTTGAAGCGGAATTTGAGCGTCAAGCCTCGTCGAATATCCAAGTTATCAATTATTTGGGCGATTATCTGCGTGCGTCGGGCGGAAAGCGAGTGCGTCCGTCGCTCTTGATTTTATCTAATTACGCGGTCGGCGGAAACGCAAAAAACGACAACGTAATAAGTTTGGCGGTGGTCATGGAAATGCTCCACACGGCAACCTTGGTTCACGACGACATTATCGACAATGCCGATACTCGCCGCAATCGGACGACAATCAATGCGCGTTTTGGTAATCAATCGGCGGTTTTGATGGGCGATTGGCTTTATATGTCCGCGTTTGAGACAAGTTTGCAGGAACGTTCACTCGAAATACTCGATATTTTAACTCGTTTGACGCGAAAAATGACCGAAGGCGAATTACTGCAACTGACAATGCTTGGTCGCACCGATATTCCCGAAACCGATTATTTCGACATTTTGCAACGAAAAACCGCCTATCTTTTTTCGGCGTGTTGCGAAATCGGGGCGATTCTCGGCGGCGCGTCGAAAGACGAACAAACCGCACTCCGCGATTACGGAATGAATCTCGGAATCGCGTTTCAACTGGCGGACGACGTGCTTGATTTTACCGCCGACGACGAAGTGCTGGGAAAAGCCTCGGGAGCTGATCTTTTAGAAGGAAAATTAACCTTGCCGCTGATTTTATTGCGCGATAAAGATAAACAGGTTGTCAGAGATTTGGAGCAAATAATGCACGACGGCGATTACCGCAAAATTACGCGGGAAAGTTTGCTGTCGAAACTCGATAAAAACGGAACGCTTGAAGAAACTCGTCAAAAGGCTTATACTTATGCAAATAAAGCGCGAAAAAATCTTGAGTTTCTAAGTATTTCGGAGTATCGTAAAGGTTTGGAAGATATACCGACCTTTATGATTGAACGAAATAAATAACACGACGTGTAAATTCAAATCAAAAGAATCTCGGTTTTGAATCTTAAATTATTATGCTGAACGAAAATCTGATTTCGACCTTAGAACAAAGCCTTCGACAGACACGAAACGCGCAAAACCGACTCGTTGCTCGTCTGCGTGAAGTTGAAACCGAAGCCGACAGTCTGCGTCAAGAAATTCAAGCGTTGGAAAACAGCGCATCGCAAACCGAACAAGCAATTTACAGTTTGTTGGCGACAATGCGTTCGGGTAAACCAACTTGGAAAGCTCCGCCGCAACAACAACTTACATACCAAGAAGAAGAGTATCAACCTGAAATTCGGCAACCGATTCGACCTGTCAACAATCATCCGCCGAATCAGCAAAATTATAACAATAATCCGGTTGCATACATCAATCATCCGCGAAATGTGCCGAATTCCGTTTCACACATCGAAGCCGTCAGCTCACGTTTTTCGGATCGGACAATTACACAGGCTTGCACGCTGATTTTGCGCGAATCAGGCAGAGCTTTGCACGTTAATGAACTTTATAACACACTTTGTTCGGGCGGATTTATGTTTACGGGAAATAATCCGACGATTTCAATCGCCGTTTCGCTAAACAGAAATCGTCGATTTCGCAAAGTCGCGCCCGGAACTTTTGACTTGATAATTCGCGATGTTTCGCAAGCCGCATCGTAAATAACTCGGAAAATTCGGATTGTCCTCAAAACAGAAAAAATATGTCGTTGAAAAAAATAATACCGCTTTTGATTGTTATCTTATTGCTTACCTGTGCCGGCGCTTTTGCCCAGAAAGTAAGACTTCGTTCGCAAATAACGCCCGACTGTGTCAATGTCGGCGGATTCGACGATGCAAAGTTTTCAGATATTTCGGCGGACGGAAACATTGCGGTTATGGGCAGTTACGATTGTCGCGGCGTTTTTATTATCAACGTTGCAAATCCCGATGCTCCTGTTTTGTCGGCTTGGTATAATCCGGGTGCAAACATCCAATTTTTGGAAGCGATCGTCATCGGCAATCGCGGATATTTCGGCAGCGGCAACGGCGGCGGTGTTCACATCGTCGATTTAACCAATCCCGCAAGTCCGGTTTTATTGGGAATTGTTAATTCAACAACGGGAAACGGATATAATTCGATTCACGAAATGATGATTTGGAACAACATTTTGATTGAAAATTTTAACGGTACTTCAAACAAAGTCATCAAATTCATCAATGTCAGCAATCCGGCAAATCCGGTTTTTATCCGCGATTTCAGTCCGACCGAATTTCGTTGGGTTCACGCTTTTCACATTCGCGGAAACAGATTTTTTACTTCAGGTTGGGGAAACTCCGCCAATCGCGGCAAAACGGAAATTTACGACATCTCGAATATAGCGACTCAGGCACCGACTTTATTGGGAGCAATCGTCGATTCATCGGCGACCATAACTGCGGGAAACAGTATGCACAGCAGTTGGTCGAGCGAAGACGGGAATTATTTATACAGTTGTCGCGAAACTTCAAGCGGAAATGCCGATGTGCGTGTTTACAACATCACAGATCCCGCGAATCCGCTACTGGTCAGAAGTATCGGGATGAACGCTTTGGGTTTGAATGCCGTTTCACCGCACAATCCGGTGGTGATGGGAAATTACCTGTATGTTTCATGGTATCAAGCAGGTTTACAGATTTTTGACATCTCCAATCCGTCTAATCCCGTGCGAGTCGGGCAATATGACACCTACCAACCTGCTTTTACTCAGCCGGAATTAACCGAGCAAACAAAAGCGCTAATTGAAAATGAACCGTGGGACGTTTATTGCGGATCAAGCAACAGAAACAGCGCGTTACCGAATACATTCGACGGAAACTGGGCAGTTTATCCGTTTTTGGGAACCGATAAAATCTTAACGGGCGATTTAACTTACGGGTTGCAGATTTTGGATGTTACAAAAATCGCGGCGCCGAATAAGAATCGTGTTTCGGATTTCGACGGCGACGGGAAAACGGATTATTCGAGTTTTGCGCCGAATACGGGAACGTGGCGAGTCGAA
>JANPBM010000062.1:0-110202 GCA_031430435.1 Acidobacteriota bacterium
TTCATTGTCGGAATAAACGGAATTAGTGCAGAAAGGTTTTTTGCCAAAATATCTTCGGCGTTGACTTCCCATAAATTGATGACGCGATAATCTTGCAATGCTCTGATGCCGAGAAACTCCGATTCATATTTGTTTGAAATTTCTTTTCCGTAAGGCAAGATATTTACTAAAATCGGCACAACCGGAAGTCTGTATCTTTCACGGGCGAATGCCGAATATGCGGTCATTCTTTCGGGCATTTCCAAAGAATATCTCGTTTGAATTTCAAATAACGTTAAAAACTTTCCGACCGAAGAGTTATTTACCAAAACCAATGCGTCTGTATTTCGGCTGATAAGTTGAAATTCGGTGTTCAAAACTTCGCAATTATCCGCATCTTCAACATTTGTCGCCCACCGAACCCAATCATTCGGCAATAACGAAATCAAACTTTTGCTCGTAATATCTGATGTTTTCGCCATTTTCAAAATATCAAATCTTCGTCTTCATCTTCAAACCTAATATCTTGGCTTTCAATCTCAAACCAAGTTTTCAGTTTGGAATATGGAATCTGAAATTTGGAACTAATTCCGTAAAATACTCGCATCATCAACATCAGCCGAAATTTTGTTGCGGAAAAACGCGATGATAATTCCCAATCCGACTGCCGCTTCACACGCCGCGACCGCCATTACCATAAAGACGAAAAGTTGTCCGTTAGTGTCGTTATAATATCTGGAAAACGCGACAAACGTTAGGTTTACGGCGTTCAGCATCAGTTCGATGCACATAAACATTCCGATTGCGTTGCGTTTTGTAATCACGCCGACTGTACCGATTGCAAATAAAATTCCCGATAATGTTAAATAAAGCGCTAAATCTGTCATAAACTAATCTTCTCGCGTTTTCACCAATTCAAGCCGTTTCACTTCGGCTTTACGAGCCATTACAACCGAGCCGATAACCGCCATCAGCAACATAAATCCGACGATTTCCACCGGCAAAAGATATTGCGTGTACATCACGGTTCCGATACTTTTGGTCAATCCCATAGTTGCTTCGGCACTTGGCAGTTTCGCGCCTGTGTTTGTCACCGCATACATAATGAACACGGCTTGGGCAAATAATCCCAAGCCCAAAATTCCGCCGAGCGCATATAAATAATTCAAGCGTGTCGGTTTCTCTTCTTCGTTTTCCACGTTCAAAAGCATTATCACGAATATGACGAGAACCATAATTGCTCCCGCATAAACCAAAATTTGCGTAATGGCGATAAACGGCGAGGCAAGCGTCAGATAAATACACGCCAACGAAATAAACACGCCGACCAATGAAATTGCACTGTACAGCGGATTTTTATGCCAAACGACCGAGATTGCCGAGCCGATTGCCAATCCTGCAAAGATGAAAAATATAATCGTTTCAACCATAACTAAAATACGCCGAGATAAACCATGACAACCGTGAAAATTACGTTTGCGATGGCGACAGGCAACAAAAATTTCCAACCGAAGTTCATAAGTTGGTCAAATCTGAAACGCGGCAGCGTTCCGCGAATCCAAATATATAGGAACAAAAACGCGAAAATCTTGAGCATGAAAATCACAGCACTCGTAAGAGCATAGGGAATTGATCCGACTGCAAAAATATAACTCACGCCCGGCATGTACCAACCGCCGAGGAAAAGAGTTACGCACATTACTGAAACCGTGAACATATTGACGTATTCCGCCATAAAGAAAAGTGCGAATTTTAACGCCGAATACTCGGTATGAAAACCTGCGACAAGTTCTGTTTCGGCTTCGGGTAAATCAAACGGCACACGGTTTGTCTCAGCAAACGCCGAAATTAAAAAGACGAAAAAACCGACGATTTGCGGAATAATATACCAACGAAAAGCCGATTGTTGTTGTGCCGCGATAATTCCCGAAAGATTCAAAGTTCCCGACATCATCACTACGCCGAGAACGCTTGCGCCCATCGCAAGTTCATAAGAAATCATCTGAGCCGATGAACGAAGTCCGCCCATCAAACTGTATTTTGAATTCGATGCCCAACCCGCAAGTGCGATTCCGTAAACACCGACGGATGTTATCGCCAACACATACAACACCGTAACATCAATGTTTGTAATGGTTAGCGGAAGTCTTTTAACTCCTTCGCCTAATCCGAACGGCAGAAAACTCCAATCGATTGTCGTAATATCAGGTCCGAACGGATAGACAATCATCGGCATAAACGCACAAATAACAGCAATGATCGGAGCCAGAAAATAGACAAATTTGGTTGATTTATCGGGAACAATATCTTCTTTGACGATGAACTTAATCAAATCGGCAAACGGCTGCAACAATCCCCACGGTCCGACGCGGTTTGGTCCGATGCGTCCTTGCATCCAACCCAAAACTTTGCGTTCCGCCAAAACTGTGTAAGCAACGACAATCATGACAACCCCAAACACCGCCGTTGCTCCCGCGAAAAGCAGGATAACCGGAAAAATTGTCGGTAGTGTAGATTTTAAAATCTCTTCCATATTTAACTTGCGGCAACTGTTTTGCCTTCTAAATCAAAACCTTTTTGTAGTAATCGATTATTATTTGAAAAACGCCGAGTAATTCTTCAACTTCACCGAGATAAAACTTCCGATTATCCACAAAAATTGTGTTGTTTTCTAACTTTAAAAACTGCCAGTCATCTGCGGTTGTCGAACAACCATACAGCTTTTCTAAATGCACGCCCTTGTTTTCATTAAAAATTTTTGCGCCTAAAAGTTGGGCGGAACATTGTTTAATTCCTTCATCAATATCACTCTTTTTGGCTTCGACTATTTGAATTATCGGATAATTTATCGTGAATGAATTAACATCTTTCGCCAAAATAAAATCGCATTCACCTTTCAACTGGTCATCAACGTTTAAATAGTCTCCGGAATAAATCGTGAAGTACTTCGCATTGATTTTTCTTAGCTCCAACAAAATCGGCAGAATTATCAATTCGGATTTAGCTTTTTCGCTTCTGACGGAAAGTTCTGTTACTAACTCTAAATCTTCAATAAGTCGTTGACTCGGCTGAATCGGTGTAATTTTATCAAACAAACTCTGTTTGGCATTTTTAATTCCAAACTTACTTTCTAAATCTTCCAACGAAAAATCCGAATAAGCCATACGTTCTAACCTGCGGCAACCGCTTTGCCTTGTAAATCAAACTGTTTTAACGGCGAAACGTGCAAATTTTCGGGCTTCGGATTGCCATTCGCCAATAGATGAAACTGCGGAGTTTTGCCCGTCATGACGGTTAAACGATGCAGTTTATGCCCGACTCGCGGAGTTTTATTGTTTTTACTGCTTTCGTCCGACATTGTTTCAACTCGTTCCGCTAAAGCCTTTGTTTCATTAGACAAATCGTTCTTGCCGTGAATCTTGTAATTCGCTTGAACAGGATTCGATTCGTCTTTCAAATCAGGATAACGTAAGCCGTTATATGCCGAAACATCGTCCGCCAACGCCTTGAAAACCGCCGAAGCCGAACGCTGAAATCCAAAATCAACACCCAATTCTTTCGCAATCAAATCAGCAATCATCCAATCGGGTTTGGCTTGATTTACAAGGTCAATTGCTTGCCGAACACGTTGGATATTTCCCGCGTTGTTCGTGTAAGTTCCGTCTTGTTCGGCGAAACTTGCGGCAGGCAAAATTACATCTGCGTAATCGGTTGTGTCGGTTTCAAAAAGCTCAAACGAAACAACAAAGTCTTTGCCTTCCAACGCTTTAGCATCTTGCAAACTTCCGCCGATGATTAAATTTTTCGACGTTTTCAACACTTCGGCGAGCGATTTTCTGCCGCTTGTCATATCGTTTGCACCGACCGAATTGTTGTATTTCGCCAACGGATGCAAAAGAAAATGTTGACCTTCGTGGTGTGTCGGTAATTGTGCGATGACTGCTTGCGATTCAGCCGAAAGTTCGTTGCCGAATGCAATGATAATGTCGCCTTCGGTCGCGTTGATTGTGTCTCTGACTTTTTGAATCTCGCCACTTTCGATACCGAGTTTCGTTTCGGCAACTTTATCGTTTGCTTTATCGGTCAAAGCCCACACAAAAGCATCAATCGAACCTTTGTTGACGTGAACAAACTGCGTCGCCGATTTTGTCAAATTTATCGGCGTTTCGTTGACGATTATCAATTTTGCCTTGCCGTTTCGCACCGCTTGACGCATTTGCTTCGCCGTGTAAGTTTGCTCCTCCTCAGGTTCGCCGCCGACTAATAAAATCGTTTTTGCGTGGCGAATTTCCTTGTGCGTGCAAAGCCGAGCCGACATATTGTCGAAAAACGGCGATAAATCCGAGTTGTCGGAAATCGCGTAACTGTCTGTTTTTACAACCTCTTTCGCCAATCGTTTAAGCGTAAAAATCGATTCATTCGTCAATCGCGGACTCGCTACAACGCCGACATCTTTCGCATCTTTCAATTTACCGGCAATAAAACTAATTGCATCATCCCAAGTTGCGGGAATCGCTTTTCCGCCTTTTTTATAACGAATCAAAGGCGTTTTGATGCGGTCGGCGTGATTGATAAATTCGTGTGCGAATCGGGCTTTTACGTCCAAAAATTCGCCGTTCAAACCGTCAACATATCTGTCGCGGGCAACAATCCGATGAACTTCTCCGCCACGCGAACCGATGCTTAATTGCATTCCGTCGGAACTGTAAGTGTCTGTGGAAATTGTTCGTTCGAGTTCCCAAGGTCGAGTCGAATGCCGATAAACGCCGTCCAAAAGTGTTCCGGTCGGACAAACTTCAATGCAGTTTCCGCATTGCGAACAGCCGAGCCAACCGCCGTAAGTTCCGATAACTGTATTAGAACCGCGATTTCCGGCTTCAAGCACGGTTTCGCCCATCCATTCGTCGCAAACCCGTGTACAGCGTTTGCACAAAATACAGCGTTGTTGGTCGTTGGCAACCATCGGCGACAAGAATTTTTCGGCGTGGGCGGTTTTTCTTTCGGTAAAACGTTCTTCCACACTTCCGGCTTCCATCACCATTTCTTGAAGCTCGCATTCGCCGCCGCGATCGCAAACAGGGCAATCGAGCGGATGATTTGCCAGCAGAAATTCCGACATCGCCCGTTGAGCTTTTTCGATTTCTTCGGTGTTGGTCGTTACAACCATTCCGTCTGTGCAGTTGATTGTGCAAGATGTTTGGAGCTTCGGCATTTTATCGATGCGAACCAAACACATTCTGCACGAGGCTTGCACTTCTAAATCGCTGTAATAGCAAAACGAAGGAATTTTCGCACCGTTTTTGTTGCAAACTTCAATCAGTTTCGCGCCTTTCTCGGTCTCGATTTCTTGTCCGTTTATCGTAACTTTTATTAGTTCTGTTGACATTATTTAACTTTTGTAATCGCTTTGTTCGGATGTTTCGGGTTCGGAATAATTCGTTGATTCGGGCAATCAACCAAAAAATCCAACGTTTCCCAAACTGTTTGCCCAATCAAAATTTCGTTTCCTAAAATCAAAGCACCTTCCGTTGTGTTTCGTCCGTCAATTGTGATTGAAACCGGTTCACTGACTTCAACTTCTTCAGTAAATGCGTTTGCGTATTCTGCTGTTCGCGTGCCGACTGATCTAAGTCCGAGTTGTTCGATAACTTCAATCGGCAGAACGGTTGCAACCGAACCTGTATCAACGACTGCCTCAAATTCACCCGACCTGATTTCTCTCTCAGTAATATATCCGCGACGAGCCAAACCTTCGTCAATCGCGTTAATCAATTTAATTTTAATACGAACTTCGCCCATTTTTACAATGCCGGATTAATTTCCGTTCGTGTTATTCACAAGCCATTTTTTGAAATCGTCGGGAAAGCGTTTTATCGCGCTTTGGACCGGCCAGGCTGCCGCGTCGCCGAGCGGACAAAATGATTTTCCTTCAATGTTATCGCAAATATCAAGTAAAAGCTGTGCGTCTTCGATGCGACCGTTTCCGTCGGAAATGCGGTTGAAGATTTTCACCATCCAATCTGTTCCTTCGCGGCACGGCGTACACCATCCGCACGATTCGTGTTTGTAAAATTCACTCAGATTTTTGCTCGATTCAACAATATCGACCGTTTCGTCCATGACGATAAATCCGCCCGAACCGACCGACGAACCACCCGCAACCAAACCTTCGTAATCCATCGTAACTTTTTTGCCGATAACTTGCTCGGCGTTCATAATATAAACCGATGAACCGCCCGGAATTACCGCTTTCAGTTTTTTATCCGACCGCAACATTCCGCCGCAATCTTCTAAAATAAACTTTTCCATATCGGCGTAACCCATCGGAAGTTCGTAAACGCCCGGTTTTTTGACGTGACCCGAAACGCTCCAAAGTTTTGTTCCACCCGATTTTTCCGTTCCCAAATCTCGCCACGCAAGTCCGCCCATTTCGATAATTTGCGGAACGGCGGTCAAAGTTTCAACGTTATTAACGACAGTCGGCGAAGCATATAAACCTTCGATTGCGGGGAACGGCGGCTTCATTCGCGGATGTCCGCGGAAACCTTCAAGCGATGACAGCAGCGAAGTTTCTTCTCCGCAAATGTACGCACCTGCTCCCGTGTGCGTGTAGAATTCGCACGAAAAATCGCTTCCCAATATGTTTTTGCCGATGATTCCCGCCGCCTTCGCTTCCGCAATCGCCTTGTCCATTATGTCGATCAAATAATTATATTCGCCGCGATAATAGACGTAACAAGCGTTTGAACCGAGTGCGTAAGCAGCAATCAGCATTCCTTCGATCAGCGAATGCGGATCGCGTTCGAGCAAATATCGGTCTTTAAACGTTCCCGGTTCGCTTTCGTCCGCGTTGCAGACAACATATTTTTGCTTCGGCGATTGTCGCGGCACAAACGACCATTTCATTCCCGTCGGAAAACCCGCACCGCCGCGACCGCGAAGTGCCGAGGCTTTAACTTCGTTAATAATATCGTCCTGCGTCATCGTCAAGGCTTTTTTGAGCGGTTTATAGCCGCCCGTTTCCTGATAAACCTTGAGTGTATGCCCGTCTTTAACGTGCATTCGCTTTAATTGTAACGGTTCACAACCGATTGCTTTGATTTCCATAAATTACCAACGCTTCCCGTTTGCATAATCATCTTTCCGAATTATATTGCTAACTATACCCAATAAATCAGTTCGTTTAACTGTTTTATATTTCCAAAATCTACTGTCAAAGCTGTCCGGACGATTATCACCTAAAACGAAATACTCGCCTTTTGGAACGACAATCGGAGCAAAATCGTCAATAGATTCAACTTTTTCAAAATCTTCTTTCAGAGGTTTGTCATTAACAAAAACTTTTCCTTCTCTTAGTTCAACTTTTTCATTTTCCAAAGCGATTACCCGAAAAACGAACATTGTATCTTGCGTGATAGATTTTTCGCTATTCGCATAAACTTTGAAAACTATGATGTCAAATCGTTCGACTAATTCAATTTCCGAAGACTTTACTATTGAATATCCGAAGTGGTCGCCGGTTTTAATAGCCGGCGACATTGATTCACCTGCTTCGATACCGTGTCCAAGCGAAATAAAGTTCTGCAACCCGCAACCAATTGCCAAACAACAAAAAACTAAAATTGTGCAAACAATAAAAGTTCGCATATTATTTCAAATTATCTAAAATTTTATCAACGCTTTCGGTCGTCAGATTTTCGTGATAATCAAACCCGATTTGCATCATCGGAGCCGTGCCGCAACTTCCCAAACATTCGACCAATGTAACGGTGAACTTTCCGTCTTCGGTTGTTTGTCCCGGTTTGATATTCAATTTATTGCAAATATGGTCGGTAATTTCGGGTTCTCCCATTATTTTGCACGATAAAGTTTTGCATACCTGCAAATGATGTTTGCCGACCTTATGCAGATTAAACATCGAATAAAACGTGGCGGTTTCCCAAACATCGGTAACTTCTAAATTTAGAAATTTCGCCAAATAATTAACGCCCGCGTTATCCACATATCCGCGTTCGCGTTGAATAACGAACAACAACGGAATCAACGCCGAACGCTGTCTGTCCGCCGGATATTTGGTTAAATGCGACTGCATTTCTGCGACAACCGCCGGCGAAAATTCCGCAATTTCATCGGAAACTAAAACTTTATTTGTATAATCAGTTGCTACTGAAGCCATAAACTTTTTATTTAATGAATGTTACTCTTTAATTCGGCAACATCAAATTCTACTTTTGTCAGCCGCTTATCGTTTGTCATAACCATATTCGCCACATCGTTAAACTGACCTGACAAAGTATCTAACTTTCGATTGGTCGCTTTCATTCCCGTTTTGAGTTCGGAAACATCAGATTTGAGTTCGGAAACATCATGTTCAATTCGTTGAATACCTTTTCCTGCGACTGTTAAAAGTCGGAAAAATTCATCAAGTCTGTCATTTAATTGTTGGTTTTCCATAATTTTTTACCTGTCAATTTCGCCCAACACAATATCAAGCGAACCAATAATCGCTACAACGTCCGCGACCATTTCACCTTCCGCCAAATCGGGCAACGCAGATAAATTAACAAAACTCGGACCTCGGAAATGAACTCGTTCGGGTTTCGGTCCGCCGTTTGATTTCATATAAACGCCGAGTTCGCCTTTTGAGGCTTCGATGGCGTGATAAACTTCGCCTTCGGGAACGTTGAAACCTTCGGCAACAATCAAAAAGTGGTGAATCAGCGAATCCATATGTTTTCGCATATCGTCGCGGTCGGGCAGAACAATTTTCGGTGCGTCGGCTTTCGTCGGACCCGGCTCAAGTCTGGCAACTGCTTGAGTTATAATTTTATACGATTCGTAAATCTCACGCATTCGCACACGGAATCTTGCCCAAACATCGCCGTCCGTTTCAACCGGAATATCAAAATCGTAAGTTTCATAACCCGAATAAGGGTTATCTTTCCGTAAGTCCAATTTTACGCCGCTGCCACGCAGACACGGTCCGGTCAAACCCCAATCAATTGCTTCTTCAGCCGAAATTACGCCGATTCCTTTGGTGCGAGATTGAAAAATTGTGTTGCCTGTTACCAAAACTTCAAACTGTTCCATCGCGGTCGGAAAATCAGCCATAAATTGATTAACTCGGCGTTCAAAACCTGCGGGCAAATCCATCATCAAACCGCCGATGCGAAAATAACTCGGAGTCATTCGTCCGCCCGAAGCAGCTTCAATCAAATTCAAAATCTTTTCACGCTGACGAAAACAATAGAAAAATACCGACATTGCCCCAATATCAAGTGCGTGTGTACCGAGCCAAACCATATGCGAAGCGATGCGTTGCAGTTCGCAAAACATGACGCGGATAACTTTCGCACGTTCGGGAATTTCGAGTTGGAGCAGTTTTTCCGCCGCCATCACATACGCAAGATTGTTGCCGAGCGGATTCAAATAATCCATTCGATCGGTAATCACAATGCCTTGCTGATATTTTTTATACTCGAACAGCTTTTCCATTCCCGTATGCAAATAGCCGATGTCGGGAATTGTGTTGACGACCATTTCGCCGTCCAAAACAAGTTCAAGACGCAAAACTCCGTGTGTCGAAGGATGTTGCGGTCCCATCGAAATCGTCATTTGCGATTCCAACGGTTGGTCTAAAACATCAAACTGTGATGCTGAATTTTCTGTAACAACTGACATAATTAACTCAAACTGTACGGTTCATAACCGCGTAACGGATAATCTTTGCGAAGCGCGTGTCCGTCGAAATCGGACGGCAAAAGTATTCGGCGTAAATCGGGATGATTGTCGAATTTTATGCCGAGCAAATCGTACGTCTCGCGTTCGTGCCAATTCGCGGTTTTCCAAACTGTTGTAACTGTATCAACATTCGCTTCATCTTCGGTCAATAAAACTTTCAAACGCAGACGGTTGTGATGTTTGGTCGAAAACAGATGGTAATTGACTTCAAAACGCGGCGATTCTTCAACTCCGCGATCGCAACCGCATAAATCAACTAACATATCAAAGCCGTGTTTTGACTTTAACACCCAACAAACATCGACAATCGCTTCACGCGGCACGGTAATTGTAACTTCGCCGAGAGCGTCTTTTACGCCGGCAACCCAACTTGCATCTTCGGTTTTAAGTTTTTCGACAAATTCGTGTAAAACTTCTGTGTTCATATAATCTTACGAGCTTCTTCTGCGTTCGTGTTTTGACGGAATCGTGTATGGTTTGATTTCGGCGGTTCGCGCTAAATCTTCTAAAACCGTGCCTTCGGTAACAGGTAAAGTTCCGGGAACCATTGACCGTCGCGACTCAACTTCAAATGTATCGCGTCTGTCTTTGACCGACTCGTTCATGATTTTTTCTTGCAACATCATAATTGCGTGAACGAGCATTTCAGGTCGCGGCGGACAACCCGGAATGTAAATATCAACCGGGACAATCTTGTCAACGCCTTGGACGATTGCGTAATTGTCAAAAACTCCGCCCGAAGTCGCACAGGCTCCCATCGAAATAACCCATTTAGGTTCAGGCATTTGGTCGTAAATTCGACGCAAAACCGGTGCCATTTTTCGTGAAACTCGTCCCGACACAATCATTACATCGGCTTGACGCGGCGAAGCTCGAAAAGTTTCTGCGCCGAAACGGGATAAATCGCTTCTCGCCGAAACAGAATTCATCATTTCGATTGCGCAACAAGCTAACCCGAACGTGGCGGGCCATATCGAAGATTTTCTTGCCCAGTTAACGACTGCGTCGAGTTTGACGGTAACGACATCGGGCAACGATTCCCAAATTTGATTTTCTAAACCCATAAATTCCTTACGCCGCTTTTCTCAACGTTTGTGTTTCGAGAACGCGGGCTTTTTTTCGTGCAATGATTATTGCTTTCGCTTCCGCTTTCGCTTCTTTGCGCGCTTGAACATTCCAATCGAACGTGCCTTTTTTCCAAGCGTAAATCAATCCGACAATCAAGGTGCCGATAAACAATAAAATTTCAAAGAAAGCAATCGTGCCGTAGCTTATTCCGCCTAGTTTTTCTGCCGCCAATAAATCTTTGAAGGCAACCGCGAACGGAATCATAAACAAAACTTCAATATCAAACAGCAAAAAAACTACGGCGACTGTGTAAAATTTCACTGAAAATCTTTCACGAGCCGAACCGACAGGGTCTTTTCCGCATTCGTAAGGCATCAACTTTGTCGCCGTCCGTTTCTTTGGTCCGACCAGTTGCGTGACCATAATTTGGCTGACGGCAAAACCCGCCGCAACAATAAACATTACGACCAACGGTAAATAATCTGTTAGATTGAAACTGGACATCCGGTGTTCAAACTCCTCTTAATTTAACTTAAAGTATATCGCTTGAGAATAATGGCACAAGCATAATCGTAGTTTAAGCAATTAGGCGTGTCAAGGCAAACTGCGATAAATTCATTGACCAACCGGACTGCTTGTGTTAAATTTAAATAGGGCATTTTTCTGCTCAAATTTCAACTGCATTTCTCGCCAATACTGCTCGTGATAACAGGATTTAACACCGACATCGTATATCAAGGCGTAACGTATCATGTTCAAACCGAGGATAAGGGTTTGGATACGCCGCTGATTTTGTCTTTGGTTTATGACCGAGGCACTATTTTGGCGAGTAAACGCTCGCCTTACGAAGACCTTTTGCAACTTGGTTTTGATGAAAATGTGTTGCTTGAGCGTTTGCAAAAGCAACATAAAGTTATTTGCGCGGCAATTAAAGCCGGACGAATTGCCGATTTGAAACGGATGACTTTGGAATCTGCCGCGAAACAAAAGGCTGCGAGTTCCAAAAAAGAAACGACCGATATCGGCGTTGAAGAAATCAAATTTGAACAGCAAGTTTCTGTACCTGAAAACTTAGAAACCTTTGCGCCGAAAGTTGAACCCAAAGAAATAATCGAGCCGAAAACTGAAATTGCCGAATTACCGAAAGTTGAAAACCCGATTATTAAAGATGCTGAACTGCCGAAGATTGAAATGCCCGAAAAAGTTTGGGATGCTCCGATTGAACTGACCGAGAACGAAATTGTTTTCGATGATGTGCAAATTGTTGAAGAAGAAATTATTTTGGCGGCGGAAGCGGTGGAAATTATTACCGATTTCGGCACTTTTGAACCTTTGCCGAAAGATAATTTATCGATCGAATTGATTAACGATCACGGATTCAAAGGCGGAGAACGCAAAACGCTAAGTATTTTAGTTGCGAACGGAAACACTTCGATTTCTAATGCGAGTGTGATGGTCAAAGTTCTCGGTTCGGCATTTCGCCCGTTAATTTTTCACGCGAAAACAGACAATAACGGCGTGGCGGTTATTCATTTGCAACTTCCGCATTTCAGAAACGGGCGGGCGGCGATTTTGATTAAAGCGATGAGCAGCGGCGAAGAAGCCGAACTTCGGCGCGTGATTGCACAAGGCTGAGTCAGTAAGCAAAAGTCGGTAGGCAGAAGTCAGTTATGAAAGTTTTTGTAAATGGTGAGACAAAAGATATTTCGGTTGAAACAAATTTGTTCGAGTTGCTGAAAAGTCTCGACTTGCCGACCGAACGAGTGGCGATTGAATTGAATAAAGAAGTCGTACGGCGTAAACATTGGGAAACAACCGATATAAAAGACGCGGATAAAATCGAGATTGTGCATTTTGTCGGCGGCGGTTAGATTTAAGGCAAAAGTAAAAAGTAAAAAGGACGTTGAAATTTCAATTCGTCCTTTTCTTTTTGTGTTGTAAGTGTTGTAAATTTGATTAAGAAAGTTTGAAGTGAAATCGCCGATTCTTAATTTTTGCATTTTCACTTTTTACTTTTGCCTTGGAATTTATGAGTGATTTATTCAAACTTGCAGACAAAACATTCAGTTCGCGGCTGATTATCGGAACAGGTAAGTATCGCAGTTTCAACGAGATGCAACTTGCACATACTGCCTCAGGCGCAGAAATGGTGACGGTTGCGGTTAATCGTGTGCCGCTTGACCGTAAATCGGAATCTTTTCTCGATTACTTGAATCCCGCGATGCAAATTTTACCGAATACGGCGGGTTGTTACGATGCCGAACATGCGATTCGCACGGCACGTCTCGCCCGTGAAGCACTCGAAACGGATTGGATAAAACTTGAAGTTATCGGCGATAAAATTACGCTTTTGCCCGACAACGAACAAACTTTGGAAGCCGCGAAAGTCTTAGTCAAAGAAGGCTTTATCGTTCTGCCTTACTTTGGCGACGATTTAATTATGGCGAAAAAATTGCTTGATGCGGGTTGTGTTGCCGTGATGCCTTTAGCCGCTCCGATCGGTTCGGGTTTGGGAATCCAAAACCCCGCGAACTTGCGGATTATGCGTGAACAATTGCCCGATGCGGTAATTATCGTTGATGCCGGAGTCGGGACTGCTTCCGATGCGGCAATCGCGATGGAATTAGGTGCGGACGCAATTTTGATGAACACGGCAATCGCCGAGGCAAGCGATGCAGTTTCGATGGCAACGGCAATGAATTACGCCGTTAAAGCAGGTCGTCTGGCATATCTTTCGGGACGAATGCCGAAACGTTTATACGCGTCGGCTTCCAGTCCGATTGACGGAGCTATTAAGTAAGTAAAAAGTAAGGAAAGGTTGCAAAGTACAAATTTAAAGCCAAAAATTGCAATCCGTAAAGCAAGAATTGCAACTCTTGAAGCAAAGATTACAGTCGTAAAAGCATAATTTGTGAGTTATCAAACAAAAGTTAAAGGTTTCATCATTAGTTTATTCGTTTTGTTCGCCGTAATCGCGTGTGGTGATTTAAAACCGAAACAAGTTAAACTTGCCGATGACCGCAGTTACGCCGCAAGTTTGTTTCGTCAAAACTGTGCAATTTGTCACGGACAAGAAGCCGAAGGGAAAGAAGTCAGCGGAAAACTTGTGCCGTCTTTACGCACCGGAAAAGCCGCGACTTTGACAGATGACCAAATTTATACGCAAATTTCCAACGGCGGAAACGGAATGCTGCCGTTCAAACAACAACTTTCCGAAAAAGATATTCGGGAAATGGTCAAGTTTGTGAAAAATTCTTTGCAAGGTCGGGAATAATGTAGAATTAATTCATTGTTTGATTGAATCATTTAAACATTGATAAGGTAAAAAGTTGTCGATTTACATTTGTTTATCAAACTTCCTTCAATGAACAAATAAGCAAATGAATCAATGACAAAATGATTTAGAGTTAGAACAAGGCGGGAAATATGAAAATTTTAATTTCAGGAGCAAGCGGATTGGTCGGAACGGCGTTGATACCGACGCTGATTGCGAAAGGGCATTCCATTGTCCGATTAGTTCGGCAACAACCGAAAGGAAGCGACGAAATCCGTTGGGATTCGGAAAAAGGCTTCTCATTCGGCGAAGAACATAAGCTCGAAGGTTTTGATGCGGTAATTCATTTAGCGGGCGATAATGTTGCAAGCGGAAGTTGGACGGACGAGAAAAAACGTTCGATTCGGGAAAGTCGGACAAAAGGCACAAAGTTTTTAATTGATGCGTTAAAGAAATTAAAATCGAAGCCGAAAATTATTATTTCCGCATCGGCAATCGGCTTTTACGGCAATCGCGGTGATGAAATACTGACCGAAGAAAGCCCGAAAGGTTCCGGATTTTTCCCCGATGTGTGTGATGAATGGGAAAATGAAGTCCGCGAGGCAGGCAATTTTGCACGAATCGTCATGCTCAGAATCGGAGTTATTTTGGCAAAAGACGGCGGTGCGTTGGATAAAATGCTGACACCGTTTAAACTCGGAGTCGGCGGTGTCATCGGTTCGGGCAAACAATGGATGCCGTGGATTACGATTGACGATATTCTCGGCATCATTCATTACGCGTTAGAAAAACCGTTACGCGGAATTTACAACACAACTGCCCCGAATGCCGCAACAAATCACGCTTTTACCAAAGCATTAGGTAAAGCGTTAGGTCGTCCGACATTCATTCCGCTGCCTGAATTTGCGGTTAAAATGATGTTCGGTGAAATGGGCGAAACTCTGTTGCTGCAAGGTTGCCGCGTTGTGCCGAAACGCTTGCAGGAAATGGGTTATAAGTTTAAGTTTCCGAATTTAGACGAAGCGTTGAAGCACGTTATTTCTTAATGGAAAATTAATAATGGAAAACGGAAAATGGTAAACACTCCGGCTAAACTAAGCGTTTTGACAGACAAAAAGTAAATTATTTTCAAAAAACTAAAATTATATGATTATTCTCCGTTCTCCATTTTCCATTTTCCATTGATTTTATGAAAATTTGGCTTTCAAAAAACTCTGAAGTTTCCGTCCGCGAACAACTGGTCGCGCAGATTACGCTCGGAATCGGGTCGCAAGATTTGAAAATCGGCGACAAATTGCCGAGTGTGCGGGAAATTGCCCGCAGATTTGATATTCACGCGAACACGGTTTCCGCCGCTTACCGCGAACTTGCCGACATCGGTTACGTTGAAATGCGTTTGGGAAGCGGCGTTTACATCTGCGAAAACAGCAAAAGCAAAGTTGATTCAAAACTCGACCAACTTATTTCAAAATTCCTTAAAACATCGCAAACACAAGGCTATACGCTCGCGGAAATCCAAACGCGGCTCAAACAATTTATCCAACTTCAACCGCCGGATCATTTCTTAATCGTCGAAGATCACGAAGGTTTGCGTGAAATTATGCTCGAAGAAATTGGTTCGGCAACCAACTGGCAAACGGTTGGTATCAGTCTCGAAGAATTTAACCGCAGTGATTCGTTTGCGGGTTCGCAAGTTGTCGCGTTCTTTGATAAAACCGACAAAATTGAATCAAAACAAGCGTGTATTTTTCTCAAGGCACATTCCGTTGCCACTTCGCTGACAGGTCAAAATCGTCCGCAAGAAGATGAACTTATCGCCATTGTTTCCGGCTGGGAAAAGTTTTTGTCGATGGCAAAAATGATGTTGGTTGCGGCAAAAATAGATCCTGAATCGTTGATTGTGCGGTCAAGATTTGAGCCGAATTGGAAAAAAGGCTTAGGTGAAGCCGCAATGATTATTTGCGACACATTAACCGCCAAAGAATTTGAAAACGACAGCCGTTTGCGTGCCTTCAAAGTAATCTCCGACGATTCAATCAAAGAACTGCAAGACTTTATCAGCGAAAAGTAAAGAAATTGTTAATTGTTAATTGTTAATTGTTAATTTCATCGCGTTATAATAATCAAATGAACGAAACCGAAACACGAGATTTAGATTTATTCAACGCAAAACTCGCCTACACAATCATCGAATCGCTTTTATCGCACAACGAAGCCGTCAGCGATTTGCTGGCGTTAATGGCTCACGCGCTCGACGAAGATGTGGCGAAAGCCTTGACCAACACGGGCGATTGGGAAAAATATCTTGAATCAAAACGTAATTTAGAAAACACGAAATTGCAAATCGAGAAGTTTACGGAAAGCCTGAAAGATTTGGAGGAAACGAAGTGAACTATGAAGCCGCCAATTTTTACATTTTCGGCGATTGCACAGACTGAAACGGTAAATGAATTTGGTGTGTCCGTATTCTAAAATCTTTTCCGCAGACGAATTTCAAAGTTAAAACTGTCGCGGTTGCGGGTTAAATTGCCGACCGGATTCTGTTCGTATTGAGCAACGAACGATAAACGGTTTGAGACGCGGTATTCAACCGCCAAGACTTGGTTTCTGTCGGCGGAAAGATTGGTCGAATATGTAACGGCGAGATTTTTGTTGATTTGTCTGCCGACCGTGAGCCGCGCGGTCGGGTTCAAACGCTTGCCCGAAAGAATCGGATCAATCTCGAACTTGTTTAATCCAAACAGTTTATCGGTCGCCCGGCGGACAGGATTATTGATAAATGAATCGGTCAAAATATTTGCCGCCGTGTTCAAACCGGATTGCGCGAGCGTCGGAATTCCCGTGTCCGTGTTCGATAAACTTCCGGTCGTAATCAGCGAAACCACATCGGCTTGCGGTAAATTCGGATTAGAACGGGCGTTAATCGAAAGATTTTCAAGGTCGGAAAGTGATCCCGCAACATCGACAAATAGTTGATAACCTTTAATTTCGGCTTCGGCTTGCAAACTGATAAGCGTGTCTTCGTCGGAGTTTGGAGGAAGTTCAAGCACGCCGCGTCTGATTTCGTAACGGTCGTTGCGGAAAAACAGAGTTCCGCCGGTCGAGGTTAATCTGCCCGTAACTTGCGGAAAATCGATGTCACCCGTGACCCGCAGCGAAACACTTGCAACCAAATCCGCGAGATTATTTTTGACGGTCAAAACTTCGCGTCCTTCAATTTGCAAATCGAGTTTCGGAGTTCCGAACGGCGAAGGCGTTGTGCCGGCGTTGATTGTTCCTTGTCGTCGCGTGCCGATAACATCAGCCAAATCAATGTCTTTTGTATAAGTTGAACGTTTGCCGATGATTTTTCCGGAGATCAAAGTATCGTAGTTTTTCCCTAGTCGTTTGCCGGTAATTTCAATCGACGCATCACCCGTCGTCAGATAATTTCGCGGCAACGGAGTGGTTACATTTGTGCCGTCAATGTGCAGACGAAACGCTTGCAACTGTAAACCTTCGATCACGGCACCGCCTGTCCCGACAACTTTTCCGCCGCCGACGTAACCGATCGCACTTTCAATCTGCATCTGATTCGACGTAAATAAAACCTTCGCCTTGATGCGTTCAAACGTCAAACGCTCCGAATTTACAAACGTGGCGATTGTCGCATTCTCGGTCGTCGCCGTTCCCGAAAGCCTTGAATCGGCGTTTGAACCGTTCAGATTTATTCCGACATCAGCCAATCCGCCAAAGAATGTGTTGCGGGTAAATTTGTCTATAAACCGCAGATTTAACTTTCCGTTGACGGCTAAATTATTCATTCCTTTATCGTTTAACGCTTTTGTTCCGCTGACGATAATGTTTGAACCTGCACCGCCGAACTTCGCGTTTTCCACTACGGCTTCCGTCAAATTAAATCGAATCAGCAACGGCTCGGTCGCCACAAACGGCGTTTCGTCAAACTGAAAACCAAGTTGCGAAAACTCGGCTGTTCCTTTCAAATCATCGGTAATAAACTCGGCATCGCCGTTAGCATTTATTCTATTAAGATTGCCGCCGAAGAAAACTTTTCCGGTTGCTCTGCCGTTGATTGTAACGCTGTCCGACGTTTGAAAAAGTGCGATATACGGAGCAAGTTCGCTGTTATCAAATTCGGTTCGAGCCTCAAACGGAATGCCTTCTTTGCCCAAATCAATAGTGGCAATAACCTTTTGCTGCTGTGTTTCAAACGAAGCAAGCAAAACCGCGCTGATAACTTTATTTTCGGTAGAGACATTAAAAGCGATTCCGCCGGCTTCGGTATCATTGATCTTTAATTTGCTTCCCGCACCTGAAACGCTGATGTAATAAGTTGAAAAATCCAACACTTCGCCGGTCGCTTTTCCGCCCATTTGGATTAAACCCGTAATTTTCGGAAACGATTTATTTTGCGGAAAAAATGCCGCAAGTCTTTCCGCTTCAAGGTTTGAGCCGACAAAATTAACATCGAAAACAGTTGTTTCACCATCGTAAGTTCCGAAAAGCCGCAACAAACTGTCGGCGTATTTCGTCTCCATTTTCTCGATGGTAACAATCGTTTTATCGAACGTGAACCGCGATTCAAAAGTATCGAACGGCTGTTTTGCCACAACGCCGTCTTTTGAACTGAGTTCGGCATAACCCTTCATCTCGTTCGGCAAACCCGTTAAATCAATTTTCCCCGAAGTTTCGGCACGAAAATCCTGCAAGTTTTCGGGAATAAAATCCTTGAATAAATTGACTAATTCACCTGTATTCAAGCGGTTAAGCGTGGCTTGAACGTTGATGTTATTGTTTTGAACCTTCGGAATTTGAACGTTAAAATTCGCGCTTCCGCCGCTTGCTTGCCGAAGAATTCCGTCGCGGACTTCAACACCGTTTGACGTAACAAAAATATTCGAGGCAAGCGAACCGATGTCGCTTCCGCGAATCAAAATAGAATCGAGCGTGGTTTTTCCTTCGATATTCGGATTTTCGATATTGCCCGTCAGCGTGCCGTTAAACGTCAAATTTCCGACAAGTTCCGCGTTTCCCGCGTTTAAGTTTTCCTCAAGTTCGGGAGCAACGCCCAAAACGTTGATCAAACGGCGAACTTCGCGGGCATCGGTCGAATTTAACGAAATAAGTAAATTTGAATTATTGCCGTCCAAATCAAACCGACCGCTTGCCGTAAATGCACTTTTTTCAGTGTTGAAATTCGCGTAATCAACATTAAACAACCCGTTAGTCGCCTTTACGCCGAGCTTTCCGTCCAACGGAATCAACCCTTTTGCCTCGCTTCCCGCGTTCGCTTTAAAATCGGCGACAACTGTTCCGCTCGCGTTTTTGAAATTGGTTCCGCTGAAACTTAAATCAACTTTTCCGCTCGTTTTTCCCGCAATCGGCAGAACTTTTCCGCCCTGCATTGCCATCAATTTCGCCAGTTCCAATCCGTTAAAATCCAGCTTAACTTTCGATGTATTTGCCGGATTCATTGCAATTACAACATTTCCGTTGATTTTGCCGTCAATCACGTTCGCATTCAAATCCGATAATTCAACCTGTTCGTTGGTAGCGATAATCTTGGCGTTCGCCGCACCGATTTTCAGTTTGCCCAAAACTCCGCTGCCGAGCGACATATCCATCGACGCGCGATATTTGCCCGAAGGTTCAAGCACAAAAGCGGTTTGCGTAAGTCGAACATTTGCAAGTTTTCCGCCGTCCGGATTTTGTTTTGTTTTCGTCAGATTAACGTCGTCGGCAAGAATTTCGGTCGATTCGCCTTCGATTCGACCTTCGCGGATCGTGAGCCGTACGCCCGCAACATTGACGCTTCCCAAAACCGCACCGTCGGCGATAATTTTATTGACGCGAACGCCGTTGCTCGTCAATTTTGTTTCGTTTCCCGCGATTTGAGCGTTCAAATCAGTTGACGAAATACCTTCGATTTTCGCACCGTTCGCATCTAAATTATCAGCCGTAACCTGTTTAGTTTGAACGTTTGTCGAATTTCCGAGGTTTACAATCGAAACATTTTTCGCGTTCAGATTTCTAATTTTTGCATCTTTCGTATCAAGATTTTCGGCTTGCAGATTATTGATTGAAACATCGGTTTTACCTTTATTTGTCGAAATCTTGACATCGTTTGCGTTCAGGTTTTTGAGTTTCGCGTCTTTCGCTTCAAGATTATTTGTACGAACCTTGGCGATGCTGACATCGGTTTTGTCGCCGTTATTTTGAACCTTTACGCCGTCCGCGTTCACGCCTGCGAGAGTTGCGTCTTTAGTCGTCAATTTTCCTGCCGAAAGATTCGGAAGATTGATGTCGTTTTTGCCGTTTTCCGAAGTTAATTGAACATTTTGAGCCGAAACATTTTCGCCGTTTATATCTTTAGAATTGAAGGTTTTGGCGGAAAAATCGCCGTTCGCGGAAAACTTTTTGTCCTGATATTCAGCAACCGCATCAGACAACATCAAACCGACAATCGAAGTTTCTTTATTCTTCAACGCCGCCGCCCGGAGTTCGCCGAACCATTTGAAGTCTGCACCGTTACCTCTAACGTTTCCAATCAGTTGCGGGAAATTTATGACGAAATCTCCGACGGTCAACATATCGGCGATTGCCTTGCCGTTGGCGTTATAAACTTGGTTTTCGCCGTCAATTTTGCCCGTAATCTGCAACGCTTTCAAGTAAACATTTTCGGCTGAAAGTGCGTCCGACTGAATTTCGCCTTCAATCTGATATTTTTCGCCTTCGCCTTTTACCGTTCCTTCGACATTGCCGAATCCGCGAAGCGTTGCGCCGGTCGGCAAAACTGTGGCGATTTGCTGTAAATCAACGGTCGAAGCAATTTTCAAATCATATCTCGGCGACTGCCAATCGTTAATTTTGCCCGATAAAACCGATTCGCCGAGCGGAGTTTTTATCGTCAAATTTTGAACTTCGGCACCGTTTTTGTCGGCGATTCCTTTGGCGTAAACATCAATCGGCTCGATTGGTTTATTGTTGTAGTTGAAAACAGAATTTTCTGAGCGAAAATCAAACTTGTAACGCCGTTCGTTTTCAGATATTTGCAGATTTTCAGGCTCAACGGCAATCGTCAAATTCTTGGCATCGCCCGAAATTTTGCGTAAATCGTCGCCGTAATGAATCAGAGCGTTTTTCAGGCTGAAATTTACCGAAGCAATGGAAATTTTCAGATTCGGATCATCGTCGGCTTTAAATTTCAGATTTGAAAAGTTAGATTTGCCGTCTTTATCAAACTTTACCCAAACTTCTAAACCTTCAACATCAGTCGAATCAACATTTACCTCGCGTTTTGAATTTAGTCCGAGAATATTTGAAATCGTTAAATCTATCTTTAGCTTGTCAATTTTAGCAAGTTTTTCGCCCGTAATTTCATCGGAAAATTGCAGGTTTGTCAGTTCGGCAGAGGTCGGCGAAATTGTAGTTTTGACGCTCTCGATTTCTGCTTTGATGCCAAATTCCGTAAACCTTTCAACCAACGCATTTCTAATCTGCGTATCAACGTAACCTGTTTTGAATGCGACAATTACGCCGACAACCGCCAGCAATAAAAGCACAAACAATGTCCCGAACGCAAGCAAAAGCCAACGCCGAATTTTACGTTTTTTTATGGGTTTTGGTTGTCCTACTTCTGATTCTGACATAAAACATTTTACAGGGATGAAAAGGATAAACAAGATAAAACTGCCGGAACCTTGATTATAACATTAAATTCTGCACTTATTTAATTCCGAAGATTTATCCTTTTCATCTCCTTTATCCCTGTAAATTAGAGCGAAATAATTTCCGTAATTTCCAAATCGAATGCGTCAATCGCGGTAACTTTCGGCGGATGATTTGTGAGCAAACTTATTTTTTTCACGCCTAAATTATTTAAAATTTGAGCTCCGATTCCGTAATCTCGGTGTCGTCCGTAACCTGTTTCCTTGCGAGCGTCTGAAAAGGTTAAACTCTGTTCCTGCATCAGCTTATAAGTTTCAAGCTGATGAATCAAATCTAAATTATGTTCCTTTTGACGAAGATATAAAATTACTCCGTAACCGGTTTCGGCTATTTTTTTAAGCGACAAATTGATTGCTGAACTTGCTTCACCGATTTTTGAGCCAAACATCGCAAACGTAATGTTCTCCGTTTGGACGCGAACCGGCACGCTTTCGGTTGCCCGCGAAACATCGCCGAAAACTATCGCCAAATGTGTTTCACCGTTGACCACATTTTCAAACGCGATTGCCCGAAACGTGCCGAAATCCGTCGGCAAATCGGTTTCGACGACTCGTTTCACCAGCTTTTCTTTTTGGATTCGGTAACGCACCAAATCCGCGACGCTGATGATTTTCAAATCGTGCTTTTTCGCAAAGATTTCGAGTTCGGGCAGGCGTGCCATCGTGCCGTCGTCGTTCATAATTTCGCAAATTACGCCCGACGGGTTCAAGCCCGCGATTCTCGCAACATCAACACTTGCTTCGGTTTGCCCGACGCGAACCAAAACTCCGCCGTTTTTCGCACGAAGCGGAAAGATGTGTCCGGGACGTGCCAAATCGTTGGCGGTTGACATCGGCGAAACGGCGGCAAGAATTGTTTTCGCACGATCAGCGGCGGAAATTCCGGTCGTTACGCCCGATTTTGCTTCGATTGAAACGGTGAACGCGGTGCCGAAACCTGATGTATTTTCAGCGGTTTGCGGTTGAAGCTGCAAAAAATCGCAACGTTCTTCCGTCAACGGCAAACAAATCAAACCTCGACCGTGAACCGCCATAAAATTTATAATTTCGGGCGTAACTTTTTCCGCCGCACAAACCAAGTCTCCTTCGTTTTCGCGGTCTTCATCGTCAACAATTATTATCATTTTGCCGTTTTTTATATCGTCAACGGCTTCTTCGATTTTAGCTAAAGGCATAATACAATTTCGATTTAAAGAGTAACGCAAAATTCGCTAAGTATTTCGCAAAGGTTCGCAAAGAAAGAAATAACTGATGTTACGCAACTTGATTTTAGTCGCTGTAAGCGACAAATATAATAGCGTAGGGTAAAGCGAACTAAAGTGAGCGACACCCTACGACCGATTAGTACTGTGTTTCGACGCTGAAAGTGTCGAACAAATGTCAGTTATTATCTACGCGGTTTATTGCTCACTTTCAGCGAGCAAATATTTTGCTTATTTAACGTAGGGTTTCATTCGCTTCACTCATTACACCCTACGCTATTATATTTGTCACCTTTGGCGACCAAAACCAAATTGCGTAACATCAGTAAATAACTCATCTTGATTTTTTAACAGATTTGCTACTTTAAAAATCATTGCGTTCTTTGCGTTACTCTTAATCAATCAACTAAATTTTAGCTTATCGAAAAAAAATTAGCGACTTGAAACGGATTTTGTGAAATAATTGTGCCGAGTTCCAACCAATTTAAAAAACTTCAGGTGAATAAATGCCTTTAAATAAAACAAACAGACGTGATTTTCTTAAACTTTCGGGCGTGGCGGCGGTCGGCACACTTCTTTCCGCAAACAATGTTTTTGCACAGCGTAAAAGTAAATCTTGCGTGGTAATCGGGGCAGGTTTTTCGGGACTTGCGGCAGCTTTTAAACTTAAAAACGCGGGTTGGAAAGTTACCGTTTTAGAAGCTCGAAATCGCATCAGCGGACGAGTTTTTTCGCATCGAATGAATGAAAACCCCGATTTAATTTGCGAACTCGGAGCAGAATGGGTCGGCGAACATCACGAGCGGATAATTTCGCTGTGCAAAGATTTTAAGTTGGATTTGCAAGAGCATCGTTTTGAAGATTCGCTGATGCAAAACGGCAAAGTCTCGCGTCCGAAAACTTGGGGTTTTTCAGAAAAATCTGAAACCGCGTTGAGTAAATTATTAAAAAGTTTGGACGGCAAAACTCGTCTGCAACTTGAAGCGTTAGATAAAAAAGATTGGCTGACAGTTCTGAGAAATTTAGGTTTTTCAGACGAAGAATTGCGGATTCGAGATTTGATGGACAGCACCGATTTCGGTGAATCTATCCGCTTTGTTTCAGGTTACGCGGCTGCCGGCGAATACGCGGTTTCGTGCGAACACAACGAAATGGATTTTAAAATCACGGGCGGAAATTCACGCCTTGCGGAAGAATTTGCCAAACGAATCGGTGCGGAAAACATCAAACTAAACACTTTGGTCGAAGAAATTTATCAATCAAAAGGAATTGTTACCGTCAAGACCAAAGACGCGAAATTTGTCTGCGATGCGGTTATCTGCACCGTTCCGACGGCGAGTTTGCAAAAGATAAAGTTCACGCCCGAACTTCCGCCGATTCAGCAAAAAGCGGCAGAAAGTTTGATTTACGCCCGAATTATCAAAAATTCCGTGTTGTATGACGAACGCTTCTGGGAAGCCGATGATTTCTCGATGGTTTCTGACACAACCTCGCATTATTATTTTCACAGCACGCAAAAACAAGCGGGAAAACAAGGCATTTTAACGGCTTATGCAATCGGTGAAAAGGCAGATGTGTTGGCTTCGCAAGACGATAAACGCCGCATGGAAATAATCGCAAATGATTTGGTTCCGTTTAATAAGAATGCTCCGAATCTGGCTCGCGGAATCGCTTCGTACGCGTGGCAACGTGATGAATTTTCAAAAGGAGCTTACGCAATTTATCGTCCCGGACAATGGTTCGGCGTGCGTCCGCATTTACTTAAACCGCACGGGAAAGTTCTGTTTGCCGGCGAGCATTTATCGGATGATTGGCAGGGTTTTATGGAAGGTGCGATTGAAACCGGCGAAGCGGCGGCGGAAAGTTTGATTAGGTAAACCGATTGTTTTATAAATTGCCACTTGCTTTAGCCGGTAGATATTTTGTAGGAAAAAGTAAGGCTTGAGCCGAATATAAAATGAATAAATTTCCTTATTGCTTCAGCTAAAGCAATTCGGATTAAATACAATTTCATATATTCGGCTCAAGCCTTAAATGTTGTGCTTACTTATCCACTGGCTAAAGCTGAGTGGCAATTCATAATTAGTACTTAAACCGTTATTTCCTCCAGCTTTCTGTCATTCCGCAGTTTGAATAAAGCCGAAATTATCAAGTAAATTGCCAGTCCGATTAACGCCGATGCGGTCATTGCGTTGACGAATTTTATGTCTAACCCAACTGCCGCTTTCAGGTTTCCGATGACCAGTTGCACCAACGCCGTCAGCGTTACGACCAACACAAAAAGCATCGGTAAAAGTGTGAACGCGATTCTCGCGCGAGCTTTATACAACCACGCGGAAATTGATAAAAGCGTTAATCCGGCGAGCAGTTGGTTTGACGCGCCGAACAATGTCCAAAAATCTAAATAACTTCCTTTTTGGGCGGTGAAGACTAAGACAAAAGGCAACGCGACAGTTGCAAGCATTCCGATAATCGCACCGATTCTTCCTTTCAAACCGAATAATTCCTGCACGATGTATCTGCCGAGACGCATACAAACATCCAGCGTATCGAAGACGAAGGTTGAAAACGCCATTGCTCCAAACGTGATTGCAAAAGGCAGGTTTTCTTTGCCGATAATCAAGGTGAGAAAGTTACCGATTCCGTTGCCGTAAACCTTGCCGGCGGGAACGCCTTTGACGGCTTCACTCGTTACAATCATTACGGTTACGAGTGCAAGAAACGCGACAAATCCTTCTGCCAACATCGCTCCGTAACCGACCGCGTGAGTGTGCGATTCTTTGTCAATTTGCTTTGAAGTAGTGCCTGAACAAACTAATCCGTGAAAGCCCGAACACGCTCCGCAGGCGATTGTGACGAACAAAAACGGAAACATTGTGCCCGTCATTCCGCCGATGTCGAACGATTTGAACGCGGGTTGAACAATTTCGTAACCGCCGAAAAAAACGCCGATACAACCGACCGCAATCGCCGCGTAAAGTACGAATCCGCCCAAATATCCGCGTGGTTGCAACAACGCCCAAACGGGTAAAACCGATGCGACGCAACAATAAAGCAAAATTATGATCGACCAAGTTGTTTGATTTAAGACTAAAACGTTTGAAAAATATGTGCCGAAATATGATAAAGCGAAGGTTGCGGGAACAAAGATTATTGTCGTCAACCATAACGGCGGTTTCAAAAAACGGTCAATAATTCCGAGTAAAATTGAAAGTCCGAGATACATTACGCTTGCAATGGCGACTGCTCCGCCCGGATTAAACTTGGTTTCGCCGATTAAACTTTCGTCGCCCGAAACAAATGTTCCCGCCGTAATATCTGTGAATGCAACAATTACATAAATCAGTGCGATAAAAATAAACGCCATCATCGCGTTGCCCGCACCTCTGCCGAGATTGTCGCGGGTGATTTCCGCAATCGAAGTCGCGTTATGGCGAACCGATGAAGTCAACGCCGAAAAATCGTGAACCGCACCGATTAAAACCACGCCGAGAGCAATCCAAATCAAACACGGCAACCAACCGAAATTCTGACACGCGATAATCGGTCCCGCAATCGGACCTGCGGCGGCGATTGCCGAAAAATGTTGTCCGAACAGGTAAAACTTCGCGGTCGGGACAAAATCTTCACCGTCGTTTACTTTGTTGGCAGGTGTTACGGTCGCGTCATCGAGTTTAAATTGTTTTGCAATCCATTTTCCGTAAGAAAAATAACCGAATGTCAGCCAAATTATAAAAATTGCAGCGATAAGTGCAAGCGTCATATTGTGTTTGTTTCCGAAATTAGATTTGAAATTACGGGTTGATTGTAAAACAATTCGGTCGGAAAATAAATTGAAAAGTCAGTAATCAACGGTTCATCAATCATTTTTTAAACCGTCCAACAAACTTTCAACCTGCCTAAGTTTATCCAACGGGAGATTTCTGAGCATTTGGTTAATGTTTGCGGTTGAATTGTCGCGTTGCAAGCCTTTCAGCGGATGATTTTCGACGTTCGCGGTTTTGCCCGAAGGTTTCCATTCGTATAAATCGTTCGGTTCGCAGTTGAGCAGTTCGCAAATCTTTTCGAGATAATCACTTTTGATCGATAAAACATGATTGTTCAACAAATTTGAAGCAGTCGGACGCGAGACACCGATTTTCAACAGTTCGGTAAACGGATTTTGTATTCCGCGTAACGCAAAAACTCTTTGTAAATTGATAATTAACATAATAAATCTCTCTGATTATAAAAATATGTGGCAAGACTACAAAAGTATATAGCAAGACTCAAAAACTATATAGCAAGACTACAAAAGTATATTACAAGACTATAAGAGTATATAGCAAGACTATAAGAGTATATTATAAGATTACAAAAGTATATTGCAAGACCGTAAAAGTATATTACAAAATTACAAAAGTATATTGCAAATATATAAAATAATATAATAAAAATGTAAGAATATATTATAAATATACAATACTTTATAACAATTATATGACACACTTATATTGATACATAAAACTAAACGGCTTAGTTGCCGATTGCGAGAGTTCAATTTGTTTGGGTTTGTCGGTAAACTTTGGCTTGACCTGTGTTTAGGTTATCGACAAACTGAGGTGTTTTGCGCGTTTTCTTTATTTTCACAGTTCATTTACCGGTCGAATTGCGTTATTATTCAACCACTATGAAACGTCTGAACCTACTCGCTTTAACGCTGATTTTTGCCGTCAATTTGCTTGCTCGAACGCCTGATGAACTGGCAAATTATAACGAACCGCCGAGCAGATTGCGTGGTGTCATCGAAAAGTTTTCGGCTGATTACGGCAGTTTGAATCGGTTTTATACGGCTTATACTTCGGCGAATCGGACGGCAAAGTTCAACCGGTTTTTCGCCGATTCGCAAGCGTTACTCGACCGGTTGGAGTTCGATAAACTAAGTCATGACGAGCAAGTCGATTATTTGCTTTTTGCCAAATATCTGCGGTATGAACAAGGCGAACTCGAACGCCGCGCGGCACAATTCGATGAGATAAAAACGCTTGTTCCGTTTGCCGAAACCATCAATAATTTAGAAGATTCACGGCGAAAATTGGAAACAATCGATGCCGCAAAAACGGCGACTTTGCTCAATGACTTGGCAAAACAAACAACGGAAAAGCAAAAGCAGTTGGCGGCAACTTCGCCGATTATTAAAAAAACAACGGCGAATCGGGCAGTTAAAACCGTGGCTTCTTTGCGTGAAACTTTGAAAGATTGGTTTAATTTTCATAACCGCTACGACCCTTTGTTTACTTGGTGGAACGCCGAACCTTACAAAGCGGTTGACGCAAATCTGCGAAATTATCAAACATTTTTGCTCGATAAATTTGTCGGAATAAAACCCGATGACAAGACCACGATAATCGGCGATCCGATCGGCAAAGACGCGCTTATCAAAGAGTTGGAATATGAAATGATGCCGTATTCGCCCGAAGAATTAGTCGAAATTGCGAACAAAGAATTTGCGTGGTGCGAAGCGGAAATGAAGAAGGCTTCTAAAGATTCGGGTTACGGCGAAGATTGGAAAAAAGCTCTCGAAGCGGTCAAACAAAAATATGTCGAACCAGGCAAACAAGCCGCAATGATTCGAGATTTAGCGTTTCAAGCAACTGATTTCGTCGAGCAAAACGAGCTTGTAACCGTGCCGAAACTCGCCAAAGAATCGTGGCGGATGGAGATGATGTCGCCCGAACGCCAACTCGTTTCGCCGTTCTTTCTCGGCGGAGAAACAATCTTGGTTTCATATCCGACGGACGGTATGACGCACGAGCAAAAACTGATGTCGATGCGCGGCAATAATCCGCATTTTTCGCACGCCACCGTACATCACGAACTGATTCCCGGACATCATTTGCAAAGTTTTATGATCGATCGCTATCGTCCGTATCGGCAACTGTTTTACACGCCGTTTTGGATGGAAGGTTGGGCATTGTATTGGGAATTTTTGCTGTGGGACAAAGGCTTTGATAAGTCGCCCGAAGACAGAATCGGAGCATTGTTTTGGCGAATGCACCGTTGTGCGAGAATCATTTTTTCGTTGAACTTTCACCTCGAAAAAATGTCGCCGCAGGAAGCCGTCGATTTTTTGGTTGACCGCGTCGGACACGAACGCGACAACGCCACCGCCGAAGTAAGACGTTCATTTTCAGGCGATTACGGTCCAACTTATCAAATTGCATATATGATGGGCGGTTTGCAATTTTACAATCTGCACCGCGAATTGGTCGATTCGAAAAAGGTTTCCGATAAACAGTTTCACGATGCGATTCTGCGCGAAGGTCCGATTTCGGTCGAATTAGTCAGAGCGATTTTAACAAAGCAAAAATTGTCGAAAGATTACAAGGCGAATTGGCGGTTTTATCAAGGTTTGGCGAAGTAATATCAGTTGAAAGGCGCGACGACAAACTCAATCGGAATATGTTTTCGCTTTGCATTATTGCGAATAAGTTTAATCGCTTGACGCACTCGCGGAAGATATTCGGCGGCTGTTTCCTGATGAAATCCAATTGAAAGATAAACGTCTTTCAGCGGATTTTTCTTTAGTATTCGGGCATTATTTTGAAAAACCTTCAGCATTTCATCGCCTGTCATATAATCAGCCAAACAACCGTTATTGGGTAATTCACGGATTTTCAAGCCCGAACCGGTTTTATAATCAAACGGTTGGCTGGTCGGTGTAATGCCTTTCCAAAGTTTGGCGACAAACCCGTACAGATTATATTTGCTCCATTCCGCTTTCAAAAATTCGGCATCGACAGCAGATGAATCCAATGTAAATCCTTCCGCCGCCAATGCTTCCAAAACTTTATCGTCGGCTTGCCAACCGCCCGCCCGAAAACTTTTCGGACGATTAAACTTTTCCCGCGTGAGAATTTCTATGCTGTGAGCAATAATTTTCCGCAGTTCGGCGGTCGTGTAAGCGGTCAACGCAATGTCGTGTCCGCAATCGATTTCGCAATCCGCCGTGCTGTAATCCTCAAAAACAAACGACGGAGTCGAGCGAAACTCTACGCCGGACGATTTAACCAAAGTTTGCCACGCGTGAATGTGCAAACCGTGTTCGTCGCCTTGACGCAAAACCGCTTTAACCGATTCGGTAATCTGTTTCGATTCGGCGGGATACCGCGTGTAATAAGCGGCGTTTAAGAAATGTTGCAGCGGAATGCCGGCGTAATCGCGTCGAAAATTCTGCATCGCCGCCAAATTTTTCGGTTGCAAATTTTGACCTTCCCAATCGACGCTGACGACAATCCGAACTTTGCCTTGAGCAAGCGCGGTCATCGCCACGGATAATTGGACAAGAACAACGACAAGAACCAAGTTTCGGAGATTCATCAGTTTCACGCTTTCACCTTTTATTTCTTGCTCAAACTTTTGTAAACGGTTTCAATCCAAAAATCGGGCTTGATAAAACCCGTTCCCCACGTTTTATATTTTTCGGGCAAACCTTCTTTTTTGAGCATCTCAAGCGGCTTTTTCTGTGCCGTTCCTTTTTCGACGACGGCAGTTGTTTCAACCAACATTTGCCGGTAGTTTTTCAAATCGTCGAGCGTGGCAAGCGAACCGTGTCCGGGAATAATTTTGATGTCGGCGGGAAGTTTGGCAATTATATCGGCAATGTTTTTGGTCATTCCTTTGACGCTTCCGCCGTTTTCCAAATCGATAAAAGGGAAGCGGTCTTTGAAATAATGATCGCCCAAATGAACAACTTTCGCTTTCGTAAAATAAATGATTGAATCGCCGTCAGTATGTCCGTTCGGAAAATGAACGGCTTTGATTTCATCGTCGTTTAAGTAAACGGACAGCGACGTTTCAAAAGTCAGCATCGGCAACGCCGAAGCCGGATAAGCAAGCGATTTATTACCGAAAATCATTGTGTCAACCGCCAACCGATTACGTACGTTGATGTGCGAAACAATAATCGAATCTTTGAAAAACTTGTTGCCTTCGGTGTGATCGCCGTGCCAATGCGTATTGAAAATAAACTTGGGTTTGTCCGAACCGAGTGTTTTCAAGGCTTCGGCAAGTTTTGGCGAAACATCGGCATAATCATCGTCAACGATTAAAAGCCCGTCTTTGCCGGCTGAAACTCCGACGTTTCCGCCTTTTCCCTGCAACATATAAACGCCGTCGGTAATTTTGACGATTTTCACCGTAACTTCTTGCTGTTGTTCGTTGTCTTCGTGCTTGCCGTGTGCCGAAACGGTCAGCGTAACAGATAATAAAATCGAGATTGCGATTAGTTTTTTTAACATTTTCGGGTTGTCCTTTAATTAAATTATGATTTCAAGCCTAATCAATTTGAACGCTCGACACAACCGCCGCGCGTCATATTTAATTTGATAAAAGCTCGAACCGGTTGCAAAACAGGTTATTTGCTTTCAACAATTTCCCACGCCGAATCCGTTTTCAATAATTTGCTCATCAAACTTGCGTGAACCGAATGTCCGCTTTTTTCGGCGGTTAATTTTCCTAAAAACGGCATTCCCAACAAAGCGAAATCGCCGATAATGTCCAAGATTTTGTGTCGCACGAATTCATCGTGAAAACGAAGCGGAGTTTCGTTGAGCATTCCGTCGGGTGTCAGCACAATCGCGTTGTCGAGCGAACCGCCGAGAGCGAGGTTTGCCCTGCGCAACATCTCGATTTCAGTCGTAAAACCAAACGTCCGCGCCGAGCCGATTTCGCGTCCGAACGAACCGTTATCGAGTTCAAAATGAAAGGTTTGCGTGTTGATAAACGGGTGCGGAAAATCAATCACGCAATCGATTTCAAACTTATCCGAAGGTTCGATCGACATTTTGCGGTCGCCGCTTTCAAACTCGACTTTGCGGTTTATTTTCAAAAATCTGCGCGGCGCGTTTTGTTCCGTAATTCCCGCCGTTTCAATCAGTTCCAACCAATTTTCGCTTGAACCGTCCATAATCGGAATCTCGATATTATCCAGTTCGATAAAGCAATTATCCACGTTTGCGCCACGCAACGCCGACAGCAAATGTTCGCAAGTCGAAAGCATCACACCTTTTCGCAAAAGCGTCGTCGCGTAACTGCAATGCGAAATATATTCGACCGAAGCGGGAATTTCAAAACTGTCTAAATCAGTGCGAACAAAGACATAGCCTGTATTTTCCGGTGCGGGTTTGAGCGTCAAATTTACCGCAACGCCGGTGTGCAATCCGATTCCGGCGGTTGAAATTGATTTTTTAAGGCTGGTTTGTTGAATCATTGAAAATAGTATTTGCAAGAAGTGTGCCGAAGCAAAAGCTGATGTTCTGCGGGTTAAACGGTTTCAGGATGTAGGTTTTTTGCCGCAGTTTCATCAATTCTTGTCGCACAATTTACTATTCGGACGATAAGTTTTACAATCAATGTAAATATGGCACGACTGACAACCGGACTGAAATCCGACAAAATTACAACATTTACGATAGATAATCAAACGAGCATCGATTTACCGAAAGACACCGAAGCGACGATTCACAAAATTATCAAATTTTTGCCCGGCGAACATCTGATCGGCATCGAAAAAGTTAAATTGGTTGACTTTATCAAAATGCCCGACGTAAAACTTTCCACCCCGATAAAAGGCGATTTGCCCGGACTTTATCACCCGAAAATGGCGAATGCCAAGGCTTATTTGGAAGTTTCCGCCGGCGCGTTATTGCAACCGACCGAAGGTTTTTCAAAGCGTTGGATGGCGAAAACTTCGTTCAAAGGAAACCTTGCCGGCTTAGTTTTTTCACTTGTCGGACAACATTATTTTTTGACGCTCAAACATTCGGTCAAACGCACTAATCTTGAACCGCAAATCAGACAATATGCCGAGAAAAATTTGAAATCGTGGAGCGAACAACAAGCGCAAAACGACGATTCGTTCCGCGCAAAATTATTCAAACCGCTTCGACCGATGTTTGAAAAACTGGCTAAATGGCTGAATAAAAAAGCATTACAAGCGAATAAAACCAAATAATGGTGAAATGTGAATGATGAATGAAAGAAAATATCTTGAGCGATAAAGCGTATGCTTTTGCCTTGCGAACGGTAAAACTTTACAAATTTATTTGCACGGAACATAAGGAATATGTTTTATCGAAGCAAATTCTGCGGTCGGGAACTTCAATCGGGGCAAATATCGAGGAATCGATTCACGCACAATCAAAAACGGATTTTTATACATAAACTTTCGATTGCCCAAAAAGAAGCGTCGGAAACAAACTATTGGCTGATAATTTTACGCGACAGCGATTTTATCAAGCCTGAATTAGCAGAATCTTTATTAGCTGACTGCGAAGAAGTCCAAAAAATACTGACTTCATCAATAAAGCCGGCTAAATCGAACTTAGACAAATAGATGAATTGTTGAACTTGGTTTTAATTCACCAATCACAATTCATCATTCACAATTATTATGTATTGGTTAGTAAAACAAGAACCCGAAGCGTATTCGTTCGACGATTTGGTTGCAGACGGCAAAACCGATTGGACAGGCGTGCGTAACTTTCAAGCACGCAATAACTTACAAGCAATGAAACGCGGCGATAAAGTATTGTTTTATCACTCGATTTCAGAAAAAGCCGTGGTTGGTTTAGCCGAAGTTTCACGCGAACAATTTCCCGATCCGTTGGACGAAAAATGGTTTGCGGTGGAAATAAAACCGCTTGAAAAATTTGCTAAACCTGTAACTTTGGCGGAAATAAAAGCGTCTGAAATGTTGGAAAACATCGCGTTAATCAAACAATCAAGATTATCGGTGATGCCGCTGAAAAATTACGAATTTGACGAGATTTTGAGACTGACGACAAAATAGAAGAGTTGCATTATTTGATTATTTTTCGTGCCGGTTCGTGTTTGTTCGTGGCTAAACTGCTATGAAAATTGAAATTGTTCAAGCTAATCCAAACCAAGTTGCAGAAGTTTCCGCCGTCTTGCAGGAAGTTGCCGTTTGGCTTGAAAATAAAGGACTTAAAATGTGGGAAGCGAACGAACTTGCACCCGAAAAAGTTGAAAATCAAGTAAAAGCCGGAATGTTTTGGCTGGCGAAAATTGATAACGAAATTGCGGGTTGTGTTCGCTTTCAGACCGAAGATAACGAGTATTGGGACGATGTTCCGCATACCGATTCCGCGTTTGTTCATCGTGTTGCCGTGAAACGTAATTTTGCGGGAAAAGGCGTGGCGATTGCGATGCTCGATTGGGCGAAGCTAAACGCTAAATCATTGAATAAAACATATTTACGGTTGGATTGCGACCAACGCGAACAGCTTATCAAATTTTACGAAAGCCAAGGTTTTAGGTTTCACAGCGAAAAAATCAGAACGCCGTACACCGTCAACCGATACGAATTTAAATTATAATTTTATGTTAAAAGAAGCCGTTGCACATTACCACAACTTATTAAAAGATAACGAGTTAGCCGAATCTTCGCGGAATATGTTAGATGCGAAAATGCACGAAGCGAGACTTATTTTCGGCGGTCGGAGATTATCGCCGTATTTGCGTCCGCATTTCGTTTTGGAATCGGATTGGATTCGCGTAACCGAAATTTGCGAAACAATTTTCGCCGCGTTGCAAAAGGTAAAAGATGCCGCCGTCGGCAACGACGAACTTTTGAACGAACTCGGCGTTCACGGAATCGAACGCGAATTGGTGGAAATTGACCCGAAATACAAACAAGTTTCCGCGTCTGCAAGGCTCGATTCTTTTTTGACCGAAGATTCGTATTCTTACGTTGAATTAAACGGCGAATCGCCCGCAGGAATTGCGTTTTCCGATTCGGCAAGCGAGATTTTTTCACAACTTCCCGTGATGAAAAAGTTCGCGGAAAAATACGAATATCGAACGCTTGAAGGTTCGTCGAAAATGCTTGAAACTCTGTTAAAAGCCTACGAAGAATTTTCCGACGGAAATCCGAAAGCTAACCCGACTATTGCCATTGTTGACTTGAAAGATTTGCCGACAATCAAAGAATTCGAGCTTTTCCGCGATTATTTTATCGCCAACGGTTGTCCGTCGATTATCTGTTCGCCCGAAGACTTGACGTTTGAAAACGACAGATTACGGTGCGGCGAAACCGAAATCGACATCGTTTACAAACGTCTGTTGGTCAATGAATACTTGCCGATAATCGAACAATTTCCCGCACTCGTGGACGCATATCGAGCAGGAAAAGTCTGTTTGGCAAATTCGTTTCAATCAAAAATTATCCACAAAAAAGCTGTTTTCGCGGTGCTGACAAATGAACGTTACGCACATCTTTTTGACGCAAACGAACTCGAAAAAATCGCCGCTCACGTTCCTTGGACGCGAACTTTCCGCAATGAAACGACCGAAAATAAAGGCGAGAAAATTGATTTGATCGAATGGACGCGGGCAAATAAATCGAAATTGGTTTTGAAACCGAACGACGATTACGGCGGACACGGAATTTACATCGGCTGGATTTCCGACGAAAACGAGTGGAATGACGCAATCGAATCAGCCTTGAAAGACGGCGATTATTTGGTGCAAGAGCGTGTCAAAACCTCGCGTGAAGAATTTCCGATGATCGAAGACGACGGCAAAATCGTTATGAGCGAACAACTCGTTGACCTTGACCCGCTGTTATTTTACGGCAAAGTCGGCTCGGCGTTCACACGGCTTTCGACCACCGAATTAGCCAACGTTTCCAGCGGCGGCGGAATGGTGCCGACTTTTATTTTGAAAGACTGAGAGTTTAAAATGAAAGTTGATATGTCGCCAAAGGCAGTAAAAGCAAGGTTAAAATTGGTTTCGCAATTATGGCGTTTAGGCGTTTCGCTCGGAAATGCTAAAAAGGAAACCGATAAAAAGCGAAACAAAAAGGATTTTTCTACGTCTTCGAATTTGATTTTGAAAAATTTGTAACTTATGGCGACACTTTTACAAGAATTATTGGAAATAACTTCCGATTTCGAGAAAAACGGCATTGAATACGCTGTTTGCGGTGGACTTTCGATGGCGATTCACGGGTTTGCCCGTGCAACGATGGACATTGACGTTTTGATTCGTGCGGAAAGTTTAGAAAAAGCATATCAAATTGCGGCAACCAAAGGCTTTGACATCAAAGGTTTAGATATTTCGTTCAAAGAAAGAGCGGTCGAGATTCGGCGAGTTTCAAAAATTGATGATGACGGCGAAGTTTTATCGCTCGATTTATTGCTCGTAACTCCTTATGTCGAAGATGTTTGGGAAAGTAGGGAACAAGTCAGTTTACAAGAAAATTATTTGTCGGTTGTTTCTAAAACAGGTTTGATAAAGATGAAAACTTTGGCAGGCAGACCGCAAGATTTAGCTGATATTGAGAGGTTACAAAACGATGAAACAAGTTGATATGTCTGAAAAAGCGATAATGAGCAGATTACGGCAAGTTGATAAATTACGCACACTTTGTCTTGCTTTGATGAAAGCTAAAAAGGTTGAAAAAGATATTGCCAAAGATAAAACTAAAGAAAACACAAAACCTGTAAACGTATGAGAATTAGCAAATTACAACTAAAAAATATCGGCGTTTTCGATGATGAAACGAAACCGATTGAATTCAAAGAATGTCCCGCGAAAGATAAAGCCGAAATTCATATTCTCACTGGGGAAAATGGAACTGGAAAGACAACGATTTTGTTGGCATTAGCTGAAAGTCTTGGTAATGTCAGAAGAGATATTGAAGTTGGAGAAGTCTTACACGCTAATGTTGTCAATATCGAATTCCGAAAAAGATTTCGAGAAAATCCTGAATATGGATTAAGTTTTGAGGGGAAAGAAGGAGAGACAATTACCGATATAAACAGAACTTTTCTTAATTATAGAGGTGGAAAAATTGAAATGTTTTCCTTTGCTTGTTTTGCTTATTCAGGCTATCGTCGAATCAAAGATGAACCAATTGAAATAGGAAAAGAAATAGTTGAACATCCGTTAAAAGAAGCATTAAACTTCATAAAAGATGAAAACTCGAAACTAAAAGTAAATCAATGGATTGGTAAGAACTTACAAAAACGTTCACTCGCAAACGAAGAAGATAATAAAATTGAAGCAAATCGGTTTGCAGAAAATATAAAGAATCTAGAAAAAGTTATCGCAGATATTGTTGGCTATGAAATTCGTTTCAAACTTAAAATTGATTTAACTTTAGTTCTGATAAAAGATGACCAAGAATTAGACTTCGACGTTCTACCCGACGGCTTAAAGTCTTTAATCAGTTGGATCGGCGATTTGCTGATGCGGCTCGATTCGTTGAGGTGGAAAGACGACACGCCGATTTTTGACCGCGAAATAATTTTATTCTTAGACGAAATCGAAGTTCATCTGCATCCCGCGTGGCAGAGAAAAGTGTTGCCGATTGTCCAAAAACTATTCAAAAATGCCCAGATATTTGTCTCGACACATTCGCCGTTTGTGGTTAATTCGGTTGATGATGCTTTGGTTTATAAGTTGAAGGTGAAAGACGGCAAGGCGAAAGTTGAAAGTGTAAAGCAGACAGAAAACAGTCAGAGTATTACACAAGTTTTGCGAGAAGTTTTTGATATTTATGGTTTATTCGGAAAAGATGTGCAAGATAGTTTGGATAAACTTGAAAAACTTAGAGACAAAATTCTTTCAAACGGAACAGATTTGGAAGCTGAAAAAGAGTTTCTGAAAATTGCTAAACTTTTAGCGAAAGAGCCAAGCGACCAAGTGAAAAATATCGTTAAAGGCGAATTGGAACAATTAAGCGAAATTAAAGGAAAAAAATTCTCGATATGATTGAAACTCCAAGACCGGAATCTCCGCAATGTTTGAAAGAGAATTACAAAAAATGGGGAAAAGAATATAAGGCGAATTTGGAAATCAATCCAAATTATTCATTTCATTGGCATAATCGTCGAGATTTAATTGACGATACTTTATTTTTGATGACTGCAAACCATTGTTCTTTTTGCGATATTCAACCTCTGAAAGCATCGGGACCAACAATTGAACACTTTCGTCCGAAAAATAAATCTCCGTTATTGTCATATTATTGGGGAAATTTGTTTTATTGCTGTTCAAATTGTCAGAAGAAAGGCACAAGATTCAGTAAAAAATTATTGAAACCTGACCAAGTAAGCTATAAATTTCTTGATTACTTTATTTACAACTATTCAACAGGAATGATAAAACCAAACCCTGCTCGAAATTCATTCGACCAAGAAAGAGCAGATTTAACGATTGAATTATATGGATTGAATGATTGGGGAAGACCTGATGAAAGAATAAAAGAGCGTCAAAAATTTCTTGACGCATCAAATCCAAACATCAACGATTATTCATACAGATTTATTTTGCACTAATGAAAACGACCGAAACACAAACCAGACTCCGCGAATTAACCGAAGAATACACACGCCTCGAACGCAAATTACGCTTGGGCGGCGGTGCGGAAAAGATTGCGAAAATTCACGCGAACGGTAAATTAACCGCTCGCGAACGGATAGATTTATTGTTCGATGCCGATGCTTACAACCAAGAAATCGGCTTGCTTGTCGCGTATGACGAATACAACGGGCAAGCTCCGGCGGCGGCGGTCGTAACCGCGATTGGTCGCATACATGGGCGAGAATGCGTGGTTGTGGCGAATGACGCGACGATAAAAGCGGGAGCGTGGTATCCCGAAACTATCAAAAAAATCTTGCGTTCGCAGGAAATTGCCATGCGAAACAAAGTCCCGATTATCTATCTCGTTGATTCGGCGGGAGTTAATCTGCCGTATCAAGGCGGAGTTTTCCCCGGACAATACGGAGCGGCTCGCATTTTTTACTACAATTCGATTATGCGGAAATATCTGAAAACGCCGCAGATTTCTGCCGTGATGGGAATGTGTGTTGCGGGCGGAGCTTACTTGCCGGCACTTTCAGACGTGATTTTGATGGTCGAAAAAACTTCGTTTATGGGATTAGGCGGAGCAAATTTGGTCAAAGGTGCGACCGGGCAAACTATTGATAATGAAACGCTTGGCGGTGCATTAACGCATAATGCGATTTCCGGCGTCGCACATTATCGAACTGAAACCGAGCAGGAATGTTTGGAGAAAATCCGCAAACTTGTTTCCGAATTGCCGAATAAACATCAAACGCGAGTTTCAATCATCGAACCGCAACCAACGAAAAGTTCGCCCGAAAAACTCTACGAAGTTTTGCCGCAAGAACACAAAGCTCCATACAACATGCAAGACGTTTTGGATTGTATTTTGGATAATGGAGAACTCGATGAATTTCAAGCCGATTTTGCCAAAGAAATGATTTGCGGAACGGCGAGAATCTGCGGAATCCAAGTCGGGATAATCGCTAATTCACGCGGAATGATTCGCGGGCAAGCAGGGAAACCACCGAAATTCGGCGGAATAATCTACAAAGATTCAGCCGAAAAATGTGCATATTTTATTGAAAATTGTAACCGACATTCGACTCCGATTCTGTTTGTCCAAGACGTTTCGGGCTTTATGATCGGTGCCGAAGCCGAACATTCGGGCATCATCAGAAGCGGTGCGATGTTTGTTGAAGCAATGGCGACGGCAACCGTTCCGAAACTCGTTTTGACAATAAATCACGCGTCGGGTGCAGGTTATTACGCGATGAGCGGACAAGGTTTCGACCCCGATTTTATCTTTAGTTTGCCGACAGGGAGAATGGGCGTGATGGAAGGCGATTCGGCGGTGCAGGCAATTCACGGAACGCAGCTTGAGCGTTTGAAAAAAGCGGGACAAGAACCCGACGAATCTCTAATTGCTGAAATGGATAAGGTTAGAGCGACTTATGAAAAAGAATTGGACGCAAAACACGCCGCCGCAAGAGGTTTATTGGATGCAATTGTTGTCCCCGAAGATTTGCGAAATGCGTTGGAAATTGCCTTGCAAACTTGTTTGAATACAGATAAGCCGCATATCGGGGCATTTGTTTTGCCGAATGGAATTTGATTATTTTTAAAAGGAGATTTTATGAGAAAAATTACATTATTTTCAGTCGTTATTTTTATCTTGGCTTTAACTGTCGGAGTTTCGGCACAAACGGCAAAGGAAAAGTTAAACGCAAAATCTGCGATTAACAAACATATAAAGAAAGAAGAGAAATCTAGTAACGCAACTGCGTCTGATCTCAACAAGATTATTTTTGGAGATTTGGACAGCGATGGTGATACTGATGCTGTAGTTTTATATTCACTTGAAGGGTTCGGTGGTGGAATGGATTGGAACCAAAATTTAGCGGTTTTCCTTAACAAAAAAGGATTATTTAGTTTTCTTGATGAGAAAGTAGTTGGCGGCAAATATGAATGGAGGGCTGTAAAGTTGATTAACACAAAAAATGGAATAATTGGACTTGACGAACTCTCTTGTGGAATACAAAATCCAAATTTGTGTGAAAATCCCAAGAAAAAAAGAATTTATTTTTCTTTAATAAATAGAAAATTGAAAGAAGGTAAATAAATTTATAAATTAACTGATGTTACGCAAAATATTAGCCGTTGGAAACGGCGACAGCGTATAGCCCATAGCGTGAGCTATGGGTTTGCAAAAACATCATTTCAAGCCCGTGACAACGGGCGACAGATGCTTGCTTCTCTGTCGCAATCTACGATAGCTTTTATTTAAATTTACTATTCCCATAGCTCACGCTATGGGCTATATGCTGACACCCGCTACGCAGGCTGAAAGCATTTAACTGCTTAACATCAGTCAATTAAAATGAAATTTACCGTTGAAGAATTTTTATCAAAACTTCCTTTGCCCGCGAATAAAAAGTGGAAAGAAGGCGTTCGCGATGTTGAAACGTTCCGCAAAGGCAGCGTTTACAAAATTCTTTTCGCACCACGCGGAACAGATTATCAAACCTTTCACGATGAAGACGAGTTTTATTTTATCGTTCGCGGCAAAGGCGAATTGATTATTGATAATGAACGATTTACTTGCGAAACCGGCGATTCATTTTTCGTTCCCGCGAAAGTTCCGCATCATTTTGAAAACTTCACTGAAGATTTTGCGACTTGGGCAGTTTTCTTTTAATCTTTCCGAGCCGCTAAAATCAATTTCTCCGCATTTTCGCCTGTCAGTTGCCACGTCAAACATCTCACGCTTCCGCCCATCGGACACACGCCTTTCGCATCAACTTCAAACACTTTTTTGTCGGTATTTTGTCTGATAATTTCAACTGCTTTTTTATCGTGCGGCATTCCGAAAATAGGTACATAAACAGTTTTGAACGTCATCACCGAATTTATATTGACACCGCAAGCCGATTCAAAACCTTCCCACTCACCGCGTTTGTTTTTACCGTATGTAACCGGGACTTCGATGATTTTTGTGTCGGGAAATGATGTTTTTAATTCGTCTAACACCAACTTTCTAAATGTCTTATCGCTCGAATAATCGTTGACGAGCAAGGTTTTTTCATCAAGCCACATCGCCATTCCGTCCGAATGTGCGAGAACTTCTTCGTCGGGTTCGATGAACGCAACCTCGTTTGCGTTCAAGGTTTTCTTCAAAGTTTCCTTAGCTTTTTCGATTGAAAGTTTGTTGTCTGTGGCGAATCTTGTGGTCGTGATATATTTTCCCGCGTAGTTATCAACCAAGTTTCCGCCGTCGATAATCAAGTTCGAGTATCGGCGTTTGATGCCGTATCTGTCGGCAAAATCTGCGAAACTTTGTTGTGTTTCAACGCTTTGTCTCTTTGGCATCGAAGCCGAAGTGTATTGAAATTGTGTTGGCTCTTGCGGATTTACAGTCGTAAAATCTCGCATCCAAATATCATCGACATCAGCGGTCAGCAAAATATCTTCGGGCAATTTATCTTGGTAAAACTTCTTCGTATCTTTATCGACAATGACGACAACATTGTCGTTTGTCAGAATTGTTGCCGCATAATCTGTCTGAAAATCAACGATTTGTTGGAACGCAGGTTTGTAATACGAATTGTGAACAGACGGTGCGGAAAGCACCAAAAGCATTCTGTCAGGTGAAACTTGGTTGGAAAATTTATGGTCGGAAGATTTATTGGGCAAACTATTGTCGGCTTGATTTTTGGAACAATCTGTTTGGAAAAATGACGCAAACACAACAATCAAAAGTAAAATTTTCATAGCATTTTATTTCTACTTTGCGGATAAAATCGCATAATCTTTAATCGCTTCGCCAATCACTTCATACGCCTGCTCGCGTCCGTAAATACTGCCGATTTCGCAAATATTCGGCTCGCTCGGCAGAGATTTATACGTTAAAAAATAATGCTGTAAACGGTTGACGATTGCTTCGGGGAGTTCGGAAATGTCGGCGAAGTTTTCGTAAATTTTATCGCCGACGAGCGTGGCAATTATCTTGTCGTCTGCCTCGCCGTTATCAATCAAACAAAATCCGCCGATTGGTTTCGCCTTCAAAATAATGTCGCCGCGCGGAATGTGATGTTCTGATAAAACTAAAATATCGAGCGGATCGCCGTCGCCGAGTTTGATTGGTTTACCCGAATTTTTAGTCGCAAGTTCGGCGATGTTTTGCCCGCAATATGTTTGCGGAATAAAGCCGTAATTCGCCGGAACAACGTTTGAATACTGTTGCGGTCGGTCAATCTTCAGATAACCGGTTTCTTTGTCAACCTCATATTTCACCGTGTCACGCGGCACGATTTCGATAAAAACCGTAACCTCTTGCGGAGCTTTTTCGCCGATCGGAATGCCGTGCCACGGATGTGCTTTATTAGTTCTGAACATAGTGTTAGTTTAGATTTATGCAGGAAACTTCTCAAGCACTTATTGTCGAAAAGACGGAAAACTTGACGATCATTCGCTTTAATCGTCCCGAAATTCGCAGTCCGTTATCGGTTGCCGTGTTGGTTGAGTTGGACAAAATACTCGACGCGGTTGCGGACGAAACAATCATTTTCACCGGTGTTGACAACGTTTTTGCGTCGGGTGCGGATTTGCGTGAGATTGCGAAAGTTACAGGCGACACGGCGAAAGATTATGCACTTCGCGGACAAAGTTTGATGAATAGAATTGCGTCGAAAAACGCGATTGCTTTTGTCAACGGATTTTGTTTCGGCGGTGCGTTAGATTTAGCTTTGGCGTGCAAAAAACGAATCGCTACGCCGAACGCCGTGTTTTGTCATCCGGGAGCAAATCTCGGTATTATGACAGGTTGGGGCGGAACGCAAAGATTACCGCGACTTATCGGCGAAGCATTCGCGTTGGAAATGTTTTTAACCGCGAAACGGGTTGATGCAGACGAATCATTGCGAATCGGTTTGATTGATGAAATTAAAGAAAGGTTTTAATTAAACTTTGAATCGGTAAACCATTTTGCATTTTCAGCACTGTGTCCGATGCGACCGTCTTTGTCCAACAATTCTGTTTCGACAAATTTCATCAGTCCGTCAATATCAAACTTAACGTCTTCATTCAAATTATATTGTTTTGTGTTGTAATTGATTTTTATCAACCGCTTATTTTTTAAGCCAAGCACCAAATCTTTTTCTACGCCGGTTGTTGAACCGTATTGCGTCTGCGTTACTTGCAATAAATACATCCATTTTACAGGCGATTTGTCTTGCATCAACAATTTGGCGGACGATGACGATATATATCTGCCCGGCGACAACAAAATCGCAGGTGCAAAACGTTGCCACAGATATAAAATCAGCGGAACGGGAAGTATAAATAAACAAAACCTAAGCAAGATTGTGAGATTAAAAAAGTATGCCGTAAGCAGCAAGACCGTGATAATCAATGCGCCGATAATAACAGCTTTGACGAACTTTAAATGTTTAGTTTGCAGTATCGTAACCAACGTTTGTCTTTCCATTTCGATGATTATAAACTGTTTGAGCCACGATGCCAAGTAACTTAACACAGCTGAAATAATTCAATCGCAACATAGTAACATACAGCAAACAAAGCGTTAATCATCGGTTTGGTTGACGAAATTTACGATGATTTCGGGCAATTTATACGTTGCGGTAATATGCTTCGGGATTCTGTTTCAACTTCATCCAACGTTCTTTAACGTGCATATAAAGTTCGTGATACGGCGAATTCGGTTCGTCCGGAATTGTTCCGCGTTGGTCGAACAAAAATTTCATAATCGACAGACAAACCGTAATTTGTCCGCAGATAACAAGGTTTTTAAGCTCGCCCGAATCTTTGTTGAACCACAGCGTTGTGCCGACGGCTTCGGCGTTCTTTGAAATTTTGACCATCTCCTCAGTCGGAATTGTATCGCTGTCCGCTTTCCAAAGTTTTACTCGTTTATTGGTCGGGTTCAAATCGTATATAAGATTGTAGGCAATTCGTCCCGATGTTTTGACGCTTTCCCCTTTGCTTAATAATTTGTTCGCATCATATTGGTTAAGATGTTCGTATTGCTCGCCTCTGATTGCTTTCATAAAAACGTTTGCCGACATTGTCACCAACGAAGTCAGTCGCGTTGAAACCAAGTTTCCGACATCGTTCAACGTTATTTTTTCGACAAATCGCAACAGTTTAAACTTTGAACCTTTAACGGGTGTTTCAGTATGTTCGGCTAAAAACTTATTGAACTTTGATTTGGCGATAAAAACTCCGCAAGCTAAGCCGATCAGCAAAATCATAACTATAAAAGGGAAGAAGTAGAAGAACGTCATCCACACTGCGTTTGCCCATGAAAACGCGTTGTTTGTAACAAACGTGAAGATTTTATACAGCAACGAAATCGCGTAAACCAACGATATTCCGCCGATTGCCGCAGCAAACCAAAAAACTTTGCTCCAAATGTCGCCGACCGCCTTTGCCAAAGGTTTTTCGGCAAGTTTCGCAATCGTACTTGTTTCGGGCAACTTTAACATTTCGGCTAGATTAAACTTTGCCTGCGGCTGAAGCATTTCGTTGTTACGCTGATTTGTGTCGGAGATAATAAACAGATCGATGTTGCTGTCTTTCCTTTCGTCAGCCATTATTATGCTCGCAATTCCTTGATTGTCGAAAACTCCGCCGTCCATCAGCGGAATGCTCACGGGTTTGCCGTCTTCGTCGCATCTCAGCGTCAGATTTTCGGTTATAAAATCACTTTTGGGTTTGGTCGGCTTAAACTTATTGGGAATGTTATTGGCGATGTTTTGGAAATAAACGGCTAAACTTTGGTAATAATCATCAAGTTTATGAATGTAATTTTCTAAAATTATCTCTCTGCCGACAATCGTGGTCTGCATACCGAGTTTTGTGGGTTTGACGGGAATCGGGCTGTTCGGGTTTTCAGGCAATTCGGCATAATACTTGTCTGATTCAAAGTAATACGCGGCTAATTCTTCGAGATAACTATCGGTTAAACGGACGGAATTTTCTTTTTTCCAATCAAATTCATCGGGGAAAAGCAGCGGCTCGAAACCTCCGGGGAAACACGAAGAAGCGGCGGCAATATCAGCCAAACGCAGATGTTTCGCGGATTGTAAATCAATGTCGAAAAACTTGTTGCCGATGTCAACTCGGTCGCTTTTACTTGCCCGAAAACGAAATGAATTACCACGCAGAAACTCGGTCGAATTAAATATCAAATCATCGAACGGAGCTTTTAAGTTTCCCTCGCCGTCGTAAAGGTCGCCGAAGGTTTTTCCTTTTGAATAGGGAACTTGTCGGTTATAAATATCAGCTGCGGCACGGATTAAACTGACCGCTTTCGGCGAATTGTGTTCGCGTTCATTTGTCGGCAGTTTTAAGGCTTTGGCGATAATGTTGTTATCGACCATAAAGCAATAAAATTCTTTGTAAAACTTGTCGAACTCGGCAAGATTCGGCTGATCTACACGCCACATTGCATAGCTCATACCCGTAAAAGTTCCGCCGGAAACAGTCGAAAGCAACTTAACATTATCGAGCAAACCGAGTTCGTTAAGCATATCTATTGTGCCGAGATGAAACGCCGCCGCACGATAGCCGCCGCCCGAAAGACACAGGGCAACGGTTCCTAAAGGGGTATTGGTTGACATAAAATTATCCTCTGACTATTTATGACTTTCAGGACTGAAATATTACAAATTTATTTTGCACCGATATTTGTTTTGCGACAAATGAATTTTGGCATTACCGCAACTATTTGGCATATTATTGAATTACACTTGATAATTTGATTAAAACCGGACATTAAAAGTGAGTAAATATGAAGTTTCCGAGCATCTCGGCGATATGTCCGAGCATCTCGGCAATATGTCTGAGCGTCTCGGCGATATGTCTGAGCATCTCGGCGATATGTCCGCGATGCTCGGCGATATGTCTGAGCATCTCGCCGATATGTCCGCGATGCTCGGCGATATGTCCGCGATGCTTCGCAATATGTCTGCGATGCTCTGACAATGTTCTGCGATGCTCTGACAATGTTTGGTGATGCTCCAATAATCTTTGGCGATGCTCTTACAATGTTTGACGATACTCCGAAACTTTGCGATTTGTCTCCGTTGCTTCGTTTCGCTGTCTCAACGTTGCTCAAATCTCATCGTAGCGTTTAAGTTTGCGGTAAAGTGTGGATAGATCAATGCCCATAATGTTGGCGGCACGGGCTTTGTCTTGGTTGACGGACTTTAAAACTTCGGTAACGTAACGGCGTTCAACTTCTTCAAGCGTCGGACGCAATCCGTCGGGGTCTTTCATCTCAAAAGTATGTTCGGCGGCGGAATTTATTCGCGGCGGCAGACAATCAACGCTGATTTCATCGCCCGAAAGGATAAACGCGCGTTCGATGGCGTTCTGCAATTCGCGGACATTGCCTTGCCACGCATAATTTATCAACGCGGACATCGTTTCTTTGGTGATATGTTTTTCGTCCGCACTTTGTTCTTTGGCGATTTTGCCGACAAAATGTTTTGCCAACAGCGGAATATCTTCGCGGCGTTCTCTGAGCGGCGGCAGATAGATTTCGATAACGTTCAAACGATAAAATAAGTCTTCGCGGAAGCGGTTTTCCTCGATTTCCTTTTCTAAATCGCGGTTTGTGGCGGCTAAAATTCGCACGTCGAACTTAATCGGATGACTCGACCCGACAGGCGTAACTTCGTGTTCCTGCAACGCCCGCAACAATTTTACCTGCAACGGCAACGGAATCTCGCCGATTTCGTCAAGGAAAAGCGTTCCGTGTTCGGCACTGCGAAACAGACCTTTTTTGTCGGCGGTCGCACCCGTAAAACTTCCTTTTGTGTGTCCGAAAAGCTCGGATTCAAGCAACGTTTCGGGAATCGCACCGCAGTTGACGGCGAGAAAAGGTTTGTTTGAGCGGTTAGAATTATGATGGATTGCACGAGCGATAAGTTCTTTGCCCGTTCCGCTTTCGCCGTTGATTAAAACGCTGACGTTGGAACTTGCGACCTTTTCCACGAGCCGAAAAACAGCTTGCAAACTTTGCGAAGTGCCGATAATTTCCGAAAAACTGTAACGTTTATCAAGTTCACGGCGAAGTACACGGTTCTCGCTGAAAAGTTCTTTGGTGCGGATAGCATTTTTAATCGTCTGCAACAAATCTTCGTTGACAAACGGCTTCGTAACATAATCGTAAGCACCGCGACGCAACGCGGAAATCGCCGAATCAACAGACGAATACGCGGTCATAATCACGACAAGCGAGTTTTCGTCAATCGCCTTAATGTTGGCGAGCAGTTCGAGACCGTCCATTCCCGACATCTTAATATCGGTCAGCGTCACGGCAACATCTTCGGCGGCAAAAATTTCCAACGCGGTTTCGGCAGAGTTTGCGGTCAGCACGTTATAACCTTCGTTTTCAAGCAATTCACGCAAAATTGCCCGCATCAATTCTTCGTCTTCGACGACCAAAACAGTTGGTTTAATCATATTATTTTTATTCGGAGTTTAACATTTATTTTGTTACTCAAGCATAAACATAAACATTGCGCTACCGTTCAGAGTCCAAAATTTATTTTGTTACGCGAGCGAAGCGTTGCGTTTAAATATTGAGAGTCTTTCCAACTTGAAGGGCAACCGCATTGCTTCGCTCGCGGTTGAGCAAACTGAAGTTTGGACTCTGAACACGACTCGCGCGGTTGAGCAAACTGAAGTTTGGACTCTGAACACGACTCGCGCGGTTGAGCAAACCGGAGTTTTCTATCTCAAAGTATAAAAAGAGCGAGAAGTCTTTGCAAACTCCTCGCTCGGTTAGTTTTATTAAAAGCCGACAATTACGGCGCTCCCAAAAAACCCAAATCGCGGTTAGTCGGGAAGTTGCCGATATTCGGAAAGACAAACGGTAAATCCGCCGCCGAAACGCCGAACCATTTGGCAAGTGTTCCGGTGTATTGTTCGATCGACGTGGTTGGAATCCAACGACCGCGCGCCGATGTTCCGCTGTCCGAATCGTCCGGACCGTTTTGAACAAGCGTCGGAAACGGTGTTCCGTTGCTCGTGTTTACGCCATAGAAATCGGAGGTTGTAACCGCGCCGCCGAAAACCATCATATGATTCGCCCACGCGTGATCGCTGCCGACCGAACCCGAACCCGAACCTGCGGGGTTAAATGTGCGGGCAAAATCAGACATTGTAAACGTGGTAACTTTGTCCGAAATTCCTTGCGTGACCATTTCTTCATAGAACGAACGAACCGCTTGACTCATCTGCCCAAGCAAGGTTGATTGAGCGGCTAACTGACCGGTATGCGTATCAAACCCGCCGATTTGAACATAAAAAATTTGTCGATTGATGCTCAAATCGGTACGTTTCTTAATCAATCTGGCGACTTGTTTCAACTGATTGCCGATGCCTGTCGTCGGAAACGGCACGGTAACTTCTTGAAAGTTTGCCAACGCCAAATTCGCCGAAACAGCTTGGTCGGTAATATAACTGGCTGCTTTGACCAAGTTTTGACTCAAATCCTGTGTTCGTAAACCGTCGAAAGCCGCCCGCCGAGCAACCTCAGCCGCCGAAGTACCGAAACCGCCCATCGCCAAAACCGTATTTAATCCGGCAGGCGCGGCGGCAATCGCCAACGGCGAAGTAGTTTGTCCGGCAGTAAACAGTTGCGAACCGCTGATTGACGTAATCATCGGCACCAAACCGTTCGGATTATCCGCCGTGGCGCGTCTGTCCGAAGTTCTGCCGCCCCAACCCGTCAATGACTTAACATCCGAACGTCCTGCTTGAAACTGCGAAACTTGGTCGGAGTGCGAAAATAATTGGAACGGTCGGCGCACCGCGTTGGTTTGATATTGCGTTCGCGTCATCGGGGCAAAAAGCGTTCCGACATTCGGCACAATCGCCATTTTACCTAAACCCCAAAGTTCGTGGATGCCGTTATTGATGTTGTTTACTCCCGTCGGCAAAGGTCCGAGGTTAGGATTTAAGCCGTAGCTCAAATTACCCATTCGCGGCACGGCAATCGGCAACAAAGTATTTTGCGCCAACGCCAAACCTTGCGTTCCGCGAGCCGTCGTATAAGCCGCATAGTTACTCAGATTAGCATCACTGTGGTTCGGAATAACCATATTGTTGCCGTCGTTGCCACCTGACATAAACAGCACGACTAACGCCCGATAATCACTCGGCGCATCCGTTTGAACCGATTCGTCATCGGCTTTCTGCGCCATCGCGCTCATCACCCCAAAATGGCTGACTTGCGTGGCAAGCGACACCATACTCAAGGCACAACCTGTTTTTGCGATAAATTCTCTTCTGTTTTGTTTCATTATTGTTACCTCTGTACTTGATATTGCGAAGATGTCGCAATCAGATAAATCGCCGCTTGTGTTTTTGCCAACGGAGTAGTCGCCGCCGCAACAGCCGTTAAAATCGAAGTTCGCATTGCCGTCGGCATGGTGTTGTGCATCAATTTGAAGTTTAGTGCGTCCAACAATCGGTTGCCGGTTGCGTCTGCCGTTGCCAACGCCTGCATTTCCGCCAAGTTAATCGAAGTTCCGAACGGAGCCAAAGCTGAAACGGCAATTCTGCCATACACCATTTGATTAACGAAATTAGCCCGCTGAACAGATGTTCCGGTGGTCATAATCGCAAATTCCGGCGCTAAAACAGTTGTTCCGGGAACTAAATAATCCGGCGGATAATAGTTGAAAACCGTCGGTGTGCGAAACACGCTTTGTCCCATATTTGCCGATTGCGGATTTATGTAACCGTCGCTGTTCGCTAAACCGTCGGCAGATTTAACTCCGAATTGACGCATCAAATTTGTGGTCAATAAAACAGGTTCACGAAGTTTTCCGTAATTCGCATCGGTTTTGGTGTTTCCGCGCGCTTCGGGGTCGAGCAAAATTGCTCTCACGACCGCTTTCAAATCACCGCGCACATTCGATCCGTTATTGGCAAACACATTTGCGACACGTTGCACATACGCAGGTGTCGGATTGCCGGTAACCAGTTGTTGAATCAACAATTTACTGACAAACGGCGGTACATTCGGATGATTAAAAACATTGTCCAACGCTTTGTCGAGCGAAGTGTTCGCATAATTTACCAACGCGGTGCCGGTGCAACCCGTGCAAGCCGCAATGTTAGTCGTGGCGGTCGAACCCGCATAACTGAATAAAGTCTTTGCCGTAATATCGTGATTTGCTCCGGTGTTTAACCACATCGGGTCTTTATAGTTTTGAATGCCTAACGTTGCATTCGGACAACTTGCCGGAACGTTACAATTAGCCCAACCCGTCAACACTTTCGTAAAATTATTAACCGTATTTTGGTCGTAGGACGGAATCGGTGTGCCTGTGCCGTCAACCTGCACCGTGCCGTCTTGGTTAAGCATAAACAAACCGATGTTGAAAAGTTGTAAAACTTCGCGGGCATAATTTTCATTCGGACTGTTTCTGGTGCTGGTATTCATATTCAAATACTCGCCCATTGTCGGACTCAGCGTCATTTCTTTCATCAATGTTCGCCAGTTGCCGAAAGCATTATTTGAAAGAATCATATGATAATTGACGATGTGGCTCGATTGTTGAATATCAACGCCGGACGTAACCCAGATTTGAGCCAAAGCCCACGAAACACGATGTTTAAGCTGGGCATTACCGTAAAAGGCTTCTTGGAAAAACCAATTTTGCGGCAGGTATTGCGAATAAGAATCGCGGAAACAATTTATGGGTTCGTCAACCGGATCCGGCGGGGTTGATGCCGCGTTAGACGATCCGTTACACAGCAACGGAGCAACAGTCGGTTGAGCCGGAACTTCGGGGTAACGCACAGAAGGATAACCTGCTTCAAACTGTTCGGCTAACCAAGTGCGAAGTCCGATGCGGCGAATGCGGCTGTCTAATTCGGTGGTCGGACCAAACGTGGCTTGTTCCAGAAAGCGAATGCGGTCGCCCGATTGTCGATAGCCGACATAATTCGGAGTCGGTTCATTGCCTTTCACGGCAGGTTTTGCTCCAACCGGAGTCGGCACTGCGTCGGCATCGTCTTTGATACCGCCGCCGATTTTGCCTAAACCTAAGCGCACCCGATTACTCGTCAACCCGCGCCAAGTAACATTTATCAAAACATCACCTGCGGCGGCGGGTTGTCCCCAATAACCGAGATCGTCGTAAATCGTTACCGTCAAAGCAAAAATGCCGTCCTGACCTTTGGTAATTTGATCTATACTTTCTACCCGAAGTTGGAACTGTGTCCCCTTTTCGTCTTGGGCATAAACGCGGAAAGCGTTTGCTCCTTCGTCGGGAAGTAAATCGAGATTGGTCAAATAAAGCACAACCTTTGATTTTTTGCCGACCGAAAAGGCTTGGCTCACGGCTTTGGTCGCGTTTAACCCGCGAGATTTACGCGGATTAACTGCCAAGGCGCGAGTCGAATTAGATTCACTCAACAAAATCGGGGTTGGTGAATCGGGGGTTGGATCGGTCTCTTGGGCAAAAACCGGAATGGCGAACGATATAACCATCAAACACGCACACAAGATTGCGATAAACAGGTGCGACTTATTGGTTCTCATACTTTTTCCTCCTTGCTGGACATTTGTAGAATTTTTTACGATAAAAGATTGCCGATAAACTTTCGGAGAGAAAGTTTAATAATTGTTTACACTTAATAATACTAAAAGATTGCAACGGTAAATACAACAATTATTTATTATTAAAGGTGAAAATACGTTGAATTTACTGCTTGAAACAACTTTTTATTATCTTTCCGCAACATAAGACGCAACAAATTCGCATTTAGTCTGAAAAAATTGCTTTGAAACTTTAGATGAAAGCCGAAATTGTTCAGTTTCGGGCTTCTTTTATCGTCTCGCCGTCAATCAGATTTTTTGCGCGAAACCGGTACCGATTGAACCTTGCGCCGCCGGATTACTTTCCAAACTCTTTTGCTCTTGACTGAATTCGCCGCCGAGATATTATGACTTTGCGTTAAAGTCTTGTCGATTGAATCGCAGACTCGTTTCGGCAGAGTTTTATAACCTGCGGCAAGTTGTTTGTCGGTTCAAAGATTCGCTGATTGACCCCGGTCGGGTTTAATTGGCGTAAAATTATTTTTGAGACGGTCTGATAAAAGTGCAGAAAAAAACTCTCGGTTGATAAAACAAGAGAACGAAAAGAAAATACGAGGATGAATTTAAGCGAAGACTGTTTCGGTTAATCTTAGGGCAGAAAATACCGGTCGAGTTTTCGCTTTTCTTTATCTTTTTTGGATACCGAATTTTTCGATGGTCGTCAGTAACGCCTTTGCCCGAATCAGACATTTTTCGAGCGGAGTTTCAAAATTGCTGTCAGATTTAAAAAATCGACCGTGTTGCAAGGCTTGTCGTAAATCGCGTAACGCAGGTTCGGTTTTACCCAATCGGAGTTGAGCTTCGCCGCGATTTACCAACGAAAATAAATCTTTCGCGTCGAAATTTACCGCCGAGTTTAAGTGCTTTAAGGCTGTTTCCGGCTGATTATCACGCAGAAAGAGCGAGCCTAAAGCCGCTTGAAAATAAGCCGTCGCGGGCGCTAAGGCAGACAATCCTTCAAATAAAGAAATCGCTTCTTCGATTCTTCCTTGTTCCGCCAGCGAATAACCGAGTTCGGAGACAAGCCGAATTTCTTCTGCCGTCCATTTCGCCGCCGCCCCGAGCGATGATCGCCCTTTTAACCATTCTTGTTCTAATTCTGCCATTTGTTTATTAAATGAATGTTAAATTTTATCACAAAATAGTCCGGTTTTAATAGGCAGTAGGTTACGAAAATCCGTAATTTCGAGACAAAAAAGGAGAGCGATATTTTAATAATTTCACTCTCCGGTTTCAGTTGGTTAATCTGTTATCTTTTATTGACAAGCAAGTTCGGCGAAATATCTATTCTGCCGCTCGGTGTATCGATCCACGTTCGGAAATCAACGTGAGCGCCGTGTGAACCACCCGTATTTCCCATCACGCCGACCGAATTTCCGACTCCGATTTTTTCGCCTTTGTTGACGGCAATGCTGTCAAGATGGGCGTAATGCGCATAAACAGGATAATCTTTGCCTTTGTAATTAAAGGTTTGATCGGTTTTAATAATGACGCGGTTGCCATATCCCGAATCACTGCGGATGGTGTCCGAAACCGTACCGCCAAACCAATTTTTTACTTTGTTGCCCGGTTCATTGACGACATAATCGATGCCCAAATTCACTTTTGCGCCGTTCGGGACTTTATGTTCTTTGCCGTTGCCGAGAATTGCCGTAACACCGTTTTTCGCCGAATGCGGTCCGTTGACTAAAAAGCCTTCGGTAACGGTCAGATTGCCAACGCCTGAAACATTGACGTTGTAATGATTTCCGGGTCCGTCGGTAAATTCCGTAAATCCGCGACTGACCGAGGGTTTACCGGTCGTCGAAGGCGTGGTCGGATTCGTCGGCACAGTTGGCGCAGTCGGGTTTGTCGGCGTGGTCGGTATTTGCGGTTTGACGTTTGTCGAAGTTTGCAAAGCCTTGTAAGTCATTGCCCCAAGCACCCCGGTTTGTTGAATTTTGTTGTCGAACTGAAAACGCTTGAGAGCATTCTCGGTTTTCGGACCGAACGTGCCGTAACCGTTCCCAATCTCCGATTTCGTCATATATCCGCGTTTGACCAATTCATCTTGTAATGACCGCACGATCGGCGAATTTTGATTTGTACGACCGACACCGCTGATAATCTCGTGCATCGCATCTTTGGTGGCGGCATCGAATTTTCCGGTTACGGGCAGGTTGTTTTTCTTTTGAAAATCTTCGACCGCACCTTCTGTTTTCGGACCGAAAGTGCCGTAACCTGTCCCTACTTGCTCTTGCGAAAGATGTCCGAGTTTGACCAACGTATCTTGCAAAGCCTTGACGCTTTCACCTTTGCTTCCGCGTTCTAAACTGACATCGCCCGGATTGGTTGTGCCGCCCGCGCCGCCTGATTCTTCGGTGTTTCCGGTGGTCGGAGTCTGTCCGCCGGGAACCGAAGGCGCGCCGCCGAAAAGCCCGAAACCGGTTGCTTCGTCCATCAAACCTGTCTGCGGAAGTCCGCGTGATTTTTGGAAATCGGCGATTGCGTTCGTGGTGTTTGTTCCCCAACTGCCGTCGGCAAAACCTTTCTCTTTATCTTTGGCGACAAAGCCTAATTCAATCAGTTTTTTCTGAACTGCTTCGACTCCGCCAAACATTCTGGCACCGACGATTGCGGTTGCTTCGCGGGCTGTAATCTTGCCGTCTTTGTTCCAGTCAAGCGGGTTTTGGTCGTATGCTTTTGTGCCTTTGGTGAACAAAACGCTGTCGGGCGATTTTGGCGAACCCGATAAAATCGAAGTGTAAACGGCTTCGAGTGAATCTAATTTTTTGCCGTTTTGGTGTTGTTCAAGGTATTTTTCAACGTATTTCAGTTGTTCGACCGATGACATATTGCGAAGTGCGGCGGTGGTGGTTCCCAAACCTTCGGCGGTTGACGGCAAAAATTGGATTAAACCCGTTGCCCCGATCGAATTTGTGATTTTCGGATCAAACGTGCCGCCGGTTTCAAAACTCATCGCGGCTAAAATATGTTCGGGCTTGGCGCCTAAACGTCCTGCCATTGCCTCAACGCCTTTGATAAATTCGGGCGTAACATTCGGGTTGTTTTTAACGCCTTGAATTTGGTTATAATCAAATTTTGTGTTCGGCGGAGCAGCCGATTCAAGTTTGGCTTGCAAAACTTTTGCATCTGTCCCGACTCGTTCTTGAAAACCTGTCGGCGAACTTATTTGGTTGTTCAATGTTTGCGAAAAAGCACTTGTTTCAGTCTTTGCTTTCGCCGCTACGGGTTGATTGTTTGTCTCAAAACTCGTGTTTCTTACGCCGCTGTTTCCGTCAATTTTGCCTGCCATTACTATAACTTTCTCCTTTAAATTTATACCTTACCGATTAAATTATCGGAGATTATCGGAAATAGTTTCCTGTTTTTATGAACCTTTTTTTAACAAGAGCCGTGAACCGATTGCAAAACTTGCTTGCCCAAACGTTGTCATTATTTGCCTAACCCATTGAGAAGAAACGTCTTGAGCCGGATTTCCCGTGACGGCGAAAAGCACAATCAAATTAACGATAAACAATCCGACTGCCAAATAAGTCGGCGAAGGTTTGAGCGAACGATAAATCAGTTGCAGCAATAAAGCGACATTCGCCAAAGTCGTTACGCCCGACAAAATAAAAAACCACGCCCGACCGTGAGTAAAAAAACCGACGTAACCCGCCACCGCCCAAACCGTCGCAGCCAAGACCAGCGGAGTTGTCCAAACGTGCGACAAATTCATCGCTTCAACTCGCCGTCGACTTCGCCACAACGCAAACGCAAGAAAAATAAAACCGGCTGAAAGCAACACAAAAAACGAATTATTCAACCCGGGAATATCGTTTCCGCCAAAGGCTTGAATCAGTTTCCAAATTGTCTTGAAAACTCCGCCGACAATAATTAAAATTCCGCCGGCATACGCCAAAATGCCGCACATTTTGTTTTTACGCGAAACCATCAGAGCAATAAAAAACAATCCGCTCGCAAACAGCACAACCTGCATCACGTCTTGGACGGCAAGCGGTAAATCGATTATATCTTTTGTTTGCATAAAATTATTTCGACACAGAAAATCCGACAATCTGTTTATTTGTTTCGGTTTTACTGATTGTTGAACAAAAACGGCGAAATATCAATCGAGCTTTTTTCGTTGAGGTTTATGTTTCGAGCAAACTTGTAAAATGCGTTCATCGGTCGGAAGCTCGAAATTAACTTCAAACTCTATCTGTAAATGACGCGATTTTCAATTAAATCCGGCGAAATTAAAACGCTTGGGTAAATCTGAAATGAAGTTGACCTTGTTTCAGCCGATAAATCGCAGGTTGTCCGACGGCTTGCGGGATAAAAAATCGCGGCGGGTTCAGTAAATATCCGTAATCGACGGCAAACGTCCCGAACGGAAGTTTTATTCTCGCCCCGAGTCCGACGGTGTTTGTCCAAATCGCCCGCAGATTCGCGTTAAAAAAATCGTTTGCCGCAACCTGCGGTTTTCTGAAAATGTCGCCCGGACGTTTGAAAACGTTTCCGCCGTCGTAAAACGGCACGGCTTGAATGCTTTTGGTGAGCGGAATGCGTGCTTCAATTTGGGCAATCGCCAACGCATTTCCGCCAAACGGAACGGTAAACGGATTGAGAAAAACTTGTTGTCCGCCGGTGTTGAAAAAATTTCCCTGCGGTTGAAAAGTAATGCGCGGTCCGGCTGATTCAAAGTCAAAACCGCGCAAACCGTTTGAACCGCCGCTGAAAAATCGTTCGCTGATCGGCAGTGTGCCGTTCAAACTTTGCTGAATCGAAGTTCCCGATAAATTTCGGCGTTTTCCCCAAACATTTGCCGCGCCGAACGTCAAACTTCCCGCAAAAACAGTATTTCGATATTCGTAAAATGTTTTGTAATTCGCTTGAAATTTTTGAAACGAAATGTTGCCGCCGAGTTGTTCGAGCGAAGTGTTGTACTCAAGCGTGAGATAACTTCCCTTGGTCGGATCGGACGCATTGTACCGGCACGGATCGCCGATTTCACCTTTTGCAATCAACTCTAAAACCGAATATTTGCGCGAACAACTCGCCCGCGTATCGCGCACAAAATTTGCCCCGAAACCCGAAATTCGCACTCTCGCATCAGGTCTGAGCAAATCTTTTATCAGCAAACTTTCAAAATTAAACAGCCGCACATCTTCAAAACGAAAGCGAAAAAATGCTAAACTGCGAGATTTTTTGCTGATTGTCCGCTGAGTTTCCGCCGTGACGGAAAAGCGATTGATTGTCGGATCGCCGGCAACCCGCCCGAAATCGTCAATCGGTTTGCCGGTCGCATCCAACCTTTGGACAATGCCCAACGCGCCGCGGTCGATGGTCGAACGAAAAAAGCGCGTAACGGTCGAATCACGTTGATATTGCACCGAAATACTCAATGGCGCGAACCGATTTTTGCCGTTGCGGAGAAATCGCGGATCGAGAAAATCCACTTGGATAAGTTGTTGCCGACTGCTCCAGCGAACTCTCGCTCCGCCTTGTTGCAACCGATTAAAAAGATTGGAATAACGAATGTCAAAAAAGCCGGAAAGCCCCAAATCGGTCGAATATCCGCCGCCGTAAAGAATCGTTCGCGGCTTTTCTTCTTCGAGATTGACGACAATATCGCGTTGACTTTCGCCCGCCGCGTTTTCGCCCGCAGGTTCGGCTTTAATTTCAATTTGCTTAAACGCATCGGTGCTGTAAAGTGTTTGTTCACTTTGAGATATGTCGTTTTGTCGTAAAACTTCGTTTGGTTTTAAGGCTAATGCTTTGAAGATTGCTTCGGGTTTGGTGCGATTATTTCCGTTCAGCAAAATCCGGTTTACGACGACTTTTTTACCTTCTTTTTCAACGTTGTAAATGATTTTTACGCGGTCTTCGCTCGTGGCTTCGTCCTTGCCGAGTTCGACTGTGGACGCATTTACAACGGCATCGTAATAACCTTTTTGAGCATACCAGCGGCGCAGATTTTCAACGCCGTTTCGCATTCTCGCCCGCGAAAAATTCTTTCCGAGCAAGTTCGGTAATTCGTTTTGCAACGTAACTTCGGAAAATTCTTTGCTGCCGATAATCTGTACGTCGTTAATTTTGGTCGGAATTCCTTCTTTGATAACAAACGTGATAATAAGTTTTTCGCCTTCGGGCGAGACACCTTGTTTGACCTTCGCCCGCACGTCTCGAAAACCGAGTTCTTTCATCAAAGATTCGACTAATTTGCGGTCGTCTTCCAAAATTTCGGTGCTGGTGTAACCGCGTCCGTAGCCGAATTGCGGAATAATGCCGAGCGAAGTTGCGGCTTGCGTGTCCAACACCGAAGCGATGTCGAGAATCGTTAATTTATCGGTTCCTTCGATGCGTAAATCCGCCAAACGCAACCGCCGATTAAGTTCAACTTGGTAATTTACATCGACTGTTTTGTTCGACAAATCGCTTCCGCTCAATTCTTGACACAACGATTCCGAGCCGTTTTCTATCGGATTTGTTTCATCTTTCGGCAATTCGGGCGTAACCGCGCAAACCGGAATTACTTCGGCAAAAAAATAACCTTTTTCTTGAAACCGATTTCGCAAACGCCGTCCGCCTTCGGTAATCGCCGAATAATCGATTGTTCCTTCGCGCTTTATCGGCAACAATTTAACCAAATCTTTTTCGCTGATTTTCTCTTTTTCCGCCTCGATTTTGACATTGATTTTTGCTCCGATTTCACCTTTCAAACCGATTGAAACGCGATTTGTTTCAGGGTCGAAAATAACTCTCGGCGAATCTATCACGGGCGCCAAATTGTTTTGTTTGATAATTGCCGTGCGGATTTTTGCCACGTCATCGTCCAAAAGTTTCTGTGAAAACAAAGCTCCTTTCGTTAATTTCAAAGGCTTTTTGAGCTTTTTCAAATCAAAATCTTTGATGTTAATCTCAAAATTTTCAACCCGTGATTGCGTATTCGGTTTGACGTTAAAAGTAACTGCAACCCGCGTATCGTTACCTGTAATTTGTTGCGTAAACACGACTTCGGCACTGTAAAAACCACGTTCACGCAAATAACCTTGAATCGCATCGGCTTTATTTTTCAAGATTTGATCGGTTACGGTTTCGCCCGCGTTGAGGATGTTGAGTTTCAATAAAAGTTCGGCTTCGGTTACAGGTTCGCCGACTGTTTCACCGATTTTTATCGATACTTTCTCGGCGTTGGTTTTGCGTTTTATGACAAATCGCAGACCGAGTTTACTTGGGTCGGAATCAAACTTTTCAACCTTGGCGGAAACGATTTTGTCCGAATCGTAAAGCGTTTGCAAGGCTTCGCGGATTTTCACCGCCGAATACTTTTCACCGATAATCGGTTTCAAAATAAGTTTAAATTGTTCGGCGGCGGAAACGTCTCGGTCTGCGCCTTCAAACGCAATCTGAATATCGGAAATCGGCAAATTTTCGTATTTTTGTTGGGCAAAAGTAGAAATTGCGGCAAACAAAAACAATCCGCAAAGACGCAGAAATTTTGAGATGTGTTTGTGATAAATAAAACGCTTCACAATTTTATGATGCAAATAAGCAAATATAAGTTTAGCAAAAGTTTAGGTTTACACGAATTGCCGATAAACGTAAAAATTAATCCGCAAACGCAAGTGAATGTGTGATAAGAAAATTACGGCGAAAAATCGAGTGCTTATTTGGCGCGATCGGGATAGCTGATGTCGGTTGGCAGGTTTGAGGCAGATTGAGCATTGCAACGAAAGATAATTGCGCATACTTCAGTTTTGCTTTTCGCGGGATAGAAAAGAGTTTGTCGCGTCTCATCACTTTTTACTTTTAACCCGTTGTCGTTGATACAGATTTGCCCCGATTTCGTCGTTCATTTTCTCTTCTTTGCGTTCGGCTTCTTTTTTGACGGTTGCCGTCCATTTTTCATGATGGGTTTCGAGTACTTTCAATTCCTTTGAGGCTTCAGTTAATTTGACCAAGGCTTTATCGACCTCTTGTTTCGCTTTTTCGACAATCATTTGCTGGTTGTCAACTTCGGCTTGAAGTCTGTTTTCGGTGTCTTTGAGCTTGAGCATATATTCTTTGTGAGCCATCATTTCACTTGCCACAAAACCGGTTTGAATTTTCAAAAACATCTGCTCCCTTTCCTCTTGTTGACGTTCCTTGATTTCAATCACCAAACCTTTGCGACGTAATAATTCGCGTTCTTCGTCAGCCAATTTTTGCCGACACAACGCCACGAACTCAGCCGCCTGAGATTTGGCAGTTGCTCGCATATTTTCTACTACTTGCAGACGATATTTAGGTTTAGCCATTATTTCAAATACAATTTTTACAGGGATGAAGAGGATAAAGACAGGATAAAAGCCAAACACAAAAAACAAGTAAGCAGGTCAGCATATAAGCAGGCAAGAAGTAAGTATGCAAGTGTTTGCAGTTCCGCCTTTATGTGGAAAACTTGTGTATTATCAACTACTTATCGCTTAAATGTGTATTTCGATTTATTATTATCCTTCTTCATCTGCTTCATCCCTGTAAATAATTCTTAATAAAAAATTCGTTGCAACCGTTCGATTGCTTCTTCGGACGTGCAAGGTTCGTGCGTTCCTTGTTTGAGAAAATTATTGACGGCATCAATTTTTTCGATGGCGTAATCGGTGCGTTTGTCGCTGCCTTTTTTATAAGCGCCGATCATAATCAAATCTTTGCCCGCTTCGTAAGTCGCCAAGACTTCGCGTAATTGTTGCGCCGAATTTCGATGACCTTTTTCCGCGACTGACGACATCACCCGCGAAACCGAATTTCCGATGTCGATTGCGGGATAATGTCCCGATGAAGCAAGCGACCGCGAAAGGACGATATGTCCGTCCAAAATCGAACGAGTTTCATCGGCAATCGGTTCGGTCATATCATCGCCTTCGACCAAAACCGTATAAAAAGCGGTAATCGAACCTTTGTCGGAATTTCCCGTACGTTCAAGTAAACGCGGCAGTTCAGAGAAAACCGACGGCGGAAACCCTGCCCGAGCAGGCGGTTCACCTGCGGCAAGTCCGACTTCACGCAACGCCCGTGCAAACCGCGTAACGGAATCCATCATCAGCAAAACTTTTGTGCCTTTATCGCGGAAATGTTCGGCGATCGCCGTAGCAACATACGCCGCTTTCAGACGAACTAACGACGGTTCGTTTGACGTGGCAACGACCAACACGGAACGTTTCAAGCCTTCTTCGCCCAAATCTTGTTCCAAAAAATCACGAACTTCACGACCGCGTTCGCCCACGAGACAGATAACATTTACTTCGGCTTCCGTGTTGCGCGCCAACATTCCGAGCGTGGTTGATTTACCGACACCTGCCGCCGCAAAAATCCCGACCCGCTGACCTTCGCCGACTGTCAAAAGTCCGTCCAACGCCCGCACACCGGTTTTTAATTGACTCAAAACACGTTGACGTTTCATCGGATCGGGCGGATTCGCCATCACCGAACGTTCGTAACCGTCTTCAATCGGCGGTTTTCCGTCAATCGGATCGCCGAGTCCGCCCAAAACGCGACCGAGCAGGGAATCGGACACGCGAACCGACAAAGGTTTTCCCGTCGGCACAACTTCCGCACCCATTTCCACGTCTTGAATTTCGCCGAGCGGCATCAAAATAACTTCACTGCCGCTGAATCCGACAACTTCCGCCCGCAAAGGTTTGGTGCGTTTCGGCGAATGAATCAGACAAAGTTCGCCGACGCTTGCTCCCGGAACTGCCGCCCGAATCAGCAAACCGACTAATTCGGTTACGCGACCGCGAACTTCATAGGGCGAAAGCCAATCAATCGCTTCAATATATGGTTGGAGTGAAATCATCTTTTAATAATTTACACTAAAATTAAGAAAATCAACCGCGAAAAAGACGAATCGGATGAAAAAAAATATGTTTGGTTAATTTGATGTTTTGCGTATTCGCCGAAAATCGAAATGTGATTTGCACAACATAAACAGTTTGTAACAACTTATAAAACAAAGAGTTATGTCTTGTTTTCAATTTCCGCTCAAACAAGTGTTTTCCGGGTTGACGGCAAAATGGTTGACAAAATCGGTTTGTCGTGCTAGTCTGATAATCGTTCTGTTGCAATTATTGCACAGAAAATTAGGAGATTTTATTTAATGCAGAATTGTTGGATACATACAATTAGAAATTCACAAGGTTCGCCCGCAGTTCAAACTGTGCGGGTTTCAAGTAACCTGATGATGTCGGATGTGTGTGCCAAAAATAATGATGCGGTTTATAGCCCGAAATTTGGGTTACAAACAAGACTCGGCAGCGATTTTAATCGCAACGAGCAACAGATTTAGATAAGCGGGAGCGATTGTTCTCGCTCCCAAACTATTAAAAACAAAGGTTTTATCCGTTTAGGAGCGATTACGCGAGTTTCTGTTATTTGAAACTTAAGAGTAGTCGCTCTTTTTGCGTTCTTTGACAATTGAATAATTATTTTAAATAAACGGAAAAGCAGACCGTATAGAGAAGACTTTTTTCCGGCATAAACTTTGGCGAGTAGGTGCGGAAAAGAATCTTGTTATCCACCCAAAACTGTATGTAAGTATTTGTGTGTCTGCACGACTGCTTTTCTGTTTATATTTTTACACATATCACAATTTTAATCACGCGTTGAACGCCGATTGGTCCGGCAAGCTGTCTGTAAAACAGTCGTCCGAAAGGGCATTGGAGGTTCAAATCCTTCTCGACGCATCAGTTATTATTCCGCATTTCATATTCCAAATCAGCTTCGGATTCATTTTGGAATCTTGAATCTGAAATTTACAAGTGTAAGCGAAACTCAAACGGCTGAGTGCCGGTCTTCCAAACCGGATGTTGCGGGTTCGATTCCCGTCGCTTACTTTTCTCTTAGGAATGTAATTTAATCGGCAAAATTTCGGTCTCCAAAACCGACATTCTCGGTTCAAATCCGAGCGTTCCTGTTTTCTCCAAAGGAAAAATCCTCACCTCTCAAATGGGAGGTTAGCCTAATTGGTAAGGCAGCAGTCTTGAAAACTGCCGCGAGTAATCGTTTGCGAGTTCAACTCCCGCACCTTCCGTCAAAGAAAATTTCGATTTTAGATTGCCGATTTGTAATTTAATCTGAAATTTTCACGCAAGTAAAGCCAACCGGTTAGGCGACAGTTTGCAAAACTGTTTATCGTCGGTTCGATTCCGACTACTTGCTTTCGGCGAATGCCGGAATGACTACATGGTCAGAGCATTTGAGGAAACTCAAAAGGTCGTTGGTTCGATACCAACTTTTTCTTCGGAAAAATAGCTCAGTAAAAATGTCATTTCAATTTTGTCGCCGTAAATTTCGGCTTCGTAGCTCAATGGATTTAGAGCATCCGGCTTCGGAACAGAAAGTTGCAGGTTCGAGTCCTGCCGAGGTCATTTCGGGATTGTAGCTCAACGGAATCAGAGCAGTTCACTACGAACGAACAGGTTGGAGGTTCGAATCCTCTCAGTCCCTTTTATTTTTCTCGGCTTCGTAGTTCAACGGAATCAGAACACAAGTCTTCTAAACTTGAAGTTGCGAGTTCGAATCTCGCCGAAGCCTTTTTTCAAGGTAAAAGTAAAAGTAAAAGGCAAAAGTTGTCTTTTATTTCGGGATCGTCTAATCGGCAGGACGGCTGACTTTGAATCAGTAAATATAGGTTCGACTCCTTTTCCCGAAATCAATTCAATTAAAAATTCAAAATTAAGAATTCAAAATTGAATTTAACTGAGTGTTCCACAGACGGCTATATGGGCTAATTTTGGAAATTAGTGTTCGCAAGTTCGAATCTTGCCACTCAGATTTTTACGCAGATGTAGCCAAACGGCAAAGGCACTCGTCTTAGAAACGAGTTATTGCGAGTTCGACTCTCGCCATCTGTATTTTGAAATTGATTCATTTGTTTATTGTTTCATCGCGTCATTTTTTCAATGATTCAATGAGTTAATCAAAAAGTGAATCAATTAAAACGGGGTGATGATGTTAATTGGCAGCATAGAAGTCTTGCAAACTTCTCGTAAGGGTTCAAATCCCTTTCATTCCATATTTTTTTATTGATTCATTTGTTCATCGGTTCATTGAATCATTTTTCAATCAAACAATGATTCGATGAGTAAATGAATCAATTTTTCTGCTTGCGTAGCCCAACCGGTAAGAGGCGTTGGTTTCAAAAATCAAAGGTTGTGAGTTCGAATCTCACCGCGAGTATTTATCAATTTTAGATTTTTGATTTGCGAATTTCGATTTATTTGCTCGCGTGGCGAAACGGCAAACGCACGAAACTTAAACCTTCGGTATTACAGGTTCGACTCCTGTCGCGAGTATTTCTTTACCAATCGACAATCCAAAATCGAAAATTTCAAGAGGACGTAGGCGACCGGTCAAGCCGCCAACCTTTCAAGTTGGAAATTGCGGGTTCAAATCCCGTCGTCCTTATTTTTGGCGAATGCGAAAAGTGATTACATTATCCCCGCTTAATATTTATGGGGATATAGCTCAATTGGCAGAGCGTCGGCAACAGAAATTGCCGGAGGTATCGGTTCGAGTCCGTTTTCAGTATCAATTTTCAATTATTTGTCGCCAAAAAATCTTCGGGCGAATGCCGAAATGACTACATTCACTGTAAATGAAAAACCAATGTCATTTCTATTTTTGTCGCCCGCAAATCTTTGGAAACGTGGCGAAACGGTAGCCGCAACACTCTGCTAAAGTGTAGGGAAAAATTCCCTTGAGAGTTCAAATCTCTCCGTTTCCGTTGGGCAGTAGCTTAATTCGGTAAAGCTCCGCACTGTGAATGCGGCGAGTGCGAGTTCAAATCTCGTCTGTCCACCCAATTCGGTTTTTAATTACTTTTTTCAATTTTCAATCGAAAAGCGAAAATTTCTTGGGGCTGTGGCAGAAAGGTTTATGCACTTGGTCGTCAACCAAGACTATGACGGTTCGAGTCCGTTCAGTCCCGTTTTACGGACATTTAGCTGAGACAGATTAGCGTCGGTTTGAAGAACCGAAAAGGTTGGTGCAATACCGACAATGTCCATCAGAAAATTATGAAAAATAAATTTGTAAAATACGATTATGGTTGACGTTTGGAATTAAATTCAAACTTGGTAAAAACAAATTACAGCCGATTAGCTCAACTTGGCAGAGCATTTGATTTACCTTCAAAAGGTTAAAGGTTCAAATCCTTTATCGGCTATCTTTTTAACTTTTTAATTCTTAATTTTGAATTTTTAATTCTTATTGCGGTGTAACTCAGTTGGCAGAGTGCAGGTCTCATAAGCCTGAAGTCAGCGGTTCGAATCCGCTCTCCGCAATTATTTCGGCGATGTAGCTTAACGGGAAACAAAGCGTCCGTCTTGTAAACGGAACGATGTGAGTTCAAATCTCACCATCGCCTTTCTCTGAAAATCGGGACATAGTTTAACGGTAAAACAGTCGTCTTATAAGCGATATTAGCGGCAGATTACCGCAAGATTACAGGTTCGAATCCTGTTGTCCCGATTATTATTTTTTCAACGCGGGAATGGAGCAATGACGGCTCGGCAGGTTCATATTCTGCAAATCGGACAGGTTCAAATCCTGCTCCCGCAACCAATTTTTTCAGATTGTTGATTTTCGTATAATCGCAAATCGGCAATCGCAAATCGAAATTTTCTAAAATCTTACCCAATTCAAACGAAGCGAATTTAAGTTCGGATAGAAGAATGCTTATAGCCAACCTTTTGTCTGCAACGGACACATTTGTCTTTTATCGCTAACGGCTTAAATTTCGTTTCGTTTGCCTACCGATTCTCAAGTGCGGATCGATGATTTTGGAGTGCGGATTTTTATTGGCAGATAACTCAATTGGTCAGAGTGTCGCTCTGTTAAAGCGAAAGTTGCGGGTTCGAATCCCGCTCTGTCAGTTATTTAACATCACAATTTTGAATTTTCAGTTGTTTACAGGTCGGTAGCTAAGCGGTTACAGCACTCGCCTTTTAAGCGAGGTATCGTGGGTTCGAATCCCACCCGACCTATTTTGAGAAAAGAAAGTATTTTACCGCAGAGACACAGAGATTTTTTTGAGAAATAGTGGCGTGATTTCGATGTTTTACTCTGTGCCTTCGGGTTTATTTTTAATGAATTGTCGGCTGACTTTGATTGTCTGAATTGTCAACGCCGATAAAATTATAGCGGGTAGTTGACTCTTTAATAAATTCGGCGGCATCGGTTACGCTCAAGGGTTTTGCAAAATAATAACCTTGTCCTAAATCGCAATGCAATGTTTTTAGAACTTCTAATTGAATCGGTGTTTCAATTCCTTCGGCAACAACATTCAGATTAAGATTTTTGGCGAGCAGCAGAATTGTTTTGATAATTTCGGCGGTGTCGGCTTTGTCGGTTATTTTCGAGATAAACGAGCGGTCAATTTTCAGCGTACTGATTGGCAGTTGATGAAGATAACTGAGCGAAGAATAACCCGTTCCGAAATCATCCATACTCAATTTTATGCCGATAGAATGAAATTGTCGCAAAATAGAAATTACCATTTCGGTATTTTCAACCACTACGCTTTCCGTGATTTCCAGTTTTATTTGCCGAGATTTGATTTTGTGTGTTTCCAAAGTGTCGATAACATTGGCGAAAAGGTTTTTTTGCAAAAGCTGTTTTGCCGAAACATTGACGCTGATTGTGATCGGCAATTCCATTGAAAATTCGTCTTGCCATACTTTCAGTTGGCGGCACGATTCGTCCAAAACAAATTGTCCGATTTGCGAAATTAAACCTGATTCTTCGGCTAAAGGAATAAATTCAGTCGGCGGGATTAAACCTCGAGTCGGATTATTCCAACGAACCAAGGCTTCAAATCCGTCAAGCGATTTATTGTCTAACGAGAGAATCGGCTGGTAAACCAAAAACAGTTCGTTTCGTTCGACCGCCTTTTGCAAATCTCTTTCAAGTTGCATTCTGCCGGCGGCTTTTTCACGCATTTTCTCGTCGAAAATAATATGTTTGGCTCTGCCTTGATTTTTTGCCAAATGTAACGCCGTGCCGGCATCACGCAAAATATCTTCGGCAGTTTTGTGAATGTCTTCACAGTAAACTATGCCGATGCTGGCAGTAACGCTGATTTCTCGAAACAAAATTCTGAAGTCGGCAGAAATTTGACTTTGAATTTCTATCGCTAAATCTTCAATTTGCCTCAAATCGAATTTGTTGTTTTCGATTAAAACGAAAAATTCATCGCCTCCCAATCTGGATAATTCGGAATCGTTCGGCAAACATTTTCGCAAACGTTCCGAAAAAGCTATCAAAAGTTTATCGCCGACATCGTGTCCGTTGCTGTCATTAACCAATTTAAATCTGTCCAAATCAATAAAGAGTGCCACGAATCGACAATCTTTATTTCGGGTTGCTTTTGAAATTGCCAAATCCAGCTTTTTCATCATCATTGTCCGATTCGCAAGGTCGGTTAATGAATCGTAAAAAGCGTCGTGTTTTAATTTGGCTTCCGCTTTTTGGCGAGCCGTAATATCTTGAATCTGGCAAATTAACCGAGGAGAATCATTATCGTTTGCAGGCGAAACGCTGGTTTGCGTCCAGATTTCATCGCCTGCTTTATTGATGTAACGAATTTCAGCTTGATAAGAACTTATTTTACCTTGTAAGAGTAAGCCGACATTCGAGTTAAAGTTGACTAAATCTTGGTGATGAAGAAAATCGCCGAACTTTCGAGCCGTAAATTCTTCGGCTTCAAACCCGAAAATATCGCACAGCGACTGATTTGTTTGCAACCAGTTTCCGTCGGTTGAAATTAAAGCCATACCGATCGGGGCATTGATGAAAGCCGAACGAAACCGTTCTTCACTTTCCGTGATTTCGCTCAAAAACTTTTCGGATTGCTCAACTTTTTCGGTTATTGCCTGAAGTTTTCCTTGCTGGCTGTAATAGCTGAAATAAATTATTCCGATAATCGGCAGAATTAAAATAAGAGAAAACATTCCGGACGTTTGAATCGCGTTAGCGGCTATGAGGGCGACCGAACCGCAAGCCAAAAAACCGAATACCGTCCAAATATAGTATTCTTTCCAAACACCGTACGCCGATCGATTCATCCTGAACGCATTAGAAATAGAGACTAACGCCGAGTTTACAAAATAATAGGTTAAAACAACCGATAAAAGTGTCAGCACTAACGGAAATGTAATACCGGTTTTTAAATCCGGCGTATCGCCGAGTAATAATTGCGATACTTTTACCGAAACGAACATTGAAATAGTCAAATTTCCCGAATTAAATAATCTTACATCAAACTTTTTGGTGTATTTAAATGATGTGATGTATGCTTCGACCGAAATAACGGCAACGGCAGCCGCACTCCCGAACAACAAAAGTATAAGAAAAACAAACACATCGACCACGGAGATACTTGTTTTAAGTGATTCGATATTTAAACAAATTTTCGAGCCGAATCCAATCGCGATTGCGGCAACAATCAAAAAATTCGAATCGAGACTCGTGATTTGCAAGTCGTTGATCGAATAAATAAATAAAGCAATGCCTGCAAATCCAATTAAATAATGGAAAATCAGGGTTTTAATTTGCTCGGAGCCGGTTATATTTTCTTTGTCCATTTTTCGGGCGGATTGATTCGCGCAAGAACTCGAATCGAAAGCTAAAGATTTTAGGGGTTAAAAATTATTTAGGAATGGAAAACGCCGAAGAGCGTTATTAGTATTATCTAACAACGCTCTCGGTTTAGTCAATAAGAATTTTGGTAACTTTTATTCTTCGATTAAAATACCCTTTCCCGCAAAGTCCGAAATCATTAAACCCTTTCCCGCGAAGTCAGAAATCATTAAACCTTTTCCCGCGAAGTCAGAAATCATTAAACCTTTTCCCGCAAAGTCGCTAATCAGTATTCCTTTCATTGTTTTATTCTCCTAAGTTTTTAAGTTTATTTTTAGTTTAAGACTTTCGTCTTGCACGTTAATATCCATTACAAACCTTGCGCCACAATTTTTCGGAACTCCGCGAAATTATACAAGTCCAGTATCGACAACATTTAGAGGCAGATTAGGGTGCCGGTTGAGAGGTTGGAAGTTTGGGATGAGAGTTGATTACAAATGTAACACTTTTGACGTTTTAATTGTCTGATTGGCAACTACTCCTTGAAACTAAACAGTTTAGCCTTGTTTACAGCAAAGTGTTACGCAACTATGCACCGGTTATTTTCTATACAGTATTTAAAGTAAAATCAGCCCGACAAAATTGCCGAGCCGATTAAATCAACGATAAAAGTTAGAGAATTCAATAAAAGAATTCATTTCGGTCAATAAAATTTACATTACTCTCCGTTAATAACTCCGTCGGAAATCATCAGTCCGCCGTCGGAAATCATTAATCCGTCGGAAATCATCAAGCCGTCGGAAATCATCAGCCCGTCGGAAATCATCAAGCCGTCGGAAATCATCAGTCCGTCGGAAATCATCAAGCCGTCGGAAATCATTAACCCGTCGGAGATCATCAAGCCGTCGGAAATCATCAATCCTTGTCCGAGACTTAAGCGGCTTTGGATATTTGAACCTAAAGTTTGAATTGTTCTGTCGGCAACGAAATCTCCGGAGATTACGCCGGCGGAAGTTAATTTTGAATTCGGAGCAGGTGTCCCGTTAAGCGTAACTTTTCTTTTGACCCACAACATTTTCGGGTTATAAAACGCTTGGTATTTGGTAAATAAAGGAGTTCCGCCGAGAATGTGATTGCCGCCCGCGATAATGTATTTGCCCCAGTTGACGGTAACGCCGTTGATAACATCACTCTGCACAGGCATTGATTTGCCCGCCGCCAAGAGTTTATCGCCAACTTTAATCGTGCCGTTGGCGACCGCCGTATTTACATCACTTCTGATTACTTCGCTCAATCTGATTGCTCCGCTGACATTCAGCAATCCCGCGCCTTGTTGCGCCGGATTTGCGTTCGGTATTTGTTGAGCCGTGTATTGCAAAATCGATTTGACGAGAGCAGGCGTTAAACTCGGATTCTTTTGCAACATCAATGCCGCCGCTCCCGAAACCACGGGAGCCGAAACAGACGTTCCGCTCATTTGCATAACCGGCGTGTTTGCATCCAAGTCCAAAATGTTTAAAAGCGGATTTGAGGCAAGTAAAAAGCTGTTTGAAGATTCAAGCGAAACAATCTTATTGCCCGGAGCAACCAAATCGGGTTTGATAAGATTGTCGTAAACTTTAGCTCCGGCGGTGTTTAGCGAATAACCTCTGGTCGGACCTCTGGAACTGTAAGTGGTGATTCTGTCGTCCGTTCGGCTTTCGGTTTGAAAAGTATTGGCGGCGCCGACCGTAATCACACTCGGATCGTTTCCGGGCGAAGCAATTGTGCCGTATAATTCATTGCCGGCGGAATCTTTGCCGTGATTTCCTGCGGCAACTACGACCACAATTCCTTCTGCCGTTGCTTTTCTGACCGAACGGCAGAGCGGATCGTCAAGGTAACTTTCGGTTGACGAACCGCCCAAACTTAAATTCATCACCCGAATGTTATATTCCGTTTTGTGCAAAATCGCCCAATCGATGCCTTTGATAACATCCGAAACTTGTCCGATGCCCGTGTTGTCTAAAACTTTTATCGAAACAATGTTTGCATTCGGAGCAATGCCGGTGAAATCCGAACTTGTCCCCGATCCCGTGCCGCGTCCGGCGACTGTTCCCGCAACGTGCGTTCCGTGTCCGAATTTATCTGCATTCGGCAGAAAATTTCTAAATGGAAGACTAACGCCGGCGGCGGATAAACTGTCGTAATATATTTGCGAATAATCTTTATTCCGCGATGAAACTAAATCAATAAAGCGAGATTCTTTTATCGCTTCTAAAAATGTGTTTTGCCGAATCGTGTCAACTTGGGCTTTGACGCGACTGTTTCCGGCGGCATCATCGAATCCGTTATTGGCAGCCATTACGCCCGAATCCAAAATTGCAATGCCGATTCCCGTGCCGTCAACACCGGTGTATTGATTGGTTGCGGCGCTAAAACTTCGCGTGTTCAAAACTCCCGTAGTTTTTTCGAGCAAACTGTTTGATTGCTTGGCAACATAGTTCGGCGTGATTCTTTCGACTTCGCTGCGGTTGGCAATTTCCAATAAACGCGAGGCGGGAATCCAAGCCACAAAAGCATCGATCGAGTAAAATCTTGACCACACAGTTCCGCCGATTTCGGTTACTTTAGCTCTCAAAACTGTCGAATCGTTTGTGTAATGCTGAACCAAAACTTGCACAAACGGAGTTGTTGTGTTGGTTGTGTACCACGAATTCGCCGCCGCGGTTTGACCGTTGACAACTTTCTGCAAAGGGATTGAAAGTTTTTTCATCGCGGTCGAGGTTCCGGTTTCTGCCCGAACTGCCGAAGATTTACCCGTTGGTATCATTCCAAACGTAAAGATAAAGACCGTTGAAACTGCGAGCAGTTTTTGTAAAATTGGGGTTTTCATAAAGTATTTTCACCTGTCTGATAAATTTACCGGCAATTTAAGACTGCGTTTTTTGTCGGCATACTCCGTATTGCGAACGGTGCGCCAAAACTTCGGTTAAGCTCCAAACCCTGTTGTCTGTTGAGCGAGGCGTTTAAGTCGTTTTTCGCCACGCCGTTCATTCGGTCAAACTGAACCGCTTTCTTACTCAAAATTCAATCAACTTGCCGTCAAACTGATTGATATTAATCGACCCGATTTAGAAATACTTGTCTAATTAAAAGGAGGAAATATGAACAACTCATTATTTCAAACCGTGCGTGGAATGTTCACGCCACCAACCGACACAATCAACCATGCAGGCGGACGTGCCTACGAATTTACTCCAAAACACGCACTTGCTCAATATGCCGTAACAGGTTCGTTTAACTCGACATTTTACGCAAATGCCGAAGATCAAATTACCAAAGTTGTCGAACTTTGCGGAAAAGTTGACGCGGAATTTATCGCCAAACTTGCGGTTTTCGCCCGTGAACGCGGATATATGAAAGATATGCCGGCGTTTTTGGCGGCGATGCTTTCGGTCAAAGATAAAGCGTTGCTGGAAAAGGTTTTTCCGCGTGTGATTAACAACGGAAAGATGCTCAGAAACTTTGTGCAGATCATGCGAAGCGGTGCGGTCGGACGTAAATCGTTGGGAACAATGCCGAAACGTCTGGTGCGTGAGTGGTTTGACCGCCGTCCCGCTGACGTTATCTTCAAACAATCGGTCGGACAATCGCCTAGTTTCGCGGATATTTTGAAGATGGTTCACATTAATCCGAACCATTTTGAAAAAGAAGCACTTTTCGGTTATTTGATCGGCAAGGAATTTGAATTTGCGAAACTTCCCGAAGTTGTTCAAATGTTTGAGAAATTCAAACTTGGCGACTGTTTGGAAGTCCCGAATGTTCCGTTCCAAATGTTGACTGCGTTGCCTTTGGCGACGAAAGATTGGATCGAAATTGCTCGCAACGCCGGTTGGACAATGACGCGGATGAACTTGAACACTTTTCAACGTCACGGAGTTTTCCGAGATGCTGAAATGGTCGAAATCATCGCCAATCGTTTGGCAAATGCGGACGAAGTAAAACGCTCAAAAGTCTTTCCTTATCAATTGTTGTCGGCTTACAAAGCGGCGGTTGCGAATGCAGAAATGCCTAGAGAAATCACGGAAGCCTTGCAAGATGCGTTGGAAATTGCGTGCGAAAATGTTCCTAAAATCGAAGGTAAAATCTATATTTTGCCGGACGTTTCAGGTTCAATGAGTTCGCCGGTAACGGGACATCGCAAAGGTGCGACAACTTCGGTTCGTTGCATTGATGTCGCGGGTTTGGTCGCTTCGGCGATACTTCGCAAGAATCCGACGGCGGAAGTTTTGCCGTTTGAATGTGATGTCGTAAATGTCGCACTTAATCCGCGTGATTCGGTGATGACAAACGCACAGAAACTTGCAAGCATCGGCGGTGGCGGAACGAATTGTTCAGCACCGTTGAAGCAATTGAATCGTGCAAAATCCAGCGGCGATTTGGTGATTTACGTTTCGGATAACGAATCGTGGATGGATAAACAACGCACCTGGAACAACGGCACGGAAACAATGACGCAATGGAATGAGTTCAAGTCTCGTAACAAAGACGCGAAACTTGTCTGCATTGACATCAACCCAAACGCGACGACGCAAGCCCAAGAACGCCAAGACATCTTGAACATCGGCGGATTTTCAGACCAAGTGTTTGAAATTGTTGATTTGTTCGCTAAAGGTAAATTGAACGCGAATCATTGGGTTGGTGTGATTGAGGCGATTGAGGTTTAATATGTCGGTGAATGAAATGCAGTTAAAATTTATTCACCGATATTGATTCGGAACTCATATTGCACATCCGAAAAGAAAAGAAAGTTGCCCGCGAATAACGCGAATCGCCGCGAATATATTCTTTTCTCATACATTTGTCGCGGAAAAATCCGGCAAATTGTTTTTTATTCGCGTTCATTGGCGTTATTCGCGGGCAAAAAATCTTAATTTTGGCTGTCAGCAATAAAAGTGCCGCTCAGAAATGTGTAGAACTTTAATTTGTCGAGAAAATTTGACGAAAATCAACTTTAATATCTTCGGATTCAACTTCCTGATTATGCAGACGCTTTTTGCCGGTTTTGTCGGTTACAAAAACTGTGTTGGTAAAAGGTTCGACCGTCCACACAGCTTTTATGCCGTTATCAACCAGAGTTTGCGATTTAATAATCAAATCTTCGATGTTTTGGCTCGCGGAAACAATCTCAATCGCAATAATCGGCATTTCGGGAAACTTAGAAATGTCGTGAAAAAAATCGGGTTTGACATTCGTTCGCGGATAAACCGAAATATCGGGCGTTAATCCGTTGCCGATTGCCAAAGTTAATTCGGGAAACGGTCGGATACTTTTGTTTTTCAGCAAATGTTCAATAATTTCCTGACACAGATAACTATGAATGTATGACGGCATTTCTTCCTCGACTTGTTCTTTTTCAACTTCGATAACTTCTTCAAGCATCATAATGTTTTACCTCTTAAGGGACGATTTTATCATAATTGTTTTCAGAACGGATATTTTCCGGTTATTAAATTTTATAGTATCCAAGTGTTTGAAATCGTTGACCTGTTCGCAAAAGATGAATTGAACGCGGATCATTGGGTTGGCGTGATTGAAGCGGTTGAGGTGTAGAATAGTGTGAGTATTTAATATTAAAAAATGCTCACACCGTTATAAAATTAGGATAAAACAATGAATGATTTACAAAATATATCTTTTGACGAGGCTTCCGATTTTTGCGAAGCAAAATTTCAAAGTGTTGAAATTGTCTTAAACTTTGCAGAAAAGCATAAGGATTCAATTTACTCTGTTTTTTCACTAGGAAGTGTAAATAATCCAACTAATCCTCATCGTGAGATGAGCATAGAAGGTCTTTGGTATAGAGTTTATTGTTGGCTTCAGAGTCTTCAAAAGTTAAATTCAGCTAGAGATTTCCAAGCGTTTGCAACAGCTAATCGTGCATTGTTTGAAATTACTGTTGATTTAGCAATTCTTCACAATGATAAAACGAACTCTTCAGGCTGGCGTTTATGGAATTGGAATCTGTCAGAAAAATTGAGATCAGCTAAAAACTTAACAGAATATTTCGTGAAGAATAAAATCGATGTTCCTGATATTTACGCAGAACAAATTGAATTTATAAGACGTGAGGAAGATAGCATTCTCCATATGCGAAAAATGCTCTGGGCTTCAACGAAAAATCCTGATGGAAGACACCCACAGCGATGGACTGGAAATCCGAATTTATTTGAAGAACTTCATAATGTTGATTCAATTTTGGGACAATCTGTTATCGAATTATTCGATATGCCTCTCGCCCAATATTATAGGACTGAATACGCTAAAATGAACTGGTTCATTCATTCGGGCGTTTCATCTTTTTGGAAAATGCCCCAAGATGCTTTTCCAACTATTAGTGCATTTTTCCTTGAAGGTTGTGCAAATTTTGGACTTTTGGCAACTCATATTGTATTGAAAGATTTAGGACTGACTGAACATCTTCCTAACTATTACGAAGAACTTAACAATTTAAAGAATGCGAGATTATTTACACATTCAAACTATATTGACAAGTGGGCATCGGATAGTCCAAATACTCCAGAAGAAATCTGATTTATGATTAGTCCGTTTGCGGACGAAAGCCTAAAGCTACATGCGTCAGCGTGTAGAAAGCAATCGAACAAAAATGTAGCCTGTTTGCAGGCGGCAGAAATTCTGTCGTCCGCTAAACGGACTCGAAATTCTTCCACATCAACGACTGCACGCTGACGCACGCAGCTAAAATCTAACGTCCGCAAACGGACTTAAACTTTTACAAAATCAAAGGCGTAAACGCGACTGTTAAGGAGCGTGTTAAATCCAAAGTTGCCACACACTTCCTCACGGTCGTGTTTCTGCCTTAAATACAATCGTTTATGTTACGCAAAACTAATCTCTAAAGTCGCTGACGGCGACAAATTTAATAGCGTAGGGTAAAGCGAACCAAAGTGAGCGGCACCCTACGGCAGATTAGCAGATCAATTCGACGCTGTAAGTGTCGAACAAATGTTTGATTATTATTTACTTGGTTTGTTGCTCACTTTCAGCGAGCAAATTTCTTGTTATTTTGCCGTAGGGTTTCACTCGCCTCACTCATTACACCCTACGCTATTATATTTGTCACCTACGGCGACTAAAACTAATTTGCGTTACATTTACGCCGGTCAGTTCAGCTCATCAAGTATGTGAAAGTTTTGCGACCCGTTCAGAGTCCACGCTTAAGCGTGTTTCCGCCGGCGAAACGCGGCGGGGCAAACTGAAGTTTGAACTCTGAACAAAGCTAAAAACCTCGCCGGAACCTTTTTGAGCCTCACTTTTCAAATAAAAGCCTCGCCGAGAAGTTTTTGGGCTTAATCTTTCAAAGTATTTGTCCGCAAAGAAGTTTTTGAACATTATATTTGCAAAATAAATGCCCACGGAGAAGTTTTTGGGCTTAACTTTTCAAAATAAACGTTCACGGAGAACTTTTTGAACCTCACATTTGTACAAATGATGTCCGCAAAGAAGTTTTTGTTCGTTTTTACTTGTAATCTTTGCCGAATAGGACTAAATTACTCGGTATTATGACCCAAATAATAAAAATTAACTCCAACGCATTAACTTCGGGTATTTATTATCAATTTATCGAAAGCATTGTGGCAATCAGCCGAACCGAACCTTTGGTGAGCGGGATTTCCGCTGATTTGGCAGCTGATGTGTCTAATCTGCAAAACTCCTTTAAAAAAGAGCAGTTAGCTGATGAAACATCTCAAATTATCGCGTTAGACCAATTACGCGACCGAGCTTTCGGCAAAATTAAACGACTCGCCGATGCTTATACTTTCGACGATCAATCGCCCGCGAACATCATTGCCGCCAATAAAATTCTCGGTCTTGTCGAATACTACGGCAAAGGCGATTTGATATATTTTGAATACAACAAAGAATCGGCGTATATCACCAATTTTATCAAAGACCTTGCCGACAATGCCCAAGATGCGGTTGACGCATTGAAACTGTCGAACGATATTGCGTATTTAAAAACCTGCAACGATAATTTTATCGCCCAATACGCCAAACGCGGTGATGTCGCCCAAGGTTTAGCCGATATTGTGCCGTTTTCCAGACTTCGCAAAACAGTTGCCGGAAATTACAACAATTTCATCGCCGATCTGCAAAGTCTGCAACGCATCGACAAAATCAACGCGGCAAAGTTTGAATCCGTTATCAGCAGAATCAACATCGAAGTTGAAAAATATAAATTGTTGGTAACAAAATCTGCCGCTAAACCAAGCGGAACACCGACACCGCCGAAGCCGTAAGTAAAATAAGATTGCCGAAACACGCCCGAAGCAACTGTGTCTCTTTGTCAAAAATTACGCCGTTACTTCGGGTGGATTTCTGCAACAAAAACCAATCAACGCCCGACAAATTCGTTTAATCGTTCAACGGCAAGATCGTAAATCGCACGTTTTTTGTCTTCGTAAGCCGCTGTCAGATAAACCTTTCGGTTATTTTTCAAAACCAACGCCACATCGTAGCCGATTTCGGTTTTGGTCATCAAAGCAACGTTGTCGGCGGAGATTATTTCAACCCGCGCGTTTCTTGCACCTATCCGATAAACTCTTTCTGCCGTGATAATTGCACTGATGTCGCCGAACGAGTATTCTTCGGTTTCCGTCTTGAATAATCTGAATTTTTCAATCACAATTCGTTGTAATGTGCGGTCAAATTTAGCGGTAAATTTCGGCTTGCCGTAAATAAATCTGCAACCGCCGAGCAAAACTCCGAGGCAAACCAATCTGCCAAACATCAAATATAAGAACGGTATTGTCGAATAATTCGACGCACCGCCGAATAAAATATAAAGCCCGATTAAAGCGGCGGCAATAAGGATTCCGCCAACAATCCAAACGCCCGTCGGAGTTTGTTCAACTGTGAACTTGTCGTTAGTTTGATAAAATTTCATTTGATTTTTTTGATTGGAAAGTTGAGAAATGTTTACCGTGTAAGGTCGTAAACAAATGTAATTTTATCACAGACAAAATGTAATTTGAATATTTATTTTCCCGATAAAACTATGAGATACAAAAACGAAAGTGAAATGTTGGAAGTCATCGAATTATTTGAATCGGCGACTTTACCGCACGACAGATGGCGGCACGGCGAACATTTAACGGTGGCGATGCACTATGCAATGCACAATAATTTTGACGAAGCATTAAATAAAATGCGAAGCGGAATTTTGAAACTAAACGATTTCCACGGTGTTGTTACAGCCAACGAACGCGGTTATCACGAAACTTTAACCGTTATTTGGGCTCGTGCCGTTTTTGATTTTGTGAAGGCAAATCAAGGTAAACCAATGCTCGAAACGGCAAACGAAATTATTGAGAAATTTGACAAGGATTATCCGCTCAGATTTTACAGCCGAGAAGTTTTATTTTCGGTTGAAGCAAGAAACAATTTTATTGAAGCAGACCGTTCAGAGTCCAAACTTTAGTTTGCATCGCCGAGTTTCACCGGCGGAAACACGCTCAAGCGTGAACTCTGAACATTTTACGCAAAGTAGCTCAGTCCGGATAGAGCAACGAAATGTTTCGACAAAAACCTTGTCATCGCAATTCATAATAAACAACTAACAATTTACAATTATTTCTTGGGAGGAAATATGCCATTTCAAAAATTAAATATCAGCGGTGCGAAAGCCGATGTTTTGTCGTGGGTTAATCACGGATTAACGCTCGATGAAGAAAATATGCTTCGCAATGTTTCGCGGCTGCCTTGTATTTACAAGCACGTCGCCTTGATGCCGGACGCACATCTCGGCAAAGGTTCGATGGTCGGTTCGGTTATTGCAACCAAAGATGCGGTGATTCCGGCAACTGTGGGTGTCGATATTGGTTGTTTTACCGGCGAAACTCTTGTTCCGTTACTTGACGGTAAATCATATCAAATCAAAGAGTTAGCGGAACGCAACGAAGAATTTGCTGTTTATGCTTGTACCGAAAGCGGAAAAGTTGTCGCGGCAAATGCAACGGCAAAAATGACCCGTCAAAATGCAAAACTTGTCAAAGTTATTTTGGATAACGGAGAAGAAATTCGTTGCACACCCGATCACAAATTTATGCTTCGAGACGGAAAGTTTACCGAAGCAAAAGATTTGAAAATCGGCGAATCATTGATGCCTTTTTATTCGGTGAAAGATGAAGATGTCATCGTTGAAGTTAAGCAAAATTACGCAACCAATCACAATCACAAAGTTATTGATGTAATTGAACTTAACGAATGCGAAGACGTTTATTGCCTGACCGTTCCCGAATACGGAAACTTTGCGATTGAAGCCGGAGTTTTTGTTCATAACTGCGGAATGATGGCGGTAAAAACGCCTTTCAAAAGCGGCATCTTAGACGGAAAATTGAAAGATTTGCGTCACGAAATCGAACGTGCGATTCCGGTCGGATTCAACTGGTATAAAGAATCGGTTGACGAAGCTTCGCGTTGGACAGGTTGGGAAACTTTCAAAGATTTACATCCGAAAGTGCAGGAACTTTCGGCGAAATCAATGAAACAACTTGGCACACTCGGCGGCGGAAATCATTTCATCGAAGTTTGTATCGACACCGAAGATAACGTTTGGCTGATGCTTCATTCCGGTTCGCGAAATATCGGTAAGGAATTGGCGGAACGTCACATTTCTACCGCTAAGTCGTTGCATAAATTGAACGAACTACCTGCTCCCGATCTTGCTTATTTCATCAAAGGAACGAAAGAATTCCAAGATTATTGGCACGATTTGGACTGGGCTCAATCTTACGCGATGAAGAATCGGCAAGTGATGATGAATCGTCTTTTGAAATCATTCAACCGAATGTTTAATAAAGACAAAGCGTTTCGACCCGAAATTGCGGTGAATTGCCATCACAATTACGTCGGAATCGAGACTCATTATGACGAAGAAGTTTTCGTTACGCGGAAAGGTGCGATCAACGCCGAGTTCGGTCGTTACGGTATCATTCCGGGTTCGATGGGAGCAAAGTCGTTTATCATCAAAGGTTTAGGAAATCCTGAAAGTTTTAATTCGTGTTCGCACGGTGCGGGACGTAAAATGTCGCGGACGAAAGCGAAAGCAAAATACACGAAGGAAGACTTGGAAAAACAAACCAAAGGAATCGAATGTCGGAAAGACTCAGGCGTGATTGACGAAATCCCATCGGCGTATAAAGACATCGAAAAAGTAATGCGTAACCAAGCTGATTTAGTCGAAATTGTGGCTGAAATTAAGCAGGTTATTTGCGTTAAAGGATAGAATGAGTTTGCCGATTTAGGTTTCTATTTTGGCAAACCATAAAAATATTTGACTAACATATTCTTGTTATCATTTTAATTAATATGAATTCAGAACCATTGTTAAAATCAGCGTATCTTAAAGTTGAACGTGCTAAACAGCAAGTTACGGAACTAGAATCAAAAATAAGTCTATTTTTTGAAAAACGACCTTATACCATTTATCGCGAGTGTGATTCAAAAAATGGAGATGAGCTTATAGTTTATTATCCAACAGAAGCGATTCCTCTGGAATGGTCTGTGCTGATTGGCGAAATTCTATTCAATCTTCGATCTTCATTGGACTTAGCTGTCTATGAACTTACTATAAAAGAGATAGGAAACCCATTGCCTAAAACTGAGTTTCCAATATTCAACGACCGAGCATCATTTTTTCAAACAAAGAAAAACGGAGACGCCGCTTCTGGAAGTGGATTGTTTAAGATCCGTGGACTAAATCAAAAAACTCAAGACTGTATCGAACAATTACAAACCTATCACGTTCACGTTCTTGGAGGTATAACCTACGTCAAAATATTACACGACTTAAATATCGTAGATAAACATAAAGAACTTCACATTTGTCGGTATACAAATAGACAGATTGAAATTATTAATCTAAATCAGATCCCCTTGCCTGGTCTTGCTATACGAACAGGATTCGGAATTAATCTTGATGAAAGGGTTGAACTAGTTCGTTGGCGATTTACTGCCTACGAACATAAAAGAATGTCAGTTGGTGTAAACATTTTTCCTGAAATATCTTTTAATGAGAACAATTTAGAAATTTTTACGAAACCACAACCTGTTTTAGAACTTCTTAATCAATTAATTCATGCGGTTGATGACATTCTGAAACGATTAATGGATACAGTTGATTAGAGTCTAATTGTTGTGTTCCGCAAATCGCAGTTTAATCTGCCACGATCTTTTCAAAATCAGTGCGTTTGCGGACGTAAGAATTTAGCTACATGCGTGAGCGTGTAGTTGTTGATAAATAAGAACTTAAAGTCTGTTTGCGGACGGCAGATTCTTCTTTCGCCTGCAAACATGCCGGTCGTTTGTTGCTTTGTTTCTACACGCTCACGCATGTAGCTTTACTCTCGCGTCCGCAAACGGACTGTTGTTATTTTCAAAGTTAGAGTTATAGAGCAAAACATCGTTTCAGATACGATGCTTTTTAATTCTCGAAATAATTTTCGGATTATGCTAAATTCAAACAGGAGTTAAAATTATGTCAAAGAAAAATGGAAACGGAATAAGCCTTGAAGAAAAAATTCCGACGGGTAAAGAGCTTTTGGCAATGTATCCACCGCCGAAGAAATTAACGCCCGGATTAAAGCGTTTGAAAGAATCCACTAGAAAAGCAATGGAGGCACTTGACCTCGAAATAAAGAAATATGGCTATCCACCCGATTTTCGACACTAATTCTGTCATCAAATATCGCGGCGAAATAGAAGGTTACTTTCATTCGCTTTATTTTCCGTCAATCGTGTTTTTTGAGTTGATTGCCACTTCAACCGACAAAAGCACTTTTGACCTTTATTCAGATTGGCACCGAGAACTGAAAAAAGAAAATCGAATTCTTACGCCGACTGAAAATGATTGGTGGGAAACCGCCAAAGCAATCCGCCGACTTTACACCAACAAAGTTGCTCCGCAAACAAAACTCGCTTCAATCCGCACAGATGCCTTGATTGGCAGAATTGTCGCTAAACAAAAAGATGCTTTTTTGGTAACTGATGACGTAGATGATTTTCAGATAATTAAGCGTGAAATGCCGGAATTAAAAATCATTTCTGCCGAAGAGTTTTTCACTTAAATCTTATAACAAGTTAAAAATCAAGGTGATTTAGTCGAAAATGTGGCTGAAATCAAGCAGGTTATTTGTGTTAAAATTTGGTTTTGAACTCATATTTTAACTTATGACACCGATTCAAATTCAATTCAAAACGTATCTTTCCGAATATGTAAAACTTACGGACGAAGAATTTAACGAGTTTTTCGCCTGCGTTCAATTCGTAACATTGAATAAAGGCGAATTATTGCTTAGTCCGCAAATGATTTGTCGCAGTCAATATTTTATTTTGAAAGGAATGTTGGTTTCTTACGAATTTGACGACAAAGGCTTTGAGAGAGTTATCCAAATTTCGACTGAAAACTCTTGGACAGGAGATTTGGAAAGTTTTACTTACCTGACACCGACAAGCAGATTTATAAAAGCGTCGGAAAATTGTGAATTATTAGTGCTTAGTAAAACAAAGTGGTTAAAGGCTTTAGAAGAAATTCCCGCACTTGAAAAACTTTTTAGAATTCTTTATCAACAAGCATATTTGAACCAAACAAAACGAGTCAGCATTATGCTCAAATCCGATGCCAAAAATCGTTTCGAGAGTTTTTGCGAAGCGTTTCCGCATTTATTAAACCGAGTTGATTGGAAGATAATTGCGTCATATCTTGATATGACTCCCGAAACCTTGAGCCGAATAAAAAATATGCAAACTTGATTCAAATCAAGCTTATGATCGAAATCTTGTGAAATAATGTTTGTATTATGTCCGAGATAGAAACAATTAGTTGGTCAGAAAAACTAAAACCGTTTGCCGCGATTTTCATCAGATTAGCTTTCGGCTTTCACTTACTTCAATATTCATACGGCGATGTTTTTCAAGGCACGGCAGGTTCGGGCAACGAAGAAATGCTCGCCAAATTCGGCGTGCCGTTCCCGTATTTTATGGGTTGGCTTTATATTTTAACCGAGTTTTCAGGCTCGATTTCAATTATTATCGGCTTCAAAGTAAGATGGTTTGCCTTTGCTTTAGTTATCAACTTCATCGTTGCGTTGTATTTGGTGCATCTCAATAAAACGTATATGCAATCATTTGAAGCAATTCAAATGTTGGCAGTTTCGCTATTTTTTCTGTTCAACGGATCAGGGAAATTATCAGTTGATGAGTTCCTTAAAAGTGATAAATGACTTCACTTAGTTCGCGGCACATAAACGCTTGTCCCGATTCCGAAGTATTTTCGATCGTCAGGATAGAAATAAAAGAATTTTCGCTCGGTTTTACCGCCGTTAAATCGCAGTTCAATCGTGTAGCCGTCTAACGTGTAAGTTCCGGCATCTTGTCCTTTGTAATAGCTTGAAACGGTTGAACTTGAACCGCCGCCGACTTTTGCCAAGGTAAATTGTCCTTGGTCGTTAAAAGTTATTGTGTTTGAACTGACAATCATTACATCGCCGCCCAACGCAGTATTTCCGCCGCCGCTCATTGTCTTGAACGAACCTGAAAGCGTTTCGCCTTTTTTGGCGGGAGACACATTTTTATACGAATCTTTTTTCCATTCTTCGCGTTTATATTTGTCCGGTTTGGCATTCCAAGTTATTTTCAAAAGTCCGCCTTCTATTCGCCAAACGCCCCATTTCTTTGGATCATTCCGTTTAGAAGCCGCTAAATCTAAACTGTCGGGTTCGCCGTAAATCGTTCCGTCTTTGAACAATACATACGGATTATAAACCGGATAAACCGCTCCGCCGAGTCCGGATTCATATTCCAAATGAATGATAACCGAATGAATGTCGGACAATTTCAGGTTTGTTTCAATCGGATTGTTTTGCTGTCCGGTTGGTTGAGTTATTGGTTTGTCGGGCGTGGTTCCGGTAGAAAATCCGCCGTCTTTCTGAGCCAGATTTACAAAGTGTAATGTAGCAATTTTAAAGTTATTCAGAAAATAATTTTTATCGAAACTGTGCATTTTGGCGACGCGAATTTTATCCGAATTGATTATGTACGCCAGATAAGCAACATAAACGGTTTTTGAAGAATTGTCGCCGGTTTGCACCACATACGTTTTTATACTGCCGATTTTATTTTGTAATCCTTTAGTTTTTTCTTTCCAATTTGATTGCGATAAATCTTTTTCAATCAACGTTTCAAACCAATTATTATTGTTGCCGGAAAGATTATCGGCAATGTCTATTCGGTAAATAAAAGGTTGATTATTTGCAAACGCGGCATTCGGCGAAAGCGTTACCGCATCTTTATTCCGAGTTATTTTCCATCCGTCAATCGGTTCGACGGCAGTTTGCGCCGTTGCGTTACCAATCAATATGCCGATCGATAATGCGATGAATAATGTTGTAAAAATATGTCTCATAAATGTAAAACCCGTAAGTTATATTGACGAAACCGCCGACTGAAATTTGCATAAAAAGCGGATATTAGAAGCCGCTTTCATCATTGCAAATGTTGCAACTTAAAATAATTTTCAATTGTAAAAACCGCAATCGGTCGCTTAACAAAGATTTTACACAACTATATGTTGCGTAAAGTATGTAAATTGTTATAAATTTACTGTAAAAGGAGGCAATAATAAGTGTTGACAGGAAGAGTTTTACTTCTCAATTTCAGTTACGAACCGCTTGGCACGGTCGGCGTGGCGCGGGCGATGTGTATGATGTTTCGCGGCTCGATTTCGGTCGAAGATTTCGACGGCGAAAATGTAATTCATTCGCCGACAAAAGCGTTTCGCGTTCCAAGCGTAATCAGGCTTACAAAATATGTAAACGTATTTCGCAAACGTCGTGATACGGCGATGAAACGGGCGAGAATTTATATCCGCGACCGCTACCGTTGCCAGTATTGCGGCGACCAAAAAACGGCGGCGGATTTAACGCTCGATCATATTTTGCCGAGAGCTCAAGGCGGTGAATCAACCCCGCAAAACCTTGTTTCGGCGTGTATCAAATGTAATCAACGCAAAGGAAACCGCACGCCCGAACAAGCCAGAATGCCGATGCTGACATCGCAAAAGCTTCTGAACGTCGGACTTGACCGCATTTTGCTGTGTCATTACGCCGAAGGAAAACCCGAATGGAAAAAATATCTGTTTATGGAAGATTTCGAGGAAGACGTGATGAAAATAGCCGCTTAATTTGATTGAATCATTGATGAAAATTCGGTGATTCAATTTTCTTTTGTCGGCAATACTCGCTTGAATCACAAAAAACAGCCTCACCTTTCATCTTTTACCTTTTACTTTCGCAAGCGTTACGTTTTACAATTCTCAGATAAGATGTCTGAGCAAAAACAAAACAAAAAATCTTTTTCGGTCGATTGGTTGGCACGCGGAGTTTTGACGAAAATCGGCGAAATTGCCGACACGTTTACGGGCAGAAGTCCAAGCAAAACCAGCAGTTTGGCGACCAGCGAAATTGTCGAACGACTAAAAAAACTACTCGATTCCGAAGTTGAAGATTTAGGCGCCAAAGGGAAGTTTGCGCCGCACAATATTAAACTGAAAATGGCGTGGGATAAATTTTCGACCGATTCGCCCGAAGTTTTGCAAGCTGTTGAAAATGAACTGATTATCGCCGCAATCGATCACATTAACGATAACCGTTATCACCTTCACGCACCGTTAAAAGTTCAGGTAAAAGCAGATTATTTTACCGAAGGCGTACAGCTTATTTCGAGTTTTGATAAATCATCCGAAGTTGAAATAAACGTAACTTTGCCCGATGTAAAAGTTCAAAAGTTTATTCCCGCAAATCTTGCCGAATCGCCGACAATCAAAGAAAATGTTGAAGTAATGATTGCCGAATTTACCTCAAACGGCAAACCGAAACAGCAAGAATTAAAATTTGAAATCGGTAAACGTCTGAGCGTCGGGCGAACAAAAGAAAGCGACTTAACTATCGAAGACGTAACGGTTTCCAAGAATCACGCTTCGCTCGCCGTCAACGCGGAAGGAAATTTTATCGTCGCCGACACAGGTTCGACCAACGGAACTTTTCTCAACGCAAATCGTTTGGTTTACGGACGCGCATTTACGATTGCGGAAGCCGACAAAGTGATGTTCGGAACGGTCGAAGTTTATTTTCGGCGTGTCGCCAAACCGACCGAATTTGTCGAAAACGTTGCAGATGACGAAGAAATTCCGCCGACGCAAGCGGGTATTCAAATTGATTTAACAAATGACTAAACCGCAAAAAGCAAAAGCGGGACGCAATCGCACAATCACGTTGACCGATGAAGAAATTGTTTTCTATCGGCAAAAGCTGATGTTTTTAGACGCAAAGGTTGCAAAAATTTCAAACAAAACAATCTTGCAAGACACATTTGCAGCCTTGAAATTTTTGCCCGACAATTCTTTCGATTTGATGTTTGCCGATCCGCCGTATAATCTGACGAAACAGTTCGGCGGCAACAAATTTTTGCAAACTTCGGCGGACGAATACGAAATTTGGCTCGATTCGTGGCTTTCGCACTGCGTCAAGTTATTGAAACCGACCGCGACCGTTTATATTTGCGGAGATTGGCGTTCGAGTTCGGCGATTCAGCGGGTCGGAATGAAGTATTTTAAGTTGCGAAACCGCATAACTTGGGAACGTGAAAAAGGTCGCGGAGCAAATGCGAACTGGAAGAATAATTCCGAAGATATTTGGTTTTTCACCGTTTCCGATGATTATACTTTTAATCTCGAAGACGTTCGTCTGAAACGCCAAGTTATTGCGCCGTATAAAGATAACGGCACGCCGAAAGATTGGAACGAAGAGGCGAACGGTAATTTCCGCTTAACTTCGCCGTCTAATTTATGGACGGATTTGAGCGTTCCGTTTTGGTCAATGCCGGAAAATACGGATCATCCGACGCAAAAGCCCGAAAAATTGATGGCGAAAATAATCTTGGCTTCGAGCAATAAAAATGATTTGATTCTTGATCCGTTTTTGGGAAGCGGAACAACTTCGGTTGTCGCTAAAAAGTTGAAAAGAAACTATGTCGGTATCGAACTCGAAGAAAACTTTGCGTGTTTAGCCGAAAAACGGCTTGAAATTGCCGAACAAAATACCGATATTCAAGGCTATACGGACGGTATTTTCTGGGAAAGAAACACGCTCAGACAGCAAGTGAAAAGTAAAAAACCGACGGAAACAAAATAAATGATACTTCTATTTTTACAAATCGATTGGCAGAAATACCGTCCCGAAAAATTGGTCGAACAACTTTTCGGCTTGCAGATTTTGGAACGAACGCCCGCATTTTTAAGCCTCTTTTATTTGGTTGCGATCGCGTTGGTCGTGCTGATGCTGTGGCTTTCGTTTGCGCGAAACAAACGGCTGAAATCAATTTACGAAGAGAATTTATCAAAAGAAGTAAAACGCAAACTCGGTTCGTCCGTGGCAAATCGCAGTTTGTTTATGTGGCAGATTTTCTTTGTTTGCCTGACATTTTTTGTCTATGGATTTCACGTTTACTGGACATATTTTGCCGATGACAACAACGAACAGTTTCAAGCCTTAAACTACAAAGATTTACGCAACAGACGAGCTTCGGCGGCGAATCTGCGCGGTTGGATGTTGGACAGAAACGGCAAACTCGGCAGCGCTTTGGCGTATTACAAACACGAAGCGGACGGCGATATTGTCCGCACATACTCGCTCGACCGCGAAATGGCTCAACTGATGGGAACCGAACGCGGAACGCCCGGATTAGAGCGAACTTTGTTCAAACAAACCGCCGATCCGATGCCCGAATCTTGGGAGATTTTAACCGCCGTCAAACGCAAAGAAGACCTTTCGCAAGATGTGAAAATTACGATTGACCGCGATTTACAAGTCTTTGCGGCACAACAATTACAGGGGAAAAAAGGAGCGGTTGTCGTGATAAACCCGCAAACCGGAGATCTTTTGGCGGTTTATTCAAATCCTTCGTTTGCACTGAGCGAAGCAAAATCGTTGGACGATTATTTGAAACTCGAAGGCAATAAAAAAGATAAACCTTTGTTAAATCGGGCAATGCGTGAATACTATGTTCCGGGTTCAACGTTCAAAACTTTTACGATGCTCGGCGCCTTTCATTCGGGCAAATCAAACACAGAGTTCACCAGTTCGCCCGAAGGCTTCGTGGCTTTTCGCGGTTCTCGTCCGATTTTTGATGCGGTTCCGCCGTGTGAACCGCCTTACGGTTGCGCGACTTTAAATATCGCCCAAGCCTTTGAAGCCTCGTCGAATCAGTATTTTTCGCAAATGGCAAACGATTTGGGACGCGAAAGAATTCGTGAAATGGCGGGACTTTTAGGGATTTCCGCCGTTGAAACTCCGGAAGACGCGGTTAGGGCAAAAACTTTTCCCGATATTTGGAATACGAGCAATAAACGGCTTGCCAACGCCATCGCCCCGCAACAATCAACCATTGTGGTCGGCAAAGATATTTCAAATTACGACATCGGTTTAGAGGGAATGGGACAAGGTTACGCGGGGCAAATGACACCTTTCCAAATGGCTTTAATCACGGCGACGGCGGGAAATATGGAAGGTAAATTGATGAAACCGCGTATCGAAATCGATCAACCGCCGCAAATGTTTTCGCAGGTAATTTCTCCGCAACAAGCCGCCGCCATCCGCGATATTATGGCGCTTGTGACGGAAGGTTCGGGCGGAACGGCAAAAAATGTGCGGGCAATGATGGGAAACACGGGCATCAGAGTCGGCGGAAAAACAGGTACAGCCGAAAAACAAGCTCCGCTTTACGATGATAAAACCGGCAAGTTAAAAACGGTCAAGAAAAAACGCAAGAACGCAAAAGGCGAGTTTGAAGAATACGACGCGCCGCAAATGTATGAACGAACCGACAGTTGGTTTATCTCGCTGGCACCGCTTGAAAAACCGCAAGTGGCAATTGCCGTAGTCGTCGAAGGCGGCGGTTTCGGCGCAAAAACTGCTGCACCAATCGCCGCAAATGTGATTTTAAAAGCAAGGGAATTAGGACTTTTAGGCGAACAATACAAACCCAAAACACAAGTTCCGACGGGCAAATCAACACCGAAGAAGAAAGGCAGGTAATAGAAATAAACAATCTAAGTAAAACACAAAATATTTGACAATAAACCGCAAATTCTTATTATGTAATGTAATAATGAATTATAAAAGGCATTTAATTTACTAAAATATGAGCAATCTAATCACCACAATACTTACAATCGGTTTATTATCTATCCTTGCGGCTAATTCTGTTGCACAACAAACACAGCCTTCAACCATTGAGGAAATTACAAAGCAAATTGAACTAAATCCCAATAATCACGTTGCCTATTTTCTTCGCGGAAATATCTTTGCGGAAACAAAAGAATTTGATTTAGCAATGCGAGATTACAATACAGCGATTGAGTTAAACCCAAAATATGCTGAAGCCTACAATAACCGGGGAAATATTTGGCAAGAGAAGAAAAATTATGATTTGGCGATAAAAGATTTTAATAAAGTTGTCGAATTAAACCCGACGGCTATCATTGCGTATTATAATCGCGGAAATGTTTTTAATGATAAACAAGACTATCTGTCAGCAATAAAAGATTACAGTAAGATTATTCAAATGAATGCTGATGTTCCGGAATTTTACTACAGCCGCGGAATATCTTATGTCGGGCTGAAAGATTACAATTCGGCGATAAAAGATTTCACCAAAGCGATTGAATTAAAACCCGATTTTGCCGAAGCTTATTATAATCGGGGAAGTTCGTATGCAAGCAAGCAACTTTATAAACCGGCAATTATTGATTACACCAAAGCAATCAAATTAAATCCTGATTTCCCGGGAGCATATCGTGACCGCAGTTTTTGTTACAAAATATCAGGCAGAACCAAAGAAGCCGAAGCCGACATGAAAAAATACGAAGAACTGACAAAGAACCAAAAGCCGTAAAAGATAATAACGCCGTTCAGAGTACAAACTTCAGTTTGCAACCTACGCTTCAGCGTAGAGTAAACCGCTAAACTTGAATGCAAACTAAATATTAGCAAGATAAATCTTGAACTCTGAACGCGCAACTTTATATTTCTACATCCGATTAAAAGTGATTGCCGTAAAGCAAAACATATCTTAGTCTGTCGAAACCTGTAACGTAATTCAGGTTGATATTTATTGACAAGTTAAAGCGTCTCGTACTTTCTTAAACGGTTGAATTTGTCTGCAAATTACATATTATCTAGTAAAATCTCAAATTATTGAGGTTGGGTCGCAGCTTATAGATAGAAATCTCGGATTATAAACATAATGTTTCCGCTAAACTATATCACGCCGCTCATAATCAAGTTTTACTTCGTCTAAACAACTTCAAGTCGAATATTTTGGACGGTCGGACGAGTATTTTTACAGTTATTTCATCTGTGCCGTATTCTCAAACCGATTCATTTCGCCATTTTCGACCGTCTTTATTTATCAAATCATCGGCTTCCTTAGGTCCCCAAGTTCCGGCTTTGTAATTCGGGAAAGCGCGTGAATGAATCGCGTTCCAAACATCCAAAATCGGATTGACGATTGCCCAACTCGCTTCAACCATATCGGCACGTTGAAAGAGCGTTGCGTCGCCGATCATACAATCAAAAAGCAGTCGTTCATAACCTGTCGAAAGATGTTCGCCAAAATGATCGACGTAGTTAAAATCCATATCAACCGCCCCCATATTTACAATCGGACCCGGAATTTTCGCCCCGAAATGAAGCGTAATTCCTTCGTCCGGTTGGATATGAATGACGATTCGGTTAGTCGTTAATTTTTCAATTTCCGTATCACGAAATAAAACGAACGGAGCTTTTTTGAATTGAATCACAATCTCCGAAGTTTTCGACGGCAGACGTTTTCCCGTGCGGATATAAAACGGTACGTCAGCCCAACGCCAGTTATCAATCGAAAGTTTCAAAGCCGCGTAAGTATCTGTGTTTGAATTGGTTGCAACGTTTACTTCGCTACGGTAAGCGGCAACATTTTGAGCATTAATTTCACCCGCATCGTATTGCCCGCGAACGGTTTTCGTCAAAACCTCTTCTTCGGCGTAAGGCTGAATCGCTTGCAGAATCTTTGCCTGTTCATCACGGACAGCATCGGCTTGAAACGAAACCGGCGGTTCCATTGCGGTCAAAGTTACAAGCTGAAAAATGTGGTTCGGAATCATATCACGCAACGCTCCGGCTGAATCGTAATAACCGCCGCGAGCTTCAACGCCGAGTTTTTCCGCCACCGTAATTTGAACGTGATCAATAAAATTTCGATTCCAAATCGGTTCAAATATCGAATTCCCGAAACGGAAAACCAAGATATTTTGGACAGTTTCTTTGCCGAGATAATGATCGATTCGATAAATTTGACGTTCCTTTATTATTTTCAACAAATCGGTATTGAGCTTTTTCGCCGATTCCAGACTTGTGCCGAAAGGCTTTTCAAAAATGAATCTTCGCCACTTTCCGTCTTCTTCCTTGCCCATTCCGTTTTTAACGATTTTCCCCGCAACATTGGCAAAAAGGCTTGGCGGAATTGCCATATAATAAAAATAATTTTCAGGGATTTTGTGTTTTTCGCACACATCGCGGAGCATATCTTTGATGTCGGCAAAAAGTTTTTTATCGTCGTCAAAATCTCCGCCCGTGTAATAAGTTCTTTCTTCAAACCACTTTAACAACTTTTCGTCAATCTTTTCGCCGACAAATTCTTTCAACTCGGAAATAATTTTTGTGCGAAAATCATCGGTCAACATTTCCTGTCTGCCAACGCCGACAATCGCAAAATCATCGGGCAAATAATTTTCTTTCGCCAAATTATAAAGTGCGGGAAAAAGTTTACGTTTGGTTAAATCGCCGGTTGCACCGAAAATTACCATCACGCACGGATCGGACATTTTTTGTGGTTGACTCATATATTCTTAAGAAAATTAGACGCGGATTACGCTGATTAGGCGGATTTACGCTGTAACTTAACCTGCGAAAATCCGACAAATCCGTGTTTTTCCGCGCCTAATTAAACCGTATCGACAAAAACTTTCGGCTTCGCACCCAACGGAAATTCCGTTTCATAAACGCTTGCCATATTCAGCAAAGTGTTTTCCGACCAATGTTTACCGACCAATTGAAAGCCAATCGGCAAACCGTTATCGGATAATCCGCACGGAACGGAAATAGCCGGAACTGCCGCCAAATTTGCGGAAACTGTGTAAATGTCAGACAAATACATCGCAATCGGATCGTCGGATTTTTCGCCGATTTTGAACGCCGTGCAAGGCGAAGTCGGCGTTAAAATCGCATCGCATTTTTCAAACGCATTGATATAATCTTGCCGAATTAAATTGCGAACCTTTTGTGCTTTCGAGTAATACGCATCGTAATAACCGCTCGATAAAACATACGTTCCGAGCATAATTCGGCGTTTAACTTCGGCACCGAAACCTTCTTCGCGTGATTTGAAATAATTTTCCCGCAACGAGTGCGAACCTTCTGCCCGAAATCCATAGCGAACACCGTCAAAACGTGCCAAATTAGATGACGCTTCCGCCGTGGCGATGATGTAATAAACGGCGATTCCGTATTTTGCATGCGGCAACTCGACATCAATAATTTCCGCACCTAGTTTTTTATAATTTTCGATTGATTGTTCGACCGATTTCCGCACATCTGCGTCCAAACCTTCGCCGAACAACGCACGCGGAACGCCGATTTTCTTTCCCGCAATATCATTTTTCAAATTGCCGACATAATCGGGAACGACAACATCTGCCGAGGTTGTATCGTTCGCATCGCGTCCCGAAATTACGCCTAAAACCTTCGCCGCGTCTTCGCAAGTTTGCCCGAAAATCGCCACGTTATCGAGCGACGAGGCAAACGCGACCAAACCGAACCGCGAAATTCTGCCGTAAGTCGGTTTTAAGCCGACAATTCCGCACAAACTCGCGGGTTGACGAACCGAACCGCCTGTTTCCGAACCTAAACTCGCACACACCACTCCCGACGCGACCGCGACCGCCGAACCGCCCGAACTTCCGCCCGGAACGCGGTCAATATCCCAAGGATTTCGACACACGCCGAACGCCGAACTTTCGTTGGAACTGCCCATCGCAAATTCGTCCATATTGGTTTTTCCGACGATAATTGCACCCGCATCGTTCAACTTTTTGACGACCGTTGCATCGTATTGAGCCTTGTAGTTATGCAAAATTTTTGAGCCGCAAGTCGTCTGCAAACCATCGGTGCAAATGTTGTCTTTTATGGCGATCGCGAAACCTTTTAACGGTAAATCTTCACTCGAATTATCCAATAAATCGGCACGATTCAAGGCGTAATCACGCTCGATCGAGAGAAACGAATTCAATGTGGAATTCAACTTTTCGGCGTTGTCTAAAACTTTTTCAATGTGTTCTTTAATTGACATAAACTAATATAAAATCTTATTTAATAACCATTTATCCGCTTGTTTGACGGTTTCGACGTGAATGTTTTTTTGCTCTGTCCGGTTATCGTCTTTCCAAAATAAAACAATTTCGAGATTCGTTTTTGTCGGTTCGATTAACTTGCATTCACCAATCCGAAATGCCTTCGGAAAATCGGTTGAATTGGTTGTAAAAACATCATTTTCGCCCGGCGAATTTTTCAATGATTGAGCAAATTCCGGCGTTAAAAACTTCTCGCGTTGCTTCAAATTATCTGCGGAAAACTTCATCTCGTTTGCAAAATGAAACGAGTAAAATTGCTTCACCGCAAGACGCGAATCCGTGCATTCGGGCGATTCCAAATTCGGCATACTGCAAGCGTTGAAAGTAAAAAGTAAAAAGGCAAAAATAAAAAAGCGAAACCAATTTTCCATTCTCATAAAACTTTCGGTACTTGGAAATGTCCGCTGACTGCCGACGGTGCTTGACTCAACGCTTTATCTTGTCCGAGCGATTCGTGCGGAATGTCTTCGCGGATTGCGTAAGTTTGTTCGCCTTCCGGCGTTAATCCGCCGAGCATCGGTTCGATATTTGCCGTGTCGAGTTCGTCTAATTGTTCGATATATTTGACGATATTCGCCATTTGCGGCGTATAAAGTTCAACTTCGGCATCCGAAATTTCCAAGTGTGCGAGTTTTGCAATTTTTCTAACGTCCATTATGGTTTTAATCCTTCAAATTGACTTTCAAACAAGTCGTCAATATCTCTTGCATCGTGAATTACGCGATAAATTTCAATTCCGGTTTCGGTCGGAAAATAAAAAATAACGTAATGTTTGTATGGAAAACTTCGCATTCCAACGATATACGTTTGTCTAAGCGTTCCCATTTTCGGGTTTTCCGCCAACAAATCGAATTTTTGCATCAATTCTTTAACGAATTTTTGAGCAGATGAGACGTTATGTTCGGTAAAATATATCCAAATTTCTTTCAAATCAGTAATTGCGAACTCTGTGAGGTCATAATTTGTCATTCTTATTCCTCGCTTCAAATTCCTTTTTAGCTTCGGCGGTTATTTCATCAAACATTTCATCAACGGAATTATATTGTCTTGATTGCCCGTTTCTCATTTGCTCAACGCCTTTCATAACTTCGCTTTGCAGTTCTTCCATTTGTAAACGCTGTGTTTCCGTAATTTGCGGCTTGATTGAATCTTCTTTAAACATTCGCCGCAGACCTTCGCGGATAACTTCGCTGGCAGAATTATACATTCCCGATTTCACTTTTTTGCTAATCAACTCTTCAAGTTCAGGTGTTAAAGATACGTTCATATTATTTCTCCTACGGCAATATAATAACAAATAATGCACTAATTACGCTAATCTTTGTTATTTTTTAACTGTTCTTTTCGTGCCAAACTTGTGCTTGCGGCTTTCAAGAAAATTTGACGCAGATTTTCGTCTTTGATTGCGTTTGATTTTGCGCGAAGTTTGGGTGAAAGTTGTTTAAGTGCGAGTTCGCGCAGTTCCAAATCATCGAATTCCGAGATTTTCCGAGTTTTCTTTTCCGCCAAAACCGCTTTTTCGTCCACGCAAAATTCGATAAACGTAACCAACGCTTGTCCGAGTGACGAATTCAGTTTGAAAATCATCTGACCGCTCAAGTCTTTCAAGTATTTTTCCCACCGCTCATTTGCAACCGCCACGGTTAAACGTTTATTTTTCAACGATACGGCAACTGCGTGTTCGGCTAAACTTTCGCCCGCAATTTTTCGCCACGTTGTAAAAACGATGATTTGGCGAAGCGTTTCATCGTCTTCGACCTCTTTTAATAACTTTGGAAGTATGCGAAAAAGTTCGTTCATTTTGCTAAATTTCTATTAACAATTTACCATTAAACCAATGAAACTTGAACTTACAAAACTGATTTTGGCATCGGGAAGTCCGCGTCGGGCGGAAATTTTGAACGCGGTCGGCTGGGAATTCGATAAAATTGTCGCCGATGTTGACGAAACTGAATTTCCGAACGAAAATCCGTCTGATTATGTGATGCGTTTGGCGAAAACTAAAGCCGAAACCGTTGCCGTAAATCATGCAAACGCAACAGTTTTGGGTGCCGATACAACGGTTGTGATTGATAATCAAATACTGGGAAAACCTTTGGATTTTGACGATGCGCGGCGAATGTTGCGGATGCTTTCAGGCAAAACGCACGAAGTTTTGACAGGCGTGGCGGTCGTCAAAAACGGTGAAACTCGTGTTGGAATTCAATCGACAAAAGTTAAATTTGCAACGCTTTCCGATGCTGAAATCGAGTATTTAGTTGAGTTTGGCGAGCCTTTGGACAAAGCCGGCGGTTACGCGGTGCAGGCGCAAGCGGCATTGTTTATCGAAGGAATTGAAGGTGATTATTGGAACGTGGTCGGGTTGCCGATTAGTTTGGTTTATTCGCTGATTAAGACAAATTTGCAGGGATAAAAGAGATAAACAAGGATAAATCAAATCCTTTTCATCCGTTTTATCCCTGTCAAAAAATCTTACAGAATTTTGTCAATCGCACTTGAAACTTGGGTGAAAATTTCAGCTTCGTTTTCCGGATCAAGTCCGCCGTAAGGTTCGCCGATCGACTTTCCGGTTTTATCCAAAATTACAAACGAGGGAAGTTGGTCAACACCATACTTTTTCAGCGTCATCATTCCGTCCGAATCACGCAAAACAGTCGCAGTTAATTTATTTTTGGTTGCAAACAAATTGATTTTTTCGTCCGAAGCATAGTTTTTCGACTTGATATTATCCGAATCGGTCGTCACCCAAAACACAACAACGTCTTTGGTCGCATACTTTTTCACCAATTTATTAGTTGTAATAATTTGCTGTTTCGACAATGGCAACCAACTTGCTCCAATCGCCAAGACGACAATCTTTCCTTTAAGTGTAGGCAAAGACACAACTTCGCCGTCAAGTGTTTGTAAATTGGCAGTTTGAGCAACCAAGGCGTTTGATTGTTTTTGTGCCGTTGCAGTTCCCGCAAGAACCAATGTGATGGTGAAAACTAAAACTAAAAGTTTGTGTTTCATATTTTTTATCTGCCGGCTGCGGCATCGTCCGTTTATACGCAAGTTTGATGCCAAATTACTGCTTGCGATTCAGTATTGTATTGTCGAGTAACCGCACTGCCCCAAACCGTGCCGTAACAATGATAAATGCTGTCTGTTCGTCAATTTTGCCGAGCGGTTCAAAGGTTTCCGCGTCAACCGTCGCGACATAATCAATATCGGCAAGCGGTTCGGTTTCTATTTTATTTCGCACGATTTGAGCCAAATTCGACCCATTTCGTTCACCGTTGCGAAAGGCGATTTTTGCTTCACGCAAACTTTGATAAATAATCGAGGCTTTTTCGCGTTCTTCCGCCGTCAATCGTGCGTTGCGCGACGACATCGCCAATCCGTGTTCTTCGCGGACAATCGGTACAATAACGATTTCGGTTTCAAAGCCTAAATCTCGCGTAAGCTTTTTAATCACAACAGTTTGCTGGGCATCTTTTTGTCCGAAAAACGCAAAATCCGGACGAATTGTGTTGAATAAAATTGCAACAACGGTGGCGACACCGCGAAAATGTCCGGGACGCGAAGCACCTTCAAAACTTTCGGTTACGCCTTCGACATAGACAAAAGTCGATGCCCCGGCGGGATAAATTTCGGCGACTTCGGGAGCAAAAATATAATCGACATTATATTCCGCCAACATTGCCGCGTCGGCGGTTAAATCTCGCGGATATTTTGCCAGATCGGCTTTATCGTTAAACTGCGTCGGATTAACAAAAATCGAGACAATTACGACATCGCACATTTGCCTGGCTTCGGCAACCAGACGCAAATGACCTTCGTGCAACGTCCCCATGGTCGGCACGAATCCGATGAGTTTATTCTCACGACGAAGTTTCCGCGTGAGTGATGCCATTCTTTGTCGGCGGTTGATTATTTCCATTTAAGTTTTTGGGATATATTCAAAATCAGGAAACTCCAGTTGCAAGATTTCATTAATTTGTTGTCGCAACGGATTAAGACGAGTTGTTGATGTCTTCCAAACTATTTCCAAATCAACGGAAAAATATGCGTGAACGGCGATATTACGAAAACCGATAATTTGTTTCCATTCGACATTCGGGTATTTGTCGCGTAAATCTTTCGGGATTTTTGAACATGCTTCGCCAATTATAGTAAGTTGATGCAAAACAGCACTTTGCAAAAGTTCGGAACCTATAAACTGATTCCAATCGGTATTTGTCAAAAACGTTTCGATTGCCTTTGTTGCTTTAATGATGTCAGTTAAGTAAAGTTCCTCACGCGGCATAAATAACCTCTGCTTCTGCCAAAACATATGGTCTGATCAATTCTTTTAACCCTTTTTTTGGGACTAAATCAACATCGGTTTTTACAATTTCTTCAAGTTCGGATTGAATACTTCCTAATTCAAAAAAACTTATATCTGCTTCCGGCAAAAAATCAACCAAAAAATCAAAGTCGCTTTCGTCCGTAAAATCACCGCGAACCTGCGAACCGAACAAACTCAGTTCGCGGATTTGATGTTTGCGGCAAATTTCAATAATTTCAGCCTTTGATTTTCGGATAACTTTCGGAATCATATCAGTTTATTGTTTTGTTAAGTTTAACTTGATTCGTATAATTGGTCTTTCCAAATATGCAATAAATATCGGCATTACAGGAGCGATTAAAAATAAAAATAAAGCAATAAGTCGCAATATTTCCGACACAAATGTTGTGCCGCCTAACCCAAGTCCGCTTGTTTCTTTAAAGGTAGTACAAAATAAACAAAAACTTACGCCTTGGGATATTGATGGCGGAAAACAAATATAATCAACCGGCAAAAGTAAGCCTGCCAATAAAATCGGAAAAGCAACAGCGATTAAAATTTGCTTGCTTTTGTTCATACTACACAACTTTTTGTGAATCTGACAATGCAACTGAAATTACTTCGTCGTTTACGCCGTTTCGACGCAAACTTTCGATAAATGTCGAAATCTCAGTGTTCGCAAAACGTTGTAAATCTGTCCGCAAACCTTGCCCGATGTAAGTTCGCATTAAGGCTTCAGAATTTGAAAAACCAAGATGAAGTGAGATTTTACGCAAATCTTCAATCACATCTTCAGGCATTTCTAATTCAATATTTTTCATCGGACGCTCTTTTTTCAGGCGGTTTTTAAGTTCTTGAAATTTCATAGTTAATCTCTTCAAGATTATAACTGAAAACCGACTAATTTAACTACAAAATTTTCTCTAATTCCGCTTTCGCATCTTCCGTCAAACCGTAGCTTTCCGCTTCGTTCGGATATTCGCCGCCTTTTACGTCTTTCATCCAATTTTTGATTGCGTCGTCCATCACGTTGCGGACATTCGCGTATTGACGCACGAAGCGAGGTTGGCGACCGAAAGTCATTCCGACTAAATCGTGCAGCACCAAAACTTGGATGTCGCAGTCCACGCCCGCACCGATTCCGATGGTCGAAATTTTCAGTTCTTTGGTGATAATTGCGGCAACTTCGTGCGGCACAAGTTCTAAAACTATCGCAAACGCGCCTGCGTCTTCGAGCAATTTTGCGTCTTCAATCAACCGTTTCGCCGCGTCCGCCGTTCTGCCTTGAACTCGATAACCACCCAATTTATAAACACTTTGCGGCGTTAATCCGATATGTGCGATGACCGGAATCTCTTCGTCAACCAAACGCTTAACCAACTCGACGCGGTTGCGTCCGCCTTCCAATTTGATTGCTTCCGCTCCGCCGTGTTTCATCAGCCGAAGCGCGTTGCGGACGGTTTCATCGGCGTTGACGTGATAAGTTCCGTACGGTAAATCGGCGACAACCATCGCTCGTTCGGTTGCGCGTTTGACGGCAATTAAAGCGGTTTCAATTTCATCCAGCGAAACCGGAATCGTGTTGCCGTAACCGTGAATGACGTTGCCGATCGAGTCGCCGACGAGAATCATTTCCACGCCCGCTTCGTCCACAATGCGGGCAGTCGGATAATCGTAAGCCGTCAGGCAAACAAGTTTTTCGCCCTTTTCCTTCGCCGCGCGAATCGCGGGTAAATAAACTTTTTCGGGTTTGTCGGGTTGTAAATATGCCATTTGTTTTTTAATGAAAAATTAAAAATTATTTTGAACTTTGAATTTTGAATTGCTTTCCGCGTTCCACCGTTGCACGTTCGATTTATCGGGCGAAGCGTCGAGCAATTCTTGAATCGTCGAATTAAAAATCGGATGAACAACGTGCGGTGCAATTTCCGCCATCGGGACAAGGACAAAATTTCGCAGATGCAGACGCGGATGCGGAATCGTTAAAGTCTTGTTTTCCTGTGTTTTATCGCCGTATAAAAGTATGTCGATGTCGGCGGTTCGCGGTGCTTGTTGAAATTTGTGTCGGCGACCGAGCAAGTATTCAATCCGAATCATGCGTGCCAACATTTGCGACGGCGTAATGTTTGTAACAGTCATTTCCGCGACCATATTCAGATATTTGTCGTGATTTTCAACGCCGACGGGATCTGTTTCGTAAATCGCCGAAAGCCTTGAAACGACAAAACTTGCTTCAAGCAGACCGCGAACCGCAAGCAATAAATTGCCTGCTCTGTCGCCCAAATTTGAACCAAGCGAAATATAAGCTGTAATTATTTCGGTTTCCACGATATTTACGTTTGTTGATAAGTTAGCTGTATTTTTACGATTTAGCAAGGATTCACGTCGAAGATCGGAAAAATGCTTTCACCTCAGGCTTCATCAAAACGACTAACGCCCAAACTCCGAAAATCGAACCTGCCGCAAAACAACACGATGTAAGCGGGATGGTCGCCAAAACTGCCGCGCAAATCGCCAAATTTCGATTTCTGCCTTTCAACATTTTGATTCCGCCGAAAATAATCACAGGCGCGAGAATCAGGCTGATAATTCCGACGACGGACGGCGTAAAAAATCCGACAAGATAATTATACCGCTCGTCGTCGTTTGCGAAATCACGATTTAACTTGCCGTTCAAAGTTTGAATCAAAGCCGCCGTTGTTACCGTAATTCCTAAAACCGCGTTGAGCAAACCCGTGATGATTAAACCTTTTGCGGGAGTTTTTAATCTTTCGGAAATTTCATTTGTCATAAAGTTTTTTCGTAAATCGACAAATTTATCAAATCAACCGGGAGTTTTCAATCAATCTTCAATGACTGAATTTTTTCAATAATTGTCGCCGCAGATAATCCAACGCGGTTTGCGAAGCCCGCCAACGAATCAAATATCGGTCGCCGGGCAACAAAATTTTGAACGATTTGACGTTTTCCGCGTCGGCGTAACCGATGAAAACCGTGCCGACGGGTTTATCGACGCTGCCGCCGCTCGGACCTGCGATTCCGGTGACGGAGATTGAAAAATCCGTACCTGAATTTTTATTCATTCCGTGAGCCATAGCCTTGGCAACTTCTGCCGAAACTGCGCCGAATTGTTCGATTAAATCGTTGGACACGTTCAAGTTGCGAATTTTTGCATCGTTGGCATAGCTGATAATTCCTTCGATAAAATAAGCCGAAGAACCCGCCACATCGGTCAAACGCTCGCAGATTAAACCACCGGTGCAACTTTCCGCGACCGACAAAGTTTTGCCGTTGTCAGCCAAGATTTTGCCGACAATTTCTTCCATCGTTTCGCCGTTGGTCGAAAAAACCGCAAGACCCAGTTTTTCAACGATTTTCGCCGCCAATTCTTCTAAAACCTCAACCGCTTCCGCTTCATTTTCGCTTTGAGCCGTCAGCCAAAGTTCGATTTCGCTGCGACTGAAAAGTATCGAAGTTTGGACATTTTTATACGCCGTGTAAATCGGAGCAATCGCTTCGTCAACCGCCGATTCGCCCAAACCCGAAACGCGCAAAAGTTTTCGTTTGACAAAAATCTCGCCCGCTTGTTCGCGGATGTGGGGCAAAACAAAGTTTTCAAACATCGGTTTCATCTCGCGCGGCGGTCCGGGCAAAATCGCGTAAAATGTTGTTTCGGTTGGTTTTACGAGCATTCCGACAGCGGTTCCGTGCGGATTCGGCAAAACTTCGCAACCTTCGATTAAAAATGCTTGACGCTTATTTATCTCCGCCGGTTCGCGTTTCATTCGCTCGAACTTTGCCCAAATTGCCGCACAAATTTCTTCATCGAAAACAAGTTCGCGGTCGGCGGCTTTGGCGGAAACTGTGCGGGTAATGTCGTCTTCGGTCGGACCTAAGCCGCCCGTGGAAATGACAATATCCGAACGGCTCAACGCATCACGAATCGCGGTTTCAAGCCGTTGTTCGTCATCGCCGACAACGGTTTTCAGTTTTACTTCGATACCGATTTCGTTGAGTTTTTCGGTCAGCCAAAGACTGTTTGTATCAGTTTTGGTCGGGGTTAAAAGTTCCGAACCGATGGCGATAATTTCAGCAGACAACATAATTTAATGATTTACAGTTCTGTGTAAAAGTGTTTAATTTGAAACTAATCCGGTCTCTGTCGGGTATATCATTTTTTATCGTAAATATCGTATAAAACTTCGCTGATCGATTGGCGACTTTTCTCTTTCGACTCGGTTGTTCGGGTTGTTTGTTCGTCCTTGAAAACCTCGAACAAAGGTGTTTGCATCTGCTTTTCGATTTCCGCAAACTCGCTGTTATCGTTTTTCACGTCGTTGTGCGCTTCTTCGTGAATGCTTTGCAAAACCTTCTCGTCGTTATTTTTAGTTTCCGGTAACGCTTGCCGCTTTTCTTCTAAAAGCCACATTTCCTTGCGGCTGGTTTCTAAAATTGCGACGGCGCGATTTCGTCTTGTCCGTTCCAAAGCCCGAACGGCGGCAGACATTTTCGGCGCTTCCGCCGGACTTTGCTCGATTTTACGCAGAATTTGCGTGTAATGACGAAGTTCGGGCGAGGCAACCAACCGGTTTTTTTCGTCCGAAGTTTCGTTTTCCGTGATATACGCCAAGTATTCGACGGCAGTTTTGTGATTTCCGACTTTGTTGTAAAGCGAGCCGAGCGTGAAATACAAAAGCGGCGGCGGATCCGGCATTGCTTGCAGAATCCGTTCACCGCGTTTGATTACATCTTGTACTTCAAACCCGAACCATTTGCGTTCATCGTCCCGCAAAATGTCGTTAGCAGAAAGAAAAAACTCGAAAATTTCGTGCGTGCCACCAAGTTTATGTTGCTGACCGCCGAAAATTTTGTAAAAAAAGAAAACAATTATGCCGAGAAAAAATAATAAAAACATCGGAAAACCCACCGCGTATAACATTAAAATTATAACACCACTTACCAAAACGGCTTGAGTTGTTTCCCTTGAATTATTATGATTTTTTAACTTTTCGAGCGAGTCGTTTTTCACTTACGGTTTTTCGGGCGTTTCAGCCGGCTTCGCTTTTCTGCGAGTCGTCGGCTTTTTCGCGGCTTTCGGTTTTTCTTCGGCTTCAACGGTCGGTTCGGCTTGATGTTCGTCCGGCGTTTTGGCTTTTTTGGCTTCTTCTTCCATTTTCATTCCGACTTCTGCCATCATATCGCGGACTTTTTCACCGATTGTATATGGCAAATTCAGGACGGCTGAAAATGAATCACTCAGCGTCAGACTTTCTAATTCAAGGATTTGCGAGATTTTTTCTTGTAACGAAAGTCCGGCAAATTCTTTTTTGAATTGTTCGAATAAAGTCGGGGTCGGCTCTTCTTTTTTGACTGCGGTCGGCATAGCGATAATTTCTCCGTGTTTTTCCAGTTTTGCTTGACAAGCAAGCCGTTCACCTTTTTTACGACGCTCTGCGCTCAGATGTTCCAATTCAAGTTTGGTCGGTTCGGAAAGCAATTCGCCGCCTTTTTTTACCAAACACGCGCAACCGTTATAATTTCCCGTTTGACATTCGCATTCGATTTTTACGCCTAAACGTTTTGCCGCCGCCAATAAATAACTGCCGATCGGCACCACTCCGACCAGATTGTCGGGTTCAAATTTTAATTCAACTTCATTCATTTGTTATAATTCCAAAATCCAAATTCTATCCTGTAAATTAAAGAAACTCTTGACTAACCATAGTTTACAACTGATTTTACACGCACTCGCGGTTGCGAACCCGAAACAAATTCCGTTTCGTTTTCTTTCTTTTGACATTCTTCGCAAAGCCCCAAAATCCGCAAACTGTGATGTGTCGGCTTAAACTTAAACGTTTCTGCCATTTCGTCTTGTAACGCTTCGAGTTCGGCAGAAAAAAACTCGATAACTTTGCCGCAATCGGTGCAAATTAAATGGTCGTGATGGCTGTGTTTATAATGATGTTCGTAATAGGTGATGCCGTCGCCGAGTCGAACTTCTCTTGCCAAACCTGCTTCGGTGAAAAGTTTCAGCGAACGATAAACCGTTGTTTGTCCTATACTTGCATCTTCTTTTTGAACAATCCAATACAATGCTTCACTTGATAAATGATCTTCGGTCCGAAGAAAAACTTCGAGAATTAAGTCGCGTTGAACCGTTCGCCGCAATCCTTTTTTCTGCACATATTCAAGCAAAATTTCTTTTTCTTCGTGAAAATCCAACATAAAAAGATTCTAACATTTTATACAATTTGTGTGAAGAAAAACATCAATGATGTTTTTAATGTCTCGGAATCGGTTTAAATACGAACAGTTAAAGCCGCAACTTTAGTTATAAAGGCGGCTTTAACATCAGGAAAAAAAGACAAACAATTTCGCCTTATTGGTTATTTTGCGCCGGAATCGGTTTATCGCCGCTCAAGCCGAAGTTCGTAATCGCCAAACCTGCCTGACTTCGCAACGAATACCAATTTCCTTCGCTCGGACGGAAAACCGAAATATCGGCTTTACCGTCGCCGTCGTAATCGGCGGGAGCAGGCAGGTCAGTCGCAATTCCGAATTGAATCGCCGAAAAACCTTGCGTCGACCCCAACAAATACCAAATTCCGTTTCGATAAACCGCGTAATCGGCTTTCAAATCGCCGTCGAAATCGGCAGGAATCGGAATATCGGTCGCAATTCCGAATTGAACCACCGCGAAGCCTTGCGTCGATCTTTGCAAGTACCAAGTTCCGGCTCGATAAACGGCTAAATCGGTTTTGTTGTCGCCGTCGAAATCTGCGGCAACAGGTTTATCGGTGGCAAGTCCGAATTGTTCGACTCGGACGCTTCCGGTCGCACCGTTCAAAATATACCAAGTTCCGTTACGATAAATCGTGTAATCGGCTTTGTTGTCGCCGTCGAAATCTCCCGCAACCGGAATATCGCCGACTGTTCCCCACGAAATTTGGGCAACGGTCGAATTTGAACTTCGCAACACATAAAAATCAGGTTCGTTTGCGTTCGCGCTTGCCCGAAAAACCGCGACATCGGCTTTGCTGTCGCCGTCGTAATCCGCCGCGATTGTTTTATCGGTCGAAATCCCGAAGGCAACGCCCGAAAATCCCGATAACGATCTCAGCAAATACCAAATTCCGGCGCGATAAACCGAGATGTCGGACTTACCGTCGCCGTCGAAATCATACAAGGCTTTGTTTGGCGCAACCGCGTTGATTGTAAAGTTTGCGTCCGAAATGTCGAAAAAGATATTGCCGACCGCTTCAACTTTTATTCGCGCCGAGGTTGTGCCGCCGCTTGTCAAATTGACGGCTTCGCTGCCGTCGTTCGGTGTGCTGTTCGACAGGACAATCGGAAAAGTCTGTCCGCCGTCGGTTGACAGCGAAATTTTGACGTTGACGGCATTAACGGTTGCATTGGTCGTGTTGGCAATGTTCCAAGTAACGGTCAACGGCGTATTGTTTGCAACGGTAACTGCCGTATTCGGAGCAGTTATCGCAAACGGTCCGGCGGTTGCATCAACATTGACAGCCGTTGTCGCCGAGTTTATTCCGCTGCCGCCTGCCCGATTATCTCTGGCAACAACTTGAAAATTCATCGTTCGCGTAACTGCCGGCATCAGTTCACCGGTCAAACACGGAGTCGCCCGACCACAGTTGTAAGTTGCCGGCGGAACGTTGGCATTATTTAAGATATATTGTAACGAAGGAAAATTACGGATTCCGCCGACTGTCGGCAAATACGGGCGAAAAACCGGTTTAATGCCGTCCGCGTCCGTGTTTGGCAACGCGGTGGTCGAAGCACCCAAATTATATTCCTGCCAATCGTAGGTTATCGAATCGTTATTAATATCGGTCGTGGTCGCACTTAAGGCAAACGGTGTTTGTCTCGGAATATTAAACGAATTTCCGCCAATCACCGTCGGAATTACTGGCGGAGTGTTATTGGTCGCGGTATTTACCGAACAAGAACCGCCGCCGTTAATAAATGCGACAATTTGTTCCAAACTTTTAACGTGAAAAGTGTCGATACTGTTGCGAGCCAAATCTTGGTTTCCGCAAATTCCCGCATACGCCATAATCGTAATTCCGCTGCCTGTTTCGTAAGCCGCCGAAGCGCTTCTGTTTCCGCCCGAACAATTTCCGACGGCTCCGTTAAAGGTATGCAAGCCGCCGAATTGATGTCCCATTTCGTGGGCAACAAAATCGATGTCAAAAGGATCGCCGCGCGGACTCGGACCGCCGGTTAATCCTCGCGCTTTGCTTGCTCCGCACGGCGAATTTAATTGAGCAATGCCGCCGCCGCCTGTTCCGACCAGATGTCCGATGTCATAATTTGCCGTGCCGATAACGCTGTCGATATTAGTTTGATTAGCGTTCAAATCGCCCGAAGTATTGGCATACGGATCGGTTGCGGCATCGGTATAAATTACTAAATCCGTGTTGGCAACCAAAATCATTCGCACGGAAACATCACGTTCATAAACTCCGTTGACGCGGTTCATCGTTGTGTTTATGCCCGCCAAAGCTCTCGCTTTTGCTTGGACATCAGTGTCGCCCGCTTGCCGAAAAAACGCGGTATATTCGCCTGTTGCCGCCATTGCCAAACGATACGTTCGCAAGGTTGCGCCGTTGATGACGCTTGGAGCATCAGAGTTGAAAATGTCGAGTTTTTGATCGTCTAAAAGCGGGTTTCCACCGACCAAACATTCAAACGAATCGCTTTTGCGGTCAACATCGGTTTTGTTGAAACTGATGTAATTCGTCGTATCGCCGGCGGCATACGGTTCGATAAAAACTGTGCCGGCGGCTGATAAAATCATCGCCCGAAAACCGACCGGCGACATATCAAACCGCGTTGTGGCATTCGGATTATCGATTCCTTGACCAAGATAACTGGTGATTTCAGGATACTTAGCGGCAAGTGCCGGCTCCATAATCGGCGAGTTTTTGATACTGAACCGCGAAAAAGTTCCGTCGGGCATCGGCAACGTCAAAATAACTTCGTCAGTTTGAGCCGTCTCGCCGAATTCACGCGGAGCAGATTGCAACAATCCGCGCAATGTCGCTTTATCTGCCCGAAAAGTCGAATAAACATTCGGTACAATCAATCGTTCAGCCGAACGTGATTTCAAATTTGAATCACTGATTTCCTGCCAAACTTTGTCAACACTTTTGGCGGCAAAAGCTGTCGGAACAGCTAAAATCAAAACCGCGAAAATCGAAAAAAACAACGAACTTATCTTGAACATTAAATTAACTCCTTTTATTTGTAAAACAACCGGATTTATGGAATCAGCCGGCGAATTTAACTAACGCCTTTTCATCACTAACATTAAATTATTCGGTTATTGATGTGATTATCGCAAAAATCGTTTTAGCTGTCTAATTATATTCGTTTTACTTGAACAAAAAGTTTCACGCCAAAAAATAAAGAATTTCAGTCGCGGATTTACACGGATTTTTATTGATTGTTTTTGCTTTATCGGTGAAATCTGCGTTTATCCGCGACTGAAAATTGTTTTCTCGGCTTTTTCTTAACTTGTGTTTCTAATGATTTCGACAGATTCCGAAAGACGAAATTTCTTTCCGACTCTTATCTGCGGGTCGCCTTTCAACTTATCGCGTTGAATTTTGAACCTCGAAAGATTAAACTGGTTTTTATGAATAAAGCCGGAAAAATTTTGTCTTTGCACCCGTCGAACGCGATTGCCGGCGGTGAAGTTTTGCTGAAATGCGAAGATTTTCAAATCAGCGACGAAGTTGATTGTCGAGTCTTTTTTGACAGTTCGGAAGCCCATATTGTCGGTGCTTCCGCGACTCGTGTGTTGGCGGTTGTGCCGAAAAAATTAACTTCGCCGTATGCTGAAATTTATTTGGAAAACGGTGAAGACATCAGCAACCGCATCAGTTTGACGGTCGGCGAAAAACTTGTCGGCGAAATGCACATGGTCGCCAATCCGGCGGTCGATCCGAGCGATAACTCTGTCGTCCTGACTCGTTCGGGTTCACGCGGACAAGAACTGCCCGTAACCTTGTTTCGACTGGAAACCGACGGTTATTTGGACGAATTACCGATTGAATTTATGAACCCGACGGGCGTGGCGTTTTCCGCCGCCGGACAGCTTTTTGTAACCAATCGGGCAGAAGGCAAAGTCTGCCGCATCAGCCGCGACGGAAGTGTGATTCCGTTTGGCAATAATTTGGGCGTGGCAACCGGAATTGCTTTTGACAAACACAGTTTTCTGTATGTCGGCGATCGCGGCGGACGGATTTGGCGCGGCAAAAACATCGATGATTTTGAAATATTCACGACGCTTGAACCATCGGTCGCGGCGTATCATCTAGCTTTTGGAGCAGACGGGAATTTGTATGTTTCCGCCCCGCAACTTTCCGGTTTCGACAACATTTGGCGAATCGATAAATACGGCGAAGTCGAAGTTTTTTATCGCGGATTGGGCAGACCGCAAGGACTCGCGTTTGACACTTCGGGTAATCTTTATGTGGCGGCGTGTTTGCACGGAAAACGCGGAATCGTCCGTATTACACCTGACCGCGAAGCCGAAATGTTTGTGGCGGGAACTAACATAATCGGACTTTGTTTCACAAGACGCGGTGAAATGATTGTTGCCACAAGCGATACTGTTTATCGGCTCAATGTGGGAATTTACGGCATACTTTTGGATTAAACTTGAAACAGTAAGTAAATAAAAAAGCGAAGAAGCATTAAAAAATCTTCGCTTTTTTTACTTTTGCCTGTTACGCTTTCGGCGTTGGTGTCGGCGTTGGGGTCGGTTCGTCGTTACGGCGTTTTAATTGGGGTTTTTCGCTCGTTGAATCCGAACTTGAAGAAGATGAACCGCTCGAATCGGTTTGCTGATCGGCATCGGCAGGTTGACGACGTTTCAGCGTCGGCTTGCCTTCGTCGCCTTCGTCGATGTCGCTTAAGGTTGAAGCCTTGGCGTTGGTTAATTTCAACAAACGGGCTTTGACTCTTTGAAATTCCGAAGTGCTGAGAACATATTCTTCGCGTTCGGGAAATCGGGCGGCAAGCGCCAAACTCGCATCGCGGCGTTCGGGCGTTTGCGGATGAGTCGAGAAAAGTTTGGTCAATGTGCCGGCTTTCTTTTTGCTTTTCGAGGTGATTTTCTCAAACATTGTTGCCATTCCGGTCGGGTCGTAACCTGCGGCGTACATATATTGCGTGCCTAATCGGTCGGCTTCTTCTTCGGCTCCGCGACTGAATTTCAAGCCGATTAAGCCTTGAATCAACCCGCTCGTATTATTCAAAATTCCGCCTGCAACTCCGCCGGTCAAAATGGTGGCGGCTAATAAACTGTAACCCAACAGCGTTGATTTACCCGAATTTTCGACCGCGTGTCGGGCGGCAACGTGTCCGATTTCGTGTGCCATTACGCCGGCAAGTTCGCTTTCGTTATCAGCGGCAAGAATCAAACCCGTGTTGATATAAAAAAATCCGCCCGGAAGCGCAAAAGCATTTATCTCGTCGCTGTTAATTACTTTGATGGTAAACGGAATTTTTGAATCGGAATGCAAAACGATATTTTGCCCGACGCGATTAACATATTCGGTGACAATCGGGTCTTCGTTCAATTTCGATTGTTGCTCGACTTCCGCCGCGATTTGTCTGCCGAGAGCAACTTCTTTTTCTTGCGAACCGCCGAGCCAACCCGAAAAACCTTTGTTGATCTTGCGTTTACCGATTAAATCGGGATTTTCGGACTCGGTCAGCGGACGTTTTGAATCGGTTGCCGTGGTTTGCGGCGAAGTGTCGGGTTGCTTGTCTTTTTTCTTGTCTTTTTTATCGGGGTTGCCCGCAGTTTGAGCCGAAACCTTTACGGGCAAAAGAGTTACGCCGAACCACATTGCCAAAACCAAGACGCTTGCTCCAAATTTACGAATCGAATTAACTTGCATTTTTTTCTCCAATAACTTGATTAAAATACTTTTTGCTTAATTTAAGATGCACTTTGCTAAATAAAAGTTTGCTCTACTTCGATAAAAAACTCAAAGATAATCGCGTTTTTTCAAAATTATTTTGAACTTATGTGTTCCCGCTGTTCAAAATCCGGTTCGGGCATAGAAAAAGCCGCTTCTAAACTTGGCTTTCCGAGTTCCGAAACGGCTTTATTTATATTTTAACTTGCTTAACCGAGGTATTTATCGGCTTAATCGAGTTATTAACTCGCTTCATTCACTTCCGAACTCGCTTTTCCTGTGTTTTAACTCGCTTTGCTTAGTTCCGAACTCGCTTCAACGAGTTATTTTGTCGGTTAAGGCTTCTTTTTACTCACCTTTTGAGCTTCAAACCTAACGCTGAGATCATCGGCGACGGCTTTTGCTTTCGGAACATTGACCTTAGCGGCTTGTTTGACCGAACCGTAATAGATTAAGCCCGCCGAATACGCTTCGCTTCCGCAGAGCATCGCCGTATCTTCTAAATTCCGAGTAATTTGAGCCAAAGGATGCAAAAAATTATTCAGAACGGTAAAGGCGTTAAAGTCTTTTTTCATCTCGTCCGTGTTCAAAAACACAGGAATAAACTCAGGATTCGATTCAACATACTGAATAACTTTCTCGATAAACGGAACGCTTTTATCCTTCATTTTGGCGAGCGATTGTCGGTCGGACGCTTCAAGAGCAATCAGCAACGGCTGTAATTTGTCCGCTAAAACTTGTATCGCTCCGTTAATTTCAGCAGCGTCCGATTCTTTTATATTCAA
>JANPBM010000063.1:0-2301 GCA_031430435.1 Acidobacteriota bacterium
GCCGATTAAAGATATTTCGGATTTTGGCAGAGCGTTACCGAAATCGGAGAAAACGACTCGGACTCAGATTTAATCTAATTTCAGGCATCTACAACTATGAACTCAAGGCTATCAAAATTTAATTTCGCAAGAGGTCTAATAGGAAAAAATGTTGAAGATATGATTCGTAACGTGCGAAGATTTATGGAAGATTATTTCAGTTAAGGTGAAAATATGATTTCAGTTAAAGGAAAAATCAAAAACGGTGTTGCACTTCCGCTTGAATCTGTGAAGGAATTTCAAGAAGGCAGAAATATTATCATTACGTTTTTAGACGATGAAACGGCGGAGTTTACGCCGAAACAAAAAAGCAAAAAGTCGTTGGAAGATTTACTTGCAGAATGTTCGATTGATACAGAAAGTTACAATCCAAGCCGCGAGAAATTCCTAAAAGCCTTGAGCAAAGTCCCGAAAGTTGAACCTGCTGAAGAAGACAGAATTGATTCGTAACGTGCGAAGATTTCCGGAAGATTATTTCAGGTAAAATTGTTCACAGCTATCGTAGATAGCGACAGCGTAAAGCCTAGCTCGTGAGAGCTAGGAAAAATGCGAAACATCACGCAAGCCCGTGAGAGCGGGCGACAGAAACACGCAAATTTGTTTTCTGCCGCAATCTTCGATAGCTGGAAATGGTTTATTATCAATAACCTAGCGTTCCACACTAGGCTTTACGCCGTCACCGATTACATCGGCTGGAAACGAAAAACCAAAGTGTTGAAAATTAAACTTGAATGAAATGATTAAGCCGAATTTGCGTAGATTTATGGATCATTATTTCAGTTGATTTACGAAAGCGAAAGCAGCGAAATGTCGTCATCTTCGCTAAAGAATTTTATAACGTCAAACTCTTTCCTCAGCAAACTTTCGACTTGCGAAGTTGAACAATTTCCGAGCCTTAACCAAATAACTTTTGGCGGATTACCAAAAACCAAACTTAAATCGTGCATATCGGTATCTTTCGAGACAATCATAAAATCGTTGTCTTTTGCGTAATCCCAAACTAACGGATCGTCCGACGCTTTCAATCCGACATCGCGATGAAGCGAGTTCGGGAAAATATCCGACAAACGATTTGTCAGTTTCGGCGACAAATTTTCATCAAAGAGAAGTTTCACGCGGCAATCGGAGAAGTCATCAAACGCCGTTCTCTGTCAGCGGCAAATGCAATACACGCTTTCAAATCTTCGCGGGTTAAATCGGGAAAATCTTCCAGTATTTCTTCCTGCGTCATGTCTGATGCAAGATACTCAAGCACTTCGTAAACTGTTATCCGCAATCCGCGAACACAAGGTTTGCCGCCGCGTTTGTTTGCTTCAACTGTAATATAATCTCGGTAATTCATTCTAAAATTATCTGCTACGGCGGTTTCAAAAGCAAGGAAAAAATAATAAGATTGAAAATGCTTGGTAAAATGGGAAGATTATTTCAGTTGAAATCTACCGTTTTCAGCTATCGTAGATAGCGACAGCGTATAGCCCGGTTCGTGAGAGCCGGGGAAAATGCGAAACACCACGAAAGCCCGTGAGAACGGGCGACAGAAGCGAATATATTCGTTTTCTGCCGCAATCTGCGATAGCTGTAAACTGTGTATTATCAACAACCTAGCGTTCCGCAAGGCTCCACACTAGGCTTTACGCCGTCGCCGATTACATCGGCTGAAATCGAAAAACTGATGTCGTGAACGCAATCAACTTTCCACTTTTACCCTTAACCTTTTCCCCGATAAACTATGTGCCGAAACATCAAACAACTTTACAACTTTAATCCGTCCGCGAACGACGACGAAATTAACGCGGCGGTGATTCAATATGTTCGCAAAATCAGCGGATTTGCAAAACCTTCGGGCGTGAACGAACAGGCTTTTAATTTGGCGGTTGCGGAAATTGCGAAGATTTCTAAAACTTTGCTCGAATCTTTGACGACAAATGCACCGATGAAAGACCGCGAAGTTGAACAAGTGAAAGCAAAAGAGCGAAATCGGCGGCGGTTTGGTGTGTGAAACTCGATTGTTGAGTTTTTCGGCTTGCGTCAAACGGTTTTAAGCAGGTAAGCAAAAGTTTTATGATTCAATAGTGGTGTGAACTAAATAAACTTATCAAAACTTTGTCCAAACGGGAATTGGTTTGCGAAAACAGTTGCAGCAAAGTACAACATACTTCAGTTTGTTGCGGCATTTAACTTCATTCAAGCTCAAGGCTATCGACAAGCTGAAGCGTGTCGTACTTTCGCAAACCAATTCCTTTCGGGTATAACGATAAATTG
>JANPBM010000064.1:0-21386 GCA_031430435.1 Acidobacteriota bacterium
ACGTATTTTCCGTGATTCATTCAACAAGTTTAAGACTCAGTTGAATGCAAATTGAAATCGTAAAATGCAAATATGCCTGTAACTAACAGTAAATCAATAGTTTATGGCTGTAAAAACTTTTTTAACCGGACACTAATGAAAATACTTTTATACTCAATTTTAATTTCGTTTATTTTGATTTCTCTGTATATGACTTTGATTGTTATATTACCGAGAAATGAAAGTGTTCACATCCTAACCATAGAAAAATTACTTTACCTGTTAAAAATACCGCAAGCAATTTACTATTTTATTTTTCCAGTCAACTATATGAAGCCACAAAATATCTCTCAAAATGAAAGAATAATAACGAGTTTTGGATTCTTTGTTTTTAATGTGTTGATTTATTCAATCCCCATCAATCTTTTTTTACAAAAACTATTTCAAAAAAAATCCGCAGCCGCGAAAATTTTTATTCCACCGCCACCGCCAACATTTTAGTAAATTTATGATTTTACCTACCCTAATCAACAATCAAACATCCAAATTTGACGGCGAAAATCCGCTTGATATTTCGGCTCGATAAAAATTTGAGTTATAATTAAAGTCAGGTGAACTATATGACAACGACACTAGAAGCAATTTATGAACACGGTATTTTCAAACCGATTTCAAGCGTTCCCGCGATACTCAGAGAAAATGAAAAGGTGCGAATAATTATTGAAACCGAGATTGACCGCGATTTGCAAAACGAATTTACTGAATGGGAAACGGCAAGCGATATTGATTTGTTAAGTTTTAAGCGAAAATTGGAGGCGGCAAAATAATGGCTCGCGGCGATGTTTATTTAATCGGTTTGCCGCAAAGCGACGGACGCGAACAAAGCGGTCGCCGTTCTGCCGTTGCCGTTCAAACCGATGTTGCGGGCGAACCAATGTTGAGGATTGCCCCGATTACTTCAAATCCCAACGCACTTCGTTTTGCGTTCACCGTCGAAATTGAACCATCGGACGAGAACAGCTTGACACAAATTTCAATTATTATGATTTTTCAAATGCGGGCGATAGACAAAAGCCGCATTGTGAAAAAAATCGGCAAACTTTCAGTTGAAGATTTGCAGAAAGTTGATATTGCAATTTGGAAATTGCTCAAACCGTAAAATGACTATTTCAACCCGAATAAATAATCAAACCTACAAATTCAACGGCGAAAATCCGCTTGAATTCAATTTATGTTAAAATTCGAATATTATGGAAATCACGTTGCAATTACCTGAAACAATTTATCGAAATGTTTCGCTTATCGCCGAAAAATCAAAGCGGAAAGTGGTTGATTTGATAGTTGATTCGGTGCAGGAAAAGTATTCTGCAAAACCATTTTCAAATCTGTCGGATGAAGAGGTTTTGGGTTTGGCGAAACTTCAAATGCCGAAAAAGCAATCAATGCGGCACAGCGAATTACTCTATAAAAACCAAGCCGGAACTCTGAAATTGGCGGAAAAACAAGAACTCGACTTTTTTCAACAAGTTTACGGTGCGGCATTGTCGCGTAAAACTGACGGAATTTTAGAAGCAATTCAACGAAATTTATTATCAAGTCCGGCTGATTTAGAATCGGTAAATTTTCTCGCTAACCAATGACAGTTCAGGCATTAAAATTAAACAACCAAATAATTTTACCTGTCAGAAAAAAGTGGATAATTGCCGGTTGGTTTCCTCCAAGCGATTAAACTTTTGTTATGAAACTTTCAATCCAAACCAATAATCAAACCTATAAATTCGATGGCGATATTCCGCTTGATATTTCAATTCCACTTGAGTTTAATGCTTTGCAACCAAATATTTACGGAGTCTGCAAAGCGACGGCAAAGGCTTACGAAGACGAACATTTTATCGGCGATACGCGACGCGGCGGAAGCTGTAATTTTGAAAATCTCGCACTAAACACCCATTGCAACGGCACGCACACGGAATGCGTCGGGCATATTACACGCGAGAGAATTTCGGTCAACGATTGTTTGCAAGACAGCTTTTTACTTGCAAATTTAATAACTGTTTCGCCTGAAAATGCGTTGGAAAGTGATGAAACTTACGCGGTTAAATTTGATGATACCGACAAACTGATAACGCGTCAGGCAATTCAAAATTCAAAATTAAAAATTAAAAATGCGGAAGCGTTGATTATTCGCACCTTGCCGAATGACGAAAGCAAAAAATCGCGTGATTATTCGTTGCAAAATCCGCCGTTTTTTTCGACCGAGGCAATGCAATATATTGTTGAACTCGGCGTAAAACATTTGTTGGTTGATGTTCCGTCGCTCGAAAAATTACGCGATGAAGGCAAACTTTCAAACCATAGGATATTTTGGAATGTTGAGCAAGATTTGTGTTCGATAACGCCGCAAACCAAAGTAAACAATACGGTTACGGAAATGATTTATGTTCCCGGCGAAATTGCGGACGGCGTTTATTTACTCAATTTACAGATTGCGCCATTCGTTTCAGATGCTTCGCCGTCTCGTCCGATTCTTTTCAAAATGATATAATTTTTAATTATGGCAAGAGATTTTTCAGCGGGTGATTTTTTAATTTTTCAGATTGAGAGCGGTTTCGGGTTGTTGCGTGTTTTGGCGGTTGACGAAGGTGAAAACGGCGAGATAATTTGGCATATTGCGGCTTTCGAAGATATGTTTTTAGATGTCGAACAAGTTGATTTTGCGTTGGAAAACGACGCGAATTTAACTGTTTCAATTCCGCATGTTGCTCTCACGAATCGGGCTTTTCTTTCGACTCAAGTTTCTAAGATGTCCAATAAACCCTTGCAAGACAATGAGTTACAATCATTTAACGGCTGGAAAAAAAGTCTCCAACGTGAAGTTTCAGACAGATCCGTCCGGTTAATGTTGGGTTTAAGATAAATAAGTTTCCGCTCTGATACATCACGACTTTCGGCGTTTGATTTCCTTGTCAATCAACTCCAATTCCCTGCTCATTTGTCCGCTCATCGCCGTATTTTCTTTTGCTCGGCGAATTAAATACGGCAACGTATCTTTGACCGGACCGTAAGGCACATATTTTGAAACATTGTAGTTTTGATTGGCTAAATTATACGATAAATTATCGCTCATTCCGTAAAGTTGCGAGAAAAAAACGTGCGGATGATTTGCCGATAAGTCGTGTTTTTGCAACAATTCGGCGAGAATTTGAACACTTTCTTCGTTGTGCGAACCGGCACACAATGCGATGTCTTTGATGTTTTCCACACAATACTTTAACGACGCATTAAAATCGTTATCAGTCGCGTTTTTGTCGGGCTGAATCGGCGATTCGTAACCCATTTCTGCGGCTCGTTCGCGTTCTTTTTCCATATACGCGCCGCGAACCAATTTGACGGCAAGCAGATAACCTTTTTCTTTGGCGATTTCGTGCGATTTTTTGAGAAATTCCAGTCTGTCGTGGCGATAAAGTTGGATTGTGTTGAAGATAAGCGGTTTTTCGCGATTATATTTTTCCATCGCTTCGGCGGCGAGTCGGTCAATCGCGTTTTGAATCCAAGATTCTTCGGCATCGATAAAAACTTGCTGTTCGATCGAGTGCGCGAACTTGCAAATGTCGTCCACCCGCGAGCGAATTCGCTCCCATTTCCACATGCCTTTATCGGTTAATTCAACGCCCGACGAGACTTTTTCCAACGTTCCGAGCGGTGCAATTCCGCTTATTTTGAAGACTACAAAAGGCACTCTGTCATCGGATTTGGCACGCTGAATAGTACGCAAAATCTCTTCTTTCGTTCGTCCGAAGTCTTCTTCTTCATACTTTCCTTCGACCGAATAATCCAAAATTGTGCCGATGTGTGATTTGCCGAGCGATTCGATTGTACTTTCGCATTCTTCGATTGTTTCGCCGCCGCAAAATTGCTTAAAAACCGTTGCTTTTATCAGCCATTTTATCGGCAAATGAAATTTTAAGCCGAATTCAGCTAAATTCGTGCCGAAAGCGGTCAGCGATTGCGCGTTCATTAACTTAAAAAGCCAATGACGTTTTTTTAATTCCGTGTTCGATTTATCGGCAAAAGCAACCGCCGTATCTTGTAAATTTAATTGAAAATCAGTCATTTTGTAATTGATTCATTTTTTGATTGAATCATTGATTCATTTATAAATTATTCGTCGAAACTTTTAATAATTCAGCCGTTTTTTATCTCGTCAATCATCTCAAGAACATCTTGGTTGAAACTGACGCGATCATAAATTTCACCCATTTTTAACTCGCATTCGATTGAATCAATCTTAAAAATTTCGTCTAAACCCAAATAAGTAAACACTTTCCAACTTTTATCGTCTTGCCTGATAAAATGTTCGACCATCGGTTTATCTTGCGAAACCAAAATATAATCATTCAACGTCGGATTAAACATTTTGTAGCGTGTAAATTTTACGCTGCGGTCAAAAAGTTCGGTTGAATCAGACAAAACTTCGATAATAACTTTCGGATTCAAAATAATATCTTGGTGCTTGTCGTGATATTCAACCTCGCCGCAAATAACCAACAAATCGGGATAAGAAAACACGCCTTTTTTCGATTTCGTGTCTAATTTGAAACCGCCTGTTTGAATTTTCGCGTCCTTAGAACGCACACGACATTTTTTTCCTTTAAGTTGGTTGCGAAGTTCGCCGGTTAAGTTTACCGAAATTTCGCCGTGTTTATCCGATTCGCCCGCCATCATCGAGATTTCGCCGTCGAAATAGAAGTAGCGTTCTTCGCTTGCGCGTTCAAAATTCAAATACTCTTCAACGGTGTAAAGGTAATTTTTATCGCGTTTGAGTTTTGGAATTGCCATACTTTTAATTAAACAATAATTTGCGGGAAAAATAAACGTTGATTGTTTCTTTCGCATTTTTCCGTTATTATTTAGGCGGATATAGAGGTAAAAAATATGTTAGCCGAAGTTGAAGAACTGATTTACGAAAAGGAAAAAAAGAAAATGCCTTCGCTTAATCACAGTTATATTTGCACGAAAATCATTTCTCAACTCGATAAAAATTCGGAAATTATTTGTTTGCCCGAATTAACTTTGAGAATCGGCAAAGGAATTACGCCCGATGTTTCGGTGTTTGAAGCAACCAAGATTAAACCGAATTTTCGGTTGGATATTTCAAAATACCCCGAAATGCCAATCTTGGCGATAGAAGTAATTTCGGCAAGCCAAAGTATCCAAGATTTATTGATAAAAGCAGATATGTTAATTGAAAACGGCGTAAAAGCAGTTTGGACAATCGAACCTTTTACAAACACGGTTTTTGTTACAACTAAAATCGGCGAACAAAAACTGCAAAATCAAAAAGTTGAAAGCGAAGGAATTACGGTTGACTTTAAGCAAATATTCGGCTGATAAACCGAGATTTTTAACCATCAAAAGTCCGCTTGACAGTCGGGCTTTTTTATTTTGAACTATATGAGCAAATCACTACCGACACGATCGGAAAATTATTCGGAATGGTATAACGAACTCGTCAAACGAGCAGATTTGGCGGAAAATTCCGCAGTTCGCGGTTGTATGGTCATAAAACCGTACGGCTACGCGATTTGGGAAAAAATGCAACGTGCATTGGACGATATGTTTAAGGAAACAGGTCATCAAAACGCTTATTTTCCGCTGTTTGTACCAAAAAGTTTTCTTGAAAAAGAAGAAGAACACGCCGAAGGTTTCGCCAAAGAATGTGCGGTCGTTACACATTATCGTTTGAAAAAGAATCCCGACGGCAAAGGCTTAATTGTTGATCCCGACGCGAAACTTGAAGAAGAACTTATCGTCCGCCCGACATCGGAAGCAATCATTTGGAACACTTACAAAGGTTGGATTCAATCTTACCGCGATTTGCCGCTGCTGATAAATCAATGGGCAAACGTCGTGCGTTGGGAAATGCGGACGCGTCTGTTTTTGCGAACCGCCGAATTTTTGTGGCAAGAAGGACACACGGCTCACGCGACAAAAGAAGAAGCCGTTTTTGAAACAAATCAGATGCTTGGCGTGTATGCGACATTTGCCGAAGAATGGATGGCGTTGCCTGTAATTCAAGGCTCAAAAACGCCGAACGAACGTTTTGCGGGTGCCGAAGATACGCTTTGTATCGAAGGTTTAATGCAAGACGGAAAAGCCTTGCAATGCGGAACTTCGCACTTTTTAGGACAAAATTTTGCCAAATCTTTCGATGTAAAATTTGTCAATAAAGAAAACGAACTCGAATATGCGTGGGCGACAAGTTGGGGCGTTTCAACTCGTCTGATGGGTGCGTTGATTATGGCTCATTCCGACGATAAAGGCTTGGTTTTACCGCCGAAACTCGCACCGATTTGCGTTGTAATTGTCCCGATTTTCAAAACGGACGAAGACCTTGCGACTCTAAACGCAAAGGTTGAACCAATCGTTAAAGCGTTGAAAGCAAAAGGAATATCGGTTAAATACGATAACGACGATAAACAACGTTCGGGTTTTAAGTTCGCCGAATACGAACTTCGCGGCGTGCCGGTACGATTAGGTTTGGGAATGCGAGATTTGGAAAACAACACGGTCGAAGTTGCCCGACGCGACAATTTGACGAAAGAATCTGTGCCGCTCGATGGCGTGGTTGATTACGTTGAAAAGTTGCTGGTCGAAATTCAAGCAAACATCTATCAAAAAGCGTTAAACTTCCGCGAGGAAAATACATTTAGGGTTGATACTTGGGACGATTTCAAATCGCAAATCGAAAAAGGCGGATTTATCTCGGCACATTGGGACGGCACAAGCGAAACCGAAGAAAAAATCAAACAGCAGACGAAAGCAACAATCCGCTGCATTCCGCTTGATGCAGTTGAAGAAGCCGGAAAATGTGTTTTTTCGGGCGAGAAATCTGCGAAGCGGGTGATTTTTGCCAAAGCCTATTAGAGTAGAAAAGCCGCAAACTGTTTATTGTGACTAGTTTGCGGCTGATTTACTAACTTTATTTCAAACAAAACGGAGCATTCTTAATAATTTCTTTTTTCATCTCGTCCGAAATAATTATCGATTCACTCCAATACTGTTTCCATTCAATGTCGCCGTTAAGTCGAAAGTAATAACCAAACTCAAATCTTCCATTTTTCTTGAGATAATCATAAATGAAATTTTTTAGAATCATCTCTGCCTTAATAGATTCACCTGAGCCTAACTCAAAATTCATAAGTCCGGTTCCGCATCTAGGCACACTTTGGTCTTTACCGTTAAATTTAAAGTCAAGAAAAATATCGTCAATTACGTAGGACGAATATTCAAATGGCTTCAAATTATGGTTTATGATGTCAAATTTAATAGTTGGTTGATTTTCAATTTTACCGTATCCAATAAACCGAATTTCAATTTTACCGTTTTCACTTGTCGAAAATTTGTTTTGTTGACTTTCAGTTAGTTGATTTTCTTTTGTAACAAGTTCGCAAAATTTAACGTTTTTTGTCCAATTTGACCAAACAAAACTTAAACCAATCGTAAATGTAATTAATCCGACAATAAATCTAAAACCATATTTTTTCATAAGATAACCTCAATAAATAGAATTGTAGCAATCTTTGAACGAACTTAAATTATTTTCTTGTAAATTTTTCTTACTTTTCGTCCTTCACGCCCAAACCGTTGACAATGGTGGAAACGACCGATTCGGCAAATGCCCGTGAAATTCGTTCAACCGCCGGATCTTCTTCGTTAAAGAACGAACGCGGGTCTTGCGAAAATTCAAACGAATCGCGGAAGACGAAGTTTTGATTGTCGTAAAGCACTTTATTTTCTTGCACATCGCGGATTGTAACGGCGGAAACTATCGTAACTTCGTAAACTCTCGCCCGACCTTCGCGGTCAAGCAAAACGCCCGAAAAGTTAAAATCCCGAATCGTGCCTTCAACAACAGCGTCTGCACCTTCGCGTGAACCTTGCACCTTTAATCCGCGACCGCGTTTGATAATTTCTCTGACAACGGCATCGGTAAACCGCGATTCAACTCGATAACGCAAGCCTTTTGCTTCAAACTGAAACGCCGGAACAGCAATAGTTTTTATCCGTTTCGGCAAACCCGAATTTGTAACAGGCTTATAGCAATCGGTAAAACCGACAACAAAAAGCAGCAAAATTAAAAATAAACAATTTCTAAAAACCATCATCGAAATTTACCCGCAAGCAAAATAGCTTACCCTTTTCCCTTTTACTTTTTACCCTAACTAATTCACCGTTTCCGAAATTTCTTCAGTCGTTTCAATGCCGTTCATAGATTTTGAATCAGTAATGACGAGTGGAAATTCTTCTAAAAGCATATTATCGGCGAGTGTTTGAACCCAATAAGTTCCTGCCTCATTAAAGACGACATTGACAAAAAAGCTGACATTATCGGTAAATCCGCCTTGCATCAATTCAACCGGTGTCGGTTGCGACGTAACGATAAGTTGATTTTTATCGGGCGACAAAATCCGAATTTCGGTTTGATAATGACCTTCGCCACGCCAATGATTAACGACCGCAAATTTAATCAGCGACACAGGCAATTTTTCGACCATCATGTTCTGAAAAACGCCCATTAACGATATTTTATTGCCGATTTCCAGCCGCACATCATCGCACAGTAAGGTGTAAACAAGTTGTAAGTTTTTTTGTTCCATCTTTATAATTGTTAGTTGTTAATTATTAATTGTTAATTGAGGAAAAGGCGACCGTTTCTGTTATGGTTTTTACTTTTCATTAACAATTATTTAACTCCGTTCTTTTGAAACCATTCAATCAGTTTTTTAAACGCTTCTTCGCCCGATTCTTTGTTGTAGCTTGGTCGGTAATCTGCCAAAAAACCGTGGTCGGCGTTCGGATAAACTATTATTTCGGACTTTGACTTTCCTTTCTTTAATTCATCTTGCATTCGCTGAACGCCGTCGAGCGGAATTCCTTTGTCTAAACCGCCGTAAAGTCCGAGTACGGGAACTTTCAAATCTTTCGCAAAATCAACCGGCATCGCTGGCTGTAAATCATTTTTTACGGCGTTCGCGTTTGGAACTAAACGACCGTACCATGCTCCGCCGGCTTTTATTTTCGGGTTATGTTGTGCATAAAGCCAAGTGATTCGTCCGCCCCAACAGAAGCCTGTAATCGCGGCTTTTTTTATGTTTCCGGACTTGGAAGCCTTTGCGTAATCAAGCGTTGCGTCAATATCGGACATAACTTGCGAATCGGGGACTTTGGCGACAATCGGCATAATGTCTTTAAAATCTTTGACTTTGCTGACATCGCCTTGTCGCGCGTAAAGTTCGGGAGCAATCGCCATATAGCCGAGTTTTGCGAATCGGCGGCAAACGTCTTGAATCCATTCGTGTACGCCGAAAATTTCTTGCACCACGATTATGACCGGAAATTTTTTGCCTTTTGTGTCGGGCATCGCGCGATACGCGGGAATTTCGCCGTCTTTGACCGGAATTTTAATTGCACCGGCGACTAATCCGCTTGAATCGGTGGTGATTTTTGTCTGGGCTTGAATCGGTTGAACGGCAAGCGCAAATCCCGTGGTTACGGTTGTTACAAAAAATTCGCGGCGACTGATTGATAATTTACTCATATTTTTTCACGAAAAGTTGACAGTCTTTATATTTTTGCTTTTCAATTCGCATTGGTCAAGAGTATAATCAAAAAATATCTTATGACAATGATTGTTTTAATCGGAATTACACTTTCTCTGCTTGGCGTGGCGGGTTTACAGTTCTTGTATCTCAGTTGGTTAGAACAAGTTAACCGCTCGAATAAGAAACGAATCACGGAACTTGAACATCGTTGTATGTATCTCAACGACCGACTTTTTCAATCCGAATTGGACGTAAAACAACAAGCTGCCGTTTTAGCCGAACACGACATTCTGCTTGAGACCGAAGAAATCGATGAAGTTTGGGCAGACGTTATCAGCGATGAACGCTAAACCGACTCTCGACTCTCGACTTTCTACAATTCTTAGTTATGCGTAACAAATTTTTAGCTTTAATTATCTTCTCGGTTTCACTCGTTTCGGCTTGTCAAAATACTTCTAATGAACCGAATTCAAGTTCGGAAGTCAAAGGTTATAAATTGAAAGGAAAAGTTATTTCGGTTGATGTCGCAAACAAAAAAGTTGAAGTCGAACACGAAAATATTGTCGGATATATGGACGCGATGACGATGAAATTTCCCGTCCGCAATGCGGATTGGGCGTTTCAAGAACTGGCGAAAGACGCGATTATCGAGGCGACTTTGAAGGTTGATAACGCGAAAGGCGATTATTGGCTCGAAGAAATCGGCATCTCGGTTGCCCAAAACCCGAACCTTCCCGCCTCGACTCCAAACCCCGATTTTGCTCACGCGGGAAAAGAAGTGCCGAATTTCAGTTTGACCAACCAAGACGGTAAACGCTTTGCTTTCAAGGATTATCGCGGAAAAACTTTGGCGGTTACGTTTATTTATTCGCGCTGCCCGTTGCCTGAATACTGCGTAAAAATGTCAGCAAACTTTTCGGATGCGGCAAAAATTGTCGAACAATCCGAAGTGAAAGATAAAGTTCGCTTGCTTTCCGTGTCGTTCGATCCGAAAACCGACACACCCGCAAAATTAAAAGAATACGGCGCGGGATATTTGGGCAAAGATTCAAACCGCGACTTTTCGGTGTGGCAACTCGCGGTCGGAACCGACGATGAGGTTCGTAAAATAGCTGAATTTTTCGGCTTGCGCTACGAAACCGACACAGCCGATAAAACTCAAATCAATCATTCGTTGCGCACCGCAATCATCGATCCGAACGGTAAAATCGTTGAAATTATTGCCGGAAACGATTGGACAGCCGGCGATTTAGCCGGAAAATTAAATGTCGTGGCGACTAAAGTTCAATAAAAGTCGGATTTTATTTTCCAAACGGCAAACCAAACCGCGACTTGATGCACCTAATCCGATAAGGTTAAATATATCGAGAAACGACGGGTTATCATTTTTTTCAAATAATCGAATAAACCGGAGACAATCGATATTTGACCGCAGTTTTTACTTTTACTCGTTGCCTGCCCGCATTTTTTCTTGCTAAATAAGTTAAAACTGACTTAAAATACAAGTTCAAGGAGCAATTTAGTTATGACCGGCAAATCACTTGTTAGCTTTAGTTACTTTTTCGGTTTAATCTGTTTGGTTTGTTGTTTTGCGAACATTAGTTTTTCGCAAACACCAACGCCGACTCCGACTGTTCAAGACGATAACGGCGAAGAGAAGCCGATAACCTCGAATACCGATTTGGTAACGCTGACTTTAACCGTTACAGATCAGTATAGTCGTTATGTTTCGGGGCTGACCAAAAAAGCCTTTACCATAATCGATAACGGCGAAGAGCAAGAATTGACATTTTTCAGCGACACCGATTCACCGGTTTCAATCGGTATTTTATTCGACGTTTCGGGGTCGATGAGTGGCGAGAAAATTCAACGAGCAAGAAAAGCGCTTGAAAAATTTATCAATACCAGCCACCCGAACGACGAGTATTATTTGATTGCTTTTAACGATAAAGCCCAACTTTTGCTTGATCGCACCCGCGACGGCGAAGCAGTTCTCAGAAAACTGACGCTTGTTCAGCCAAAGCGAAACACAGCGCTTTACGATGCGGTTTATCTCGGCGTTGAGCGTGTTACGCGCGGAACTCATCAGAAAAAAGCGATTTTAATTATCAGCGACGGCGAAGACAATAATTCGCGTTATAAATTTACCGAAGTCCGTCGAATCTGCAAGGAATCCGATGTAAACATCTATTCTATCGGGATTTACGACGGCGCGGACGCAAACGGTTTGGGTTTACAAGGACAAAGTTTTTTGTCGGAGTTGTCGTCCGTAACCGGCGGCGAAGCATTTTTTCCGCAAACAAATGTTGAAATGGACGAGATTTTTGAACGCATTGCGCTTGAACTTCGCCATCAGTATTCGGTCGGATATACGCCGAAAAACTTTACACCCGACGGAAAATGGCGAAAAGTGAAAATTAAGGTCAAACCTCCGCGCGGTTTGCCGCGTCTAACGGTTCGCGGTCGTGAAGGTTATTACGCGACTCCGAACGTTAATCTGAAATAATTTGAAACTATGAAACTGAAAAATCTTGCAATTTTACTGACTTTAGCGATTTTTTCCGCCACTGTTTTTGTCATTCGACAAACAGATGCGCAAACGGCAAACCCGAAAACTAAACCGACGACGACTCCGGTTAAAGCAACTTCGCCGATTATCGTGCCGACACCGACCCCAACACCCGAAGAAGACGAAACGATTGTCGTCGATACGGATTTGGTAAACTTGAATGTTCGCGTAATTGACCGCAACAATCGCCCGATAAATGATTTGAAAGACAGTGATTTCAAAGTTTTTGAAGACAATGTTCCGCAAACACTCGATACCATTATCCGCGAAGAAGTGCCGATAAATTATGCTCTTGTAATCGATAATTCGGGTTCGTTACGAACTCAGCTCGAAAAAGTAATCGAAGCCGGCAAAGTAATTGTCGGCAGTAATAAACCCGAAGACGATGTTTGCGTAATTCGTTTTGTCAATTCGGCAAAAATCTCGATCGAGCAAGATTTCACGTCCAATAAAGAATTAATAAATGATGCCTTAGACGGACTTTACGTTGAAGGCGGAGCAACCGCAGTCATCGATGCGGTTTATTTGGGAGCCGATAAAGTTACCGAATTCGAGAAAGATAAAAGCGGTACGGACCGCAAACGACGGGCGTTGATTTTGGTTACGGACGGTGAAGATCGCGATTCTTTTTACAAAGAAACTCAGCTTTTTGAAGCCTTAAAAGAAGCCGACGTACAAATTTATACGATTGGTTTTGTCGGCGAATTGAGCAACGACGGCAGTTTAATTCGCAAAAGCCCGCGTGACCAAGCCATGAAATTATTAAACCGAATGGCAACCGAAACCGGCGGCAAAGCGTATTTTCCGACCAGCGTCGGCGAGCTTAACGGAATCGCTCTAGACATCGCTAAATCGTTACGAACACAATACTTGCTGAGTTATTATCCGACCAATACAAACCGCGACGGAAGTTTTCGGGCAATCAAAGTCGTGGTCGGCGACGGTAAAAACAAAGAAAAACGTATCCCGATTACACGCACAGGCAGAACGGCGGGAAAAGACGCAAGCGTGCCGGTTTTGCAACCGCAAACAAATGTCCTCAAAAAAAACCCTTAGGCTTTACGCCGGCTTTCAAAAAAATAACGGACGAACTCCAAATTCTCCGTTATTTTTTGCGTTTGAAAGCTATCAATCCGATGCCCGAAAGTATCAGCAATCCACCGAGAAATGTTTGCAAAGGAATTTTTTCGCCCAACGAATAGGCGCCGACAATTACCGCGATTAAAGGTGTTACAAGCGAAATCATCATCGCTTTGGCTGATTCGATTTGACGCAAAAGCCAATAATAGATCCAAAAAGTAAGAATTGTCCCGACTATGGCGAGATAAAAAACCGTCGAAATCGTGCCGATTGACCAGTTAAAGTTGAGCGGATTGCCTTCGGTTATCAAACTATACAAAATCATCGGCGGAATTCCGCACAACATTTGCCCGAAAACTATGCTTGCGGGATGAATTTCACCACCGAAAGCCTTGGTCAAAACGCTTGCTTCCGCCGCCGTCGCCGCCCCGACGACAATCGCCAAACAACCCGCAAACCCAAGTAAACTGCTGACTTGCAGTTGTTCGACAAAGATAATTGCCACGCCGATAATGCCGATTCCGATTGCCCCGATTTTCAAACCCGTAATCTTTTCATGCGGCAGATGAATCCACGCCGCGATCAATCCGAAAGCCGGAATCGTCGCCTGTAAAACCGCCGCCAAGCCCGAAGAAATATGTTGTTCGCTCCAAAAAACGAAACTGTAATTCAGGCTGAATTGCAAAAAACCGGTCAACGCAAGTAATTTCCACTGTTTTTTCGTATTCGGAAGCGGGATATTTTTGACTGAAATAATGCCGAAAACAATAATTACGGCAACGATAAATCTGGCGGACGCAAAAGTTATCGGCGGCAAATTAACCAAGCCGAGTTTGATAAAAAACCAAGTTGAACCCCAAACCAAACATAAAACCAGCCACGCAAGTATTTTCATTTATTGATTGAATCATTGATTCATTTATTCAATACTAACACGCGGCTGCAAAATTAAAATATTTGACGTGAAGATTGTCAGGTGCATTTATTGCGATTATTTTTTACCCGCTTGATGAAAAATCAGCTCCGCTCAAAAAAACTCAAACACGAATCGCCTTGTTTAATCTGTCGCCACCGCCGTATTTCGCCGATTTCGTCCGGCAACATTATATTTTTGCGGTGTTCGACAATCAACGCGCCTTCATCTGCCAAAAGCGTCGAGTTTATTTCGCCGAATTGTTGCAAAACTTGGGTGTAATCATCGGCATACGGCGGATCGAAATAAACTAAATCAAAAGTTTGCGACGTATTTTGCAAAAACTTTTCCGCCGACACGCAAATAATCCGCAACTTTTGCGCGTCAACCTTTAATAACTCCGAATTAGTCTTGATTAAAGCGCATTCACGTTGTGCTTTTTCGATGAAAGTCGCGTGCCGCGAACCGCGAGAAAGTGCCTCGAAACCAATTGCACCGGTGCCGGAACATAAGTCTAAAAACCTCGTATCTTCAGTTATTCTGCGGTTTAAGATATTGAAAAGAGTTTCGCGCAAGCGGTCGGAGGTCGGGCGAACCTGCAAGTCTCGCGGACTTTTCAATGTTCGCCCTTTATAAATTCCCGCGATAATACGCATTACTTTCGCTCGAAAAAAGTGAGTGCGGTTTCGCCGTTGACAATTACTTTGAAACGTTGCAAACATCCGATAAATTCGGGAAAAAACATCTCGGAATGATGTTCGACCACCACGCAACCTTTCGCGCTCAAGCCGAAACCTTTGCCTAACAGTTCCAAAACTTCTTCGTAATTTGAATCGTACGGCGGGTCGAAATAAATCACGTCCCATTGCCGCTTCTTTTTATTTGCCCGCATCAAAAACGGTACAACTTCGATTTCTTCAACTTCGCAATGCCCGTCTTTGACACCGCAAGTTTCAAGATTTTTCTTGATAAAACTGCACATTTTCGCGGAACGTTCGACAAAAGTCGTCGCCACCGCGCCACGCGAAAGAGCTTCCAGCCCGACCATTCCCGAACCTGCGCATAAATCCAAAAAGCGCGAAAATTTAACACGCCGATAAATCAGCCGAAACATTACTTCGCGGATTCGCCGCGCGGTCGGACGCACTTTTTGCGATTCCGTGGTTTTTACATATTTGCCGCGATGTTTGCCGTCGGTTAATTGCATTTCAGAAACGATTGGTATGGGATTTTCTTCCCACGGTTTAAGTTTCGGTTTTCCTTTGGGTTGAAATTTCGGTTGAAAACTGCTTCGAATCGGCGGTGAATTTCGTGTTTCGCGAAAATCTTTTCGTTCACCGACATTTTTTCGCTCATTTACCTCCTTACGCTCGGTATAAGGTATGTATTGACCCGATTTTTTACGTTCTTCAAAAGATTTACGGTCGGTAAAACTCGGCATTGACGTTATACTTTTTCGGGTTCCGGGGTTTGGAGTAAACGATTTTCTTTCGCCAAAGTTTCGATTGTCGGAGCGTGGTTGAAAATTATTTGGTCGCGGGCGATTATCATCCCGTTTTTGAAAGCTACTCGGACGCGGGCGCGAATCATTTCTCGGTTGAAAAGATTTTGTTCCGTGATAACTTTCCCTTGGTTTTTCAGCAGTTTTCTCTCTGCTGACAGGATTTTGGGTTTTGTCTTCTTCTTTATTTTGATTTTCCATGTTTTTGTTGGGTCTCCCGTGAAGTAAGATACTTAATGGCTTTACAGCATCAAACGATAGACAAAAGTAACGATAATCTTTATTTCGACAATAAACTTAGACCCAAGCGAGAATTATTATCGATATCGGATTATCAAATATGCACTTTTTCTACTATAAATATAACTAATTAAAGGGTTAAATTACAAACAAAATTTCAATTATTACCTGTTTTTTATTATTTCAACCTTCAAATCAGCCTATTCCCGCCAATTTAAAGCGTTTATCGGCTTTCGCAATCTCGATTAAATTTGAAGTTTCTTTAGTTAAACGTTTTACCGTCAAATAAATTTCCGCATCTTCGCGGGCTTTTTCTAAAATCCGTAAATCGCGGATAATGTTGCCGATTTTGAAGGTTTGATCGCCCGATTGCCGTGTGCCGAGGATTTCGCCTTGCCCGCGAATCTCTAAATCTTTTTCGGCAATCCGAAAACCGTCGGTTGTTTCTTCCATAATTCCGAGCCGTTCGCGGGCAACCGCCGTCTTTTTATCGCCTGTCAAAAGAACGCAAAACGATTGTTCGGCACCGCGACCGACACGACCGCGAAGTTGATGAAGTTGCGACAACCCGAAACGTTCGGCGTGTTCGATTATCATTAAACTTGCATTCGGAACATCAACGCCAACCTCAATGACGGTTGTCGCGACCAAAATTTGCGTCTCATTCGCAACAAATTTCTGCATCACCGATTCTTTTTCGTCCGTTTTCATCTTGCCGTGCAGCAAACCGATTTTATAATTCGGAAAAACTTTGTCGCGTAATTCTTCAAACATCGCGGTTGCCGCTTTCAAATCCAACTTCTCCGATTCTTCGACCAACGGATAAACAATGTAAACTTGTCTGCCCAGTGAAACTTCGCGGTCAATTCCTTTATACACGCCGTTTCGTTGGTCTTCACCGACAACTACGGTTTTAATCGGCGTTCGTCCGGGCGGAAGTTCGTCAATCACGGAAACTTCCAAATCACCGTAAACCGTCATCGCCAAACTTCTCGGAATCGGCGTGGCGGTCATCACCAAAATATCTGGGTTTAAGCCTCTCGCACGGATTTCGGCACGTTGCAAAACTCCGAAACGATGTTGCTCGTCAATTACGGCAAGTCCGAGTTTTTCAAACTGTACGGCTTCTTGAATAACGGCGTGTGTGCCGATAACTACTTGTATTTCACCGTTTGCGATGCCCGCGTGAACCTCGCGTTTTTGTTTCGCCCGCAAACTTCCGATCAATAATTCGACTTTATACGGCGAATCGGCGAATAGTTTTTTCGCGTTTCTGAAGTGCTGTTCGGCTAAAATTTCGGTCGGTGCCATCAACGCGACTTGATAGCCGTTTTCCATCACGGCGAACATTGCGAGCATCGCGACAATTGTTTTTCCGCTTCCGACATCGCCTTGCACGAGCCTGTTCATCGGCGAATCGCTCTGTAAATCGTCGAAAATTCGGCGAACGACGCGATCTTGGGCGTTCGTTAAAACAAACGGCAAAAGGTTGTCGGCACGTTTTTGGATTGTTTCGGAAATCTCGATAATTGTGCCTTTCGGTTCTTTTTGGCGTTCGCCGCGTTTCAGTTGCAAGGCGAATGAAACCTGAAAAAATTCTTCGTAGATCAGACGTTTGTGGGCATTGCTGCGAAACTTTGCGTACTCTGAAAGGTCGGAATTTTCGGGCGGAAAGTGAATTTCTTTGACAGCTTTTCCGCGACTTATAAGTTTATTTTGCAGCAAAAGGTCATTCGGCAGACTTTCGGTGAACGATTTTTCGTCCAAATTTTGCAGCACATCAAACATTATTTCACGCAAACGTTTCGTCTGAAATTGACCGAGTTTGCGGTAAATCGGCACACTTCGCCCGACGTGAATGAGCGGAAATTGGTTTGAATCGTCAAGCAAACTGTCTTCGTCATTCGTCGTTTGTCCTTCGTCATTCGGTTCTTTCAGTAAACCGAAAAGTTCGGTGTCGGCGTTATTCGGCAATAATTCGAGTTCGTCGGGCTTGTTTAATTTTAGCGAAAACGTATTTCGCCGCACGTCCCATTCCCACTTTCCGTAAGCAACAAAACGAGTTCCGCGTTCAAATCGTTTTTTGTGATATTCAATAACGTGGCTCGCGGCTTTGCCTGACACAAACCACATTACAACCACAGGTTTTCGCGTCCGTTCAAAATCGCTTGCCGTAATTTCAAAAATATAAAGCGGCGGAGCTTTCGGTCCGCGATTTTTCCCGACTCGGAATCCGCCCGCAACCCGCACATACAAATCGAGCGAGGCTTCTAAATCGGGATAAAGTTCGTCAATTTGGATTAAGTTCGAGCGGTCTTCGCAACGTGTCGGAAAATAATTGAGCAAATCTTCAACGGTTGCATCATTTGCGTCAGTTTTATTTGAATAGACGGCAACGGCAAGAGCAAGTTTTCTTGACATCGCAACGGAAAGATTAGCGATGCCGAGTTCGTGAAAGTTGATGATTTTAGTTGCAAGCGTAATCATTGAAAGATTCTAGCACATTGATTGGGACAGTTGCAGAAGTGTCATAATGCTGCACATTCCGACATTTTGTTTTTATAGACTGAATTTGCTTTACACAAATAAACTTTTGGAGAAAATAAATATGTTAAATAAAATCGCATCTTTTGCGTTAATTCTTGTGCTGACAACAATCAGTTTTCAAGCCGCTTTTGCTAAATCATCAAACGATTGGAGCAGCGTTATCGGTTTATTGAACAAAGATGTTGCCGTTAATGAAACCGGCGGACAAACCGTTTTCGGCAAACTAAGTTCCGTAAACGAAAACGAGATTGTTTTGCAAGTTGCGGATAAATCAGGTTATTCGGGTCAATCGCAAACAATTTTACGAACGAACATCAAAAAGATTTGGCGAGCCGAATTACGTTTCGGCGAACGAAATACCGGAAAAGGTGCGGCGATTGGTGCGGGTGCGGGAGTAGTCGCGGCGGTTATTTACATCAAAAAACCTGAAAACAGAAGTGATGGACAAGCCTCATTGGCAATTCCGGTTTATACAATTTTAGGAGCCGGAATTGGTGCCATTGGTGGTTTTTTTGTGAAAAAAGGACATAAGAAAAAATCTTTGGTTTACGAAAACTAAATTTCACTATGCACGGTTCTTGCAAAGTCAGCCGAAGCCGTTTTTTAACACCGATACACACCGATTGAAGAAGATAAAAGAATTGATAAGAAAATACATCTTGTTTTTATCTGGTTTTTATCGGCGTGCATCTGTGTCAAAAACGTTTTTTTGTATCAGTTAGAATTTTCAATGACTTTGCAAGAGCCGCTTTTCACTATGACACTTTGCAAAAGTGTAACAATCAATCACATCGGCTGATTTTTATTTTGTAATCTGAGTTTGTTATTAAAAATTCAAATTTCGGAGACACAAAATGTTACAAAAATTTATATCGGCGATCATATTGGTTGTTACACTTTTAGGAATCAACTTTCAAACCGCGTTCGCAAAATCCAAAGGCAATTGGAGCGAAGTTGTTGCATCGGCAAATAACGAAATCGCCGTCAAAACTACAAACGACGAAACAATTTTCGGCAAACTCACTTCGGCAAACGATACGGAAATCGTTGTGCAAATGGCAGATAAAAAAGAACTTACAACCCAAACAAGAACATTTCAAAAAAGCGAGATCAAAAAAGTTTGGATTGCAGAACTGAAATCACGCGGCGGATTAGGAAAAGGAGCGGCAACGGGAATCGGTGCGGCGGCAGGCGCAGGTGTCGGCGCAGGAATCGGGGTTGTGATTCTGAGTACAAATGGGAACGGGTTAAATGATGAATATGCGGTTCCCGTAATTCTTTTTACTTCCGCAATCGGAGCAGGAGCGGGTGCGGTTGCGGGGTTTTTTGCGGGCAAAGGCGGACACAAGAAAAAAGAGTTGATTTACGAATTGTAAGTTGATGAATACTCAAAACCTCACCCTCACGTTTCCAAACTGAACGGGTTAAAATCTGTTTCTTTATCGTAAAAATCTTCGTGTTCGGCTTTTTTCAGAAAATTAACGATTAAATAAGTGAACGGCGTGGCTAAAACTTCCCACAAAACTTTGATGAAATAATTGCCGATCATCACGCTGACAAGTTGTTGGTTTGACCATATTCCGTAAAATGCAATCGGATAAAATATGAGCGAATCGGCGATTTCCCCGAAGATTGTCGAAGCGATTGTGCGAATAAACAGAAACTTTCCGCTCATCAACAGTTTTATTTTTGCCAACACGAACGAATTGACGAATTCGCCGAGCCAAAATGCTGTCAGCGAAGCAATCACGATTCGCGGAACTTGTCCGAAAATCATCTCGATTGCCTTTTGTTTTTCCGCGTCCATCGTCGCGGCAGACGGCAATGCCGTTACGACAAACGACATCAGCGAGGCAAAGATCAACGCTCCGAAACCTGCCCAAATTACTTTCCGCGAACGCGCATAGCCGTAAACTTCGGTCAAAATATCGCCGAACAAATAACTTATCGGGAAAAATAAAACGCCCGCGCCGTAAATATATTCGCCGTAAAAAGGTAAATTAACCGACGAAACTTTGTGAACGCCGATTAAATTTGAGCAAAGCAAAACTGCAACGAACGCCGCCATTATCAAATCGTAGTATTTATATGCTCTGTTCATAATTTTAGCAATCAGCAGTCGGATTATTTGCCGATGTCGCGGCGAAACTGCATTCCGTTCCAACTTATTTCGTCAACGGCTTTATACACCCGATTTAATGCTTCGGTCAGATTTTCGGCGGTTGCCGTAACGCCTAAAACTCGTCCGCCGGCGGTGATAAAGTTTCCGTGTTCGTCTTTTGCCGTTCCGCTGTGGAAAATAACCGCATCTTTTATATTTTCCAAACCTGAAATTTTATCGCCGAGTTTCGGTTTGTGCGGATAATTTTCCGCCGCCGAAATAACACACGCCGAACTTCCTTTTTTCCACCCGATTTCAAATTTATTGAGCGTTTGCGACAACATCGCATTGCATATTTCAAGTAAATCCGTGTCGAGTCGGAGCATAATCGACTGCGTTTCCGGATCGCCGAAACGGACGTTGTATTCCAACACTTTCGCGCCGGTTTCGGTCAACATCAAGCCGATAAACAAAATTCCTTTGAACGCAAAGCCTTCGATTTCACAGCCTTTCAGCGTCGGTTTAACAATTTTATCGATAATTTTCGCTGTTTCTTCGGGTGATAACAATGAATCGTCGCAGACCGTTCCCATCCCGCCGGTGTTCGCGCCCGTGTCGCCTTCGCCGATGCGTTTGTGGTCACGGACAGGCGGCATCAGCGCAAAATCTTCGCCATCGGCAAACATCAATAGCGAAACTTCCTTGCCCACCAGACATTCTTCGAGCACGATCTTCTCGGCGGCGTCCGCACCAACGAGGTTTTCAAGGTCTTTGATCGCGGCGACAGCTTCGGCACGATTGGCGGCGACAACAACGCCCTTACCGGCAGCAAGGCCGTCGGCTTTGACGAC